>NZ_JAHBBH010000015.1 GCF_019331735.1 Bifidobacterium miconis
AAACCGCCGCATGCGTCGCGGGCGCCGCGCCGGCAGACCCCGCGAACCTGAAACCTATCCCATACTGCCACACCCCGTCTAATTGGAGAACTCATCGCAGAACGCGGCAGTTTGACGATCGAGAGGCCAAATATCGGTTTTGCCAAGGTCAGTTTGACGATCAAGAGGCTGTGATCTTTCGTGCCCCCGCCTGGAAGGGGCGGAAATTGGTGTGTGAAGGCCCGTGCAACATGCACTATCACGCCTCAAGAGCCTCTCGATCGTCAAACTGACATCAGCACGGAACGAATTCAGCCTCTCGATCGTCAAACCGCTCCCCGGAACTTGGGACGGGCGGGGGAGTGGCGGGGCGAAACCCGCTACGATGAGGCGCATGACGAACGAACTGGCACAGCAGACGGCGACGGAACTCGGATTCCCGGCGGGGGCGACGCGCGAACAGGCGCTCGCGGCCCTGCTCGAGCAGATCATGGGCGCGTATTCGGTGAGCGACGACGAAACGCCGCTTGCGGACGAGGTGGAGGCGTTCCTGCGCAAGCAGCCGCACCTGACCGTGCGCCGCCACGGCGACACGGTGGTCGCGAGCACGGATTTCGGCAAGCCGCAGCGCGTGATTCTGGCCGGCCACATCGACACCGTGCCGGTGATCGACAACTTCCCGCCGCGCTGGCTCGAACCCGGCGACCCGCTGATCCGCGAGGACGTGGCGGCCGGTCACCCCGGAGAGCGCGTGCTGTGGGGTCGCGGCGCGACCGACATGAAGGCGTCCGACGCGGTGATGCTGTATCTGGCCGCCGCGCTGGACGGCCGCCGCGGCGGCGCGACCGGTGCGACCGGTGCGACCGGCGGCATCGACCCGAAGTACGACCTGACCTACGTGTTCTACGACCACGAGGAGGTCGCCGCCGAGAAGAACGGCCTGCGCAAGGTGGTCGAAAGCCATCCCGACTGGATCACCGGCGACTTCGCGATCATCGGCGAGCCGACCGACTGCGGCATCGAGGGCGGATGCAACGGCACGATGCGCTTCGACGTGGTCACGCACGGCGTGGCCGCGCATTCGGCGCGCGCGTGGATGGGCGACAACGCGATCCACAAGGCCGCCGAGATTCTGAACCGTCTGGCCGCGTACGAGCCGGCCGACGTGCCGGTGGACGGGCTCGTCTACCGCGAGGGCGTGAACGCGACGCTGATCTCCGGCGGCAAGGGCACGAACGTGATTCCCGACGAGTGCCGCGTCCACGTCAACTATCGCTTCGCACCCGACAAGACGATCGCCGAGGCCAAGGCGCTCATGATGGGCGCGGACTGCGGCGCGGAGCTCGGCAACGGCGAGCACGTCGCCACGGGCGGTATGTTCGCGGGATTCGGCATCGAGATGAAGGACGAGTCGCCGAGCGCCCGCCCGGGCATGGACTCGCCGCTGGCAGCCTCGCTGGCCCGCCTCGTCAAGGAGCGCACGGGCCGCGACCCGCAGGCCAAGCTCGGCTGGACCGACGTGGCCCGCTTCGCGATCCTCGGCATTCCGGCCGTGAACCTCGGCGCCGGCAGCCCGCTGCTTGCCCACAAGCACGACGAGCAGCTGCCCGAATCCGAGCTCGCCCTGCTCGCCGACATTCTGGAGGCGTGGCTCGTCGCGTGACGCGCGTCGGATGAACGTCGGGCGGCTGACCGCCCGCGATTCCGCCGTTGTTCACCGATTGTCAATTCTTGTGTCATACTTAAGGGTGGCGGTGCTGCAAGCCGCCGCAGCAACCGATGGCGTCGATCCCCTCGCGTGGTTTTTCCGCGGGGCCGGTGTCCGCCGTCGCAGCAAGGACTTTTTGACCGTTGCTTTATGCGGGCGCAATCGATGCGCGGCCACGGTGAGAGCGTGGTGTGACAGCCGCATGGGGCTTTGACATAGGCGATGCGATTGCAGCGCGTCGTTAGGAGCATTGTGCCCAGTGTGAACCATGAGGGCTTCGGCGACGCCGAAGTCGCAGATAACGTCGTATCCGATTCGTCCGCCCGCGCGGCGGAATCCCCGTCCGCGGACCAGTCCGCCGCCCAGCCGCCCGTTCCGGCGGCTCCTGCCCCCCGTCGCCGTCGCGGCGGCCGCCGCGTGGTGCGCGGAGCCGGCGCGGCCGGCGCGGCCGTCGAACTGACTGTGCAGGAGCATGCCGCGCCGCTGTTCGAGGAACCGCGCGTGGCCGATCTCGTCGTCACCCCGGACGTGTCCGCGGCCGAACGGTCCGAACACCGGTCCCGCAGCGCGGTCCGGCATTCCGCCGTCGATTTCGTCGACGCGTCGCAGTCCGGCGACGATCACGACCGTCAGGACGCCCGCGACGACCGCCAGGACGACGCCCCGTCCTCCCGTCGCGTCCGTTCCCGCCGCCGTGCCGCCGCGTTCGACGATGCGCCGATCGACGAGGCGCCGCGTCGTTCCCGTCGCCGCGCGTCCCGTGACGATGCCGATTCCGGCGACGACCGCGCGCTCGACGCCGTCGAGTCGCTGCTGGATCTCGACGATCACGACGACCGCGACGCCCGCCCGTCCCGCGCCGGACGGGCCGTTCGTCCCGCCGCCGCTGCGCGCGGCGCGAAGCCGATGACGTCGCTGCTGTTTCAGGAGCCGGTGCTGCCCGAGCTGCCGCCGGCCGATCACGCGCATGACGACGCCGCGGACGATGACCGCGACGCCTCACGCCGCTCGCGTCGCTCCGACGGCGCGGAACGGACGGATCGCGCCGGACGCGACGCACATGACGATCACGCCGGCCGCGACGATCAGCCGGAGGAGACCGTCCGCTCCCGTCGCCGTCGCCGCCGCGGCGGCTCGCAGGACGCGTCCGACGATTCGCGTGACGCGATCGTCGAGATCGCCCCGAAGGATCGGGAGCCGGATCGTGACGCGTCGAACGGCGTTGCGGACGCGGACTCCGACGCGTCCGCCGAATCGGGCCGTTCGCGCCGCTCCCGCCGCCTGAACGCGCAGGAGCGCCGCGCCGCCGCCGAGGTCGAGCAGATCGAGGAGGACCTCGAGTTCGACGACATCACGTACGCCCCGATCACCGAGGAGGACCTCACGGAAGGCCCGACCCGCTCCCGTCGCCGTCGCCGCCGCGGCGGACGCGACGCCGAACGCGAGACGCCGGACGTCGAATCGGCGTCCGATCAGCCGTCCGGCGTGGACGCGGACGAACCGGACGTGCCGTCGCGCCGCCGTCGCGAGGAGAGCGAGGACGAGGAGGCGGGCGTGACCCGTCGCCGTCGCCGTCGCCGTTCCAAGTCGGGCGACGACGTCGAGGATCTCGTGCCGCGCCGCTCGCGCAAGCAGCAGTACATCGACGAAATCACCGACATCGAGGGCTCCACGCGACTCGAGGCGAAGAAGCAGCGCCGCCGCGACAACCGTCGCGAGCGCTCCCGCCAGTCGCAGCTCATGGAACAGGATTTCCTCGCGCGCCGCGAGAACGTCGAGCGTTTGATGGTCGTGCGCGAGCGCGGCCGCCACACGCAGATCTCGGTGATCGAGGACAACGTGCTCGTCGAGCATTACGTGTCCGACATCCAGGAGGTCGCGACCGTCGGCAACGTGTATCTCGGCCGCGTGCAGAACGTGCTGCCGAGCATGGAGGCCGCGTTCGTGGACATCGGCCAGGCGCGCAACGGCGTGCTGTACGCGGGCGAGGTCAACTGGGACGCGGCGCGTCTCGACGGCCAGCCGCGACGCATCGAGCTCGCGTTCAAGTCGGGCGACCCGGTGCTCGTGCAGGTCACCAAGGATCCGATCGGCCACAAGGGCGCGCGCCTGACCTCGCAGGTCACGCTCGCCGGCCGCTTCCTAGTGCTCGTGCCGTCCGGCGGCATGACCGGCGTGAGCCGCAAGCTGAGCGACCGCGAACGTTCGCGCCTGAAGAACATCGTCTCGAAGATCGCCCCGAAAGACATGGGCGTGATCATCCGCACGGCCGCCGAAGGCGCGTCCGAGGAGGCGATCGTCAAGGATCTGGAAAGCCTCGTGCGCCAGTGGGAGCGCATCACGTCCAAGCGCGACGAGTTCCTGCACGGCCGCCGGCCCAAGCTCCTGCAGGGCGAGCCGGACGTGGCGATCCGCGTGGTGCGCGACATCTTCAACGACGACTTCAAGCAGATGATCGTCGAGGGCGACAAGGTGTACGAGCGCATCGAGGAATACCTCGAGACGATGGCCCCGGACCTGCGCGACAAGCTCGTCAAGTGGGATCCGGCCGAGCACGGCGGCAAGGACGTGTTCGACAAGTGGCAGATCGACTCGCAGCTGCGCAAGGGCATGGAACGGCAGGTCTACCTGCCGTCCGGCGGCTCGATCGTCATCGACCGCACCGAGGCCATGACCACGATCGACGTGAACACCGGCCGGTTCATCGGCAAGGGCAAGTCGCTCGAGGAGACCGTGACCCGGTGCAACCTCGAGGCGGCCGAGGAGATCGCGCGCCAGCTGCGCCTGCGCGACATCGGCGGCATGGTGATGATCGACTTCGTCGACATGGTCATGCCCGCCAACCGCGACCTCGTGCTGCGCCGCCTCATCGAATGCCTGGCGCGTGACCGCACCAAGCATCAGGTGGCGGAGGTCACCTCGCTGGGCCTCGTGCAGATGACGCGCAAGCGCATCGGACAGGGCCTCGTCGAGGCGTTCTCCGAGGAGTGCCCGACCTGCAAGGGCCGCGGCTTCATCCTGCACGACGAGCCGACCGTGAACGCGGATTATGATGATCCGTATGCGCTCAAGGGCGGCGATCCGTTCATCCGCACGAACAAGCACGGCCGCGGCACGGACGTGCAGGTGCCGCAGGGCTCCTCGGCGGATGTGAAGGCCAAGCTCGCGCAGATCGCGGCGGCTGCGGTTGCCGCGAACAACGCGGAGAGCGAGGAGTAACGGAAAACGCGCCGCGACGGGCGGGCCGCCCCGCCGGGATTCCCGGCTGGATTCGCCCGTTCGCCGCGGCATGTGGCAGGTCGGCGCGACACGCGCCGATTTGACACGCCGAATTCAACTTGCGTTAGTACACGGGTCGGTGTAAGTTAGACAGTCGGTGTCTGACCAGCGGCTTGCGTGCGTCAGGCAAGTAGCTTTATAACACCATAGTTAGGACTAAGCATGTACGCGATTGTGAAGGCCGGTGGCCATCAGGAAAAGGTCGAGGTCGGCGACGTCATCCTCGTCAACCGTCTCGACGCCAAGAAGGGCGACGCCGTGGAGTTCCCGGTTGCCCTCGTTGTCGACGGCGCCAAGGTTGTGCTGGGCGCCAAGGATCTCGCTGCGGTTTCCGCCAAGGGCGAGGTCGTTGATGATGAGGCCAAGGGCCCCAAGATCAACATCATGAAGTACAAGAACAAGACCGGCGTGGCCCGTCGCAAGGGTCATCGTCAGAAGCTGACCGCCGTCAAGATCACGGCGATCGCCTGAGCGGAAACGACCAGGCTTAGCTAGGACCGAAAGGAACAGATCATGGCACATAAGAAGGGCGCTTCCAGCTCGCGTAACGGTCGCGATTCTAATGCGCAGTACCTCGGCGTCAAGAAGTTCGGCGGCGAAGCCGTCGTGGCCGGCAACATCATCATCCGCCAGCGTGGTACCAAGTTCCACCCGGGCGAGAACGTCGGCATGGGCAAGGATCACACCCTGTTCGCCCTCACCGACGGCAGCGTGAAGTTCGGCGTTCGCCGCGACCGCAAGGTCGTCGACGTGATCGCCGCCTGAGACACGCACCAACAAACGTAAGAAAAAGCCGCGCCCCACGGACGCGGCTTTTTCTATACCCTGACACGTAAGGTAAATACATGAGTGATTTTGTGGATCGCGTGACCGTCCATGTCAAGGGCGGCGACGGCGGCAACGGCTCCGCCGGCATCCGACGCGAAAAGTACAAGCCGCTCGCCGGCCCGAACGGCGGCAATGGCGGCGACGGCGGCTCCGTCATCTTCGAGGCGACGCGCAACGCGAACAGTCTGCTGGACTACCGTTTCATGCCGCACCGCGCGGCCGGCAACGGCACGATGGGCCTCGGCGACACCAAGGACGGCTCCAAGGGCGAGGACCTGATCCTGCCCGTGCCGGTCGGCACGGTCATCTTCGCCGCGAAGGGCCCGTCCGGCAAGCCGAAGCAGCCGGGCGAGCAGCTGGCCGACCTGCGCCGCGAGGGCGACCGTTTCGTCGCCGCCGCGGGTGGTGCCGGCGGCCTCGGCAACGCGGCCCTCGCCAATCGCACGCGCCGCGCGCCGGGCTTCGCGCTGCTCGGCGAGCTGGGCGACGAACGCGACGTGATCCTCGAGCTCAAGTCGATCGCCGACGTCGCGCTGGTCGGCTTCCCGTCGGCCGGCAAGTCGAGTCTGGTCGCCGCGATGAGCTCGGCCAAGCCGAAGATCGCCGACTATCCGTTCACCACGCTCGTGCCGAACCTCGGCGTGGTCATGGCCGGTGACGCGCGCTACACGATCGCCGACGTGCCGGGCCTGATCCCGGGCGCGTCCGAGGGCAAGGGCCTCGGCCTCGAGTTCCTGCGCCACATCGAGCGCACGGAGATCATCGCGCATGTGATCGACTGCGCCACGCTCGAACCGAACCGCGACCCGATGGCCGACTACGAGGCGCTCGAGCACGAGCTCGCGCAGTATGCGGACAAGCTCGAACTGCCGCTGGGCGCGATTCCGATTCCGGAGCGTCCGCGCGTGATCGTGCTCAACAAGGTCGACGTGCCGGAGGCCAAGGAACTGGCCGACTTCGTGCGCCCGGACTTCGAAAAGCTCGGCTTCAAGGTGTTCGAGATCTCCACCGCCTCGCACGAGGGCCTGAAGGAACTGAACTTCGCGCTGGCCGCGATGGTGGCCGACATGCGCAAGGAGGTCGCCCGCCGCGAGGAGGCCGAGGAGCAGGAACGCGTGGTCATCAAGCCGCTCGAGCAGGCCGCGCGCCGCCGTCGCCGCGCCGACGAGGGCGGCACCGCGCTCGACTTCACCGTGGAGCGCAAGGAGAACGGCAACGGCGAGGTCTGGTACGAAGTGCTCGGCACCAAGCCGGAACGCTGGGTCATGCAGACCAACTTCGACAACGACGAGGCCGTGGGCTATCTCGCCGACCGTCTGGCCAAGCTGGGCGTGGAGGACGAGCTGCGCCGCAAGGGCGCCAAGCCGGGCGACGAGGTGCGCATCGGGCGTGGTGACCGCGCGGTCGAGTTCGACTGGGATCCGACGATCGCGGCCGGCGCGGAGATGCTCGACGGCGCCCAGCTCGGCGCGCGCGGCAAGGATCTGCGCCTTGAGCCGGAGGAGCCGGGCGGACGCCGCCGCACGAACTCCGAGCGTCGCCGCCAGTACCACGAGATGATGGACGCGCGCGCCGCCGTGCGCGAGGCGATGATGGCGGAACGCGAGGCCGGCCACTGGGCCGATCCGTCCATCGACGACGACCGTCACGACGAGAACAGCCTGTTCGGCCGCGGCGAGGACGCGGACGAGGCGTAACGGCGCAGCCGAAAGCGGGGGAGGAGCATCATGGTCACCGAATCCGAAGTACGGCAGGCGGTCGCGGGGGCGCGGACCGTCGTCGTCAAGGTGGGGTCGAGCTCGCTGACCAAGCCGTCCGGCCATCTGGATACGGGCCGGCTGAACGCGCTCGTCGCCGCGCTGTCCGCGGCGGCGACGGAGGGCGCGCGCGTCGTGCTCGTCTCGTCCGGCGCCATCGCGGCCGGCTTCGGCCCGCTCGGCTTTGCGTCGCGGCCGACCGACGTCGCCACGCAGCAGGCGACCGCGGCGGTCGGCCAGGGCCTGCTCATGGCCCAGTACGAAGCCGCGTTCGGCCGGTTCGGCGTGCGCGTCGGGCAGATCCTGATCACGGCCGAGGACACGATCCGGCCGCAGCAGTACCGCAACGTGCAGCGCACGCTCGGCCGCCTGCTCGACCTCGGCGTCGTGCCGATCGTCAACGAAAACGATTCGCTGGCGAGCAACGAGATCCGCTTCGGCGACAACGACCGGCTGTCGGCGCTCGTCGCGAACATCGTGCGCGCCGACGCGCTCGTGCTGCTCACCGACGTGGACGCGCTGTACACGGCCCCGCCGTCCGAATCGGGGTCGCGGCGCATCGGCTTCGTGCCGAACGTGGTCGAGACGCTCGTCGACGTGACGGTGACCGGACCGACGTCCGGGGTTGGCACGGGCGGCATGGTCACCAAGCTGGAGGCCGCGCGCGTGGCCGCCGTGTCGGGCATTCCGACCGTGCTGACGTGCGCGTCGAACGCGGGGCCCGCGCTGATGGGCGACCCGGTGGGCACCGCGTTCGCGCCGGTCAAGCAGCGCGGATCGTCGCGTCGGCTGTGGATCGGATTCGCGGCGGAACCGCGCGGCACGATCGTCGTCGACGAGGGCGCCGCGACGGCCGTGCGCGGCGGACGCGCAAGCCTGCTGGCCGCGGGCGCGCTCGAAGTGCGCGGCGCGTTCTCCGCGGGCGACCCGGTGTGGGTCGATGACGAGTCCGGCACGCATCTGGCGCGCGGCCTCGCCGGCTTCGACTCGGAGGAGATCCCGCAGATGCTCGGCCGCACCACCACGCAGCTCAAGCGATTCCTCGGCGAGGAATACGCGCATCCGCTCGTGCACCGCGACAACCTCGTGCTGGTGTGATCGCGGCGGTGCGATCGGTGTGATCGTGCCGGCGCGATGCCGGCGCGACACGCTTCCATACATCGCGTGGCGGGTTTATCTTAGAAGCCATGACTATGGCTGAATGGCAAACTCTTTCCGACCGCATCAACCACGTGACCCCGAGCGCCACCCTGGCCGTCGACGCGAAGGCGAAGGCAATGAAGGCCTCCGGACTCGACGTCATCGGATTCGGCGCGGGCGAGCCGAACTTCCCGACCCCCGACTACGTGGTGGACGCCGCCGCGGCCGCGTGCCGCGACCCGAAGAACTACAAGTACACGCCGACCCCGGGCCTGCCCGAGCTGCGCGAGGCGATCGCCGCGAAGACGCTGCGCGACTCCGGCTACGAGGTCGCGCCCGAGCAGGTCGTCGTGACCAACGGCGGCAAGCAGGCCGTCTACTCGACGTTCCAGGTGCTGCTCAACGACGGCGACGAGGTCATCATCCCGACCCCGTACTGGACCAGCTATCCGGAGGCCGTCAAGCTTGCCGGCGGCGTGCCCGTCACCGTGTTCGCGGGCGCCGACCGCGGCTTCGAGCCGGATCTTGCCGCGCTCGAGGCGGCGCGCACCGAACGCACCAAGGCGATCATCGTCAATTCGCCGAACAACCCGACCGGCGCCGTCTGGTCGCCCGAAACGGTGCGCGGCATCGCCGAGTGGGCCATTGAACACCACATCTGGATCATCTCCGACGAAATCTACGAGCACCTCAACTACGACGACGCGAAGACCACGTACATCGGCGCGGCCGTGCCGGAATGCCGCGAGCAGCTCATCGTGCTCAACGGCGTGGCCAAGACGTACGCGATGCCCGGCTGGCGCGTCGGCTGGCTGATCGCGCCGCTGCCGGTCGCCAAGGCCGCCGCCAAGCTGCAGGGACACATGACGTCCAACGTGGCGAACGTGTCGCAGCGCGCGGCGATCGCGGCCGTCTCCGGTCCGCTCGACGTCGTGCACATGATGCGCGAGGGCTTCGACGCGCGACGCAAGGCGATCGTCGCCGCGCTCAACGCCATCGACGGCGTGAACTGCCCGACGCCGACCGGCGCGTTCTACGCGTTCGCCGACGTGAGCGCGCTGCTGAACCGCCCGCTGGGCCCGAACGGCACCGTGTCGTCCAGCTCGAGCGAGCTGGCGGCCGCGCTGCTCGACGAGGCGCACGTCGCCGCCGTGCCGGGCGAGGCGTTCGGCGCGCCCGGATACCTGCGATTCTCGTACGCGCTGGCCGACGACCAGCTCGCCGAGGGCATGCGCCGGTTCCAAAAGTGGGCGAGCCGTTAAACGGACAGTCCAGTGGACTGTCCGTAGGCGAGCCCTGAGCGAGACGGGAGTCGAGCGAAGGCAGCGTTGAGCCCTCGCGCAGCGAGGTCCGTTGGACGCCTTTCGCGACATGCCGAAGAAACGTTGAAATCCCGTGGTTTTTCCACGGGATTTTTTGTTCGATTGGACGAATCGAAAAATACCCGCTACTATAGCGACTTGGCGGTTTTGCCAAGCGCAAGCGTCCGGTTTTGAGCTGGGCGGGTTGCGCTGGATGGCAAGTTCACCTAGGGAAGTGGCGCAATTGGTAGCGCAACGGTCTCCAAAACCGTAGGTTGTGGGTTCGAGTCCCGCCTTCCCTGCCAAGTCTCTTGAAAACATGCTCTAGCGTAAGGATGGTTATGGCGAAGGCAAGCACATCTGTGGAAGCAAAGAAACCGAACATCTTTATGCGCGTCGGCCTGTTCATCAAGCAGATTATCGACGAAATGCGTAAGGTCGTCACCCCGACCGCCAAGGAACTGTTCTTCTGGTCGCTGGCCGTGTTCATCTTTGTGCTCTTCCTGATGGCTCTTGTCACCGGCATGGACTTCGGTCTGGGCAAGCTCACGCTGTGGGTGTTCGGCTGATCGTTACGACACAACCCAAAAGGTGAAATAACGAATGACTGATGAAGTGAATTTCGAAAATCTCGACGCGCGTCCCGACGTGACCGATGACGATGCGGCTCAGGCCGAGCCCGAGGTGAACCTCGACGCCGTGGCCTCCGCGGACGAGGACGAAATGAACGAGTCCGTCTCCGCTGATCTGCCGGGTGCTCCGGTCGCCAACGAGGCTTCCGACACCGTTGCCGACGCTGCCGATTCTGCCGAAGACGCCGAGGGCGAGTCGTCCGACGAGTCCGTCGAATCCGACTCCGAAGGTGAGGACGGCGAGTCCGACGCTCCTGAGGACGCTGGCGCCAAGGCCGTCGACGAATTCGCCAAGTCCCTGCGCACCCTCGAAGGCAAGTGGTACGTGCTGCACACGTACTCCGGCTACGAGAAGCGCGTGAAGACCAACGTCGAATCCCGTATCGTCAGCTTTGGTCTCGAAGACAAGA
Source organism: Bifidobacterium miconis (assembly GCF_019331735.1). Classification (GTDB taxonomy): domain Bacteria; phylum Actinomycetota; class Actinomycetes; order Actinomycetales; family Bifidobacteriaceae; genus Bifidobacterium; species Bifidobacterium miconis. The sequence continues at coordinate 11,035 of NZ_JAHBBH010000015.1, forward strand.
TCTTCCAGGTCGAAGTGCCGATGGAGGAAGTCGAAAAGCACACCGACAAGGGCAAGAAGGTCATCACCCGCGTGCGCGTGCCGGGCTACGTGCTCATCCGCATGTGGCCGGACGAGGACGCGCGCCGCATCGTGCGCGAGACCGAAGGCGTGACCGGCTTCGTCGGCCCGACCAAGGATCCGGCGCCGCTGTCCCGCAAGGAAGTCGTGCAGATGATGGCCCCGATGATCTCCGCCGAGGCGCTGCGCAAGGCCGGCGACAAGCCCGCCGCCGCCAAGAAGCGCACGGTTGAGGTCTCCTACGCGGTCGGCGATCAGGTCACCGTCACCGACGGCCCGTTCACCACCATGGCCGCCGTCGTCTCCGACGTCGAGCCCACCACGCAGAAGCTCACCGTGCTGGTGTCCATCTTCGGCCGCGACACGCCGGTGGAGTTGGGCTTCAACCAAGTCGAAAAACTTCAGTAATTTCCGCTACGGAGCGCCTTCTGCGTTGCTCCTCGGTCGCGGTACGAAGTACCGCTTCCCTCGGTGCGCCTTGAAGTCGCACGCGTAGCGATAATTACTTGATAAATGTGATCCCCGCCTTTGTGCGGGGATTTTTCGTATCCGACTGTCTGCGTCCCTGTGGGTGTGCCGGCCGCAATGATACGGCTGTGGCACGGCGTGTCGTCCGGAGGGCACAGCATAATGGAATGGTTTGTGTCTGGAGGGCCGGATGCGGCGGCGACGCGCGCTCAAGCCCGCTAGCACAGCACAGCAACCATACGATTGCGGGAGGAGTCCGCCGCGGGAAACCAAGGCGTTCGCCACTACCACCGCTTCATAGAAAGAAGAACCAATAACATGGCTCCTAAAAAGAAGGTCACGGCGCTGATCAAGCTCCAGATCCAGGCTGGCAAGGCCAACCCGGCCCCGCCGCTGGGCCCGGCTCTGGGTTCGCACGGCGTGAACATCATGGACTTCTGCAAGGCGTACAACGCCCAGACGCAGGACAAGATGGGTCAGGTCATCCCGGTCGAGATCACCGTCTTCGAAGACCGTTCCTTCACCTTCATCCTCAAGACCCCGCCGGCCGCGGCTCTGCTCAAGAAGGCCGCCGGCGTCGACAAGGGCACCGAGAACCCGCTGACCCACAAGGTCGGCTCCGTCACCAAGGCTCAGGTCCGCGAGATCGCCGAAATCAAGATGGCCGATCTGTCCGCTCGTGACATCGAAGCCGGCATGAAGATCATCGAGGGCACCGCCCGTTCGATGGGCATCACGGTCACCGACTGAGAAGAGGAGAAGGACTAATGGTACAGCGTTCCAAGAAGTATCGCGAAGCGGCCGAGAAGGTCGATCGCAACAACCTCTACACCGCCAACGAGGCCATCGCGCTCCTCAAGAGCATGCCGGAGTACAAGTTCGACCAGACCGTGGAAGCGGTGCTGCGCCTGAACGTGGACCCGCGCAAGGCCGACCAGCTGGTGCGTGGCTCCGTCCTGCTGCCTCACGGCACTGGTAAGACCGCCAAGGTCCTCGTGTTCGCCCGTGGCCCGAAGGCCACCGAGGCCACCGAGGCCGGCGCCGACATCGTCGGTGATGACGACCTGATCGCGAAGGTCGCCGACGGCTTCCTCGACTTCGACGCCGTCGTCGCCACTCCGGACATGATGGGCAAGGTCGGCCGCCTCGGCCGCGTGCTCGGTCCGCGTGGTCTCATGCCGAACCCGAAGACCGGCACCGTCACCATGGACGTGACCAAGGCCATCAAGGAGATCAAGGGCGGCAAGGTCGACTTCCGCGTCGACAAGCACGGCAACCTCTCCTTCCTCATCGGCAAGATGAGCTTCGACGAGGCCGCTCTGGACGAGAACTTCAAGGCCGTGGCCGACGAAGTCAAGCGTCTGAAGCCGTCCACCGTGAAGGGCCGCTACGTCACCAAGGCGACCATCACCTCCACGATGAACCCGGGCGTCCCGGTCGATCCGATGACCGTTGCCTGATTCTCGCTGAGAACGGTTTTACGCAGAACCCCCGCGTTGCATTCCGCATCGCGGGGGTTCTCGCATGTCCGCGACCTTTTCCTCAACGTTGTGCGGGCCGACGCCGGTCAGCGGAGGGTCATGCGGCCCAAAGCGATGGCGGTGCGCAGCACGTATGCCTCGCGCGGGTCGGTGGCGTCCCAGCCGGTGGCGTCGGCGGCTCGCTTCAGACGGTATCGGACCGTGTTCGGATGCACGTTGAGCGCCTTTGCCGTGGTTTCCAGCGAGCCGCCGGACAGCAGAAAGGTTGAGACGGTTTCCAAGGTCGGATCGTCCGGGCCGGACGCGGTGAGACTGCCGTACACGGCCTCGACCAGCTCGCGCTTCGCGTCGGCGTCGCCGATCAGCGCGCGCTCCGGCAGCGCGTCCTCGGCTCGGATCAGGCGCAGCATGTCCTCGCGCGGATTGCGCCATGCGGCGGCTTGCGACGGGCCGTCGCCATGCGATGACGCAGCCGACGATAATGCGGACGCCGCCGCGATCGACGCGGAAGCGGCGCCTACGGTTCCGGCCGAGCCGGCTGAGCCGGCAGGACCGACGGAACCGGACGCGCCGGGCGCAAACCGGACGGCCGGAGCCGCCGCCAGCGTGCTCAACGCGGCGAGCACGGTCGCCGACGCCCCATTCACCCCATGCCTGACCGGACCGAGCGCCACCGGACGGTCAGCCGCGAACGCCGCCATCATCGCCGTGCACGTGACTTCCGGGGTCGCCGCTGCCTGCGCCGCCGTCAACGCGACGCACACGCCGTCATGCACGCCGGCGATCGTCAACGATCCACCCAAATCGCGCACGGCCGCACGCAGCCGCCGCAGCGTCGTGGATACGCCGCCCGATTCGCCCGGATAGCCCGCGACGGCGAAGCATCGCGCGTCGTCGGGCCAACCGAGCACGTGCATCAGCGACGCGGTGCGCGCGTCCGTCAACCCGTTCACCAGACATTCGAACGCAACCGCCTCCGCATCGCAGCCGTGCGCGGCGAGCAGCTCCAGAAAATCCCCGTTCATACGTTCCGCCATGCCCCTCAGCTTAGTCGGCCTGCGCCCTGATTCCGGCGACAAATGACATGAGACCATACCAGTTTGACGATCGAGAGGCTGATTTCCGGCTTTGCCGACGTCAGTTTGACGATTGAGAGGCCGTCATAGACGATTTTTCCCCATGAACTAGCCTGTATTTCACCGAAAACCGCAATACGATGGCTCTCAAGCAGGTCCTTGGCAGCCTCTCGATCGTAGAACCGACCTTTGCAGAGGTTGGAATTAGCCTCTCGATCGTCAAACTCGCTTGATTTCAGTCTTCCGGCCGTTGCTCTGTCCCATCTTGGTTCGCCGCGGAACCGGCCTGCGCCGCGCGCGACTCGCGCCAGAACGTGAGGCACACGAAGCAGAACACGAACGCGACCGGCAGCATGTGCCGCTCGAAGTTGTTCGCCGGCGCGGTGGCCATGACGCCCATGAGCAGCAGCAGCGGGAAATGCGTGAGCAGCGTGCGCCAACGGCGCAGAATCACCTCGGCCGCACCGATCAGCAGGGTCAGCGTCACGTAGAAATTGCCGTGCGTGACCCAGCCGAGCACCGGGATCGCGCCCCAGGCTCGCGCCCGCTTCGCGACGGTTTCGCGCCAGTCGTGGTTCACGAGCTTGAGCCAGGTGCTCGACTTCTGCACGTAGTCGCTGGTCACGTAGTAGTCCATCGACACGTATGGCATGTCGGTCGGGTCGAAGTAGCCGTAGCATTCCGCCAGCAGCGCGTCGAGCGCGATCACCGGGTTCGCCTTCGTGATCTCAAGCCACGCCGAATTGAAATTCTTCATGTCGTCGGGCGTGACGGTGCGCCATTTGTAGCTCACCTTCTTCGACTGGATGCCGGACGATTTGACCGGATCCGCGTCCTGCTGGAAATACGCCTCGGCCATTTGGTCGAGGTTGAAGATCGGTGCGAGCTGCTTGCGCGCGGATTCGGGGATGCCGTCCGGGTTGAGTTTGGCGACGCGCGCGATCATCTGCAGCTGTACGCCGCGGCTTTCGATCGGGTCGCCGGTGATGATCGAACCGGTCGAGCCGAGCAGCGTGATGCCGCCGTGGATGACGATCACCGGCAGCAGCAGCGCGACCGCGTACGTCCGCCAACGTTTGCGATCGGCGAACAATACGAGCACGATCTGCGCGGCGATGATGTACCACGCGTACTTCGCGGAGATCAGCATCACGCACGTCGACAGCACGAATGCAGCCAACGTATGCACCGGTGTGCGCACGATCGCGTCGAGCGGGTTGCGCCCGCCCGGCCGCCACGTCATGAGCAGCTCGTACCACACGCCGAACCACCACGTGAACGCGAACGCGAACAGCGGCGACTTGGTGAGCGAGATCGTCGAAAACAGCACGAGCGGGCAGGCCAGGAACATGAGCAGCGTGATGAAGCGCGCCACCCCGCCGGCCGCGCGGTTCGGATACGGCTGCGGCCGCAGCTTCGTGATCGTCAGCGAGGAAACCGCGCCGCGTTCGGGGCGGGAGAAGTCGACGGGACGCAGGTAATGCGGGCGTTCGGGATGCGCATAGTCCACGCGTTCGGTGGCGTGCGCGGGCCTGAGCCACGGCAGGTTGAGGAATCGGTTCGCGGCCGACGCGCAGCAGAACGCGGCGAAGAGCCACTGCAGCACGGACAGCGCCACGAAGCCGGCGTCGTTCGAGTCGGTCAGGTAGCGTGAGATCGCCGCCGCGCCGCCGTAGAACACGGTGAGCACGATGTTGTGCTGGTCGGTCAGGTAGGTCGGGTCGCTCGGCCACATGTAGTGCGCGGTCGGGTAGATGTCCATAGGCACGAACGAGAAGAAGCCGATGTACGGCTGCTTCATGCCGGTCCACTGGTTCCACGCCCAGCTGAACTCGCGCGCCTGCGAGCGCACGTCCGCACCGAACGCGCTCATGAGCGTGGTCGGCACCCACAGCCAGCCGAGGATGAGGATGAGCGCGATCTTCCAGCCGCGGTCGGTGGCGCGCGTGAGGCCCCGGCCGGTCGCCGCGGCCGCTCGGCGAGCGAAGGACGACGTGTACGTTGCGATGGTTCGCAGCGCGCGGTCGACGCGGGGATGGGTGCGTGCGAGACGCTCTGCAAGCGTTTGCGTGACCAGCGCGACGACGCTGCGCCACAACGACGGTTCGCGCGACTGCGCCGCGTCGCGCGGCCGTCCCGAACGCACGAGCAGGCCGACGATCGACAGCGTGATCAGGAACGTCGCGACGAAATACAGGCTGTTGGCCTGCGTCCAGTCGGCGATCGACCCTTCCGCCCAGTACAGCGGGCCGATCGCCACGCACAGTGCGATCCACAGGCAGGCGAGCACGGCCAGCGCCCATCGTGCCGCCGCGGCGAATCGGGCGATGCGGGAGGCGCGGGGGATCGCGAGGGCGGGGGACTGGGAATCGCTGGCTGTGGTCATATCACGCCATTCTAACGGTCGGTGTCCGCAACGGGTCTGGCAACAGGTCCAACGGTCGGTTCGCAACAGGGACGGAGATTGTCGCCTTATGTCGCGTTATGTGCGGCGCGGTGTGCGATTGTCGCGGCAAAACCCGGCAAATCGGCCCGCGACACCCCGCTCGCCCGGTATATTGACACGATTTTTGACGCGCCGGAGAGGCCGGCGTAAGGTGAATCGCATGATTTCAATGTTGAAGATCGCACAGCCGCGACTTGACGCCACCGAGCGTGTGGCCGACAAAACCGTTGCGTTCGCCGAGATCGACTCGACGCATGCGCAGGCCCGCCGCATGATCGAGGCCGGGGACATCGCGCATGACGACGAGCGCGGCATTTCGATTTCCGTGATCGCCGCAGACAGCCAGACGAACGGCCTGGCGCGTTTCGGACGCCCGTGGATCAGCAATCCGGGCCATTCGTTCACGATGTCGTTCGTCGCCGTGATCCCGCGCACGATCGCCGAGGACGAGCTGGTCAACGGCTGGCTGTCGATGATCGCGGGGCTGTCCACGCTCGACGCGCTCGAGGGCACGCTCGACGCGTGCGGCGCGCATTCGTTCTACCCGGATTGCGGGTTCAAGCTCAAGTGGCCGAACGACGTGTACTGCCACGGTCTGAAGCTCGGCGGCACGTTCACCGAACCGGTGCCGCTGCCCGACGACGACGTGAGCGTGGCGGTCGTGTTCAGCATCGGCATCAATCTCATGATGCCGGCCGACCGGCTGCCCACGTCGCAGGCCACGTCGCTGCAGATGCACTTCGCGCCGCTGCCTCCGATCGAGACGTTGCGCGACATGATCGCCTCGCGTCTGGTCGAGTCGCTGCGCACGCGCCTCGAGGCATTCGTGGAGATGCCGATCGTGCAGTCGAGCCGTCTGCGTTCGGAGATGCGCCACGTGTGCTGGATGATGGGCCGCGACGTCGAGGCGCAGCTCATCGACGGCAGCGAGGTGCGCGGCACGGTCGTCGCGCTCAACGACGATGCGTCGATCAGCGTGCGCCTCGAATCGGGCGACATGCAGGATCTGCTCGCCAGCGAGGTCAGCGTGCTCGCCTGACGTTGTGTTGAATCGTTATCGTATCGTTATCATATCGTTATGATATCGAGTATGAACGCAATGAAAGGCTGGACGGCATGACGGTGACGCTCAAGGACGTGGCGAAACGGGCCGGCGTGTCCGTGGCGACGGTGTCGTACGCGCTGCGCGGCGGTCCGTACGTGTCCGACGACGTGGCCGCGAGGATCCGCACTGCGGTCGACGAACTCGGCTATACGGCCAACCAGTCGGCGCGCACGCTGCGCTCGGGGCGCACCGGCACGATCATGGTCGGCGTGCACGAGCTCGACATGCCGTACTTCTATTCGCGGTTCGCGCAGCACATGGTCGACCGGATCGAACGGGCCGGCTACAAGGCGCTCGTCGCCCGGTTCGGCTGGAACGAGGACAGCGTGCGCGATTCGCTGGAACGGTTGGCCGACCAGCCGTGCGACGGGCTGATCATCCATGCCGGGGGCCTGTCTGCCGCCGAGCTCACGCGTCTTGGCAAAGGCCGTCAGCTCGTGCTCATCGACGATTTTTCCTCGCGGCCCGCGTTTGACGCGATCGTCGTACCCGGCGAAACCGGCATTCGCATGGCGACCGAGCATCTGATCGCGCGTGGTTGCCGCGACATTGCGATGGTGGGTGCCGACTGGACGCCGAAAAGCCGGCTCGACCGGCGCGTCAGCCGCGTGATGCGGCTGCGCGGCTATGCGGAGGCGCTTGAAGCGGCAGGTCTTGAATACCGCCGGGAGAACCTGTATTCCGGCGAATGGAACATGGACGTTGGGCGCGACGTCGCGCACCGGATCATCGCCGACGGCATGCCGTTCGACGGAATCGTGTGCGCCACCGATTCGCTGGCGGTCGGCCTGATCCGCGGGTTCGCCGACCGCGGCGTGCACGTGCCCGACGCGGTGCGCATCGTCGGATTCGATGGATTGTCGTTGGACGGGTTCACGGTGCCGTCGCTTACCACGGTCGCGCTCGACATGGATGATCTGGCCGACAAGGCCGTGAGCATGCTGATCTCGCGCGTGGAGGGGTCGTATGATGGGCCGTCACGTCGCGAAGAGGGCCGTCTTGCGCTCGTCGAACGCGAGTCGAGCCGCTGATGCGCTGATGCGTCGGCCGCAGCGCTGCACGGCGCTATGCTGATGCCTCTGGACGGTTTTGCGATGCGTCACGGTGCTCAGCTCGTGAACAGTTCGTCGATCGGTGTTGATTGACGCATACGCGTGCTCGTGCAAAAACGTTGGAATCGCAAGGGAAACGCCGGAGTTAATGGGCAAATTCATATCGATTTGACAACGGCGGCGCAGTGTCATATCGTTATGACATCAGATCGATATGAAAAAGAAGGCGAGAACGGTCTCGTCCATATCGATCCGCCACGAGGAAAGGTGGAACATGATGTACGCAACAAGCACACGGCAGTGGGGCCGCATCGTCGCGGCGACCGGCGTGATCCTGTCGATGACCGCGGTATCGGCCTGCGGCAACGGCGCGGCGGCGACCGACAGGTCCGGCAAGCCGGTCGTCACCGTCGCGCTGCTGCAGAACTCGGACGCCCAAGGCAAGCTCAAGGACGCGCAGTGGGCCAAGGAACTGGAACAGGCCTGTGGTTGCACGATCAAATGGACGCAGAGCAACCCGACCTCGTGGACCCAGCAGAAGAACGCGGTCCTCGCCTCCGGCGACGTGGCCGACCTTTCGTTCAACCTGTACGACCAGACCGACTTCTCGCTCAACCCGGTGTTCGAAGACCTCTCCGACGACCTCGACAAAATGCCCAACGTCAGGAAGCTGCTCGAGAACAAGAACAACGAGGCCGTCAAGAAGTACGCGTACACGCTCGACGGCAAGCTTTACCAGATCCCGTCCTACACGCCCACCATCGAAAACGTCGGCACCGGCCAGAACTGGATGATCAACAAGACATGGCTCGACAAGCTGGGTCTCAAGGTGCCGACCACGTGGGACGAGCTGACCCGGGTGCTCGAGGCGTTCAAGACGCAGGATCCGAACGGCAACGGCAAGCAGGACGAGATCCCGTTCGACATCAACGCGCTCGGCACCAACGGCTTCAGCTGGTATTCGCCGTTCCTGCTCATGAACTCCACCGGCATCTCCACGTCCGTCACGTCCGCTTCCGGCTCGCAGGGCATGTACGTGAAGAACGGCAAGGTCGCGAACTTCATGCTCGACGACGAATACCGCGAAGTCGTCGGCTACCTGCACGAGCTCATCTCCAAGGGCCTCGTGCCCTCCGACGCCATGACCAAGGACTCCTCCAAGTACAACGCCGAACTGCAGAGCGACGGCAAGACCGCGCTCGTCGGCATGGCAATCGGCTGGGACCGCTACGCCTTCGGCGACCTCAAGGACCAGTACGTGTCCATTGCCACGCCGTCCGCGCCCGGTCACACCGCCGTGTGGGAGCAGGGACAGGACTCCGCGTACGCAGGCGCCGCGGTCAAGGCCGATTCTCCGAACAAGGACGCGATCTTCAAGATCATCGACAAGATGGTCGAACCTGACGTGTCGGTGAGCGCCTACTGGGGCGACATGCCGAAGTACGTTGAAAAGCGCGCAGAAGGCGACTATCTCGTCAAGCCCGAGGCCATGGACGGCACCGCGGTCAAGTACGGCTGGAGCAACCGCGTGTTCGCGTTCTGGAACAAGGGCACCGTCATCGACGGCGTGGACGATCTCAAGGTCTACAACGGGGACCTCGCCGCCACGCAGGCCCAAATGCCCGGCGACGGCAACTACATGCCGTTCTACGTGATGCCCGACCAGACCGACAACACCACCATCTCCAACAACAACGTCGCCATCCTCGACTACGTGGTGCCGAAGACCGTCGAATGGATCGTCAACGGCGGACTCGACGACGCGGCGTGGAACGATTTCAAGGCCGGTCTCAAGAAGCTCAACATCGACCAGAACGTCGAACTGTGGCAGAAATGGTACGACGCCTACGCCAAGGAGTGACGCAACCCGCACTGACCGTGCGGCGCGGGCGTTGCGCCCAACCCACGCTGATCACGCCATCTCCCAACAACATTCGTCCCGGCGACATCGCGTGCCGCCGGCGCAACGCTCCGGCCGTCCGTGTCCTATCGGCCGCCGTCGCGCCGCCGGCGCATCTCTGTGCGTACGTCGCCGGGCTTTTCCGCATCATCCAGCACATAGGGCCAGCAAGTCCAGCAAGTAAGGAATCCGCAATCATGACCGTCGTCATCGCTTCTCCGCCGTCATCGGGCATACTGCCCGCACCGTCCGAACAAGCCGCACGTTTCACCTCCCTCCCGTCCGTCACCGCATCCGGCGTCGCCGACCCGGTCACGGCGAACCGCGCGCCCGCCGACTACGCCGGCTTCGCCTACGTGTACTTCGCGTCCCCCGACGGCCGCGTCGAGGACGACCAGAAGATCTATTTCGCGTTCAGCCGCGACGGCCTGCACTGGAGCGACCCGGTGCGGTCCATGACGATCAGTTCGACGATCGGCGAGCGCGCGGTGCGCGACCCGTTTCTCATGCGACGGTCCGACCGCGACGGATTCGTGCTCATCGGCACGGACCTCGACTTCAACGCGCCGTGGTATGCCAAGCCGGACGGCGGCATCGACTTCGCCGCCACCGTGCGCCGCGGCAGCACCGGCATCTGCGTATGGGAATCCGACGACCTGATCCACTGGTCGAACGAGCGCATCGTCGACGTCGCCTCGAGCGTGCGGGCCGGCAACGCGTGGGCGCCGCGCGCGATCTGGGATGGTTCGCGCGGCGCATATCTCGTGTACTGGTCGAGCTGCACGCCGGCCGACGACTACGCCAAACAGCGCATCTGGGCCGCGTGGACGCGTGACTTCACGACGTTCGGCGCGCCGTTCGTGCTCGTCGAACGTGACCATGCCGTCATCGACGCGGCGTTGTGCGTGCGCGGCGGGCGCATCGTCATGCACATCAAGAACGAGGACGACAAGTACGTGTACGTCGAAACGGCCGATGACCTGCTCGGCCCGTACGAGCGGCTCGCGAACCCCGCGCTGGAACGTTTCCCCGGCGGCTTCGAGGGGCCCACGTCGTGCGTGCTGCCGGACGGCCGGACGCTGCTCATGACCGACGAATACCTGCCGCGATGGACCGGATACCGCCCGTTCGTCACGTCCGACCCGCTCGCCGAAGACTCGTACCGTGCGCTCGAACCGGGCGAATACCGGCTGCCGGCCGGTGCCAACCACGGCAGCATCGTCGCGCTCACCGAGGCCGAACTTGCCGCGCTTGGGCAGTGACGGACGCCGGCGCGCACGGTGCGGCGTGCGCGATGCCGGAGTCGCCGATGCCGTTCATCGTCGAGACGAAGGCCCGCCGATGCCGCAGACGGCGGTAGGCTGAAGGCATGAGCGAATATGCGAATGCCAATGATGCCAGTGATATTGAGCAGGCGCGCACGGCGATGGCGTGCGTTGCGGCCGTCAACCGGGCCGCGATGCGGATGCCGCGCACGGTTGCGGCGGCGGGCGGCGACGTGCTGCTGTTCGACAGACTCGGGTCGACGAACACGACGGCGCGCGATCTGGCCGCGGCGGGACGGCCGGTCGCCGTGGTCGCGGCGGACGCGCAGACCGCGGGTCGTGGCAGGCTCGATCACACGTGGACGAGCCGTCCGGGGGAGTCGTTCACGGTGTCGTTCGTCGTGCGCGCTCCGCGTGCGATCGCGACCGACGAGCGGGTCAACGGATGGCTGCAGATGATCGCCGGCCTCGCTTCGCTCGACGCGATCCGCGCGGCGGTGCGCGATTTCGGGAGCGGCAATCTGATGCTCAAATGGCCGAACGACCTGTTTTGCGACGGACGCAAGCTGGGCGGCATCCTCGCCGAAATGGTCATGCCGCTGGCTGGGTCTAGCGTCGGTCCGTTTGCGGGCGGCGACGTGACGCTCGTGTTCGGCATCGGCATCAACCTGGCTGTGCCGGCCGGCTGTCTGCCCACTACGCAATCCACGTCGCTGCAGCTGCATTACGACATTTCGGACAATACGGACGCGCTGCGCGACGCGATCGCCGCCGGCATCATCGCCGGACTGCGCTCGCGCGTTGCCGCCTTCGCCGCCGACCCGCAAGGACAGGCCGCGCGGCTGCTCGACGAAACGCGCCGCGTCTGCTGGACGCTCGGCCACGGGGTCGAAGCGCATTTCACCGACGGCTCGACCCTGCGCGGCGAAGCGCTCGCGCTCAACGCCGACGCCTCGCTCACCATCCGCACGCAGGACGGCAACGCCCACGTCGTGCGCACCGCGGACGTGGGCGTCTTGGCCTGAATGCGGGCGGTGGTGCGCCCGATCCTTTCGATTATCGATGCAGCGCGACGGCTGCGGCAACCGTGAGGGACGCGACGGCGGACTTGACGACATCGCCGATGATGAACGGCATCGACGCGAGGATGATCGCGGGCAGGGGAGCGCCGGTGAGCGCGGCCTGCACGGCGAAACCGAACACGTAGACGACGGCCACGCAGCCGACCATCGCGGCCGCGAAGTAGCGCAGGAACGTCAGCGCGAAGACGAGCGGACGGGAAGCGGCGGCGTCCGCGACGGATGCTGCGAGATCGGCACGGTCGGCGGCATCGGCGATGTCGGCGGAACCGGCGGCCGCATGATGCGCGGCGACGGTGCGACGGGATGCGCCCTTGAGCCATGCGGTGACGATCACGCCCGGCAGGAAGCCGAGCAGGAAGCCGGCCGACGGGCCGAACAGCGCGGCCGTGGACGAACCGCCGGCGAACACCGGCAGACCGGCCGCGCCGGCGGCCAGATACAGCGCGACCGCGGCGCCGGCCTGACGCCAGTCCATCGTGAGCGCCGCGACCATGACCACGAACGTCTGCAGCGTGATCGGCACCGGCGTGCCCGGAATCGGCACCGCGCCGGCGGCGGATGCGAGCCACAGGAGCACGGCGAACGCGATGGGCTTGGCGACGGCGAGAACGGTGCGGCGGGCGCGACTGCCCGCGACCGCGGAAGTGGTGATGGACGGCATGATGATTCCCCTTGTCTCGAGTAAGCGAGTCTGACGAAAACGCGTGACCTGTCTTGCAGCAGCGTGCAGTTTCGTCAAGTTACAAGGCCTTACGCTAGACCTGCGATGTTGCGGTTACGTTTGTGTAGCTTTACAAAAGATCGTCGGGAATTTTGTTGAGATCGTTCCCATGTATTTTCAGTCAGCGGGCCTATATTTTGACGCCATGACGCAAAATGTCAAAAAACTATTGATTGCGAACCGAGGTGAAATCGCCCTGCGCGTGGTGCGGACCGCGCGCGAAATGGGCCTCGCCACGGTGGCGGTCTACGCCGAACAGGATCGCGAAGCGCCCTACGTGGCGCTCGCCGACGAGGCGTACCTGCTGCCCGGCGACACCTACAAGGACACGTATCTCAACGAGGACCTGCTCATCGACGTGCTGCACCGCTCCGGCGCGGACGCGGTGCACCCCGGCTACGGCTTCCTCTCCGAAGTCGCCTCCTTCGCCGACAAGGTCGACCGTGCCGGCGCGACATGGATCGGCCCGAGCCCGGAGGCCCTGACCGACCTCGGCGACAAGATCACCGCCCGCCGCGTCGCCACGCGCGCCAAAGTGCCGCCCGTGCCGGGCCTGAGCGAATCCGTCGGCGACATCCGCGCGCTGTACGACTTCGCGCACACGCACGGCTATCCGATCATGATGAAGCGCACGGACGGCGGCGGCGGACGCGGCATCACCATCGTGCGCAGCGACGACGAACTGCGCGGCTTCTACATGAACCACGATTCGCTGCAGGGCGGCGACCTGAACGAATACTTCGTCGAACGCTTCATCGACAAGGGCCGCCACGTCGAAACGCAGTGCGGACGCGACAGCCACGGCAACTTCGCCGTCTACTCGACGCGCGACTGCAGCGTGCAGCGGCGCAACCAGAAACTCATCGAGGAGGCGCCCGCCCCGTTCCTGCCGGAGGGCGTGCACGAGCAGCTCGAACGCTACTCGCGCGCCCTGTTCGACGCGGTCGGCTACGTCGGCCTCGGCACCTGCGAATTCATGCTCACCGACACCGGCAAGGTGTACTTCCTCGAAGTCAACCCGCGCCTGCAGGTTGAGCACACGGTCAGCGAGCAGGTGTGCGGGCTCGACCTGGTGCGCGAGCAGATCACCATCGCGGACGGCGGCGCGCTCACCGAGCCTCCCGCGGCGCGCGGCCACAGCTTCGAACTGCGCATCACCTGCGAGGACCCGGCCAAGAACCTCACTCCCAGCTCCGGCACGCTCACGCGGCTCGAATGGCCGTCCGGCCCCGGCATCCGCGTCGACTCCGGCGTGGTGGAAGGCGACACGATCTCGCCGAAATTCGACTCGATGATGGGCAAGCTGGTCGTCACCGCGCAGGACCGCGAGGCCGCCGTGGCCCGCGTGCGCCGCGCGCTCGGCGAACTGCACATCGAAGGCGTGCCCACGCCCGCCAGCCTGTTCGAGCAGGTGTTCCGCGACGACGAATTCACCGCCGAACACGGCCATCCGTTCGACATCAGCACCAAATGGCTCGAACGCAAGTATCTCAACCGCGAGGCGAACGCGACGCGCGCCGGCCAGCCCGCGTCGCTCAGCGCCGGTGCGACCGGCGCGACCGGTGCGGCGGCCGAGGCGAAGCCGACGCCGACCGAAACGTTCGTGATCGAAATGAACGACAAGCGCGTCAAGCTCACCGTGCCGCTCGACATCGTCGAGAACATCACCGGTTCGGCCCGCGCCCGCGGCGCGCAGCGGCCGACGCAGCCGCTGCGCGGAGCCGGCCTGCACCGCGCGGAATCCGCGCAGCAGAAGACCGCCGACCGGCCGGGCGTGATCGCCGCGCCGATGCAGGCGGTCGTCACGCGCATCAACGTGGCCGAAGGGCAGCACGTCGCCAAGGGCGACCTGCTCGTCGTGCTCGAGTCGATGAAGATGGAGAACTACGTGTACGCGCCGGCCGCCGGCACCGTCACGAAGATCTTCGTCGGGCCCGCGACCGGCGTCGAGGCGGGGGAGACGCTCGTCACGCTCGACGTGGACGGCGCGGACGCGAAGGCCAAGACCGACGCGACCGGTACTGCCGGTACGGCCGGTGCGACGAAGGGAGACGCGCAATGACCGACATCATGCAGTCCCCGGCCGTCAAACAGTATGTGAAACAGCCGGACGGCGACCATCAGCCGATCCGAGCGGCCGTCGCGCGCGCGGCCGAACTCGCGCGCGACGCCGAAGCGCACGCCCGCGAACGCCAGCACGTCAAAGGCAAGAACACGGCCCGCGAACGGCTCGACCTGCTGCTCGACACCGGCACGTTCGAGGAGATCGGACGCTTCGCCGGCGGCGACATCAACAACGGCAAGGCCGGCGCGGCCGTCATCACCGGATTCGGCGACGTGTACGGGCGCAAGATCGCCGTCTACGCGCAGGACTTCTCCGTGCGCGGCGGCACGCTCGGCCGCGCGGAAGGCGAGAAGATCTGCCGGCTCATGGACAAGGCGCTCGAACTCAAGGTGCCGATCGTCGCGCTCATCGACTCCGGCGGCGCGCGCATCCAGGAAGGCGTCGCGGCCCTGACCGAATACGGGCACATCTTCCGCCGCACCTGCAAGGCCAGCGGGTTCGTGCCGCAGATCTCCGTCATCCTCGGGCCGTGCGCTGGCGGCGCTGTCTACTGCCCGGCCCTGACGGACCTCATCATCATGACCCGCGAGCACTCGAACATGTTCGTGACCGGACCGGACGTGGTCAAGGCCGCGACCGGCGAGGTCATCAGCATGGACGACCTCGGCGGCGGCCTCGTGCACAACCGCGTCTCCGGCGTCGCGCACTATCTCGGCGAGGACGAGGCCGACGCGATCGACTACGCGCGCACCGTGCTCGCCTACCTGCCGTCCAGCTCCGACGACGAGCCGCCGACGTACGCGTACGCCGTCACGCGCGCCGAACGCGACACCGCGAAGCGACTGGCGACGATCGTGCCCGACAACGACCGCCAGCCGTACGACATGCTCGACGTGATCCGCTGCATCGTCGACTACGGCGAGTTCGTGCAGGTGCAGGAACTGTTCGCCGGCTCCGCGGTCGTCGGATTCGCGTGCATCGAAGGGCATCCGGTCGGCGTGGTCGCGAACCAGCCGAACGTGAACGCCGGCATCCTCGACGTCGACTCGTCGGAAAAGGTCGCGCGGTTCGTGCGCCTGTGCGACGCGTTCAACCTGCCCGTCATCACGCTCGTGGACACGCCCGGATACAAGCCCGGCGCCGAACAGGAGCACGCCGGCATCATCCGCCGCGGCGCGAAGGTGATCTACGCGTACGGCAACGCGCAGGTGCCGATGGTCACCGTCGTGCTGCGCAAGGCGTTCGGCGGCGCGTACATCGTGATGGGATCCAAAGCGATCGGCGCGGACATGAACTTCGCATGGCCCAGCTCGCAGATCGCCGTCCTCGGCGCGACCGGCGCGGTCAACATCATCCACCGCAAGGACCTGCAGAAGGCGAAGGAAAGCGGGAAGGACGTCGACGCGCTGCGCGCGCAGCTCGTCGCCGACTACCAGCGGACGACCGTCAACGCGAACCTGTCGCTTGAAACCGGGCAGATCGACGCGATGATCGACCCCGAACAGACCCGCGAGGCCATCGCCGAATCCCTCCGCCTGCTCGCCGGCAAACGGCGGACACGCGCCACCACCAAACACCACGGCAACCAACCTTTGTAACGGAATTGGCTTGCGCCGATGCTGCGTCGTGAGCAGCGCTTCCGCGCTGCAGACGCTCCCTCAGTCACGCTTCGCGTGACAGCTCCCTCAGCCGAGGGAGCCTGCAAGGCGTGTTATGAGCTTTCACTTCATGTCCGTCGAACGGATATGAAGCTGGCGGAGCCTCGGCTCCCTCGGCTGAGGGAGCTGGCCGCCGTAGGCGGACTGAGGGAGCGTCTGCGGTGCATCGGCACCGCCAACAACACGGCATCGCGCGAAGCGCGATTCCGATACAGCAGCACGAACGTCATATCCATACTTCGACCATCAACCTCACGTAAGGAACACCAATGACCACCTTCTTTCTGAACAAGCTGGCGGACGAGCCGCACGCGCTCGCGTTCGCCGGACAGTCCACGCCGTGGACCGTCGCGCTCGCGGACGAAACCACCGATCCGACCATCGACGCCGCGCTGCGCGGGCACGCCGCGGCCGCCGACGCGAAACTCGCGCCGGTCGCCGCCGACCTGCTCGCCACCACCGGCCAGCCGGTCGACCTGTTCGGCTTCGCCCCGAACCCGGCCAAGCTCGGCCCCGCCGCCGACGCGACCGCCTCCGTTCCCGGCATCGCGCTCGCCCAACTCGGCGCGCTGCACGACCTCGCCAACCTCGGGTACGACGTCGCCGCCGCCCAGCCGGTCGCCGTGCTCGGCCATTCGCAGGGCGTGCTCGCCGTCCACATGACCCGCGCCATCCAGGACGCCGGCTCGATCGACGCCGCGGCGCCCGTGCTCGACGAAATCCTCGCCGTCGCCTCCCTGATCGGCGCCGCCGGCACCCGCCGCGTGCGCGAACTCGGCCTCAACCCCAAGGTCGGCGAAGCCAGTCCGATGCTGTCCGTCAAGGGCGCCACGCGCGAACAGGTCGAAGCGCTCATCGCCCGCGTCGACCACGCGCGCGGCCCGATCTCCATCGCCGTCACCAACTCCGACAACCATCATGTGCTCTCCGGCTACCCGGAGGACCTGGCCGCCTTCGCGATCGAAACCGAACGCGAGCACCGGCATCAGGCCAAGCTGCGCGAACGAAAGCTGCGCGGCGGCGCCGTGTTCGGCCCGACCCTCGAATATCTCGAGGTCACCCTGCCGTTCCACTCGCCGCTCATGGCCGAGGCGGTCGAACAGACCGTGGCATGGGCCGGCGCATGCGGCTTCGACCAGACCCGCGCCCGCGCGCTCGCCGAGGAGGTGCTGCTCAACCACGTCGACTGGAACGCGCGCGTCAAGGCGCTGTCCGGCGTCGCCGACCCGGCCAAGCTGTGGATCGCGGACCTCGGCCCCGGCAACACGCTCGGCAAGCTCATCGGCAACGTGGTGCAGGGCACCGGCATCGGCGTGGTCGAGGCGACCACGCTGTCCGAACGCGCCGCGCTGTCCACGCTGGAGGGAGAGCCCGAACGCACGCAGAACTGGAAGGCGTTCGCGCCCCGCGTCGTCCGGACGCCGGCCGGCGACAAGCTCGTCACCAAGTTCTCCAAGCTCACCGGCAAGCCGCCGGTGCTGCTGCCCGGCATGACCCCCACCACCGTCGACCCCGAAATCGTGGCCGCGGCCGCCAACGCCGGCTACTGGGCCGAACTCGCCGGCGGCGGCCAGGTGACCGCCGAGGTCTTCGACCGCCACGTCGCGCGCCTCGAGGAACTGCTCGAAGAAGGCCGCACGGTCGAATTCAACGCCATGTTCATGGACCGCTACCTGTGGAACCTGCAGTTCGGCTCCTCGCGCATCGTGCCGAAGAAGCGCGCGTCCGGCGCGCCGATCGACGGCGTGGTCGTCTCCGCGGGCATTCCCGAACTCGACGAGGCCGTCGCGCTCATCAAGTCGCTGCAGGCCGACGGCCTGCCGTACGTGAGCTTCAAGCCCGGCACCGTCGACCAGATCCGTCAGGTCGTGCGCATCGCCAAGGCCGTGGCGCCCACCGTCATCATGATTCAGGTCGAGGGCGGCGAGGCCGGCGGCCACCACAGCTGGGAGGCGCTCGACGACCTGCTCGCCTCCACGTACGCCGAGGTGCGCGCCTGCGACAACCTCGTGCTCGTCGCCGGCGGCGGCATCGGCACGCCCGAACGCGCGGCCGACTACATTTCCGGCCAGTGGGCGCACGCCTACGGCCTGCCCGACATGCCGGTCGACGGCGTGCTCGTCGGCACCGCCGCCATGACCGCCAAGGAGGCGCACACCAGCCCCAAGGTCAAGCGGATGCTCGTCAACACGCCCGGCATTCCCGCCGACGCCAAGTCCGACGACGTGTTCGCGCCGCAGGCCGCCCACTGGGTGCCGTCCGGCAAGGCCGTCGGCGGCGTCTCCTCCGGCCTGAGCCACCTGCACGCCGACATCTACGAGCTGGAGAACGCCTCCGCCGCGTGCGGCCGCCTGCTCGTGCGCGTGATGAAGCACCCAGAGGAGCTCGATTCGCGCCGTCAGGAGATCATCGACGCGCTCGACAAGACCGCCAAGCCCTATTTCGGCGACCTGGCGTCCATGACCTACCTCGCATGGGCGAAGCACTTCGCCGAACTCGCGTTCCCGTGGGTCGACCCGACCTACGTCGACCGCTTCCAGCACCTGCTGCAGCGCATCGAAGCCCGCGTGGCCGACACCGATTCCGGCAAGTTCGCGTCCAAGCTGTTCGCCGCCGACGACGCCACGGCCGACGAGGCCGCCGCGGCCGGCCTGCTGACCCGCGACGATCTCGCCGCCGACCCGACGTCCGCGCTCGACAAGCTCGCCGCGGTCTATCCGCAGGCCGGCGAGCTCACGGTCGTGCCGGCCGACGTGGCCTGGTTCCCCGTGCTCGTGCGCGAATATCCCAAGCCCATGCCGTTCGTGCCCGTCATCGACCACGACCTGCTGCGCTGGTGGGGTCAGGACCAGCTGTGGCAGTCCGAGGATGCGCGGTATTCCGCCGATTCCGTGCGCGCCATCCCCGGTCCGATCTCCGTGGCCGGCATCACCACGGTCGACGAGCCGATCGCCGACATCCTCGGCCGCTTCGAATCCGCCGCGATCGAACGCGTGCGGGACGAACGCGGCGCGTCCGGTGCTGCCGATACGGCTGCCGCCGCCGAACACGACGGCTTCGCCGCGCTCGGCGAGGCGCGCGACGCCGAGGACTTCATCCGCAAGTCGCCGAACATCTCGTGGGTCGGCCACATCACCGACAATCCCGCCTACGGCACCGCGCTCGGCGACCGGCACTACGAGATCCGCGCGGTCGACGCCGCGGCCGGCAAGTACGATCTCGACATCCATCTCGACACGTACTGGGACAACGATCCCGACGGCGGTCTGTCCAAGCACGCCGTGCGCGACATCGTCATCCCGCTCGTCGTCGACGGCGCCGAACCCGGCCGCGTGCCGGTCGTGGACCGCGAACGGCTGATCCCGGACGTCTACGCGATGCTCGCCGCCACCGCCGGCATCGGCAACACCGCCATCACCGGCGACAAGCTCGAGTCCATGCCCGAAATCGTGGCCGCCGAAGGCAAGTCGTTCGGAGAAGCGCACGCCCGCTACACGCTGTCCGCGAACCTCGGCT
This sequence comes from Bifidobacterium miconis, assembly GCF_019331735.1. Lineage (GTDB taxonomy): Bacteria > Actinomycetota > Actinomycetes > Actinomycetales > Bifidobacteriaceae > Bifidobacterium > Bifidobacterium miconis. Next base: position 30,929 of record NZ_JAHBBH010000015.1, read on the forward strand.
TCGACCACGAGGCCGCGACCGCTGGCCGGCTGCCGCAGGATCTCGCCGCGTCCCGCATCGCGCCCGACGCGCTCGTCGGCCCCGCATGGCCGGCGATCTACGCAGCGCTCGGCTCGGTCATGGTCGATGGCTATCCGGTCATCGAAGGACTGCTCAACGCCGTTCATCTCGACCATCTCATCGAACTCGAAACCGACGAGGAGCACCTGCTCCGGCACATCGGCAAAACCGTCACCCTGACGTCATGGGCCGAGGACTACTTCGAGTCCGCGTCCGGCCGCGTCGTCACCATCCACGTGACCCACACCGCCGCCGACGGCACGCTGCTGGCCCGCGAAACCGAACGCTTCGCCATCCGCGGCCGCGTCTACTCCGACGCGCTGCCGGCAACCGCGCCGGACAACGGCGACTGGACGGCGCTGCACGGCGCCGAAACCGCGCCGACCGCGCGCCGCATCCTCCGCCGCGTCACCGTCACCGCACCCGGTGACATGACCGCGTTCGCGCGCACCTCCGGCGACTTCAACCCGATCCACACCTCCGTGCGCGGCGCCCGCATCTCCGGCCTCAAGGCCCCGCTCGTGCACGGCATGTGGCTGTCCGCCGTCGCTCAGCACGTCGCGCAGGCGACCGACGTCAAGGGCGCGCACTACGAGATCGCCGGCTGGACCTACAACATGTACGGCATGGTGCAGCTCAACGACCGCGTCGAAATCACCGTCGAACGCGTCGGCAAGGTGCGTCACGGCGGACTCGCGCTCGAAGTGACCTGCCGCATCGACGGGGCGATTGTTTCACGTGGAACAGCGGTGACCCGCGCGCCGATCAGCGCGTTCGTCTACCCCGGCCAGGGCATCCAGAAGCAGGGCATGGTGCTCGACGAGCGCGCCAAGTCCGCCGCCGCCCGCGACGTGTGGGAGCGCGCGGATCGCCTGACCCGCGAAAAGCTCGGGTTCTCGATCCTCGCCCTCGTGCGCGACAACCCGAAGGAGCTCACCGCCAACGGCGTCACCTACCGCCATCCCGATGGACTGCTCAACCTCACGCAGTTCACGCAGGTCGCGCTCGCAACCGTCGCGTTCGCCCAGACCGCGCGCCTGCACGAGGCCGGCGCCGACATCTGGCCGAGCTACTTCGCGGGCCACTCGCTCGGCGAATACAACGCGCTGAGCTCCTTCGCCGGCGTGATCCCGCTCGAAACCGTGCTCGAACTCGTGTTCCACCGCGGTTCGACCATGCACCACCTCATCCCGCGCGACGCGCAGGGCCGCTCCAACTACCGCATGGGCGCGCTGCGTCCGAACCAGTTCGGCGTGGGCGACGACGGCGTGAAGGAATATGTCGAGTCGGTCGCCAAGGCCAGCGGCGAGTTCCTGCAGATCGTCAACTACAACCTCGCCGGCGCGCAGTACGCGGTGGCCGGCACGATCGCCGGACTCAAAGCGCTGCAGGCCGACTCCGCCCGCCGCGTCGCCGAATACGGCGGCAAGCCGGCGTTCATGCTCGTGCCCGGCATCGACGTGCCGTTCCACTCCACGCTGCTCAGGAAGGGTGTGCCGGAGTTCCGCGACAAGCTCGACGCGCTGCTGCCGGCCGAGATCGACTATCGCGGCCGACTGGTGGGCCGTTACATTCCGAACCTCGTCGCCTGCCCGTTCGAGATGACGAAGGAGTTCGCCGCGAAGATCCTCGAGGTCGTGCCGTCGGAGCGGATTAAGGCCGCGCTCGACGATCCGGCAGTGTGGGATGCGTACGCCGCCGACGACCAGAAGCTCGGACGACTGCTGCTCACCGAACTGCTCTCGTGGCAGTTCGCGTCGCCCGTTCGCTGGATCGAGACGCAGGCGCTGATGTTCGGCGAGCGCACGGCCGGCGGGCTCGGCGTGGAGGAGTACGTCGAAGTCGGTCTCGGCAACGCGCCGACGCTCGCCAACCTCGGCTCGAAGACGCTGCGCCTGCCGCAGTTCGTGAACCGCTCCGTCGCCGTCTACAACGTCGGTCGCGACGAGGGACGCGTGTACATGACCGATACCGATTCGCTCGCGCCGGAAGTCGACGACGTTGAAGAGCAGGCGGCAGCCTCGGCTCCCTCGGCTGAGGGCCGAGCCGTGAAGCAAACGCCGGCGGCGTTTGTAGGCGAGGTGCGAGCGACAGCGAGCCAGCAGAGCGCGGCCGCAGGCCGTCCGCAGTTGCAGGACGCTGTCGACCGCGGGTCGACTGGGGGAGCGTCTGCGACGGCAGCCGCCAACGGCAACGCATCGACCGCAGGTCGATCCTCCTCCGTCGTCCCACAGGCCGCCAGCGCCGTGAGCGAGCTTGGCTCTGCGCCGAGTGGACCGGTCTCTGACCTGCCGTTCAAGGCATCCGACGCGATCGGCGTGCTCATGGCGTACTCGGCCAAGGTGCGCCTCGACCAGATCGGCAGCAACGACACCACCGACACGCTCACCAACGGTGTCTCGTCCCGCCGCAACCAGCTGCTCATGGACATCAGCTCCGAGCTGGGAGTCGCCAGCGTGGACGGCGCGGCCGAGGCGACGCTCGACAAGCTCGCCGTGATCGTCAACAAGGCCGCCCCGAACTACAAGCCGTTCGGACCGGTCCTCTCCGACGCGATCCGCGACCGTCTGCGCGCGCTGTTCGGCGCGGCCGGCGTCAAGCCCGCGCACATCCGCGAGCGCGTCACCGGCGTGTGGGGACTCGGCGAAGGCTGGGTGGCCGCCACCACCGCGGCGCTCCTGCTTGACACCCGTGAAGGCTCCAGCTCGCGCGGCGGCGATCTCGCCAAGCTGCCGACCGGCGCCGCCGCCAACGCGGCCGCCGCGGACAAGCTCATCGACGACGCGGTCGCGCTGGTCGGCCAGACCAAGGGCGTGGCCGTCTCCAAGCCGTCTGCCGGCGGTTCGGCCGGCGGCGCGGTCGTCGATTCCGCCGCGCTCGACGCGTTCGCCGCGAAGGTGACCGGCGAGAACGGCGTGCTGGCGACCGCCGCGCGCACCGTGCTCAACCACCTCGGACTCTCCGCGCCGGCCGTCGACTTCGACGCCGACGAGGCCGCACGCAACGCGGCCGTGGTCAACGCGGTCACCGCCGAGCTCGGCTCCGACTGGCCGAAGCAGGTGGAACCGCGCTTCGACCAGAACAAGGCGATTCTGTTCGACGACCGCTGGGCATCCGCCCGCGAGGACCTCGCCCGCGCGTTCTACGACGGCAACCCGGCGCTGCTGGACGGCGGCTTCCGCGGCCTCGGCAAGGCCGTGGCCGACGAGGCCCGCTGGTTCGCGGGCAAGGCGAGTGGCGATCTCAAGACCGCATTCGAACGCATCGCGGCCGAAGCGCTTGAACCCGCGTCCGACGACCCGGCATCGTCGCGCTTCGCGGGCGACGTCGCGATCGTCACCGGCGTCAGCCCGAACTCGATCGCCGCGCAGGTCGTCGAGGGCCTGCTCGCCGGCGGCGCGACCGTCATCGCCACGTCGCACAGCTTCAAGCCGTCCGTCAAGGCATGGGCCAAGCAGGCGTACCGCGAGCACGCCGCGGGCGACGCGAAGCTCTGGCTCGTCCCGGCGAACCTGTCCAGCTACCGCGACGTCGACGCGCTGGTGCAGTGGGTCGGCAACGAGCAGAAGAAGACGAGCGGCGCGACCACGACGATCCTCAAGCCAGCGTATGAGCCGACCCTGTTCTTCCCGTTCGCCGCGCCGCCGGTGCACGGCACGATGGCCGACTCCGGCGAACTGTTCGAATCGCAGGCGCGACTCATGCTGTGGGGCGTCGAACGCGCGATCGCCGGACTCGCGTCCATCGGCGCGGACACGGACGTGCAGCATCGCATGCACGTCGTGCTGCCCGGCTCGCCCAACCGCGGCGTGTTCGGCGGCGACGGCGCGTACGGCGAGGTCAAGTCCGCGTTCGACGCGATCGTCAACCGCGCCCGCGCCGAGCGCGTGTGGTCCGATCGCGTGACGTTCGCCCACCCGAAGATCGGCTGGGTGCGCGGCACCGGACTCATGGGCGGCAACGATCCGCTCGTCGACGTCGTCGAACGCCACGGCATTCGCACGTACTCGACCGCCGACATCGCGGCCAAACTGCTTGACCTGTGCACCGCCGCATCGCGCGCGGCCGCCGCGAAGGCGCCGCTCGACGTCGACCTGACAGGCGGTCTCGGCAACGAGCCGATCGACATCAAGGCGCTGCGCGCCGAGGCGGAAGCGGACGCGGCTCAGAAGCAGGCGGTAGCCTCGGCCCCCTCGGCTGAGGGGGCTGTCAGCGAAACTGGCTGGGGGAGCGTCACACCCGATACGTCCAAGAAATCTGTGCTCAAAGCGCTGCCCACGCCGATCGTCGCCGAGCAGGCGCCGGTCGATCTCAACGACTGGACGAACGTCACCGCGCGTCCGGAAGACGAGATCGTCATCGTCTCCATCGGCGAGCTCGGCCCGTGGGGCTCCGGCCGCACGCGCGCCGAAGCCGAACTCGGCATCCACTCCGACGGCACCGTCGACCTCAACGCCGGCGCCGTACTCGAACTCGCGTGGAACATGGGCCTGCTCACGTGGCAGGACAGCCCGAAGCCCGGCTGGTACGACACCGACGGCAACCTCGTGCCCGAAGAGGACATCGCCGAACGCTACCACGACGAGGTCGTGGCCCGCTCCGGCATCCGCCCCTTCGAAGAGGGCATGGGCAACGACTACAAGGACGGCGCCGACGAGGAGGAGGCCGAGGTCTTCCTCGACCACGACGTCACCTTCTCCGTGCCCACCCGCGAAGCCGCCGACGAATACGTCAAGCTCGACGAGGCGCACACCACCATCGCGCCGGACGCGGAATCCGGCGAATGGAACGTGACCCGCCACGCCGGCTCGATGATCCGCGTGCCGCGCCGCGCCGCCATGACCCGCACGGTCGGCGGCCAGTTCCCGACCGGCTTCGACCCGACCCGCTGGGGCATCCCCGCCTCGATGGTCGGCGACGTCGACGAGATCGCGCTGTGGAACATCGTCACCACCGTGGACGCGTACCTGTCCGCCGGCTTCACCCCGGCCGAAATCCTGCGGTCCATCCACCCCTCGCTGGTGGCCAGCACGCAGGGCACCGGCTTCGGCGGCATGATGTCGATGCGCAAGCTGTACCTCGACCGCTTCCTCAACCACGAGATCCCCACCGACATCCTGCAGGAGGCGCTGCCGAACGTCGTCGCCGCGCACGTCATGCAGTCGTACATCGGCGGCTACGGCAACATGATCCAGCCCGTCTCCGCCTGCGCCACCGCGGCCGTCTCCCTCGAGGAGGGCGTCGACAAGATCGCCCTCGGCAAGGCCGACTTCGTGGTCACCGGCGCGATCGACGACATCGGCGTGGAATCGGTGATCGGCTTCGGTAACATGAACGCCACCGCCAACTCCGCGGAGATGTACGGCAAGGGCATCGACGCGCGGTTCTTCTCCCGCGCGAACGACCGTCGCCGCGGCGGCTTCCTCGAATCGCAGGGCGGCGGCACGATCCTCGTGACCCGCGGCGACATCGCGCTCAAGCTCGGCCTGCCGGTCGCGGCCGTGGTCGGCTTCATCCACTCCTACGCGGACGGCGCGCACACGTCGATCCCGGCACCGGGACTGGGCGCGCTCGCGGCCGGCCTCGGCGGGCGCGACTCCAAGCTCGTGCGCGATCTGGCGAAGCTCGGCGTCACGCCGGACGACATCGCCGTGGTCTCCAAGCACGACACGTCCACGAACGCCAACGATCCGAACGAATCCGAGCTGCACAACACGCTGGCGCACGCCATCGGCCGCACCGACGGCAACCCGCTGTTCGTGATCTCGCAGAAGACGCTCACCGGCCACGCGAAGGGCGGCGCCTGCATCTTCCAGGTCAACGGCCTGACGCAGCTGTTCAAGTCCGGCGTGATTCCGGCGAACGCGGCGCTCGACTGCGTGGACCCGAAGCTCCGGCGCGACGACCACATGGTGTGGCTGCGCAAGCCGCTGCGCATCGGCGGCGGCGAGGACGAGTTCGGCCGCAAGAGCGCCGGCCGTCCGGTCAAGGCCGGCCTGGCCACGTCCCTCGGTTTCGGCCACGTGTCCGGTTTCGTGGCGCTCGTGCACCCCGGCGCCTTCGAGGCGGCCGTGGCGAAGACGGACGGCGAGGCCGCGCTGGACGAATGGCGCGAGCGCGCCAACGCCCGGCTGGCCGCCGGCCAGCGCCGGCTCGAGGAAGGCATGATGGGCCGTGCGGCGCTCTACGAGCCGATCGACAACCGTCGCTTCCGCAAGGACGGCCACGGCTACGACGCGCACGAGGTCGAGAAGGCCATGCTGCTCGATCCGAACGCCCGCCTCGCCGAATCCGGCTTCTACGAGGCCTGATCCGCCTCGGCGGTCATCGGAATCCCCTCGCGGGCGGGCGCCCTCGGTGCGCCCGTCCGTTTCGACTGCGGGAAGCCCATCGGACTTCCCGCATGACGGCCATCCGCATGTTACGAACCTGTTTCGTGCGGATGGCCGTTTGCGTTACCGCCGTGAACCATACCGGACAAAGCATGATGTTTGCGTTCTACAATGCGGTGCAAACCTGTGCAACGGACGCGGGTCGCCAACGAGAGGAAGCACATCATGGCATATTCGGTTTCCGTTATCACACGCATCGGGCGCAGCATCATCCGCCCGGCCGTCGCGGCGCTCGGCGCCGTCGCGCTCGCCGTATCGCTGGGAGCGTGCGGGGCGACGAACGGCGGAAGCACCGCGACGCTGAAGACGGAGGCGGCCTCCGGCACGCCGTCGTCGTACAAGGGCGCGCTGCCGATGCCGTCGGCCAGCAAGGCGTACAACAACACGCAGCCGCGCGACAACATCAAGCAGGGCGGCACGCTCACGCTGCCGATCTCGTCCATCGGCCCCAACTTCAACCTCAACACCACCGCGGGCTTCACCGCCTACACCGGCTACCTGTGGCAGATGTACCTGCCGCGGCTGTGGGACTTCAGCATCGACGGCGGCAAGGTCACGCCGAACCCCGACTATCTCACGTCGGTCAAGCTGACCTCCACGAACCCGGAGACCGTCGTCTACGACATCAATCCGAAAGCCAACTGGAACGACGGCACGCCGATCGACTGGACCGCGTTCGAAACCGTCTGGAAAACCATGAACGGCAAGAACGCCGCGTACTCGGCGTCCACCACCACCGGCTACAGCAACATCGCCAGCGTCAAGCGCGGCAAGGACGACAAGCAGGCCGTGGTGACCTTCTCCAAGCCGTTCTACCCGTACGAGTCGCTGTTCGGCTACCTCATGCACCCGAAGAACCAGGATCCGACCGTCTTCGCGCAGGGCTGGGCCAACAATCCGCACAACGAGTGGGGCGCCGGCCCGTTCGTCGTGAGCAGCTTCGACGAGTCGCAGATCGTGTTCACCCCCAACCCGAAGTGGTGGGGCAACAAGCCCAAGCTTGACAAGGTCACGTTCAAGGCCATGGAGGTCCAGGCCGCGTCCAACGCCTTCCAGAACGGCGAGATCGACGCGTCCGGCGCCAGCACCGCCGACACCATCAAGAGCGCCCGCAACATGAAGAACGTGTCGCTGCGCATCGGCTACGGCAATTCGCTGTACTACATCGTACTCAACGTCAAGTCCGCGCCGCTCGACGACCTCAGCGTGCGCAAGGCCATCAGCCAGGCCGTCGACCGCAAGCAGCTGTCCACCATCAAGTTCCAGGGCACCGACTGGAACCAGCCGGTGACCACGTCGAACGTCATCCTGCCGTTCCAGAAGGGCTATGAGAACAACTTCCCGTCCGAGGGCAACTACAATCCGGCCAGCGCCAAGAAGACGCTCGAATCCGCCGGCTACAAGCTGGGCTCCGACGGCTACTACGAGAAGGGCGGCAAGGAGCTCGAGGTCAAGTGGACGATGTTCAGCGACGACAGCACCACCACCGCCATCGCGAAGGCGTTCCAGAGCATGCTCAAGAAGAGCGGCATCAAGGCCGACCTCGACGTGCAGTCCGGCGCGAACTTCTCCAAGGTCCTCGCCGACGCCTCGTGGCAGGCCATGGCCCTCGGCGGCGAGAACACCGACCCGTTCGGCTACTCCACTGCCGGTTCGGGTTCCTACGGCTCCGACGCGGCCAACGAATGGGGCGGCACGCCCGAGCAGCAGAAGGTGCTTGACCAAGTGTCCGCGGAGCCGGACGCCGACAAGGCCCGCGACCTGTTCAACAAGCTCGAGAAGAGCGCCATGAAGCGCTATACGCGCCTGCCCATGTGGAACGGCCCGACCTCGTTCGCCGTCAAGGACGGGCTCGCCAACTTCGGCCCCGCCGGATTCGAGGCGTCCGGCAGCGGCATGCTGCTGCACGTCGAGGACGTCGGCTGGCAGAAGTGAGCTGTGAGCTGCCGGTGAGTAGTTTGAGCCATTGAGTTGTTGAGTTGTTGAGCTGTTGAGGCGGGGTTGCGGACGGCTGGTTCGGTCGCTCGCAACCCCGCCTCTGTCATGGTGATGGGCATGCCGGGTATCTGCCGGGTATTCTGGGTATGCCGGACGGACTGCGGTGCGTGTTCGACCGGCAGCATGGACATTCCGGAGAGGGGAGACGCGACCGTGACGACGATCGGACTGGGCCATGACGTGGTCGACGTTGCGGTGTTCGCCGAGCAGCTGGCGGAACCCGGCTCGCGGATGCGCGCGCTGTTCTCCGTGCGCGAGCTGCGGCAGGCGGTCGAGCGGTCGCGGCTGAAGCACGACGGCGAGCCGGTGCATCTTGCGGCCAAGTGGGCCGGCAAGGAGGCGGTGCTCAAGGCGTGGTGCGAGGCGATGCCCGCGTTCTCGGCCGCGCGGTCGATGCCGTATACGATCGACGATTTCCCGTGGTCGAAGATCGAGATCCTCGACGATGCGATCGGCGTGCCGCACGTCGTGCTCGCCGACGACGTCGCGCGCGAGCTGCGACTGTCGCTGTCGGCCGGGGGAGCGGGCGCGATCCGATGGCACGTGTCGCTGTCGCACGACGGTCCGGTCGCGTCCGCGGTCGCGATGCTGCAGGTCGACTGACGTATTCGGTCGCGATCGTCCGTCGCCGGCCGGTCGGCGGTCACCGACCGGAGCTGGTCGTCGTTCGCGGATCGTGCGTTGCGCCGCGTGTCGAACCGGTTTTATGTCGAACCGGTTTGATATAACGAAACCCGTACGTCAAAGGATTGACGAGAAGAAGAGCCCATCGCAGACGAAGGAGTTTCGCATATGGCACAGGCAACCGCAACCGACGACATCTTCACCACCCGTCTCGCCCGTCACCGCGACGAACTCGAGCGCCTGTTCATGAGCCTCTACCACAACGAGGAGGCGTTCGGCACGCTGCTCGCGGCCATGGAAAGCGCCGCCAAGGACCGCCCCGCCGATTTGAAGAAGCTCGACGTCGCCCGAGAGGCCGATCCCGAATGGTACAAGCGCGGCGACATGTTCGGCATGACCATGTACACCGACCTGTTCGCCGGCAACCTCAGGAAACTCGCCGACAAGATCCCGTACCTCAAGGAACAGAAGCTCACCTACCTGCACCTCATGCCGCTGCTGCAGATGCCGCATCCGAACAACGACGGCGGCTACGCGGTCGAGGACTTCGACAACGTCGACCCGTCCATCGGCACCAACGAGGACCTCGCCGCCCTCACCAAGAAACTGCGCAAGGCCGGCATCAGCCTGTGCCTCGACTTCGTGATGAACCACACCGCGTCCACCCACCGCTGGGCCAAGGCCGCGCAGGCCGGCGACCCGGAGTACCAGGACTACTACTTCTGCTACGACGACCGCACCATCCCCGACCAGTACGACGCCGTCGTGCCGCAGGTCTTCCCCGGCTCCGCGCCCGGCAACTTCACGTGGAACGAGCAGATGCAAAAGTGGGTCATGACCCAGTTCTACCCGTTCCAGTGGGACCTCAACTACCGCAATCCGAAGGTGCTCGTCGCCATGATGTCGAGCGTCATGCACCTCGCCAACCTCGGCGTCGAAGTGTTCCGCATCGACGCCGTGCCCTACATCTGGAAGGAACTCGGCACCAACTGCCGCAACCTGCCCACCGTGCACACCATCGTGCGCATCCTGCGCATCATCCTCGAATGCGTGTGCCCGGCCGTCGTGCTCAAGGGCGAGGTCGTCATGGCCCCCAAGGAGCTCGCCGCGTACTTCGGCACGCCCGAAGCGCCCGAGTGTCACATGCTGTACAACGTGTCGATCATGGTGAACCTGTGGAGCGCGCTCGCCAGCCAGGACACGCGCCTGCTCAAGGCGCAGATCGACAAGCTCAACGCCCTGCCCGACAACTGCTGGTTCGTCAACTACCTGCGCTGCCACGACGACATCGGCTGGGGCCTCGACGAGGACGTGGAGCGGCAGATCGGCATCGACCCGCTCAAGCACAAGGAATTCCTGTACCACTTCTACGAGGGCGCGGTCCCCGGCAGCTGGGCCATGGGCGAACTGTACAACTACGACGCGGCCACGTCCGACGCGCGCAGCTGCGGCACCACCGCCAGCCTGTGCGGCATCGAACGCGCGATCATCACGCACGACAAGCCGGCCCTCGACAAGGCCGTCGACCGCGACCTGCTCATGCACCGCGCGATGGCGTTCCTGCGCGGCTTCCCGATGCTCAACTGCGGCGACGAAATCGCCCAGCTCAACGGCTGGGACTACAAGGAGGACCCGGACCGCATCGAAGACAGCCGCAACCTGCACCGCAGCAAGTTCGACTGGTCCAAGGCCGAACTGCGCCACGATCCCGGCACGCTGCAGAACCGCCTGTGGGAAGGCATGGCAAGCCTGCGCGAGATGCGCGACGACCCGTGCTTCGCGCCCGACGCGTGGGTGTCGACGTGGGACACGTTCAATGACGCGGTGCTCGCCGTCGTCCGCCAGATTCCGGGCGAGACGATCGTCGGCCTGTTCAACTTCTCCGGCTACCCGCAGCACGCCCACCTCAACGGCTCCCAGTACGTGATGGACGCGCTCGACGCCGACCTCGAACCGTACGAGGCCAAGATCATCCGCCGATGACGTCGCGGAGCCGCTCCTGCTCCGTGCTTCCCTGAAATGGACGCGTCGCCCGCATCGTGCGCGGGCGGCGCGTTTTTCGTGGCGCGTGGTGCTGCTGTTCGTTGATATCGATATCGCGCTATCGCGCGATGTTGTGCTACCGGTGGCAGCAATGCCGCCGCCCAAGCCAGTATTCAACGCATCACGATGCTGGCGGAGCCTCGCCCCCCCCCACGTGGCCGCAAATCATGCAAGAAATGGCCAGACGCGTGGAGGTCAATCCAGAAAACCCGCATGGTTCTCCCCTATGGAAGTGGAACAATGAAACGTCCCGGCGCTCGCCAATGAGCATCGGGGGCCTTCTGCCTATCTTGATATTATGCGCATTATACGTATAGTATGGGGTATGAGGTTCAAGGAAATCGAGAAGATACTGCTGGCGGACGGCTGGACGTCCATCGCTCAGAAGGGCAGCCATCGCCAGTATGTCCACCCGACGAAGCCGGGCAAGGTCACTGTGCCCGACCATCTCGGCGACGTGAACCCCTACATCGTCAAATCGATATGGAAACAGGCCGGCATCAACGAAAAGAGGACGAAATGAAACTGGTCTACCCGATCATCCTCACCCCGTACGAGGACCACAGCGGCGGCTACGTCGTCACCGCGCCCGACATGCCCGGCCTCGTCACCGGCGGAGACAATCTCGCCGAAGCGCTGGACATGGCGCGCGACGCCGCCAGCGGCTGGGTGCTCACCGAACTCGAGGACGGTCGCGACGTTCCGCACGCCAGCAACATCGCGGACGTGACGCCCGACGAGCCGAACGGCATCGTCAGCCTCATTTCCCTGGACATGGACGCGTACGCCGAGAAATACGGCAAGAAGGCGGTGCGCAAGAACGTGACCATTCCCGCATGGCTCGACACGTTCGGCGAGCGCCACAACATCAACTATTCGCAGGTGCTGCGCGAGGGGCTTGAGAGCCGGTATCGTGCTCTGCAGGATGCGTGAGGAGGGCTTGCGATGGGTTTTTCGTTCAGAAAGAGCAAGTCGTTGGGCAAGGGTCTGCGGCTGAACCTCGGCAAGAAGGGCGTTTCGGTGAGCGTCAAGGTCGGCAATACGACGTTCAGTTCCACGGGGCGTGTGACCACGAGGATCGCGCCCGGAATCTCCTATTCGACCAGCCTCAAGAGGAAACGGAAGTAGTCGACGGCCGGGCGCGGTTCACGTCCCGGCCGTCAGGCCTTGTTGCCGTTGATGATGGCGAGCGCCGCCTGTGCGTCCGGTTTGTTGCGGAGACGGATGGTGATGTTGGGCTTGAGTCCGCTGCGGTAGAGGCGGATGGTTTTGCCGGTGGCTTGGACGCCGGTGATGTCGTTGTAGTAGATGATGTCGGTTCGTGTGATCCTGCCGAAGAGGCCGTGTCGGTCGATTTCGATGCGGTTGCGATAGAGACGGAAATTGCCGGCGTCGAAGAGAACCTCAGGGGTGGTGGGTGTGGCCATCGTTGGTCTCCTTTGGATGAGTTGGTGTTGATTGTATATGCTGATGGCCTGTCGTGCTTGTTGGGCGGGGTGCGAGTCGTTTTTTGGGTGTTTATGACACGCGCGGATAAGACCCACGTTTTGTCTATTAACCCATGGATTTCATTTTGTATCGTGGCTGAGATCGCCCTATCGTGTCGGAACACTCCGAATCGTGCCGTGAGCCGAGACCTGACGTGAAAAAGCAGAAGAGGCCGGAAACCCTTGGAATCATTGGGTTTCCGGCCTCTCAGCTGGGAGCGGATGACGGGAATCGAACCCGCGTAATCAGTTTGGAAGACTGATTACGCTACTCCCGTAATCCTTACTGCCAGTTGACGTTCACGGCCCAACGATCCGGTTAGGTCACACTATGGTCATGCTAACGTTTTTGTTGCTTTTTGGCGCTGGATTGGCTCCAGCTACCAGCCATGATACCGGCATTCGCACGCAAGCAAAAAAGCCCCGTTCAGCACCGCCGGTCGTGGCCGGCAATGTTGAACGGGGCGCTTTCTAGGGTGTCGACCGGGTTTACTGTCCTGCGATGGTGGCGACGTTGTGGCCGTCGTCTACCTCGGGGATGCCTGCCGTGCTGGTGAGCAGGCTGAGGATTGCGGCGAGTCCGGCGGTGCCGGCGATGACGCGCCAGTCGACCGAGCCGATGAGCGTGGTGGTGCCGATGGCGGCGACCGCGCTCTGTGCGGCGGTTTTGACCGCTCGAATCGCCGCGGCTTTGAACCAGAGGATGAGGTTTTCGGCCTCGCTGCCGTCGATGAGGTCGTCGATATCGGGGCGTCCGTCGTTCTTGACCATGATCATGCTCCTTACTCGTCGATGCGGATGCCAAACGCGTCGGGGTTTTCGACCTTGTTCTGGCCGGGCTTGCCGCGCAGCGCGCCCCATTCGACGACCTTGGCGCCGGCCTGGCGCAGCACGTTGAGCGTGTCCTTCTGGTCTTCGGGGTCGTGGAATGCGCGCCATGTGCCGGCGAGCACGTTGGCCACGCAGATCGCGCCGCTGTACTGGAAGAGAATGTGGGTTGCTTTCATATCGCTGATGACTCCTTCGATGAGACTGGTATTGGTGGTTGGTTTGGTGGTGGTTGTGGTTTTGCCGCCGGTGGCGTAGGCCTGCCATGCGGCGCGGTCTCCGTAGAACTTGTTGAGGTCGAGGCTGCCGTTCCAGCCGTCGAGCTTGCCGCTGCTCGTGTACTGGCGCATGGCGCACTGGTAGGCGCCTTCGTTCCATGGGGTCGACTGGTAGCCGGTGGTCTCATAGTTCGGATACTGGGCGATCCACAGACCGCAGTTTTTCCTCACATCATCGGGTATCTGACTGATCGCGGACGACTGCACGTAGACGAGCGGCCAGACGCCGGTACGTTTGTGGACTCGCTCCACCCATGCTCGCACCCATGTGCCGTCACCCCACGCCGTGTTGTCCCCGGACTCCCAGTCGAGCACGGGGATGGCTTTGCCTCGCCACGGATTGAACGTCGCGAGGAAATGATTGGCCTCCGTCGTGGCGGTGCCGCCGCGAGCGTAATGGTACGCGCCGAGTAGCTTGCCGGCCCTTGCCGCGCCGTTGATTTGTGCGTTCCATGTCGGGCTCACGTAGCCGGTGCCCTCGGTCGCTTTGACGATGACGAAATCACACGGCACTTTGGCGAGATCGATGCCGGCCTGCCAGCTGGCGATGTCGATGCCGTTCAACGCCATAGGTGCTCCTTTCCGCCCGGTTTCGGGCATGAGAAAAGCCCGGAGGCGAGGTTGCCTTCGGGCTTTAGGGTTTGGTTGTGTTATTGGGGGTCGGGTTTGATGTGCGCGTCCCTGATGTCCTCGATCATGGCGGTGCCGAGCCCGTTGCCGCCCAGATCGTGGTAGGCCGAGTAGATCTGTTCCGCGCGTTCCTTGATGTGGATGGGGCACACGTGCCCGTCCTCGACCTGCTGGTCGTTGATTTCCTCCAATCGAAGGAACAGGATCAGGCGCATCGCCCGTTCCAGCGCGCTGGGCTTCTCGAACCGGCGCAGGATCCACGCGGTGAACGTGCCGGTGGCCCCCGACCCGATCACGGCGGTCAGGACCACCGCCCACACGGGAATCGTCTCTGTCAAGTCATAGCCTTCTTTCCTTCCTACTTACTGTTTGAACAGGGGGTGGCTGGTTTTGTCGAACCATGTCAGGTTCTGGGATTGGAGCGCTTGCCAGTCGTTGGCCGTGTAGACGGCGCACTGGTATAGGGTGACCGGGCGGGTTGCTCCGTTGACCCACAGCAGAGCCGTTGACTGGTTGGACGAGTCGATGCGGAACTGGTAGGCGATCATGGTGTCCGTGCGCATGAACTGGCGGACATACGCGAGATCGCCACGCCCTATGGACAGTTCCGGGAATGTCTCGTCGACGACCGCGACGCCCACGTAATCCCCGACCGGAAGACCGCCGGCTTCCAATCCGATCGAATACCGATCGAAAGTGTCTGTCGGGGAGTACGTCCAAACGCCGTTGGCCTGCGAGCCGGAACACCGCCATGCCGCATGCACGCGCTGGCACGCCGGGTCCAACGACAGATTCTCGATGCGCGTCATGCGACCACCTCCCACAGGGAGGCAGCTACTGCTTGAACAAGGGGTAGTCCCGGTAGTAGGGGATGTCGAGGGCGAGTTTCTGCAGTGCCTGCCAGCCGTCGAGCGTGAACAGGCCGGCACGGCGCGGAGTGACGGAGACGCCGTCCATCAGCCACAGGCAGATTGGGGACTCGTAGTCGCGGTTGACCTGCGTGACCAGTCGTGTCTCGGTGCGCTCCAGCTCTTTGATCTTCCGGGTGTCGTTGTCGCCCAACGCGAACCGCAAGCCCATCGAGGGGATCGAGTCCGATTCCAGAACGGCCACGTACGAGCCGACGGTCAGTAGATTCTGCGGAGCCACGGTGACCGTGCCGTTCCCGCCGGCGTCCGTGTACGTCCACAAGCCGGTGGCTGTGTCCTGTACCGTCTGCAACTGCCACGTGTAGCCCTTGGTCTTGCCATCCGCCCACGGGCACAGATTCTCGAGGTACGTCATGCCGCCAACCCCCAGACTCGAGGGTCAGCAGCAAGAACGATGCGGAAGCTAAGCCCCCCCCCCAATGAGCCGCATGATCGAAAGGTCAAACCACGGCGTCGGCAGGATTTTGCCGAGCTGCTGCCAGTCCGCGAGCGTGCCGATGAACACGTTCATGACGCTGAAGCTCTTGCCGTTGGTTTTCGGGGCTCGGAACGTGACGCGCAGCACGCCGTTCGATGGAGCCGTGAACTCGGGGGAGACCTTGTTCCAACCGGGGTCGACGTTCGCGATCGGCGTTTTGCCGTCCGTTGCCCACAGTTGCATGACCGAACCGGTGGACGACGCGGTCTCCGCCGAATACCCGACGGATGTGCATGCGGCAACGATCTTCATGTTGGCGGGTACGCTGATGTCCATTTGGGCCCAGTTGTCCCCGTCCTCGGTCGCCGTCAGCATGATGCCCGGATGCTGGCCGACGGCCGGATTGTAGTCGGAGGACGCGTAAACCGTGCAGCGCGTCGTGACAAGCTGCCTCCCGGTATCCAGGAACCGGGCATTGGGATAGTAGTTGTTCAGCTTCATGCAGCCACCCCCAAACCGAGGAGGGAGGCGGTTAGAGGAAGAGCCGCTGTTCCGTGCTGTCCGGCACGGGCCAGTGGCCGGCTTGCCATGCCTGCCAGTCGGCTTGCGTGAACTCGGCGTGCGCGTGGGGAATCACCCACGCCGTGGCGGCCGGACCGCCCAACGAGAGCACGGGACCGTCCTTCGCGGTCGCCCATTTCGTTTCGACGAGGAACGCGCAGCGAGTCGTCTCGTTCAGGATCTGCGTGCCGCCGTTGTAGATGTCGATTCTCGCCGCATCCGATTTCTCGAACTCGAGGTAGACCACCAGCGGCGTGGACGCGAGCAGCTGTCGGGCCGGATTGCTGAGGCCCATGAACGTCGACCAGGTGATCGTTTCGTCCTTCTGCTCGTACTTCCACAGGCCGTTCGGCTGTTGCGTGGCCTTGCCCTGATACACGCTGTGATTGGACAGGCAGGCGGGGTCCTGAGACATGTTCACGATCTTGGTCATGCCGCCACCACCCAGTAAGAGTGAGCAAGGCGGCGAGCATGACCGCCGGATCTACATCCCCCCCCCATTATGGGTTAGTGGTCGGATGGTTTCGTCGATGTAGAAGCGTCCGAGTTTGGTCATTTGGTTGTACTCCTCGATGGTTGACAGTACGGTCACGTGGCGGAGGGTGATGTTGCCGCCGGTGACCTTGATGGCGCAGATGTTGCGTTCGAGTGCCTGCAGGACGAGCAGCCACCCGTTGTCGGACAGGACACGGCACAGGCCGGGAACATCAGCGGCGAGCATGGCGCTCCCCGAGCTCGCGTAGTGGACGACCGCGATCCCGTTAGCGGGGATCGGTTTCTGCGACGGTTGGACGGCGAACGAGTCCTCGCCGTCCTGCCGCGCGTAATACCAGTCGCCCTCCGCCTGTCTGGTTGCGTCGCAACGCCAGCACTCCCGCTTGGTCTGACACCGCGGATCGGTGTCCAGATTCTCGATATCCACGATTGATCTCCTTTCAATCCATGATGTAGAGCACGGACGGGCTGTTGCCTTCCGCGCTGGTGGCGAACGTGTACATGTCCGTGAGCACGCTCGAACCGGAGGCGGTGAGCTGGGTGAAATACACCGGCTTGGACTCGGTCATTTCGTTGGTGGCCCGATACCTGATGTGCATGTAGTACAGGTGCCCGCTGGCGAGGGCGGGCATCACGGTCTTCGAGTCGACGCGGGTCAACACGAGTTTGTCGGCGATTTGGAGCATCATCTGCGGGCCGACCGCGGTCGCGTCCAACGCAGGCATCGAAACGCCGATCGGCACCGACAAGGCCGGGCCGACGGTCACGGTCGGGAACACGCCGGACATCTGCGGGGCAAGCAATCGATCCAACGCGGCGGACGAGGTCGACGCGGTGGTGAACGGCTCGAACGTGACCCAACAGTCGACCTCGTATCCGCGCCGGTCGAACCACGCGCGTCCCTTATCACCGACCGGCACGCTGAACACCTGCCGGCGGTCCGTGTTGACCACGTACGGCACCCACTTGGACCCGTCGTAGCGTTGGATGTCGATGATCTGTGTGTTCGCGTCGTTGGTTTTCATCCAGATCTGACCGCGGACGGGCTTGTCCGGTGTCGTGTCCTGGATGACCATGCCGCCGTTCGCGTCGGCGTTCGCGCCGTCGTGGCCTTTGGGCAGGCCGAGGTTCAGGGTTTTCGGCCAGCCGCTCGTGAGCGTGGCCGTGGCTTTGGCGGCGGGGTCGAGGGTGGTGACGGTGCCGATCGTGATCTGCACGCTGGCGGCGAGTTTGTTGGCTCGGTCGATGCTCGCGTGCAGATCGTCGATCGCCTCGCGGATGTCGTCGAGCTTGTCCTGAGCGTCCGGGGACGACGGGTCGTAGACCGCGCGCTCCACCAACGCGTCGAACGTGCGCGTCATCACGGCCGTCGGGCCTTTGGCGATGCGCACGCCCATCGCGATCCTGCCGACTTTCGACAGGGCGCGGCGGGGCACGGGAACCTCGAACGTGGCCGTGTCCGCGCCGCTGACCGCGGTCATGGGTTCCTCGAACCCCAGATCCTGACCGGGATTCAGATTGTACTGGAGCGACGCCGACAGTCCGGTGGCTGGTATGGGCACGCCCTGGTCGGTGACCGCAACGCGCAGGACTCGCCCCTGCTCGTCGCCCGCGTTCAACCGGACCGAGGGAAGCCAGTCGTTCGCCGAATCGAGCGTCAGGTCGATGGTGCGGTATTCATCGAGACTCGCCATCAGCAGTCTCCCCGTTTCCGTTTTTCAACCGTTCGTTCTCCGCTCGCAGCTGGTCCGTGGCGGTCTGCAGGACGGCGATCTGCAGGTTCGCGTCGGCCAGCATGAGCTTCAATTTGTCTATGAGCTTGTTCGGATCAATATCCATGATGGTTGCTCCTTTCACTTGTTATTGGGCGACTCCGGCGTCCAAAAGGTCGTAGTCCCTCTGGGTCCACACCCTCTGCGCGCTTTCGTACTGGTCGAGCAGGGTCTTCGCCTCCGCCGTGTCCCCGTCGGCGAGCAGGCGCAGCACGTCGTGCAGCTGGTCCACGGACAGTTCCTCGATGCCAGCGGGCACCGTGTCGTACGAGCTCGCGTCGTCCAGGTCGACGCCGTCCGAGGCGAGAGCGATCATGCGGGATTCCAGGACGGCCGTGCTGGCGAGGCTGGCGGCCGCGGCCTTGGATGTCTGGGATACTCCGCTGGTTTTGTGGACCATGATGTTGTAGCTGCCGGCGATGAGGGCCGCGTAGGACTGGTTCATGTCCATGCGGACCTCGCCCGAGGATGTGGAGCGGATGTGGGCGGTGTTGCCTTCGAGGGTCAGGTTTGCGCGGTTGCCGTTGACGATTTCGACGTCGCTGCCGCTTGTCTGCAGTTGCGCGCCGTAGATGTATCCCCAGCCGCCGTCGCTGAAGGTCAGGCCGCCGGAGTCGTGGGACAGGATGCTGACCGTCGGGGAGACCATCACGTAGTTGAGGCTGCTGCCCACGCCACCAGTGTCGGTCAGCATGGTGCTGTTGGCGGTGCTGCTTCTGGTGGTGCCGGTTTTCAGGAATGTGGTCCCGTTGGCTTGCAGGCGCATGTATCCCGTGCTGCTCGACGAGCTGCCGGCGATCGAGAACAGTTCGCTGCCGCTTGAGTACAGGCTCAGTGCCGTGGATCCGCTCATGGTGATGTAGTTGCGGTCGTCGGGGCCCACGGTGTTGGCGCGCAGGGCGACGCGTCCGTTCGAGTCGAGCATGAGCCCGGCCACGACGCCCGTGGACGTGCTGATCTGGAAGCCGTTCGAGTCGATGATCGTGGACACGTTCATGCTGCCGAGGCTGCCGTCGATCTGGATGCGCCCGTCGCGCACGTACACGTACCCCGTGTCGAGGTTCCAGTACGAGTTGCCGCCACGGAGGATGCCCGTGTCTATATAGGTCGCGTTGATGTACAGCAGCCCGGCGGACAGGGCGATGCCCTGCGCCTGACCGTTGTTCGTCAGCTTGTTGAAGATGTAGGTCTGGGTCAGTTCCTTCTCGAAACTGTCGACCTGCGACTTCGACTGGTCCGTGGCGAACGCCTTCGACGCGGCCAATACGGCCGTGTCCCCATTATCCGCGTACGCTTTCGACGAGGCGAGCGTGGCAGCGTCGTTCGCGTCACTGTGCTTGTTCGCGTTCGCCTCAGCCGTGTTCGCCTTCGCGGTCGCGTCGGCCTTCGCGCTGTCGAGCGTGGTCTTGTCGCCGGCCTGAGCTTGCTCCTGGGCCCATTGCTGTGCTTCCTGTTTGAGCTGCTGCGCGTAGCTTTTCGTGGACAGGTCGCCCAGCGTCGTGTCCTCGCCGATCGAGGTTTGCGAGGACAGGCTGATCTCGCCGGTATCCAGATCGATGTAGTTCAGGCCCTTCTTGTCCGTCAGCCGGCCGGTTTTCACGAGCGCCGCGTCCAATACGCCGGTCTTCATATAGGTGGCGTTCAGATACAGGAGCCCGCCCTGCAGGTAGATGCCCTGCGTGGCCCCGTTGTTCGTCAACCGGTCGAAAATGCTGCGTTGGCCCAGGGACTCGTCGAGCGCGTCCACGTAGGCCTGGGCAGCCGCCTTCGCCGCGTCGCTGTCCGACTTGGACTGGGCCTTCGCCGCGGCCAGCGCATCCGATGCCTTGGTCTCGGCGTACGAGTTCGCGTCCGAAAGCGTCTGGTCCGCGTACTGCTGCACGGTCTTGCCGCCGACCAGCGCCCGCGCCGCGAGACTGACCTCGCCGGTGTCCAGATCGATGTAGTTCAACCCGGCCGCGTCCGCGAGGCGACCGGTGAAGAGCGTGTCGGCGAAGATGCCCTTGCCGTTGGCGAGCGACCGGAAGTTCCAGTCGCCGTTCGCTTTCCTGCTGTCGGCGATGCGCCAGTAGCCGCCGCCGATCTGGATGCACTGGGTGGGCTGCTGGTCGCGTGGCTTGTCGTACACGTAGATGCCCTGGCCGGGTACCAGGTACGTGTAGCCGCCGGTCGCGTTCATGATCTCGTTGACGCGGTTGATCAGATCGCCGATGTACGGGCCGCTGCCGGCCGCGGCGCTGTTCCACGCGCCGCTGCTGTTGATGAGCTTGTCGAGCTGCTGGCGTTGGGTGTCCTGCCTGCCGGTGAGGGTTTGGACGATGTTGCCGAGGGTGATGGTGGTTTCGGCGTTGCCGCCTCCGAGGTGTTCCTCGATCTCGAGGATGCGGCCTTCCAGTCGCAGCGGCGTGGGGAAGGTGGTGTCGATGATCTGCACGCCGTCGCCGATGTCGGTGCCTTCGGCGTCGTATCCGGCTTGGCCCAGGCTGATCACGTCGGCCTCGTAGCTGACGGACGGGTGGTTGTGTTCCTTGAGGTATGTCTTGGCTTCGGCGAGGAGCTGTTTGGGATCCTCGCAGTCGCCGTTGTCGTACTGGCCCTCGCTGTGCCGGCGTCCGCCTTGCCCGTCCGGTAGTCCCCACGTGGCGAGCATGGTGTTGTCGTCGATGTAGGGTTTGCCGTTGTTGATGTCGGCGAAGGTGATTTTGCGCGAGTAGCCGCCGGTGCTGTTGCCGTCGTCGTCGGTTGATTCGACGCCTTTGCCGTAGGCGTAGAGGCGGGTGATGGGTCGTTCGGTGTTGACGGTGCGGCGGATGCCGGTGAGGTCTTTGCCGTAGGTGAAGCGTTTGCCGGTGTCCGGAGTGCCGCGTCGTTCGAGGAGGCTGATGGTTCTGGCGCCGATGCCGTCGCCGGTTTGGTTGGCGGTGTAGCTGGTTTCGAGTTCGAGGCCGTAGGTGTCGCAGATGTTTTGCAGGGCTTCGAGCACGCTGATGTGGTAGAAGGCGAGGTCGGCTCGTTGGGTGGTGGTGCCGGCCTGGACTGTGCCTATGGTCCAGCGCGTGTTTTCGAGGGCTTTGGCGAGGCAGCCGCCGGCGGTGGTGTCGCGGTTGCGTTTGTCTTCGATGAGTGTGGTGGCGAGTTCGTTGACGGCGTCGACGGCGGTGACGGTGGTGGCCGGGGTGCCGTTGGTGCGGTTGGCGTCGGTGGTATCGACTTCGTATTCGCGGATCCGGTTCATGGAGTCGGCGAATACGAGTCGGTCGCCTTTTTCGACGTCCTGGTCGGTGATGAATTCGATTTTATCGGTGCCGTCGATGTTGCGGGTGCGCGTCACCGTGCCGATGGGGATGATTTCGCCCAGATAGGCGTCCCATCGGCTGTATTGGGAGAGGCGCATGGTGGTGTCCTTTCTAGATGAGGGTGAGTGGCTGGTAGGCGATGGTGCCGGTGCAGTTGGTGCAGGTGATGGTGGTGGTTTTCGGCAGGATCGGGAAGTAGTCGCTGTCGATGGTGACGGGGACGAGGTTGCCGGCTATCCGTGCGGTGGATTGGCTGGTGTCGATGACGATTTGGCCGGTGATGGCCGTCCCGCGGTTGATGGTGATGTGGTGGCCGCGCTTGTCGGCTACGGTGATGGATTTCGCCCCGTTGGCCGGGGTGAGCGTGTAGGTGGGCCATGCGGGGCGGTTGCCGTCGACGCGGACGAGGTTGTCGCCGGCTTTCAGGGGTTTCGACCGCTGCCGGTCGTACAGGTACGGGTCGGCGTCGATGGTCAGGTCGCATTCCGCGTAGGTCCATACGCCCCACGACCACACGTCCTGCCAGGCTCCGACGGTGATGCGGCCACGGTATTCGCCCGGCAGGTTTCGCCATCGTATGGTGCCGAGGGTGCCGGCGAGCGCTCCGATTTTGGTTTTGGTTTGGAGTGCGTCGTTTTCGTCGCCGATGGTGCGTAGGTGGAGGGTGATGGTTCGGCGGTTGGGTATGGCGGATCCGATGGCGTCTTCGAGGCTTTGGTCGATGGGTGTGTGGCCGGGGATTTCGGTGATGGTGGTGGTGGGTTGGGTGGCGTCGATTTCGAGGGCGGCGTTGGTGAGCCATGTGCCGTAGTGGCTGATGGGTGTGTTGTTGAGGGTGAGGCTTTGGTTGTCTACTGGGAGGAGCGAGCGGTGGTATTGGCTCATGGTGTGTTGGCTCCTTTACTGTAGGCGTCCGAGTTCTTTGTTGAGTGCTGGGGCGAGGGTGTAGGCGAGGGTTTTGGGGTCGAGTTGGAGTTTGAGGATGGTTTGGGTGAGTGCGGTGATGATGGCGGTGGTGATGGCGGTTTCGGTGAGTTGGTTGGGTGTGGTTTGGGTGGTGGGGTTGTTGGGTGTTGTGGTGGTGGGTGTTGTTGGGGTGAGTGCGGTTTCGTATTGGTTTTGGACGGTTTGGGCTGCGGTTTGGGCTGCGGCGGTGGCTTTGCGGGTCATGTCGTCGATTTGGCTGATCATGGCGGGTGTGCCTTGTTTGATGCCGAGGCTTGCGCCGGCGGGTATTTGTTTGCCGACTTGGTCGCGGAAGACTCGGGACGGGCTGTGGATGCCGAGTGCGTTTTTGGCTTTGTCGACGAGGCCGGATAGGGCGTTGCGGATGTTGCTGTAGAGGCCGCCGATTGCGCCGCTGATGCCGTTCCAGAGGCCGCTGATGATTTGTCGTCCGGCGTTGAGGAGCCACGTGCCGGCTCCGGTCACGGCGCCCATGACGGCGTTTTTGATGCCGCCGAGGATGCCGCCGAGTGCTTTGACGGCGCCGCTGGCGATTTGCTTGAAGCCTTGCCAGACTTGGTTCCAGTTGCCGCTGATGATGCCGGAGACCACGTTGACGACGCCTTGGATGACGGTGACGATTCCTTGGATGATCTGTCCGACGCTGTTGATGACGCCGGTGATGTAGGGGACCATGCTTTGGAATGCGGGCAGGAGCGTGCCGGTGATGAATTTGACGACGGCGCTGACCACGCTGGCGACTTTGGTGGCGATGCTTTGGATGATGGGCAGCAGTTGGTTGATTAGGCTCACCACGGCTTGGACGACCTGCTGGACGACCGGTTGCATGCTCAGGATGAGCGGGGTGATCGTGGAGATGAGTCCGCTGATCGCTTGCAGTACCGTTTGGATGATCGGCATGAGCGCGCTGCTGATCGTGGCGATGATCTGGCCGATGGCCGATATCACGTTGACGATCAATGGCACGAAGCTCGCGATGAGTGTTGCAAGCGGAGGCAGGGCCGTGGCGACGATCTGGCCGATGATCGGGATGAGCGTGCTGATCAGGCTCATGAGCGGTGTGAGGATCGTCGGGATGAGCGGCAGGAGGGCCTGCATGATGCTGCCGACCATGGGCAGGAGGATGCCGATCGATTCGATGATGGCCGGCATGATGGCGGATATCATGCCTTGGACCGTGGCGATCAGCTGGTCGAAGATGGGTTGCAGCGTCTGCAGCGTTATGACGAGATTTGCTATCAGCATGCTCATCTGCGCGCCAAACGCTTCCTGCAATGCGGGAGTGGTGGCGATGAGCGCGGCGAGCGCTGCGGTGATCATGCCCAGCGGTCCGCCGACGATGCTCAGGGCTCCGCCGAGTCCGCCGAACGCTTCGCCGATGATGGGGATGTTGACCAGCAGGTCTCCGAGCAGTCCGGTGGTGAATGCGCCGAATGCCGCGGTGATGGGCGCGAGCATGGGGGCGATCGACGCGGCCACTTGGCCGAGTCCGCTGAACGCTTCCTGGAATTGCTGCGGCAGCAGGGATTTGAGCTCGTTGAAAATGTCGGGGATCGCGGAGACGAAGCCCTTGACGATTTGCCCGATGCGTGGGACCACGTTTTTGAAGACGGTCACGATGCTTTCGACGAGCTGCTGGGTGAGACCGGACATGTCGGCGTCGTCTTTGCCGAGTTCGGCGAGCCAGTTCGACCACGAGGCTTTCATCATGCCCATCGCGCCTTCGATGGTGGTCGCGGCTTCGCGGCTGGTGGTTCCTGCGATGCCGAGCTTTTCCTGCATGACGTGGATTGCGGCGACGGCGTTGGCGAAGCTCGTGGACGAGCCGTCGACGGTGACGCCGAGTTTCTTCTGCACGTCGGTCATCTGGGAGGCGTCCTTGATGAGCCGCTGCATTTCGGTCTGGGTGCCGCCGTAGCCGAGCTTCAGGTTATCGAGCATGGTGAAGTTGCCCTTGGCGAAGCCCTGGTACGCCATTTGCAGGGAGCCCAGATCGGTGCCCATCTTGTTGGCGTTGTCCGACATGTCGACCAGCGCCTTGTTGCCCATGTCGGCGGCCTTGGCTGTGTCTCCGCCCAGTGAGCCGACCAGGGAGGCGGCGAACGACGTGACCTGGTTCATGTAGTCGTTCGCGCTCACGCCGGCGGTCTTGTACGCTTCGGCCGCGTACTTCTGCACGGTTTTGGACGAGTCCTTGAACAGCGTGTCGACGCCGCCGACGGCCTGTTCGTAGGTTGCGTACGCGTCGAGTGCTTCCTTGCCGGCTCCGAGCAGCGCGGCGCCGATCGCCGTGGCCGCGGAGGCTGCTACGGCTTTGAGCGATTCGAGTTTGGCGCTGCCCTGCTTTTCAAGTTCGTCGAGACTGTCCTCGGCGCCTTTGCTGCCTTGGCGGAAGTGTTCGGAGATGCTGGATGCGGCCGACGAGGCGTAACCCGGCAGTTGGCGCAGCACGCCGCTGGCGGCCGTACCCACGTTGCCGAGATAGGATCCGACGAGAGAGCCGGTGACCTTGAAGGGCGCGGCAATCGCCGATCCCACGGTGCGGAACGGGGCCGGCACTTTCGCGGCCACGTTCGACGCCACCGTGCTGACGCCGGAAAGCGCGTTACCGACTCCGGTCTTGACCGTGCCGAACGCTCCGGTGATGCCGGTGCCGACGGTTTTGAACGATCCGGTGACTTTGACGGCAGCCGCTTGCGCTTTCAGCCCGATGCTGTTGAACGCTCCGGTGATCCCGGTCGAGCCGGCCATAACGGTTCCGCTGAATCCCGCCGTGAACGCGTTGCCTGCGGACTTGGCCGTATTGGCGATACTGGAAACGAAGCCGTTGGCCTTATTGATGATGGGCTGGAACAGGTCGACGCCGGAAACGGCGCGGACAAGGCCGCCCATGCTGCCCGCCAAACCGGTGAACGTCGACTTGCCGCGTTCCAGGCTGGACAATCCGGCCGTGAATTGGCTGGCCATCGTCTTGAACGAGGATCCACTCTTAAGACTTGCGGCGGTCAGCTCCTCCTGCGCGGTCTTGAGCGTATCCTGAGCGTCTTTGAGATTGCCGGTCGCGGCGGTGACGGAGATGTTGGCGAGCTTGAGGCGTTCCTGCGCCGCGGTCAGCTTTTCGGCCGCGGCACGGGCTTGAGCGCTTTCGGCTCCGTGCTTCTGCACGGCCTGCGTGTACGCGTCCTCGGCCTTGATGGCCTGGGCGCTGGCGTTGGCTTGGGCGATGCGCGCCTTGCTGAGGGATTGGCTGGCGCTGGCCACGTCCTTCTGCAGCTGCTTGATGCCGACACTGTCGCCCAGGCCTTTGGTGGCGTCCTTGGCGCTGTTCTTGAATTCCTTGCCGAGCGTGGATCCGGCCTTCGCGCCGAATCCCTTGGTCGCATCGGCGAACGACTTCGAACCTTCGCTGCCGGCGGACTGCATCTCGCTGCGCACCGACTTCTTGAAGCCGGTCATGATCGGATAGATGCGGGCCGCCGCGGTCGCCACTATCTTTGCCATCCCCGTACCTCCTTTGACGTCATGGATCTATGGATTGGATGATGATTTCCTCGTCGAGTTCCGCGAGCGCCTGGTCGATTTCCTGTTGGGTGGCTTGTGCCCGGTTGATGCGGGTGTTCATGTTCCAGGGCATGATGCGGTCGGCGGTTTTGCTGTCGGGCAGGGTTGCGGCGAGTTGGAGGAGTTCGACGAGGGTGGATGGGTAGGCCCAGCCGGCGAGTTCGGCGCAGAGTGGGGTGTTGGTGTCTTTGGCGGCTTGGGTGATGAGGTCGTCGGTTTCTTGCCAGGTGATTTGGGTGCCGATTTGGTTGATGCCGATTCCGTATTTTTCGCGTAGGGTTGCGGTGATGGTTTGTCGGTGGTCGCGGATGAATCGGGCGAGGTCGGTTATTTTCCCATGGTTGCGCCGGTGATTTTTTGGATGGTGGCGAAGTAGTCGCTGGCGATGGCGGCCATGCTGGCGACGGGTTCGGTGGTGATGGTGTCGACGGTTTCCTTGTCGCCGAGGCGTTCGAGGAGGGTGATGACCTGTTGGACGGCGTCGTCTTCGTTGTCTTGGGTCATGGCGTTGATGTCGGCGAGGCTGAGGGTGAGTGGGAGGGTGACTCGTTTCTTGTCGGGGAATTCGGCGATGAACTGGTTGCCGCCGATGATGTGGCGGGGGCGGCTTTGCTTGGCGAGCTGGTTGATGGCGTCCTGTTCCTGCTGGTCGGTCCAGTTGTCGAAGTTGATGGTGGCGAGGTCGGTGGTGGTCATGTGGTTCCTTTCGTGGGTTGGGTGGGTATGGGAAGGCCCGCGGCGTTGGGTGCGCTGCGGGCCTTGGTTGGATGGGTTTACTTGCCGGTGTCGGGGGTGGTCGGGGTGGTTGTGGTGGTCTTGGGCGGGATGAGCCACTGGCGGTAGAAGCCGCCCCATTCTTCGTTGCGGATCCAGTCGAAGGTGATGGCGTTGCCGGGGTTTTCGCCGCGGGTTTCCTGGTCGGGTTCGACGGTTTGGATGCGGGCGAGGCCGTTGCGGCGGCGCGTGTAGCCGTTCTTGTATTTGACGGCCTGGAAGAGGGGGAAGGTGGCGTCGTTGTCCCCGTCGACGATGATCATGCCGTTTTTGTCGGGGGTTTGCCGGTGGTGAGCTGGATGATGAGTTCGTTGAATTCGGCGGCGGTGATCTGCAGGGTGCGGGTGCGGTCGCCTCCGAGCTTGTATCCGTCCTGCCAGAAGTCGATGTCGTCGCCTTTGTCGCCGCCGTCCTGTGGGGCGCCGTCGGTTTTGATCAGGCCGACTTTGACGTATCCTTCGGGCAGTACGAGCGGGTCGGCGGCGCCTTTGTCGGGGTCGACGTAGGTGGGGGTGCCGGTGAGCTGGACGGCTACGAAGCCGGTGATGGGGATGAGGACTTTGGACAGGTCGTTGCCTTCGGCGTCTGCTGTCATGCTGGTTTCCTTTCTTGGTTGGTTGGGTTATGCGGGTTCACCCGCGCAGTGGTATTCGACGGTGAGGTAGGAGTGTGCCACGTCAGCGGGGTCGTCGATCGGATAGGGGCCGTTGCTGGTCTCGACGCTGGTGATGGGACTGTGTTCGGCTTGGCTGATGGCCGGATCGGTGAGGATCCCGGTGATGAGCCTGGCGAGGTCGTCGCATGCCTGGTCGTTTTGGCGGGTGCCGGCCCGAATGTTGACGGCGATGGACTGGTCGTATTGGACGAGGTCGTATTTGGTGGGCGTGAGCTCGTCGATGGTGATAAGCGGCCGGGCGAGCGGGTAGCGGATCGTTTTGGGTGTTTTCGTGGTGACGGTCGCGTCGACGTCGCGTTCGGCGAGCCGGGCGGTGAGATGGGCGACGGTCCAGCGTTTGAGGTCGGCTGGCATGAGGATCATGTGACCATCCTCATCGCGTTGGCGAGCGTGTGGTGTTTGGATTCGACTTCCATGGCGTGGTCGCAGTCGTTGGTGACCTGCCAGGCGTTGCGGTATTGGAATTCGACGTGTTCGACCGCCAGGCTGTTGCGGTATTCGCCGGTGTCGACCGGTGCGATCGTCGCGGCGATGTCGAGCGCCTGCATGGCTTTTTCCCGGCACAGCTGGTCGACGCCCGGTTCCTTGAGGATCGTGTTGAAGAATCCCTGGTTGAAGTGGATGTCGATGCCGCCCACTTTGGCCATTAGCTGCCTCCTTGCACGGTTTCGAGGTCGGCGACGAGCGTGGGCCGCCACGCGGTGAACGGGTTGGTGTCGTCCGCCGGGATGCCGGTCACCCTGTAGATCGCGTCTCCGACCTGGATGCGGTCGTGTTCTCGGATGTCGATATTGGGGTTGGGCACGATCAGCTGTTTGATGGTGGTCGTGCCCATGTCCCTGGGATTGTCGCCGTCGACGGTTTCGCTGCTGGCCGTGCTGGCGATGTAGCCCTCGAAGGCGAGCTGGTCGGGATCCGACCAGTCCTCGTCGTAGGCGACGCCGTTTTCCAGGATGGGTTTGGCCCGCAGTCGGGTCATGGCGGTCAGGTGGGCCATGGTGAAGCCGTCGTCTTCGAGCGAGTCGTCGAAGAACGTGGTGGTTTCGTCGTCGTTCACTGTGGCCCCCAGTTGAGTCGGTACGGTTCGAGCATGTCCTTTTCGATGGAGAGGAGCTGCAGGCCGAGCGGCGCGCCGCCCGCGGTCAGGTAGCTGACGGACGCGCCGTTGACGGATTGGCTGGCCACTCCCGGTTGGGTGCGGGCTCGTTTGGCGAGGTTGCGGAGGAGTTCGAGGATTTCCGGCACGTCCTCGGGCGGGTAGCCGTGGTTGAGCTGCACGGCGACCGCTCGGGGACGGTCGGGCCAGTAACCGTTGCGCAGTCGGATGACGCCGGCCGCGCTCCAATCGCACTGGTCGAGGATGTCCTGTCCGTCCACGCTGATCGAGTCGACCGAGTTGATGTGCTTGGTCGGCAGGGTGAGCGTGCGTCCGCCGTACGAGTCGACGGTGAGCAGTTCGTCCGTCGGAGGGCAGACGTGCCAGCCGCAGTAGCGTCGGATGACGGATTGGGCCGCGGTCTTCCACCATTGCGCGTCGATCGTCGGGTTGGCGACCATGTCCTCGTATGGCATGCGCTGCCTCCTTTCGACGGTCAGGCGGTGGCGGTGGTGACGGTGATGGCCGCGGTGGTGTTGTCGGTCTTGGTCAGGGTGCCGCCGGTGATCTTGCCGGACGCGTCGGCGGTCAGGGCGATGCTTTTGACGCCCACGCCCGCAGCGCCCGCCGCTCCCGCCGGGCCGGCGGGTCCGGTCGCGCCGGTCGCGCCCCTGGCACCTGCGGCGCCCGCCGGGCCGGCCGGGCCGGTGGCTCCGGCGTCGCCCTTGGCTCCCTGGGGGATGCCGATGGTGAGCACTCCGTCGGCGAGCGTGGCCGTGGGCGTCGCGTCGGCGGCGAGCTTGGTGGCCTTCACGCTGGTGATGGACTGTCCGCCTCCGGCGCCGCCGCTGAGGGTGATGGGATTGCCGTCGGCGTCGTAGAGGGCGATCTGGCCGGTGGCCGCGTCGGGATCCTTGGCCTGGTTGACGACTTCGAACTGTGCTGCGCTCATGTCACGCCTCCTTTCCGGTTTTCTTCGCCTTCGCCGTCCTGGCGGCCCGGTTGGCCTTGGCCTCGTCGGCCGTGAGCACGCCGGCGACCGGCGCGAACGGCTCGGCCGGCTCGGCCGGTTCGGCCGGCGCCGTGGGCTCCCTGTCGGCCGGTTCGGGCTGGGCGGGCGCGTCCTCGGGGCGGTAGCGCACGCCGTTGATGATTCTCATGTCGACGCCCATGGCTCACTTGCCTTCCAGGACGACGAAGAACGCGGGACGCCAGACGACCTGGGCGGCGCGCAGTTCGGCGCGCACGTAGGTGAGGTTGCGGGCGGCGTAGTCCTTGTGCTGGTTGAACGCCTCGACGCTCAGGCCGCTGCGGTCGAGCAGGGCGAGCTGCTTGAAATCGCCGACGATGATCTTGCCGGGTTCGATCTGGTCGCATTCGACGAGCGGACGGCTCCACACGGTGGTCGGGCCGACGGAGAACGGGCCGTTGCCCATGAACCGCTTGTTGACGTCCTGCATGAGGTCGATCTTCTCGGCGTCCTCGGGGTTGATGAGGATCGCGTTGGCGGACGCGCCGACGTTGCGCAGCTTGGTCAGGCTCTTGCGGATCGCGATGACGATGTTGCGCGCCTCGTCGTCCGCCTTGGCCCATTCGCCGGCCTGCACGCCGGTGGTGTTGAGCAGGCCCTTGGGCTGGCCGTTGGTGCCGCTGCCGTTGAGCAGCGTGTCGGCGAGCTTGAGGCCGAAGCTGTAGTCGAATTCGCTCTGCAGGAAGCTGGCCATGGCCTGGTCGTCCTGCAGCAGCTGATTGGTGACGGTGTAGCCGTCCGCGTACTGGTAGACCTTCGCGGTTTCGAGGTTGGTCGCGAACGTGGACTGCGGTTTGATGGTGTCGGTCGCGTCGTCGCCGGTGTTCTCGGGCACGATGCCGGTGTTGCGGGTCACGCTGGTGATCTGCAGGTATTCGAAGTCGCCGCTGGTGGTGCCGCGGCTGATGTAGTCGAGCAGGGTGACGGCGGGACGGTTGACCAGGTCGACGGCGGGCATGCGCACGTTCTGCGGCTGGCCGATCTGCGTGCCGATCGCGTTGCCGGCCTTGGACTGGTAGTATTCGGCGAGGCTGCCGACCGGGGTCTTGGCGATGCGGATGTCGCCGCCCACGCCGAACGTGTCGGCGTTCTTGTGCCACTGCTCGTACGCCTTGCCGGCGGTGAAGCGCTGGCCGAGATCACGGCCCGGCGCGTCCTCGGCGTCGTTGTCGGCCTCGCCCGCGGTGATGTCGCCGGTCTTGAACAGCGCGTCGATGCGACGCGTGTTCTCGGTGGCCTTGGCGAGCACGGTCTTGAGGTTTTCGGCTTCGGAGGCGTGCTGGTCGAAGGCGGTCTGTTCGTCGGCGGTCAGGTCGCGGCCTTCGGCGCGGGCTTTGGCGAGGATGTCCTGCGCCATCTTGACGTGCTTGTTGATTTCGTCCTGGATGTTCACTGTTGTTCCTTTCGGTTGGGGTTATTGGATGGTGAGCAGTCGGAGGCGGCGGTCTGCCGTGTCCAGATGCGGGGTGGTGGTGGCGTCGTGCGGTTCGGCGGCCCGCTTGGCGGGCTGTTCGTCGGGTTTGAGGCCGAGCACGGCGGTTTTGGCGCTGACTTCGGTGGACTGGTTCATGCCGATGGGGCAGATGCTCACCTCGTACAGGTCGAGGTTGCGCAGCTCGTAGTAGCCGGGCGTGTAGCTGCCGTCGTCGTTGCGTTTGCCGTCGACCCATGCGCCTTCCTTGACGTCGTAGGCGAAGCTCATTTGCCCGACGCGTCCTTCCTTGAGGAGTTTGGCGACCTGCTGGCCGACGTCGGTGCTGGTGTCGATCGTGCCGGTGACCTTGAGCCCGTGGCTGTCCTCTTCGGCGGTGTCGGTCATGCCGAGGTTCTTGAACGGGTCGCTGGTTTCGTGGTTCCAGTAGACGGGCACGCCTTTGCCGTGGTCCGGGTAGCGTTCTTTGAGCGTGTCGGCGAACGCGCCCTTGACGATCTTGTCGCCGCCGAGGTCGATGTTGTCGAACACGCTGGCGTAGCCTTCGAATCCGATGGTTTCCTCTCCCGTTTCGCCGGTGGCGGTTTTGGCTTTGACCGGCGTGCGAATGGTTTTGGTCAGAATCATTCGGTGTCTCCTTCCTGGTTGGTGTCGTTGGCGTCGTCGAGGGTGGCGTTGCCGCGGCTTTCGGTTTGGCCGTCGTTGGGGCTGGTTTGCCCGCCGACG
Organism: Bifidobacterium miconis; assembly: GCF_019331735.1. Taxonomy (GTDB): domain Bacteria; phylum Actinomycetota; class Actinomycetes; order Actinomycetales; family Bifidobacteriaceae; genus Bifidobacterium; species Bifidobacterium miconis. Next base: position 63,001 of record NZ_JAHBBH010000015.1, read on the forward strand.
AGCACGTTGAGCGGGGTGACGATGCCGTCGCCGCCGTCGATCTTGGGTTTGTTCATGAGTTCGCGCGCCTCGTTGGTGGTGTAGATCGGCCGGCCCGTGGCGGAGACGAGCGACTGGATCTGGGCGGCCGGGTCGCCGCGCAGCTGGGCGTCGCGGTCGAACTCGAGGTAGAGGCCCTTGTCGTAGGACTGCAGGCGGTCGCGCAGGCACAGGTTGATGGATTGTTCGAGCTGGACGATGTACGGGTCGAGGTAGGTGCCGTACAGCATTTGCTTGAACGCGGCGAGGTTGGAGAAGTTGCCTTCCCTGATGCCGATGATTTCGGGCGGGATCCCGTACGCGTTGGCCACGTCGATCTTGACCTTGTCGCGCGCGTTGAGGTCGTCCACGTCGATGGGTTTGAAGCCGGCGAACGCTTCGGCCTTCATGCCGTCCTCCAGGAGGAAGCCTCCGCCGCCGCTGCCGCCGCCGCGGGTGAAGTTCTTCATGCCGGACAGGAACCGGTCGCGCGCCTGGGGGCTGGACCATTCCTTGTCGCGGGTGATGACCAATGGCGCGCGGATCCCGTGTTTGTTGATCTCGGCCCGGTATTCGAGGCTGGCGTCGTATTCGTCGAGGATCTGCCGGAGCCGGCGGCGTTTGGGTTCGCCCTTGCCGGACGCGAACGCGTAGCCGACGCTCATGATCAGGCCGTCCGTGCGGATGTCGAACTTGTCGGGCCGGGTGTCGTCGATCCACACCTTCGCGCCGGTCGGCTCGTCGAGATCGTCGACGAGCGGTCGCCATCGGCGGACGGGGATGCGTCGCAGGCGGAGGCTGTTGGTCGGGGTTTTCGCAAGGATCGCGAGGTACCGGTCGGCGAGGAGCCCGTCCTGGATGAGCGCGTACCAGAATTGGGACGGCGGTATGGCGGGGTTGCCGCTGGGGTTGGCGACGAGTGCGGCGAGCACGTTGTCGCGGACGCGTTCCCGGCCGCCGTCCGGCATGCGCCGGTAGACCTTGAGGGGCAGGCTGCTGATCATGCGGGCGATGAAGTCGGTGACTTCGCGCAACGGGTGGCTTTTGACGCCGTGCCCGTCGGTTTCCGCGTCGTAGCTGAGCAGCGGTTGGCCGGCGTCGACTATTTCGATGTTGTTGGAGGCGGCCCAGTCGTTGAGCCGACCGTTGCTTTCGAAGTAGAGGCTCACTGGTTCACCGCCTGAATGTAGTCGATCCGGTCCTCCGGCAGGAGGATGATCCCGTCGGCCTTGGTCGCGCCGGCGATGTGGTCGACGGCTTCGGCGTCCTTGATTTCGAGCCATCCGGTGGAGTAGGCGGCGAGCGTGCCGCGCAGGGTGATGGCCTGGGTGGCCGCGATGATACGTCGTCCGACGAGCCGGCGCAGCGGGTGCTTGGTGAAGTACATTGGCGTCTCCTTTCAGAAGCCGGCGAAGTCGTAGACCTCGTAGGCGCTTTTCTCCGGTTTGGGCGGCTCGCAGGTTTCGAGCGCCCACAGGGCGACGGTGATGGCGGCGACGCCGCTGATGTCGACGAGCGACCGGCGGCGGTCCCACGCCTCGTTTTCGGCGATGACCTTGGTGACGCCGCCTTCGATGGCCGTGTCGACGAGGGGCTGCGGCGCGTGGACGAGCCGTCGTTCGCGTACCCGGTCGCGCAGGCGGCCGGTGGCGAGGCCGATGTGGCTGCCGTCGACCTCGTGGACGGTGAAGCCGAGTTTGGCGAGCGGTTCGATGAATTCCATGGCCGGACATCCCTTGGATTGGATGGCGACCTCCCACATGCCGGATTCCTCGGCGAGCTGTTTCATGTAGTCGGGCACCCACATGAGGCCCTTGCGGTGTTCGCGCAGGCTGACCACGGGCCGATTGTCCTCGTCGAACACGGCGGCGGCGATCCACGTGTACGATCGGTCGACGCTCACGTCGAGCCCCCATACGGTGCGCGCCCCGTGGGGGATGCGCACTTCGAATGGTTTTGCCATGCACTCGTTCCAATCGTTGACGTCGATGTAGCTGTCGATCTGGGCCGTGACCCATTGGCACAGATGTTCGGTCCGATAGTCGGCGTCGGGGCTGCCGACCATTTCGGCGAGCACGTTCTCGACGGTTTGCGCGCCGTAGCCGATGGACGGGTTGGCCTGCAGGATCGCGTCGACGTCGTCCTTCGCGCAGTCGTCCGGCGCGCTCCACTCGAACAGGCCGATGGAGCAGTCGTGCCCGTCCTTGTACCGTTCGGCGGTCATGAGCCCGGATTCGACCTTGCGCCGCCAGTCCCGGATGAATTCGATGGCGGCGGCCCGCTGGTCGGCGAGGACCACGCTTCTGGCGTCGCCGGCGTTGCTGATGCCCCACAGTTGTCCGTTCCAGAAGGACAGCGTCGTCGGGGACAATGCCTTCCACGCGTCCCATGTGGTCTGCTCGCGCAGCTCGTCGAGGATGACGCGCGCGGCCGGCTTGCCTCGCGCGTTCTTGGCGGCGCGGATCTCGTAGTGCGCGAGACTGCGCGCCTTGATGTATTCCTTGCCGTTGGTGTCGCTGACCTTGGCCGTGGCCCGCTGCAGGGTCGGGATCGCCACTTCCTGCTCTTCCTCGGTTTTCGGATCGTTCTCGCACCATGTCTTGACGGCCGTCCATGGTTCGCGGGCGATGTCGAGGTTCTGGGCGGTGCCGACGATCTTGAACTTCAACGGGGGCACGCGGTCGGGATGACGCACCGAGTCGACGAACAGCCACCAGGCGGCGAGCACGCTGGCGAGCATGGTCTTGCCGTTCTGCCGGGCGACCAGCACGATGATGCGGCGGAACCGGTAGGTGACGCCGTCGTCGAGGAGTTCGAGCGCGTGGATGAGCAGCCATCGCTGCCACGGGTAGAGATGGACGCGGAGAATCTGTTCGGCGAAGTCGATGACCTCAAAACCGAGCGACGTGTCCGGAGTGAGCTCGCGCAACGGCCGCGTCCAGATTCTCGGTTCGGTGCGACCATGGTGTTTTGCCATGACCATGCACCTCCCGTTATGTGCCGAAACGTTTCAGACGAAACGCGGTGAGCTCGTCCACCGGCTCGGCCTTCCTGCCTTCCCTGACCTCCCCCGCATAGTCCTGCAACTGCCGGCGAGCCTCCGGCGTGGCCCCCAACGCCTGCAGCACGTTCATCAGATGCGGCACCAGGTAAAGCGCCTTGGTGACCTCCTGCCCGATGCCGTGGGTAACGGCGTAATCGATCTGACTGGCGATCATGCGCCCGGTCTGCACCACCGCCTTGTCCTCCGGCTCGATGTTGCCGGCGAGCGCCTTGACGGTGTCCTCGTAGGCTTTGAGCAGTCCCTTCTGCGCTTTGGCGGGCGCGTCGAGGAGGCGGAGTCGTTGTTCGCCGATCTTGAGGCATTGGTCGATGGCTTTGGGATCCTGTTGGAGGGCGAGGGGGTAGGTCTGCCGGTAGAGGCTGTCGAGCCGTTCGATTTCGATGGCGCGTGCGGTGTCGGGGTTTTTGCCGGATTGCGCGGCTTTGAGCGCTCGGGTGATCGCGGCGTTCGCGCTGGTGGTGGACCGGTAGCCCATTTGGGTTTTGATTTTTTCGATGGGTACTGCGGCGAGGAAGAGGCCGAGGGCCTTGTCGTCGGATTCGGCGGTCATGGGTTGTCCTTGGTGAAGTCGTGGGGTTGGCCGTCGAGTTCGGGGAGGATGCCTGTGTATTCCTGGAATCGTCGGCAGATCACGTCGGCGTATTTCGGGTCGAGTTCGACGACGAGGGCTTTCATGCGCAGCCCGTGGGCGGCGATGAGGGTGGAGCCGCTGCCGGCGAATGGGTCGTAGACGATGCCGCCTGGCCTGCAGCTGTTCTTGAGCATGCTTTGGATGAGTTCAACGGGTTTCATCGTGGGATGCTCCCTGTTGGCTTTTGGTTTGGGGAACTGGAGCACGGTCGACTGCTTGTTGTCGCCTCGCCAGTGTTTGCCGCCTCGGCCAAGCCGTCCGCCCCCCCGCAGTGAATCCGTAGCCGATCGGCTCGTATTCGTCGAGCGGCTTGTCGGGCAGGGTGCCGGCGGCGATGGGTTCGGTCTGCTGCTGGTAGTCGGAGTGGCCGAGGGTGAACGTGTCCTTGACCCAGATCAGGGTTTGCCGCCAGCGCAGGCCGACGGATTCTATGGCCTGTTGGAATTGGACGCGCAGGCTGTCGGAGTGTGCCATGTAGAACGGGCAGCCGGGCTTGCAGATCCTGGTGGCGATCTGGAATGCCTGGCGGGTGATGTCGACCGCCTGCCCCGGATCGGCGTCGTTCTGAATGGTGAGGTGATCCTTGGTGGCGCCCTTGTAGGCGACGCCGTACGGCGGATCGGTCCAGATGCAGGATGGTTGGCCGATCATGCCCACGGCTTTGGTGACGAGCTGTTCGTCGGTGCTGGAGCCGACCACGAGGAGACTGTCGCCCAGCTTCCAGATCTGACCGGCCTGGGTGAACGGCTTGCGCGGCGTGGCCGGCACGTCGTCGGGATCCTTCAACTCCGCGGGGGACGGTTTCGCCGCCGCGATGATCTCGGCGATGTCGTCCGCCTCGTACCCGGTGCCCACGGTCGGCGCTTCGATGCCCGACAGCACCTCGGCGAGCGCCGCCGCATCGTATCCGCCGAGATCGGCGAGCCGATTGTCCGCCACGACGATCTGCGCGGCCTGGTCGGCGTCGAGGTCAACGGTGACGGCCTGGATGGTGGTCCAGCCGAGGCTCTTGGCCGCCTGCCAGGTATGGTTGCCGGCCAGAATCTCGTTCGGAATGCCGGTCTTGGAGCCCTTGTTGACGACGATCGGCTTGTACTGGCCCCTCGCCTTCAGGCTTTCCGCGATCTTCGTCACATTGCCGCGCCGCGGATTGCGATGATACGGGGTCAGCGCGTCAATCGGGAACGATTCGGTCTGAAGCTCGGTCATTTACGCCTCCTTCCCATGGAAAACCAGCGAAAAAACGAGGAAAAACCAGCCCCGAGCCCGCAAGCGCGATGGGGTGGCAAAAGGCCGGGGGGAGAGAAAAACTCGGGCGCGGTGGGTGGTCCGGCCGAGGCCGTCGGCAAATCCGAACGCCCCTACCCGACGCCGAAATCAGAGAATGTGATACACGATCGCGCCGCCGGCGGCGAACCCCTCGAGCACCAGGCTCGTGTGCTCGTCGCCGGCGCCCACGTAGAGGACCGCATCGACCTTCAATCCACGCGCCAAACCAATCGGCGCAAACGCTTCCAGCCGACCGCCCGCATCATTCGACGAACGCAGGTGATTCGAGCCGGCCAGCGTCTGCCTAAGCCTCGCCTTGCCGGCCCGATGACGCACCGTATTGTACGCGGCACGAACCGGCGGCATGTACCGGCCCAAGATCAGCACGCGACACGACGGATTCTCGTCAAGCATCATCGCCAGCCTGGCGCACACGCTCGAATCGTTGTCCATCATGTCCTCCTTCAAGGTCACCACCACGCGGGAATCACGTCACCCATGTCCAGCTTCGGCTGACCATCACCGCGCTCGCGGTTGCATTTGCGGTGGCTGTGTCTGAAGCCCGCGGGATCCTCTTGCAATTCGGGGTATTCGCTGACCGGATAGTAGTGGTCGAGTTCGTGGCTGAGGTCTGTGGTGCCGGGCGGGACGGTGTAGTCGATGCGCTTGTGGCAGATCCAGCAGTCCGCCGCGGGGTCGCCGGCCGCGTCGAGTCGTTGGCCTTCCTCGAAGAACGCCTTCTTGAGTTTGCCGAATGCCCGTGAATGGGTGCGTTTGCCGCTGATGTGAACACCTCCGTCAGGTACAAGAAAACCTCGCGATCCGCAAGGATTGCGAGGTTTGCCTGCTAGATGGCCCCACCCATCTACACCGCAGGCCATCTGTATCATGTGTACCGCGCCAAACCGTTTTCTTCTAGGGTCATCGGCGTGTCGCGTTTAGAGGTCGCCGGCGTCGAAGCGTTTGATGATGCTGCCGATCTGGTAGGTGCGCCGGCCGTTGGCGTCCTCGGGGCCGACGACGATCTTGCCTTCCTGAGCCCAGCGTTGGATGGTGCGCTTCGATACCTTGAGTCCCCAGCTGGTGAGCCATTCGCTCAATTCGCCGGCGGTCTTGGTCGTCCGACTGGATCGGAGCCGGCGCAGCGTTTCTTCGCGCAGCCACGTAAGATCCACGAGCTGGCCGCATTGGCTGCAGTAGGCTGCCTTCGATGCGAGCGGCGCGTAGATCACCGCATTGCATGACGGGCAGTGTCCGGCGAACGTGCGCGGCTCCCTCGGCTCGAACATCGCCCACACCTCGCCGGCCAGCTCGCGGGCCGTGGCCGCCAGCTGCGGTGCCACCGGCGACCTGTCGACGTGCTGCAGCGCGGCGATCGTGCGAAGCATCCCCGCCACGTCATCCGAATCCCCCGGCTTGAGTCCCAGCAGCAGGCTCGCGTTGACCGCGTACTCGCGGATCCTGGACTGCAGGTCGAACGCGTCCGTGCGCAACGGCAGCGGCGCCGAGCCTTGATTCTGGCGAGCGCTGTTGTGGTGTGGGTTGGGGTTGGCTTGTTTGGTGGTGATGAGGGTGAGGTCTGGTGTGAGGGCGGCGAGTTGGGTGCAGTCGGTTTGGTATTGCCAGGTGCATTGTTTGCAGATGGTGTGGGGGTTGGTGATGGGTTGGTTGCAGGTTGGGCAGGGGTGGGTGTGGGTCATGATGCTCCTTGGTTGTCGTGTGCGGTTGCGTCGTGTTTTGTTGGTTGGCATCAGGCCCGTTTGTATTATGTCGTGGTTTTGGTGGGGGTGCCTCGGTGTTTTCCTCCCCAGATGCCGGTGATTGGGTAGCCGTAGATGGTGTGGGTGGCGGCGTAGTGGCCGCATTGTTTTTTGACGGGGCAGGTGTTGCAGATGGCTTTGGCGGCGCGTTCTTGGGCGGGGGTTTGGGGGAAGAAGATTTCGGTGTCTTCGCCTTGGCATGCGGCTTTGGCCCACCAGTCGTCGCCGGTGGTCATTGCTGGTCGGCTCCGTCTGCGTGGTTCCAGTCGCAGGAGAGGCCGCCGGCGTAGCCTTCGTGGAAGTAGATGCAGGTGACGCGGCGGGTGTCGGGCATGGTGATGGTGCAGGTGCGGAAGTCGTTGCTGTAGTTGGTGCATTCTGATTTGGTGACGGTTGTGGTGGTTGTGTTGGGGGTCTCGGTGTTGTCGGTGGTGCCGCAGCCGGCGAGCGCGGTAATGCAAAGAGCGGTGCAAACTAATGTGATGATGCGTTTGGCTAATGTGGTTTGGTTCATTGTTCGTTCTCCGGGATGGGTTTGTTGAGGGTGAGGCCGAGCCAGCGCCAGAGGAGTTCGGCGTCGTCCCAGTCGATTGGGAATGGGTTGGTGGTGTTTGGCCAGCACATGAGTTTTCGGCCGTTGATTGGGTCGTCGGGGGTGAGGTTGAGTCGAAGGCCTGCGTCTTGGTCGTTGCTTGTGTGTGATTGGATGGAAAGTTCGGTTTTGGTGCTCATGCTTGTTCCTTGTTGTGCCAGGCGTAGGTGGGTGGTTGGGGGAGGATCCACAGGTGGCGGATGTTGTGGATGTTGACGAGGTCGGGTTCGGGTGGGTAGATTTCGACGGCCCAGACGTTGCCGAGGGTTTCTTGTTTGATGCGTTGGAGTTCGTCCCAGGTGATGCCGTCTTTCCATTCGTTGGTGCGCTTGTCGCGTTGGATGCGGTTGACGCTGAGGCGGGTGTGGCCGTTGCGGTCGTGGTAGAGGGCGGCGAGGTAGTCGCGGGATTGCCATTGGCGGATGGGTGCGTTGATGCCGTTGATGGCGGCGAGCGCGGTGTAACCGTCGGGGACGGGGAGTTCTTTCATGTGGCGGGATTTGATGATGGTGGTGGGGTTGGTCATTGGTTGGCTTTCGGGTCGTTGAGGTATTGCGGGGTTTCGTCGAGGGTTTCGCCGTCGTCGTAGTAGTTCTTGGGGGTGAGGGTGATTTGGATTTGGCATCCGTTGCGTAGGGCGGCGCCGAGGAGGATGTCGAGCATGGTTTTTTGTTGTTCGTTCATGTGGGTTTTCTTTCGATTAGAGGAGGGTGAGGGTTTGGGCGCATTGTTTGCTGCAGTAGGTGTGGCCGTATTGGTGGCGCCAGCCGTGTTTTCGGGCTTTGTGCCATGCTTCGTTGAGGTTGGGGGCGAAGCATTGGTGGGTGGTGGCGCATTGGTCGCAGGTGAAGCGGTAGATGTGGGTGATGATTTGGATGGTCATTGGAGTGCGGTTTGTTGTGCGGTGGTGATGATGGTTTTGGCGGTGAGGCGGTAGATGGCTTTGTTGCCGGGGAGCATGGTGTTCCAAGCGGCGTCGAGGTCGAGGACGAGGCCGTGGTTGGAGCAGTCGAGTTCGTGGAGGCGGCGGGCGGCGGCTTCGATTTCCTGGTCGGTGGGGGTGCGGCGGGAGCAGGCTTTGTAGCCTTGGGCCCATGCGTTTTGCAGGTTGGTGTCGAGGTAGGTGGGGTCGTTGTCGTGTTGGCGGGTGATTTCCTGTTCGATGATGCTCATTGGTTTGACTCCTTCGGTGATGGTGAGGGTTCGGATGTGTGGTTGGAGGATCCTGGTGTGGTGGCGGGCGTCGATGGACAGGACGTGGAAGCCTCGCAGGTGTTGTTCGGTGTCGTCGAGGGTGAAGCGGGTGGTGGCGTAGGCGCTGTTGGTTGGCGGGTGGGCTTTGAGGTGGCCGTCGATGATGGTGCCGTTGGTGGTGGTGATGATGCAGCGGCGGCCGTCGAGCTGCGTGGGGCTGGCGGTGTGCCAGTCGATGGTGGCCTGCACGATCCCGCCCATCAGAAGTCCTCTCCCGGCAGGTCTTCGCGGTTGAGGCGGATCGCGCTGGTGACCATGGCGACCGCTTCGGCCGGGGCGAGCCCGTCGGCGAGCGCTTGTTTGAGGCTTGGCCGCCATTGGGCGCGGGCTTCGGGGGTGGGCAGGAGGCTGTTGAGGATGTTGCTGTTGGCGAGGATCCTGTCGGTGCTGGCGTTGAGTTGCTGGTCTCGGGTCATGGGCGTGGCTGGGGTTGGGGGTGGTGTCGTGGTGGTGGTTGGGTGGTTGGTGGCGCGGCGGAGCCAGTTGCGGAAGCCGGCGGCGGGATCCTTGGGGATGCGGCCGTTGGCGAGGCAGGCGTCTTGGTATTTGACGAGCTCGTAGGCGGCGTCTTGGCCGGTTTGGGCGGCGATCTGGAGG
>NZ_JAHBBH010000016.1 GCF_019331735.1 Bifidobacterium miconis
TCCGCAAGGGTTCCCGACCCCTTGTGCTATCCGGACCGAGGCCGGAGGACCAAGATTGGTCGGGCGGTTTCACGATCGAGAGGCTGATTTTCCCCTGTGACGAGGTCGGTTTTACGATCGAGAGGCTATCATTCCGCGTCAAACACCGGTTCTGCCCTGATATATACCCCCTAAATGGTGTTTATTGAGGAAGAACAGCCTCTCGATCGTCGAACTGATCTCGATGGATCGTGAAATCAGCCTCTCGATCGTCGAACTGCCGGCAGGCGCACCTGCGGATGGCTTCGTGCCAGGATATTCCCGCAGCTGATTCGCTATGATGGTGCCCCATGACGGAAACCATGAGACTGCGGATTGACCTGGCCTACGACGGCGGCGGATTTTACGGGTGGGCGAAGCAGCCCGCGCTGCGCACCGTGCAGGGGGAGATCGAAGCCGCGCTGCACAGGATCCTGCGCGTGCCGGACGATCCGTCCTCGCCCGAGGCGCAGGCCGAGCCGCTGCGGCTGGTCGTCGCAGGCCGCACCGACACCGGCGTCCACGCCAGTCATCAGGTCTGCCACGTCGACGTGTCGCCGGAGACGCTCGCCCGCGCGGTCGGGCACATGGACGTGACGCCGACCGTCGCGCTCATGCGACGACTGCAGCGACTGCTGCCCGCGGACATCGCCGTCCGCTCGGTCGCGCCCGCGCCGGACGGTTTCGACGCGCGTTTTTCCGCGCTGGAACGCACGTACGTGTACCGCATCGCCGACCGGGGGAGCGAAGTCGATCCGCGTACGCGCGGGTTCGTGCTGCACATCGACGACGATCTTGACCTCGACGCGATGAACGCGGCCGCCGCGATGACGATCGGATTGCATGATTTCGGCTCGTTCGCCACGCCGAACCCGGGCGGCACGACGATCCGCGAGGTCAAAACCGCGTACTGGCGTCGCGTGCCGGCACGTCCGCTGGTCGACGAGGCCGACGCGATGGGGGAGCGGTACCGCACGCCGGCCGTCGAGTCCGGACTGCTGTGCTTCACGATTGTGGCCGACGCGTTCGCGCGCAACATGGTCCGATCACTGGTCGGCGGCTGCGTGCAGGTCGGTTGCGGCAAACGTTCGCTCGACTGGTTCGCCGGCAAAATGGCGACGCCCTTACGCGAAGGATCCACCGGACCGATCGCCCCGCAGGGACTCACGCTCGAACGCATCGCGTATCCGGCCGACGATCAGCTCGCCGCACGGGCCGAGGCGATCCGCGCCAAGCGCACGCTGTAGTTCAGACCGCCCCCGCCCCCAACCAAACTCGGCCGAGCTCAGGCCAATGCGGCCAACACACTGACGTGACTGGTGCGAGCGCCGCGCCGGCCGTCGTCCGTGTGCGGACGCGTCGTCTAACACTCCCGTAACACAGTCGCGCACGGACGGTAACCGCGCGCGACTAGCGTAACCGGTAATCATGGCTCCGGCCGGGGCGCGAGCGTGCGCCGAAATCGCATGTATCGCGAGCGTCGTACGCAACGCACGCATCGCATGCAACGCACACGACGCGCTCCGGAACGAGCCGCAACGATGCACGGTCACGGGCGCGGCATGCGCGATGCCGGGCTGTGCGGCAACGACACGAGACGAGGAGTGCGACATGGTCGAATCGGCGTTACAACTGGCGGGCGAACTGGTCAACCGGCGCGAGGCGATCAACCGCGAGCTGAGCCGCAACGGCGTGCGGTTCGGCGTGTACAAGAACGGCGAATACCACGACCGACTGTTCCCGTACGACCCGATCCCGCGCATCATCGCATCCGACGAATTCGACCAACTCGAAGCCGGCCTGAAGCAGCGCGTCAACGCGCTCAACGCGTACCTCAAGGACATCTACTCCGACAAGCGCATCATCCACGACGGCATCATCCCCGAGGAATACGTGTACACGTCGGCCGGCTACTTCCCGCAGGTCAACGGCGTGACCCCTCCCGGCGGCATCTTCGCGCACATCGCCGGCGAGGATCTCGTGCAGGGCGAGGACGGCCGCTGGTGGGTACTCGAGGACAACCTGCGCATCCCGTCCGGCGCGAGCTACCCGCTGTTCGCGCGCGACATCGAGCGCCGCACCAATCCGAAGCTGTTCCGCGAGGTGCACGTGCGCGATAACCGCGACTACCCGCGCCTGCTGCGCAAGGCGATGGACTTCGTCTCCACCGAGGGCATCGCCGTGGTGCTCACGCCCGGCCGCTACAACTCCGCGTTCTTCGAGCACGCGTACCTGGCCGAGAAGACCGGCGCGGCGCTCGCGTTCCCCGAGGACCTCGAAGTCGTCGACAACAAGCTGTACTTCCTCGACTACGCCGGCCGCAAGCACCGCGTCGGTGCCGTGTACCGCCGCCTGTCGGACGAATACCTCGACCCGTTCGCGTTCAACCCGGACTCGGTGATCGGCGTGCCCGGCCTGCTGTCCGCATACCGTTCCGGTAACGTCGCGATCATCAACGCGCCCGGCAACGGCGCGGCCGACGACAAGGCGATCTACTATTTCGTGCCGCAGATGATCAAGTACTATCTGGGCGAGGAACCGATCCTGCACAACGCGCCGACGTACATGCCGATGTTCGACGCCGACCGCAAGACGGTGCTCGACCGCATCGGCGAACTCGTCATCAAGGACGTGGCCGAGGCCGGCGGCTACGGCGTCGTGTTCGGCTCGTCGCTCGACCACGCCGCGCGCGAGGAGCTGGCCGACCGCATCAAGGCCGAACCGCGCCGGTTCATCGCGCAGGAGGTCATCCAGTTCCGCGACATCGACGTGATCGACCCGAAGACCGGCGAGGCGAGCCCGCGCAAGGCCGACCTGCGCGCGTTCGTCGTGACCGGGCAGAACACGCACGTCTGGTATTCCGGCCTGACCCGCTACTCGTCGGTGCCCGGCCAGATGATCGTCAACTCGTCGCAGGGCGGCGGTTTCAAGGACACGTGGGTGCTCGCGCCGGAGCACGGCACCGAATCACACGAGCGCGCGCAGCAGCGCAGCGAATCGGTCGCCTCCGTGAACCTGATCCCGCATTCGCGCAAGCACACGCTCTCGCTCGTCACCGCGTCCAAGGCCGACAACCTGTACTGGCTCGGCCGCTACACCGAGCGTGCGTTCACCACGCTCGTCCAGTTCTTCCCGTTCTACGACCGCGTGATGGACACCGACGTGGACGCGTTCCGCCCGTTCGCCCGCGCACTCGACCTGCCCGAGGACTTCGAGGACTTCGACGGCTTCATCCACTCGTTCCTGTACGACGGCTCGAACCCGGACTCCGTGCGCAGCGCGATCGTCGCCGCGTTCAACAACGCGGTCGTGCTGCGCCCCGAACTCACGTCGCGGCTGCTGCAGTACATCGAACTCGCCGTCACGAACATCACCGAGGCCGCGGAGCGCTCCGACAGCGCCGAGGACATCTACTCGCAGCGCGACATCGCCGACGACATGCTCGCGTTCTGGGGCGGTGTCGAGAACTCGACCGTCGACATCACGCTCAAGGCGTTCATCTTCATCGGCAAGTACCTCGAACGCATCGACCTGTACACGCGCTTCCACCTGTCGCCCGACGAACTCGACGCGCCGCTGGCCAAGCTGGAGACGTACTCCAAGGCGCTCGACGGCATGCCGCTGCCGCAGTGCTTCGGCTCGGGCATCAGCTGGCTGCTCGGACAGCTGCCCGACCGCGGATACCCGGAGCTCACCGCGCGTCTGCAGGCGTTCCTCGACGACTTCAACACGCGCGCCGCGTCCGGCGAGCTCAAGGACACGAACGCGCTCAGCTCGATGAACATGGACGCGAAGCGGCCGTGACGATCGGCGCGTGACGCGTGTGCGTGGCGCGCGTGACGTGTGCGACGCGTGACGTGTGCGCGTGACGTGTACGATGCGTGTGCCGACCGGCCGCCGCTGCGGCGGACACGGCCGGCACGCAGACGCGTCCCGGCACGGACGGGCCGCCTCTGCTAGACTGGAGTGGACTTTTGTGAGCAGAGGCAAGCCCATTCGTCCGAGGCGTCCATGTGAGGAGTCGTGTATTCATGAAAAAACTGGTGTTCGACTACGAGATGAAGCTGTCGTTCAGCTCGCCGGTCACCGACCACCGATTCCAGCTCCGCTGCGTGCCGGCCACCGGACCGCGCCAGCAGGTCGTCGACGTGGAAGTCGACATCGAACCGCACGTCGATCTCGAAACGACGATCGACTCCTTCGACTCCGTGGTGATGACGGGCTTCATTCCCGAGCCGCACACCATGTTCAACTACACGGTCAAGGGCATCGCGTTCGTCGACAACGAGCACATCAAGCCGGAGATCTACAAGCCGCTGTACCGGTTCAACTCGGCGCTCACGATTCCCGGCCCGTGCATCGAGAAGATGATCGAGATGTGCAGGATCCGGCTGTCCGCGCTGCCGATCGACGCGACGCCGATCGACCAGGCGCGCGAGGTGATGGACGAGGTGTTCCACGCGTTCGTGTACACGCCCGCATCCACCACGATCCGCACCACGGCCGAGGAGGCGCTCGCCCAGCGCAAGGGCGTGTGCCAGGACTACGCGCATGTGATGCTGTCCGTGTGCCGCCACGTCGGGCTCACCGCGCGCTACATCGCCGGCCTGCTCGGCGGCGAGGGCGCGACGCACGCGTGGGTCGAGATCTACCATGACGGGCGCTGGATCGGCCTCGATCCGACGCACAACCGCATGGTCGACGACAACTACATCACGATCGCGCACGGCCGCGATTACCGCGACTGCATGCTCGACATCGGCATTTTCTCCGGATACAACGTGGAGCAGCACCAGTGGGTGAACGCGTCGGTGCACGAGCAGCAGCTGTGACGGCGATGTTGTGACGTCGCGAAGCTGCGATGCCGTGATCGTTGCCGTTATTGCGATGCCGTGATGCCGGGCTTGGTGCGGTGCGTGCGCCGCGTCGTGTCCGACACGCCCGGCATGCGATTGCGTTTGCATGATCGGTGATTCGCCTTATAATGGACAAGTTGCTTACGCAACGAATGGATAGGTGTCCGAGCGGTCTAAGGAGCACGCCTCGAAAGCGTGTGAGGCTAACCCCTCCGCGAGTTCGAATCTCGCCCTATCCGCCCGTAAGGCCCGGAATCTTCGGATTTCGGGCCTCTTTTCTTATGATTCCCCTTTATCTGCCTATGAACATCGGATGTGGGGATTTCCTGTCATTTATAGCCGTTTTCTGTGGTGTTCATGGTGTGATTATCCCCAAATTTGCGTCTGTTGCTTCACATGTGGGGATGGAACTACCAAGAAGAATTGCCGGGAAAGTTTCATGGCGGCTGTGTCCCCGCTTTGCCGGGACGACGCCCGTGATCTCACGTCCTTGCCTTCCTTTTGTGGTATGAATATCCCCACATTGTCTTTTCGCCGGTGGCATGTCCGATCGTTTGAACAGCACTGTGGGGAAAACCGGTCAGATATGTTAGGACGATGCCGGTGTTCTGGCGGCTTCTGCTGAGAATGCCGGTTGCGAATGATTGCAAGTGGATGAGGGTTTGCAAACGTTGTAGCGACACGCCGTGGTGGAGTGTGCTTGCTAATGGCGGTATTTCAGGGCTGGCAACGATGCCTTTTCTTGCATTGCTGGTTGGCGAATTGTATTTTTGAATACGTACGCAGTATGCTGAAGATAGCAAGGAGATGCGAGCAGCGGCGCGAGGGCTGTATGAGACGGGAATAGGCCGATATTCCACAAGAAGAGGTTGTGTTTCCGTTTCTGCAAACGTTGCCATTCGTATGGCCTCGCCATAACACATGGAGTGTGCCTCGAAGTGGCCGCGCATTCCATCCCGTCAAGCGGTTACGGCCGCCGGGAGGGATACCCGATGGCCGACGAGGGCGATCCATGCGGAGGATCCGGAGAACGGAGGAGAGACGATGCAGCTCGGCAATTCGATGCGCGTGTTCAAGGGGAAAGAATGGCTATGAAGCAGTGGGGGAAGGCCCTTCCGGGAATAATGGCCGCGGCGTCCATGCTGTTGTTCGGGCTGGGCGCCCCGCTGGCCGCGAACGCCGACGACGGTGCTGCGACGCCGACGGCGAACGGCGATTACACGATCACCATCGAGAACACCACGCCCGGATACACGTACACGGCATATCAGGTGTTCTCCGGCACGCTGAGCAAGTCCGGCGTGCTGTCCGACATCCAATGGGGCAAGAACATCGCCACGGCGGCGCAAGGTGTTATGAGCGATGACGATCGGGACAATGCCAAGTCCACGATCATCGACGAACTGAAAACGGACTCCGCATTCAACGTGAACGGCGTCAACGTGTTCGCGTCATACAATCCGAATAACGCAGCGACCGCTCCCGGCGTGACGACCGCCGCCGAAGTGGCCAAGGTGCTGGGCCTGAACTTCGCCGAAGTCGGCGGCGGCACGAGCAACAACGGCAATGACGAGAGCTCCGGCAATGGTGCGGGGAAGACCGACGGCAGCGTGACTGACGGTGATAAGAACACTGCAAACGAAAGCACGACTGGCGACGCGGCGGACGACAAGACGGATACGTCGAATGACAATGCGTCCGGCGATGCCGCGTCCGCGGATGATTCGAATGCGACTGCGGGCATGACCGGCGATGCTGCGTCCGATAGCGGCGAGAACGGTTCGACTGCTGTCGACGATACGACCGGTGATGCGTCCGCGAAGGACGAGACCGGCTCGGCTTCGACCGACGAGAAGACCGACGGCGCCGCGTCCGAAAGCAGCTCTGCGAATGGCTCCGCTGCGAACGGGCTTTCGGCGGCGGCCAAGGAAGCCGCGGTGCATGAGTTCGCCAAGATCGTCGGGAATCATCTTGACGAGGCAGGTGCGTGGACATCTACGCCAAGTGAGGGCAAGTACACCATTACGGTCCCGGCCGGCTACTATCTGATCCGCAACAAGGGCAACGCATCCAGCATCCCCGGCTCCGAAGGTGCTTCCGGCACGGACTACATCCTCAAGGTCGCCGGCAACGTGAGCGTCAAGCCGAAGGGCACCGTGCCGACCGTGACCAAGAAGGTCAAGGACACCGACGATTCCATCGGTTCGAGCGCCAGCACCGGCTGGCAGGACTCCGCCGACCACGACTACTACGAGCATGACCACGAGCATGACCACGAGCCGATCAACTACCGCCTCGACGGCACGCTGCCGACCACGTACGACTCCTACGGCTGGTACAAGTACTCGTTCAGGGACACCATGTCCAAGGGCCTGACGCTGCACTCGGGCAAGCCGGACAAGTCGGATGACCAGACGGCGTCCAACGATGCGGCCAGCACGACGGACGATGCCAAGACCGACTCCGGCACGACCGTCACGCCGAAGTACGACGTGCACGTCTACGCGGTCACCGGCACCGCTTACGGCGACGGCACGCTCACCTGTACCGGCGACACGACCGGCAAGTGCACGGAAATCAAGAACGTGACCGGTGCGACCGCTGATGCGGACAAGGCGACCGGCTACGTGGTCGACTATCAGGACTATAAGTCGACCGCTGCAACCGACGGTGCAACCAGTGACAAGACCACGACCGACGAATACGCGGGCGGCCACGTGTTAACGGTCTCGTTCACCGATCTCAAGCAGATCGTCGACACGAACGGCAGCAAGATCACGCTCGACAAGGACAGCCACGTCATCGTCGAATACACCGTCGAACTCAACACGGGCGCGCACATCGGCTACGAGGGCAATCCGAACAAGGTCGACCTGACCTACTCCAACAACCCGACCCAGGGCGGCGAGGGCGACACCGGCACCACGCCCGAAGACCAGGTCATCGTGTTCACGTTCCGCATCACCGTCAACAAGACGGACGAGAACAACAAGGCCAAGCCCGGTGCCACATTCGAGCTGTCCAAGTACGACGCGACCAAGAAGGACTACGTGCCCGTCCAGACGATTGAGTCAGGCGATAAAGACTTCTGCGCGGACGGCGCCACGTTCACCTTCAATGGTCTGGACGCCGGCAGGTACCGGCTTGAGGAAACCAACCCGCCGACCAACTACAACAAGTGGGGCGGTCTTGACTTCTGGATCGTCGCCGAGCATGACACCGAGAGCGACAACCCGAAGCTGACCTCGCTCAACTTCTATAACCTCGGCGAGAACGGACAGGCCGACAAGAGCTCCAAGATCACGAAGTTCTCCGTCGACAGCCGTACGGACCCGGATGACAAGGATAAAACCGAGTACGCCGGCACTGCATCCATCACCGTCCAGAATGTTCGCGGCTCGACCCTGCCGAAGTCCGGCGGCATGGGCACGGCGGCGCTGTACGTCGCGGGCGTGGCATGCGTGATTGCCGCCGTGGCATGGTTCGCCGTCCGCCGCCGCACCAAGCGCTGAATCACGGAAACGGACAGGCGCATGATGACGGATCAACGATTCGTAGAGAGCCGAAACCGGAACGCCGCCCGCGGCGACGGCCGACCGGACCGGTCGCCGCTGACGGTCACGCACTATCAAGGAGGCATGATGAACCACGCGGAATCCGATTGCGGCACGGCGCGTAACGACGGTCGCCGTGTCGTCCGCCGCGCCGTTGCAGACGCGCGAGCCGCCGCGGAAGAACGGCAGTCGGCGTCGCACTGGCGGGCATCCGTCCTCGCGACGATCTGCACGCTGGCGCTCCTGCTGTCGTGCATCATCGCACTGCTGCCGACACGCACGGCACTGGCTGACGACGGCCAAACCGACGAAACCACGGGCAGCATCGCCGTCAACTACGTGTACAAGGACACCGCGCTCGCCGGCGTGACGATTGACCTGTACTACGTCGGCGCGTGGAACGCCAAGGGCAACGGCTTCACGCCGGACGGACAGTTCGCGCAGTATCCGCTGGACTTGAGCATCGACAACCTGAACCAGGAGACCAGCCGCGAGCTCGCCGAAACGCTCTCCGGATACGTCCTGCGCGACGATCTGCGGCCGCAACAGCAGCCGAAGAACACGGACGCCGACGGCAACGCGACGTTCGACGGACTGTCGCGCGGCCTGTACTTGGTCATGGCGGGCTCGTACGACAGTGACTCGCTGACCTGCGGCACGTCGGCCACGATCGTGGCGCTGCCGTCCGACGGCAGGGACGGCACGTCGATGGACGTGCCCTTGCAGCCGAAGGCGGTCTGCTCGCCGAAGACGACGCCTCCGGACACGCCGGAAACGGTGACGAAGAAGGTGCGCAAGGTCTGGAGCGGCGACACGGAATCCAGCCGTCCTGCAAGCGTGGTCGTCCAGCTGCTGCGCGACGGCGAGGTCTACGACGAGGTCACGCTGGACAAGGCGAATCAGTGGACGCACGAA
This sequence comes from Bifidobacterium miconis, assembly GCF_019331735.1. Classification (GTDB taxonomy): domain Bacteria; phylum Actinomycetota; class Actinomycetes; order Actinomycetales; family Bifidobacteriaceae; genus Bifidobacterium; species Bifidobacterium miconis. Next base: position 9,344 of record NZ_JAHBBH010000016.1, read on the forward strand.
TGGACCGGACTGGCGGCGGATCGCGAGTGGAAGATCGTGGAGAAGACCGTCGCCGACGGCTACACGGTGCTGGTCGACCGCGACGGCGACGAGACGACCGTGACCAATACGGCCGTGCCGCCGGAGACCCCGCCCGAAACGCCGCCGACGACGCCTCCGACCACCCCGCCGACGACGCCGCCATCGACTCCGCCGACGACCACGACTCCGCCGACGACCACCACGCCGCCGTCCACGCAGACGCCGCCCGCCAATACCGGCGCCAGCGTCGCGGTCCCGGCGGCCTGCGCCGCAGCGCTCGGCGCCGCCGGCCTGCTGATCCTGCATCGCCGACGCAGGAGGACGGCCAACGGCGGCATCCGATAGCACCAACACTTGATGGCACGGTGGGCACGGGTTCGCACCTCACCTCTCTTCACCTCGCGGACTCCGTGCAGCCGCCCCATCGCCCGTAATATCAACCAACAGACCTTCCGGCCGTCGTTACTCCTATTCCTGCGGCCGGAAGGTCTTTCTCATGTCGCGCTCGCGCCGCTGCGGGCGCCGTCCGTTCCCCTACAATGAGAACGGTTGCAGTCATACAGTCACGCGGGACACAGTCACGCACAATCCACGCGTACAGTCATGCGAAGACGGAAAGGACCGGTCATGGCCGAACGTCACGGGAAACGGAAGATCTCCGACATCGTCTCCGCCGTGCTGTCAGCGTTTTTCGCCGTGGTACTGGTCGTGGGACTGGGCCTGCTCGCGTATCCGTCGACGGCCGACTGGTGGAACCGCATGCATCAGTCACGCGCGGTGGACACCTACGTCGAACACACCGACGAACTGCCCGCGGCGCAAAAACAAGCCATGCTCAAAGCGGCCCGCGCCTACAACGCGGCGCTGCCGTCGAACGCCAACCGGTGGCGCATGACGGACGCGCAACGCAAGGAATACGACTCGCTGCTCGACGTATCCGGCACCGGCATCATGGGATACGTCACCATCCCCAAACTGCAGGTGCGCTTCCCCATCTATCACGGCACCGACGAATCCGTCCTGCAGATCGCCGTCGGCCACCTCGCCGGCAGCAGCCTGCCGGTGGGCGGCGCCGGCACGCACGCCGCCGTCTCCGGGCATACGGGACTGCCGAGCGCGAAGCTGCTCACCGGACTGGACACATTGGAAAAAGGCGACACGTTCGCGTTCCACGTGCTCGGCGACACGCTCACCTATCAGGTCGACAAGATCAGCGTGGTGCTGCCCGACGACTTCGACGATCTGGCGATCGAAGACGGCAAGGACTATGCGACCGTCATCACCTGCACGCCGTACGGCGTGAACACGCACCGACTGCTCGTGCGCGGCCACCGCATTCCGAACCCGACGACTCCGGACACGACGGACTACGACGCCCCGATGCGCACGTTCGCCATCATCGCGGGTTCCGTGACGGTCGGTGTGCTGGTTGCCGGGGCCGCGGCGGTGCGATGGATCGTGGGCCGACGGCGTCGGCCGCGCGGCGGACACGTGGCACGGCCGTGACGCGACCTGCGGCGCGGGTGCTCGATCGAGGCGACGTTCGTCGGTCGCGTCCGATGATCCGGCGTGGTTGACCGCGACGTTCGGCCACGGCGCGTTTCGGCCGTGAGCTGACCGTGCGCCGAGGCCGGATGCGCACGTATGCTGTAAACGATTCAGCAATCACGGCAACGAAAGGGGAGTCATGACTCCTGAGCATCAGCCCGGCGATCAGCCGGTGATCGCCCTCAACAACGGCACCGTCATTCCGCAGGTCGGCCTCGGCGTCTTCCGCACGCCGGCCGGCGACGTGACCGTCAACGCGGTGCGCAGCGCGCTCGAAGCCGGCTATCGACACATCGACACGGCCCGCATCTACGACAACGAGGAATCCGTGGGCGAAGGCGTGCGCCGTTCCGGCGTGCCGCGCGAGGACATCTTCGTGACGACGAAGCTGTGGAACGACGACATCCGCGCGCACCGCGCCAAGGCCGCGTTCGACGAAAGCCTCGAACGGCTCGGCTTCGACTACATCGACCTGTACCTGATCCACTGGCCGGCGGACGGATGGCAGCAGGCGTGGGACGAGCTGCAGGAGATCGCCGCGACCGGCCGTGCCAAGGCGATCGGTGTGAGCAACTTCCACCAGCACCACATCAACGAGCTGCTCGCCAACAGCGACGTCGTGCCGGCCGTCGACCAGATCGAGTCGTCGCCGCAGTTCACCAATCAGGAGCTCGTCGACTTCGTGCACGGCCACGGCATGGCCGCGGAGGCGTGGAGCCCGCTCGGCGGCACCGGCGGCAACCTGCTCGCCTCGCCGCTGCTGGCCGAAATCGGCGCGAAGTACGGCAAGTCGGCCGCTCAGGTCGCAATTCGTTGGCACATCCAGCGCGGCATGGTCGTGCTGCCCAAGTCCGTGCACGCCGAGCGCATCCGCCAGAACGTCGACGTGTTCGACTTCGAGCTGACCGCCGGCGACATGGCCGCGATCAACACGCTGAGCACGGGCCATCGCAACAGCGCCGATCCGGACAACTTCGACTTCTGACGCGTCAAGGCGTGAGCCGGGCCGCGAGTCGGCCCGCAGACGCCGACCTGAGGGAATCCTACAACGGCCGCACGTTCGAGGCCGTTTTTTGTTATGTGAACGGTACATCGTTGTAAAAACGCCGTGTGTCGCAGCGTTGCGACCTATAGAATATGTACCGGTACATATCGTCGATGCGGTACAGAGCGGCGGTATGGCGAACAGCAACAGCAGCCCTGCCGACACGCCATCGCGCGCAGCGACACAGGCCCAAGCAAAGGAGCAGCATGACCCAGCAGACCGCCCAGCAGGCACAGGCGGGCGAATCCCGTCTCGTCGTCGACAACGACTTCGAAGTCGCCCCCGTCAACGACCGCATCTTCGGCTCGTTCGTCGAGCATCTCGGCCGTTGCGTCTACACCGGCATCTACGAGCCCGGCCACCCCACGGCCGACAAGGACGGCTTCCGCCAGGACGTCATCGACCTTGTCAAGGAACTCGGCGCGACCACCATCCGCTATCCCGGCGGCAACTTCGTTTCCGGCTATCGCTGGGAAGACGGCGTCGGCCCGAAGGAAGAGCGCCCGCGCCGCCTCGACCTCGCCTGGCACTCCACCGAAACCAACCAGTTCGGCCTGCACGAAATGGCCGCATGGCTCGACAAGACCGGCGGCAACGAGCTCATGGAAGCCGTGAACCTCGGCACGCGCGGCCTCGAGGACGCCCTCGACCTGCTCGAATACGCGAACATTCCCGGCGGCACCAAGCTGTCCGAAGCGCGCCGCGCCAACGGCGCCGACAAGCCGTTCGACATCCGCATGTGGTGCCTCGGCAACGAGATGGACGGCCCGTGGCAGCTCGGCCACAAGACCGCCGAGGACTACGGCACGCTCGCCGCGTCCGTCGCCGCCGGCATGCGCCAGATGGACCCGGACGTCGAACTCGTCGTGTGCGGCTCCTCCGCCCACTCCATGCCGACCTTCGGCACGTGGGAGGAAACTGTGCTGCAGAAGACGTACAACAACGTCAACTTCGTCTCCTGCCACGCCTACTACTTCCCCGACCGCAAGGCCGACGGCACGCGCGACATGGCCAGCTTCCTCGCTTCCGGCGTCGACATGGACGGCTTCATCAAGGACGTGGCCGCCGCCATCGACGCCACCAAGGCGCGTCTCAAGAGCAAGCACGAGGTGTACATCTCCTTCGACGAGTGGAACGTGTGGTACCAGCAGGAGGAGCAGAGCAAGAACCCGTCCGGCATCGGCAACTGGCCGGTCGCGCCGCGCCTGCTCGAGGACATCTACTCCGCGGCCGACGCCGTCGTGTTCGGCGACCTCATGATCACGCTGCTCAAGAACGCCGACCGCGTGCACGCCGCCAGCCTCGCGCAGCTCGTCAACGTGATCGCGCCGATCATGACCGAGCCGGGCGGTCCGGCATGGCGCCAGACCACCTTCTACCCGTTCTCGCTCACCGCCAAGCTCGCCAAGGGCGGCACCGTGCTCGAACCGAAGCTCGCCTCCGGCACCTACGAGACCGCCAAGTACGGCGAGGTCCCGACCGTCAACTCCGTGGCCGTGCGCGGCGCGGACGGTTCGATCAACGTGTTCGTCGTCAACCGTTCGCTCGACGAGTCCAACGAGTTCGAGATCGCGCTGCCGAAGGGCGTTGCGTTCTCCGAAGCGAGTGCGCAGACCTTGCACGAGGACGACATCGACGCGAAGAACACGCTCGACGACCAGAACCGCGTCACCCTGCACGCCAATGACACGGTCGCGTTCGACCCGGCCGCCGGCACCGTGCGCGTCACCCTGCCGCCGGTCTCCTGGACCGCCGTGCGTGTGCGGTAACCCCCGTTCGGACCGAGAATCCGGAGTGTGACTACCAGTTGGAGGAGCAAGCAGGGCCTATCTACGTTCGGTGTGGTACTTTCCCGTTCGTGCGGACATCTATTCGCGTTGAGTGTGGTACCTCGATGGAGGTGAAATGCCATGGGACGGCGATATGACGGGGATGATATCTGAGATATCCGTCTAGAGGAACCACATTGAACGTAGATAGGTGTTCCCGCGGCCGTGGATGTACCGCACTGAACGCGGATAGTGCTTCTGAGAGGCGGTGCTCGGCGAAAGATCAGGAGAACAACGCCTGATCGAAGGTGGGATAGCCGTACGAGAAGGCCCGGGCGACGCGGGACGAGACGAAGCGCGCGAGGATGCGAAGGGATTCGGATTCCTCGCGCGCTTCGTTCGTTGTTGCGGCAGTGCCGGAACTCTCGCCCGAATCGTTCGTCGTGTCCGAGGATTGCGTGGTTTGCCCGGCGGGGGAGAGCGCGTCCAGCTCCTCGCGCGCGCAGTTGATTTCGGCAACGGCCAGCGTGGGAGCCGTCAGGCCGGTCGCCGGGTCCACGATCCTGTCCGGATGGGCCGTCAGTTGGCTGATATCGTACGCTTTCTGCCGCGGATCGGCGGTCGCTTCGACCCTGGACAGCGATATCAGCCGTTCGCCGGCGGACTTGTGCATCGCGGACAGCTTGAGCGTCGCGTGCGCGTCATCGCCGCGCGCGGTCAGGATTTCCGCAACGAACCCCGCACGATCCTCGGCCAGTGCCATTGACGCCAGCGCCGTGGGAGTGACGTCAAGCGCGGCGACGCCGGTCAGATCATGTTCGGCGCTCGCCGATGTCGACGTAACATCCTCCGGCGTAACGGTGAAGGTCCCGGAATCGTCGGAGCCGCCCTCAGTGGCATGAGATTCGGATGCATCGTCGGCTTGCCCGTCGTTGTCGGACTGCGATGCGCCGTCGCCCAGTCCGAGCCGCTCGCCGAGCACGGCGGCCGCATACTGCGACTGCGCGGCGCGCAGCACGCCCTCGGAAAAACGATCCGTGCACTGCGCGGCGACCTCGATCCACTGCGATGCGGCCGAACGCGCGGACAGATAGCGCATGATTGCGGGCCAGTTGCTGCCGGGTGCGGCCATCGCGGACGAATCGGCTGCGGCGTAATACGCGCTTTCGCAGGCGCTGAGCGTCTGTTCGGACTCGGCGCGGCCGGCGAAGCGCGGCGAGGCGCAGGAGGACAGCGACAACGTTGCCGCGAGTGCGGCGATCGCCGAGACAAGGCGCACGGCGAGCGGCGAACAGGCCAAACCAACCTCCTGACGTGTCTGCATAAGCCCTTACACTAATATCTGACTGTGACCATAGGGCCCCTGCGCTCGGAATAACTTCATATAGGAGGTCTTGACCCATGGAACTTGACCTGTCAGGAATGCATCAACTCGCCGCAGAGCAGGGAATCGATCCCGAGGCGTTGGATGAGGCGTTGGCCGAAGCGCTGCGCCTTGCGTACATGAAAACACCCCATGCAGCCAAGCATGCCCGCGTGGAACTCGATGATCGCGCCGGCACCTTCACCGTGTGGGCGCGGGACGAAATCCCGGGCGAACCCACCGAAGACAATCCGCACCCGGCTCCGACGCTTGGCGAGGAATACGACGACACCCCGCGCGACTTCGGCCGTCTGGCCGCCGCGACCGCGCGCCAGGTGTTCACCCAGCTGTTCCGCAAGGCCGAGGACGACCGCGTGTTCGGCGCATTCTCCGGTCAGAAGGGCAAGCTCGTCACCGGCATCGTCCAGCAGGACGTGAAGGATCCGACCAACGTGCACATCGCGATCGGCGACGTCGAGGCGATCCTGCCCCGCCGCGAGCAGGTGCCGGGCGAGCGCTACCGTCACGGCGAGCGTCTGCGCGTGTACGTCGTGAATGTGGCCCGTGGCTTGAAGGGCCCGGAGATCGTCGTCTCCCGCTCCCACCCGGAGCTCGTGCGCCAGCTGTTCGAGCGCGAGGTGCCGGAACTCGTGTCCGGCGCGGTGTCGATCATGGCGATCGCGCGCGAGGCGGGCGCCCGCACCAAGATCGCGGTGCGCGCCAACACTGACGGCGTCAACCCGAAGGGCGCGCTGATCGGCCCCGGTGGCGCACGCGTGCGCGCGGTGATGGAGAACCTCGGCCCGGAGAAGATCGACATCGTCGACTGGTCCGCCGATCCGGCGAAGTTCGTCGCGTCCGCGTTGAGCCCGGCCGTGGCGACCGGCGTGCAGGTGATCAGCGAGAAGAACAAGACCGCGATCGCGTTCATCCACGACGACCAGCTGTCGCTGGCCATCGGCAAGGAAGGACAGAACGCGCGTCTGGCCGCGAAGCTCACCGGCTGGAAGATCGGCATCGAGTCCGCCGAGGCGCACGCCAAGAAGCAGCAGGCCGCGGAGTAACGCGGCGTTCTGCACCGCAACTTTCGGGTGTGTCGCGACATGCGCGCACATCCAACGGCGCGAGTATGCTTGTTTCGGAATCCAAGCATGGTCGTGCCGCACGGTCATGCCTTGATTGCGAAGAACGAGGTAGCACGATCATGGTCGCACGATGAGACGTCGCACGATGAAACAGGGTGGGCTCTCGACAATCAAACATTGACCGCGCCGTCATACGCGCGGTTCGGATAGGAGAAATTTTAGTGGCGAAAGCACGCGTGTATGATTTGGCCAAGGAACTTGGCGTGGAAAGCAAGGATGTCCTGGCAAAGCTCAAGGACATGGGAGAATTCGTCAAGTCCGCATCTTCAACCGTCGAGGCGCCGGTGGTTCGTCGTCTGAGGTCCGCGTTCAAGGAGCAGTCCGGTGCCAAGTCGCCGGCTGCCGGCGCGGCCAAGTCCGCACCGTCCTCGAACAAGCCGGCTCCCAAGGCGCCGCAGCCTTCCGAGCATCACACTCCGGCCCCGTCGTCCCCCGTGCCGACTCCGGGCCAGCATCAGCATGCCGCCGAAGCGGCCAAGCCGTCTCCGGCCGCCGCTCCCAAGCCGGGCATGCCGACCCCGGGCGCGATGGGCGCCCATCGTCCGGGCGTTTCGTCCTCCCGTCCGGGTCGTCCGGGACAGGGCGAGGGCCGCGACGGTCGCCGCGAAGGCCGCGACGGTCGTCCGATGCGCGAACGCGACGGTCGCCGTGATGATCGCCGTGACGGTCGTGACGGTCGCCGCGAGGGCGGCCACAGCCGCGACGGCCAGCCGCGCATGAACGGCGGCAACCATCAGCCGCGCGGCAACGCGAACGGCGCGCGTCCGGCGGCACCGACCCCGCACGCGCCGCGTCCGGCCGGCCAGCCGCAGGCCAGCGGCGCCGTCCCGACTCCGGGACCGCGTCCGGGCAACAATCCGTTCAGCCGCAAGCAGGGCATGCACACACCCACGCCGGGCGACATTCCGCGCCCGCATCCGATGGCGCGTCCGACCGCGAACAACAACGAGGGCCGCGGTCGCGGCGGCCGTCCGGGTCAGGGCGGCGGCCGCGGCGGCTTCCGTGGCGGTCGTCCGGGTCAGGGCGGCGCTCAGGGCGCTCCGCGTCCGGGCCAGTGGGGCCACAACCGTCCGGGTCAGGGCGGCGCGCAGGGCGCCCGTCCGGGTCAGGGCGGCGGCAACCGCTTCGGCGGCGGCGCTCAGGGCGGCTATCAGGGCGGTTCCTCGCCGAGCAACAGCGGTCCGTCCCGTGGCGGCGGCCGCGGTCGCGGCGGCGCTGCGGGAGCATTCGGCCGTCAGGGCGGCAAGTCCTCGAAGGCGCGCAAGAACCGTCTCGCGAAGCGTCAGGAATTCCAGGAGATGAAGGCCCCGGTCATCGGCGGCGTGCGCATCCCGACGGGCAACGGCCAGACCGTTCGCCTGCGTCAGGGCGCGTCCCTCGCCGATCTCGCGGAGAAGATCAACGTCAATCCGGCGGCCCTCGTCACCGTGCTGTTCCACCTCGGCGAAATGGCCACGGCCACGCAGTCGCTCGACGAGTCCACGTTCCAGATTCTCGGCGAGGAAATCGGCTGGAACATCAAGATCGTGTCCGCCGAGGAAGAGGACAAGGAGCTGCTTCAGCAGTTCGACATCGACCTCGACGAGGAAGAGCTGCAGGAGGACGAGGATCTTCAGCCGCGTCCGCCGGTCGTCACCGTCATGGGCCATGTCGATCACGGTAAGACCAAGCTGCTCGACCGCATCCGCCAGACCAACGTCGTGGCGCGCGAGGCCGGCGGCATCACGCAGCGCATCGGCGCCTACCAGGTGACCGTCGATCTTGACGGCGAAAAGCGCAAGATCACGTTCCTCGATACCCCGGGCCACGAGGCGTTCACCGCCATGCGTGCCCGCGGTGCGGAGATCACCGACGTCGCGATCATCGTCGTGGCCGCGGACGACGGCGTCATGCCGCAGACCGTCGAGGCCATCAACCACGCGAAGGCCGCCAACGTGCCGATTGTCGTGGCCGTCAACAAGATCGATAAGCCGGGCGCGAACCCGGACAAGGTGCGCGGCCAGCTCACCGAGTTCGGTCTCGTGGCCGAGGACTACGGCGGCGACACCATGTTCGTCGACATTTCGGCCAAGATGGGCACGAACGTCGACAAGCTGCTCGAAGCGGTGCTGCTCACCGCCGACGCCGACCTTGACCTGCGCGCGAACCCGAACATGGACGCCCGCGGCGCGACCATCGAAGCGCGACTCGACAAGGGCCGCGGCGCGGTGGCGACCGTGCTCGTCCAGCAGGGTACCCTGCACATCGGTGACGCGATCGTTGCCGGCACGTCGTACGGCCGCGTCCGCGCGATGCTCGACGAGAACGGCAACCACATGAAGGAAGCCGGCCCGTCCACGCCGGTGCAGGTGCTCGGCCTGACGTCCGTGCCGACCGCAGGCGACCTGTTCCTGGTCGCCCCGGACGACCGCACGGCCCGCCAGATCGCCGAAAAGCGCCAGGCCACCGAACGTGCCGCGCAGCTCGCCAAGCGCCGCAAGATCGTCTCCCTCGAGTCCCTCAAGGAGCAGTTCGCCAAGTCCGAGGTGGACATGCTCAACATCGTCATCAAGGGCGATTCCTCCGGCTCCGTCGAGGCGCTGGAAGACTCCCTGATGAAGATCGAGGTGTCCGACGAGGTCGGCATCCAGGTCATCCACCGCGGCGTCGGCGCGATCACGCAGAACGACGTCAACCTCGCCACGGTCGACAAGGCCGTCATCATCGGCTTCAACGTGCGCCCGAACCGTCAGGTGCAGGATCTGGCCGACCGCGAGGGCGTCGAGATCAAGTACTACTCGATCATCTACAAGGCGATCGAGGACATCGAGGCCGCGCTCAAGGGCATGCTCAAGCCGGAATACGAGGAGGTCGTCACCTCCCACTCCGAGATCCGCGAGATCTTCCGCTCCTCCAAGTTCGGCAACATCGCCGGCGTCATGGTGCAGGACGGCGAGGTCAAGCGTGGTACGAAGTGCCGTATCCTGCGCAACGGCGTCGCCACGGTCAACGATCTCGAGATCTCCTCGCTGCGTCGCTTCAAGGACGACGTCCAGTCGGTGGCGGAAGGCTACGAGGCCGGCATCAACCTCGGCTCCTTCAACGACATCGAAGTGGGCGACATCATCGAGACCTTCGAAATGCGCGAGGTCGAGCGCAAGTAGCGCCCAACCGTGTTCATCTGGCCCCCTCAGCCCTCAGCCGAGGGGGCCGATTTTGTTTGTGTTTGGTTTTTGAAAGGACTTTCACCATGGCAGGAACGAACCCGCGCGCGGCACGCATCGCCGCGCTCATCCAGCGCGTCATCGCCTCCTCGATGGAGGCGCAGCTGCACGACAAGCGTCTCGCGAACGTGACCATCACCGAAGTGCGCGTCACCAACGACCTGCAGATCGCCAAGGTCTACTGGACCCAGCTCGGCCACGAAGGCAAGGAGGACGGCGAACGCAAGCGCGCCAAGCAGGCGCTCGACCAGGCCAAGGGCCGTCTGCGCTCGCTCGTCGGCACCAAGGCCGGCCTGCGCCTGACCCCGCAGCTGCAGTTCGTGTTCGACGAGGTGCCCGGCGAGGCCACCGAAATCGAGGACATCCTCGCCATCGCGCGCAAGCGCGACGAGGAGCTGGCCCGCGCGCGCGAAACCGCGCAGTACGCGGGCGACGCCGATCCGTACAAGCATCCCGAGGAGCGTGACGCGGACGACGATGACTTCGAGGACGATGACGACTTCGAGGACGACGAGTTCGACGAGTCCGACGCGGACTACGACGACGCCGAAGATTCCGCGGATGACGCCGCCGACGGCGACGCGGACGCCGTCGAAGTAGAGGAGCTCTGACCGTTGGCCGCAACGCAAGCCGCAACGCGACCCCAGCCGTCCGGACTGCTCGTCGTCGACAAGCCGCGCGGCGTGACCAGCCATGATCTGGTCGCCGCCGCGCGCGCCGGACTGCACACCAAGAAAGTCGGCCACGCGGGCACGCTCGACCCGATGGCCACCGGCGTGCTCGTCATCGGCTTCGGCAACGCGACGAAACTGCTCAGCTACATCGTCGACCACGACAAAACATACGAGGCGACGATCCGGCTCGGCCGCGCCACCGAAACCGACGACGCGGACGGCGCGCTCATCGCACCGGACGAGGCGACGGCGGGCGCGGTTACGGGCTCGGTCGCGTCGCGCGTCGCCGAAATCGTGACGTCGCTCGATCGCGGCACGATCGAACGCACCATCGCCGAACGGCTCACCGGCACGATCGAACAGGTGCCGAACGCGTACTCGGCGATCAAGATCAACGGCCAGCGCGCCTACGATCTCGCCCGCGACGGCAAGGACGTGACGCTCGCGGCCCGGCCGGTCACCGTCAGCGCATTCACGGTGCTCGACATGCGCGTCGGTTGCACGGACGCGGGCCGCACGGACGGACCGCTGATCGATGAACCGCTGGCCGACGGATCCGAACCGGACACCGTGCCGGTCATCGATCTCGACGTGCGCGTCAGCTGCTCGGCCGGCACGTACATCCGCGCGCTCGGCCGCGATCTCGGCATGATCCTCGGCTGCGGCGGATATCTGACCCGGCTGCGGCGCACGCGCGTCGGCCGGTTCGATCTCGCCTCGCCGGATATCGCCGCGCATGTCGCGACCGCGCACGTCGAACCGCACACGTTCGTCAACCGCGCCGGCGAAACGGTGACGCACAACCGCGCCATTCTCGACCAGACCGGCGACGAGCTGCTCGCACGGACACTGAGCATGGAGACCGCCGTGCGCGCAACCATGCCGACGATCGACATTACGGCCGAAGACGCGAACAACCTGCGATACGGGCGGCGCATTCCGTACGACATTCGCGAAGTCAGCGCGGCCGTCGTGCCGGGCGGAGACGGGGCCTCTGGCGACGTGGCGGCGATCGTCAAACGCGCCAAGCGCGGCGAGGCCACGCCGGTCGTCGTGTTCGCGGCGCAGTGAACCCTGAACGGAGCCCTGACGATGGCGGCGAAAAACTGCTAGAGTGGACGCGGCTATCAGGACTTGGCGGCGCGCGTCCGACGATCGTTACCGAGACGCGTGCCGGCAGCAGCATCGTGTGCATACGCGCGTCAGCAGATATCGTCAGTAATGGCGAGCAAACACAGAGGAACGGCATGAACATCACTCGACTTACCCCCGACCCGACCGGACTGGTCGCATGGCCCACGCTGAGCACGAGCAAGAAATCCGTGGTCACCGTCGGCGTGTTCGACGGCATGCACCGCGGCCATCAGGCCGTGATCGCGCGCACGGTGGAGATCGCCCGCCGGTTCGGCGCGTTCTCGGTGGTGGTGCTGTTCGACCCGCGCCCGGGCATGGCGCACCGCTACGCCGCCGAGCACGACGGCATGGACGTGCCGGAGGGCACGCCCGATCCGCAGGCGCTCACCGGCGCGAACGATCGCATTCGCATGATGCGCGATATGGGCGTCGACCATGTGCTCGTCGTGCGCTACACGATGGCGTTCGCCGCGAAATCGTACCGTTTCTTCCTTGGCCAGATGGTCGGCAAGCTCGGCATGCGCGCGCTCGTGCTCGGCTCCGACGCGGCGATGGGCAAGGATCGCGCCGGCGACGTGAAGGCGATCGCGAACCTCGCCGCCGCGACCGGCGTGTTCGAGCTGGAAGTCGTGGACGACGCCGGCCCTGGCACCGTGCGCATCCCCGTCGACGCGCAGCCGCACATGCCGAGTGAATGGGGCGAGCCGGCCGATCCGTGCGCCGGCATGACCAAGGCCGAACTGCGCGCGTGGACCAAGAAGCGCCAGACCAAGCTGCACCGCATCTGGAGCTCCACGAACGTGCGCTACCTGCTGTCTCAGGGGCGCATTGTGGACGCCAATACGATTCTCGGCCACCGTCACGCGGTGGAGGGCGTCGTGGTGCATGGCGAGGAGCGCGGCCGCACGATCGGCTTCCCGACCGCGAATCTGGACGAGGGGTCGATCGTCGGCTATCTGCCGGTGGACGGCGTGTACGCGGGATGGCTGGTCGACATGGGACCGGCCGAAACGACCGCCGCGGACGGATCGGGAGACCGCGACGGGTCCGGCGAAGGCAACGGCAGCGGCGTTGAGACGAGCAACGCGAACGGAACGAATAATGCAGACGGCGCGACAAACGGCACCGCATCCGACCGCGTTGCGTCCGACGATCGCGCGCGCATTGCGGACGGTTCGCCGTGGCGCTGGCCGGCGGCGATTTCGATCGGCACCAAGCCGACGTTCAGCGAGAAGACCGGCCTGCACGAGCGCGTCGTCGAATCGTACGCGATCACCGATGACTGGCTGGAACTGTACGGTCACCGCGTGCGCGTCGAATTCGCGGGCTTCCTGCGCCCGCAGGTCAAGTTCGATTCGGCCGACGACCTCGTCGCCGAACTCGGCCGTAACGTCGAGGAGACCAAGCGCCTGACCGCGTGACCTGACTGAGCGATACGCACGTAATACGACGAGTGGCGGTTTTGTCTCGGTAAGGGCCTCCTTACCGAGACAAAACCGCCACTCGTCGTATTGGTCTGCGGGGCTCGGCGATGGATCGCCGTCAGGATTGCTCAGTGACGGAAGTGCGCGAAGAACTCGCGGGTCTCCGGATCCTCGGACTCGTCCATCACCTCACGCGGGGTGCCGTTCTCGGCGATGACGCCGTGACGCATCAGCACCACGCGATCGGCCGCGTCGTGCGCGAAGCTCATCTCGTGCGTGGCCATCAGGATCGTCGTGCCCTGCGACTTGAGCTCGGCGACCATGTTGAGCACCTCGCCCACGAGCATCGGGTCGAGCGCGGACGTGATCTCGTCGAGCAGCAGCAGTTCCGGGTCGGTCATCAACGCACGCGCGATCGCCACGCGCTGCTGTTGGCCGCCGGACAGCTGGTCCGGGTACGCGTTCGCCTTCGCGCGCATGCCGATGCGGTCGAGCAGTTCGAGCGCGCGGGCCTCGGCGCGGTCGCGCTTCCAGTGATGCACCTTGATCGCGGCGAGCGTGACGTTCTTGAGCACCGACATGTGCGGGAACAGATTGAACTGCTGGAACACGACGCCGATGCGCGCGCGGATCTTGTCCTGATCAGCCCGCGGGTCGGTGATGTCCGTGTCGCCGAGCCAGATCTGGCCGTCGTCGACCTGTTCGAGCAGGTTCACGCACTTCATGAGCGTGGACTTGCCGGAACCGGACGGGCCGAGCAGCGCCACGACCTCATGCTGTTTGACTTCGAACGAGATGCCGCGCAACACCTGCGTGGAGCCGAACGACTTGCGAATGTTGTCGAGACGCAGCACCGGCAACTGCGCGGACGTGACCAGTCCGCCCGATTCGACGGCGTCGACCGCGGGAATGCGTTCGCTCGTAGTGCCCATACCAGTGCTCATACCGTGCCTCCGCTCTGTTCGCGCCTGCGCAGACGCTCCGAATACCAGTCGTTCAGCAGGATGAACGGCACGCTCATCAGGATGAACAGCAGGCTCGCCACCACGTACGGCGTGAAGTTGTACGAGCTGGCCACCTCGATCTGCGCGGCGCGCACCGCGTCCACCGCGCCCAGCACGGAGATGAGGCCCACGTCCTTCTGCATCGAGATGAAGTCGTTCATCAGCGCGGGCGCGACCTTGCGCAGCGCCTGCGGCACCACGACCAGCCACGTCGTCTGGCCCGCGGTCAGGCCCAGCGAACGCGCCGACGCGCGCTGCGAGGGGTGCACGTCGTTGAATCCGGCGCGCAGCACCTCGGCCACGTACGCGCTGTAGCCCATGATGACGGCGATCGTGCCGAGAATCGACGGGTCGATGCGGCCGAACAGGCCGAGTCCGGGGATGCCGAAGCCGATCAGATACAGGATGACGATCATTGGGATACCGCGCATGACGGTCGTGTACAGCGCGGCCAACGCGCGCAGCGGGAACATGACCGGGCTTTTGCTCGTGCGCACAAGCGCGATGATCGTGGCGAAGATCGCGACGCCGATCACCGCGACGACCAGCACCTTGAGATTCAGCCACAGGCCGTCGAGTACGTCGGGGAACGATTTCGCGAAGTATTCGGCGGAGAAGAACGTCTGCTTGACGCGCGGCCAGCCGGGGGAGAGCTGGAGTCCGGTGACGACGATGACGGCCAGCGCGATGGTGCTGACGAGGCTCGTGACCACCGATTTGAGCTGCTGCCGGCGTCGGTAGGCACGACGGGAAAGTTCGACCTCGCTCACCGGCGGCGTTGCCGTCGCGCCGGTGGCGAGGTCCTGCGAGGTTTGCGAATCGACCATAGTAGGGATTCTATTGCAGTGGGCGAACCGGTTCGCCTTACTTGAGCTCGGTCAGATCGGTGGTGTACTCGGCCAGCCACTTGTCCTGCAGCTGCTTGATCGTGCCGTCCGCGTTCAGATCGTCCACGGCCTTGGTGACGGCCGCGGTGAGCTTGGAGTCCTTCGGCAGCACGATGCCCAGACCGTCCTTGTCCTCGGAGCCGGCGATGCGGCCGAGCACCTTGGCGTCCTTGACCTGCTCGGACTGGACCATGTACACGCTTTCGACCGTGTTGGTCACGAGCGCGTCGATCTGACCGGCGTCAAGCGCCTGACCGAGCGCGGCGTCGTCGTTGAAGGTCTGGATGTCGTCCTTGATCTTGTCCTTGACGATCGTGTAGGCCTGCGTGCCGACCATCACGCCGATCACGGCGTCCTTGAGATCGGCGAGCGACTTGGCGGACGCGAACTTGCCGTCCTTCTTGACGACGACCGACTGCGTGTCCTTGTAGTAGCCGGACGAGAAGTCGACGGCCTGCTTGCGCTCGTCGGTGATGCCGAACTGCTGGATGTTGAGATCCCAGTCCTTGGCGCCCGGGGCGATGGCCGAGTCGAACGTGGTGCGTGTCCAGACGACGTCGGACTTGTCGAAGCCGAGCTTTTCGGCCACGTCGTACGCCAGTGCGGCCTCGAAGCCTTCGCCGGACTCCGGCTTGTCGTTCATGACCCACGGCTCGTACGCCGGGTCGCCGGTCGCGATGGTGAGCTTGCCCGGCTTGACGGTCTGCTGCGTGATGTCGGAGCTGCTGGCGCTGGAGTTCGCGTCGCTGCCGGAATTGTTGGAGCTGGTGGACGAGCCGCAGGCCGCGGAGAACGCGAGCGCGACGACGCTGACCGTGGCGACGGCCGCGCGGACAAAGCTCTTCTTGCTGAACATGATGATTCCTCTCTATTCCTGATGACATGCGCGATGACGGCCGGCCGATCGTGCGGCCGGACGGCGGTTTTGGCGCATCAGCGCCAATTCTAAGGTATTGCCGTTACCGCCGCGCGCTTGGCCTTATCGCCGTTGCCTATAACCGGTTATGGTGGGTCGCCCGCGTGGCGGAAATGTCTCGCTCAGGGATCCCTGAGCGAGACATTTCCGCCACTGTACGGAATGGGGGTTGCTGCCATGGTTGCCGGGATTCCGGCGCTACTGCAGGGTGAAGCCGTCGAACGTGAAGCCGGGGGAGACGACGCAGGAGACGAGCGCGTCGCCGCGGCCGGGAACGGTGCGCTGCCACACGCCGGCGGGGACGATCGCGTGGCCGACCGGGGTTGCCGTTGCTCCGAACGTGGTCTGCGCGTTCGACGCGGCTCTCGCTGCCGACGTGTCGGATTCGGCCAATGCGGTCGATGCGACCTCAACGGCCGCTGTCGTGGCAGCAACGCCCTGTCCGAGCACGATCGACTGGATGCCGGCGGGATCGGACGCCGGAGCGTCGCCGCTGCCGCCGAGTTCCAGCGTGACGGTCGCCGGTCCGTGCCACAGCCAGATCTCGTCCGCGTCGACCTTGTGCCAGGCGCTCGCGTCGCCTTCCGGCAGCAGGAAGTAGATCAGCGATGCGAGCGGGCGGCCGGACGCCGGGTCGATCGCCGGCGCCTGCCAGTCGCGCGTGTACCAGCCGCCTTCGGGATGGGCTTCCAGTCCCAGCCGTTCCACGACGGAACGCGCGTATGCGCTCATGTTCTCCAATGCGATGCTCATATCTAAAACTCCTTGTGATTGATGGAATGGGGTAAGTCCAAACCGCCGCGGCTCCACGCTGCTTGCTCTGTACTCTCCACAGACCAACGCAAAACGGCGTATAAGCGTTGGTTTGTGGAGAGTACAGAGCATTACTGGCCAGAAACCAACGCGAAACGCCATCATGGCGTTGGTTTCTGGCCAGTAGGGGGACGGCTGCTGGCGAAAGGAATAGGACGGTCGGGCGTCAGAATGCGCTGTCGTTATAGACGACGCGGCCGGAGATGACGGTCGCGCGGTTCGTGCCGGCGCCGTGGCGGACGAGCTCCTCGAGCGTGTCCTCGATGCCGCGCGGCGTGGCCACGTACACGGGCACGTCGAAGAACGCGAGGTCGGCCATCGCGCCCGCGTTGATCTGGCCGATGCGGCCCGCGCCGACGTGCATGCCGAGCTCCTGCGCGCCGCCGAGCGTCATCATGCGGATCAGCCGGTGCGACAGATCGTCGCCGGCGTAGCCCTGCTCGCGCGCCAGATCGTACAGCATCGCCACATCGTCGAGCACGTCCAGACTCGGCGAACTCGACAGCGAATCCGTGCCGACGGCTAGCAGGTTGCCCTCCTCCAGATACTCGCGGATCGGCGCGTCGCGGCCGGTCACGGTGATCCGGTTCGAGCGCGGGCACAACGCGACGCCCACGCCGCGCTGGCGCAGGATGCGGCGGTCCTCCGCGTCGGCCCACACGCCGTGCGCGATGTGCACGTCCGGGCCGAGCGAACCGAGCTGGTCGAGGAACTGGATCGCGGACGCGCCCTGCCCCGCGTCCTTGAGCTGCTGGTAACTGGTCCAGTCCTCGTCGCGCCACGAGGCCGCCGAATACGTGGACAGCGTGCCTTCCGCGCCGTGCGCACCCGCTTCCATCGGCGTTTCGGCCAAATGGATGTGCAGACGCATATCGAGCTGGCGCGCGATGTCCGGCAGATCCACGAACGGCGCGGTTTCCAGCGTGTATGGGGCATGCGGGCTGATGCCCACGCTCGGCAGGTCCTCGGCGCGCATGCGCCCCAAATGCCGCACGAGTTCGCGCACGCCGACCTTGCGCCACTCGTCGTTGCGCCAGTCCATCACCTCCCAATAAGCGACGCCGTGCATGCCCTGCGAGGCGAGCGCGCCGGCCGCCTCCGGGTCGGTGACGATGTCGGCCGCGGCGGTGGTGCCCGCCTCGACCATCATGCGCGCGCCCTCTTCCGCCGACGCCTTCCAGTCGCCTTCCTCGCACAGCCGCTCGTACACCGGGTTGAAGCCGAGCTCCCAGTCGCGGAAGCTCTGGTACGTGCCTCGGCCCACCTCGGCCATGTTCGTGTACTGCAGGTGCGTGTGCGCGTTGATGAGTCCCGGCGTGATCACGCCATGCCAGTGATGCTCGTCGATGCGAGCGTTCGCGGCCATGTCCTGCTTGAGCGTGTCGAGCACCCAGCGTCGCGTGCCGACATGCACCACGCGGCTGCCGGACACGGCGATCGCGCCGTCCAGGATCACCGGGCCGGTCACGGGGATGATGAGCGGCGCGCTGTACAGCGTCACCTCGGTCAGCGGCGCCGGATGCGCGGCCGCATAGAGCGGGTCGAAATCGTCGGTTGTGGTCATGGTTCCTTTATACCGATCGGGGCGGCGGCGCAACGCCGTTCGCGCGGAATCGCGCATGCGCGCTATGCCGTGTTGTTGACGGCACGTTGGTGCCGTAACGCTCCCCCAGTCGGCCTGCGGCCGACAGCCCCCTCAGCCGAGGGGGCCAAGGCTGCCGCCAGCTTTGCCGGCATGGGAAGAGGATCGTGCGCCGCAGCGCGATGCCGTTCAGTTCGCGTCGGCGAAGCGGGTGAGTCGCCAGTCGTAGCCGTTGTCGGCGACGGCGTGGCTGGCGGACTGGCCGCGCACGTCGAGCGCGACCTGCGCGATGCGACGGTCGGATGCGGCGTCGAGCCGGTGCAGGCCGGGGGAGAGCGGGGCCACGTCGACAGTCGGCGCGTTGGTGTCCGATGCCGCTGCCTGTGGCGCCGTTGCATTCGATGATTCGACGTCCGACGATGATGCGTCCGACGGTGCGGCGTGCGATGATGCCGGGTTGCCGGAGCCATGCGACGCCGCTACCGTGCCGCGATGGGCGAGCAGATAGGCCACCGCGCTCGCCTGCACGGCGAAGCTCAGGTCCATGATCTCGATCGGATTGCCGCCGCCCGCCGTGTAATTGACGCCGTCGCCCTCGGCGAGCAGCGTGAGCGTCGGCCCGTCCGGTACGGCGAGTGCGCTGACGCTGCGCGCGTTGTCATGACGGAAGTCGGGGATGCCGTCGAGCGCGATTTCGTTCGCGATGCCGCCGATCACGGACAGCACGGCACCCTCGCGCATGCGTCGCATATGTTCCAGTGCGATCGTATGCCGCACGCCGGTCGCCGAGACGACGATGTCGGCCTGTGCGATCGCGTCGTCGATGTCCCGCGCGGCGAACCCGTCGAACACGGCCTTGAGCGCGGCCACCGGATCCGTGTCGCACACGGTCACCGTCGCGCCGAGTGCGCGCACGCGCACCGCGAAGCCGCGGCCGACCGGGCCGTAGCCGATCACGGCCACGGTCTTGCCCGCAAAACAGTGCGCGCCGAGCAGCTCCTGCATCGTCGTCACACAGGTCTCGCCCGTGCCGTGCATGTTGTCGAACCCGGTTTTGAGCACGCTGTCATTGACCGCGATCACCGGGAACGTGAGCGCGCCGGCATCCTGCATGGCCTGGAACGCGCGCACGCCGCTCGTCGTCTCCTCCGCCACGCCGATGAAATCGTCGGCAAGCAGCTCGGGGCGTGCCTCCGCGGCGAGCCGGGCAAAACTCGCGCCGTCGTCGATGATGATCTGCGGACGAATCGTGTCCAGCAGACGCAGCGCGCCGGCCTGCGTCTCCTCCGGCGTCCAGCCTGCGTTCGCCTCGACCGCGACGCCTTCACGAGCGAGCTGGTCGGCGACGCGCTGATCGGTTTCCGACGGGTCCGCGAACATGCCAACAGTCGCGCCGGCGTCGCGCAGCGCCCGCAGCAGCACCGCGGTCTTCGGCTCCAGCACCAGACACACGGCGATGCGGACTCCGGTGAAATCAACGGTGTCCCGCAGCCGCGCCATCAGCGCACGCAGCACGGTCATATGCGCCTCGGCGTAGTCGATCGCCTCCCGGCCGCTCAGCTCGCGCGCATCCCGCACGTTGCACTCCGGGGATGCGCAGGCGTTCAATGCGTCCTGCGCCATATCCGTCATGTCGGCCGTGCCGTCATTATCCGCCGGCGTCACGATCATGCCCCACTGCGCGGCCGCGTCGGCGAACGCGCGCACGCTGTCATCATCATGCCGACCAAGCGGCACGGTGACGCGCGCGCCGGCCAACGAACGGTTCGTGCGCTGCGAATACGCGGCCGCCCAACGGGCGAAATCCAGTTCGGTCATCGTCTTCTCCTTGTCGCAATCTATCGACTCAATCCGAGCGCAGCCAGCGCATCGGCCAGCGTGCTCACCTCAAGCAGCCGCAGCCCGGGCACATTCACCGGCTTGCGCGGCGTCGGGCACACGGCCGTCGTGAACCCGAGCCTAGCCGCCTCGCGCAGCCGATACTCCAGCCGCGGCACCGGGCGCACCTGCCCGGTGAGCGAAATCTCGCCGATCGCGCATGTCGTGCGCGGAATCGGACGCGACTTCGCCGCACTCGTCAGCGCCGTCACGATCGCCAGATCACACGCCGGCTCCTTCGCAAGCCCGCCCGCGATCGTCGACACGTACAAATCGTTCGCGAGCAGATTCACCTTGCCGTGCCGGTACAGCACGGCCGTGAGCATCGCGATGCGGTTGGAGTCCACGCCGTTGACCGCGCGACGCGGCGTCGGCAGCACGGACGCGGTCACCAGCGACTGAATCTCGATCGGCAGGCTGCGATGGCCGTCCAACGTGAACGTGACGCACGTGCCCTCCACCGGCGCGTCCGCCGCGTCGCCGCCCGGCGCGGACGCGGACAGAAACAGACCCGACGGGTCGGTCACCTCCTCGATGCCCTCGCCGCTCATGTCGAAGCAGCCGACCTCGTCGGTCGGGCCGAAACGGTTCTTGACCGCGCGCAGCATGCGCAGCGCCGTGTCCGGATCGCCCTCGAACTGGCAGACCACGTCCACAAGATGCTCGAGCGTGCGCGGGCCCGCGATCGAACCGTCCTTGGTGACGTGGCCGACCAGCAGGATCGGCACGTCGAGGCTTTTCGCCGAGTCGATGAGCGCGCTCGCCACCTCGCGCACCTGCGTGGATCCGCCCGAAATGCCGTCGACGTTCTGCGAGACGATCGTCTGCGCCGAATCGACGATCGCCAGCGCCGGCCGCTCCTGCTCGATGAGCCCGAGCACGGTGGACAGATCGGTGGTGGAGGCGAGCAGCAGGTTGTCCTCGACCGCGTTGATGCGCGTGGCGCGCAGACGCACCTGCGCCGCGGATTCCTCGCCGGAAATGTAGAGGACGGTGGGGCGGTTGGCGGGCGGGAGATCGATGCGTGTGGCATTGGCATGCGCGGAACCGTTGAGCGAATGCGCGTTTGCAGAGCGGGATACGGATGCCGCGGCGGGGGACTCGCCTGCGCCGGCGCGCGCGACGAGCCGAGCGATGTTGCCGGCCGTCTCCAGCAGCAGCGTCGACTTGCCGACGCCCGG
Organism: Bifidobacterium miconis; assembly: GCF_019331735.1. Classification (GTDB taxonomy): domain Bacteria; phylum Actinomycetota; class Actinomycetes; order Actinomycetales; family Bifidobacteriaceae; genus Bifidobacterium; species Bifidobacterium miconis. The sequence continues at coordinate 30,931 of NZ_JAHBBH010000016.1, forward strand.
CTCGCCGGCGACCAGCACGACCGAGCCGGGGACGATGCCGCCGCCGAGCACGCGGTCGAACTCGCCGAATCCGGTCGGCATGCGCGTGACCGCATCCGTGTCGACCTGCGTGATCGGCCGTGCCTGACTGCGTTCGGGAATGTCTCCGGCCGTCGTGCGCGCGGTGTGGCCGGGCGCCGCGGTGCGCGACTGCGACGCGGCGGCCGGACGCGACTCGCGGAACTCCTCGAGCGTGCCCCATTGGCCGCATTCGGGGCAGCGGCCGTACCATTTCGTGCCGCTCCATCCACATTCCGAGCACAAGTATTGCGTGGTCGTCTTTGCCATGCCTCCGACGCTAACGAGCTTCGGCGACAAGACGGCCGACCACTCGACGGCGTTCTGGGCGAGTCATGCGGCTGTGAGAGAATGCGAACCATGTCGAACACTCAAACATCTTCCGTTTCGCCGTCCCATGGCAAGCTGATCGCCGTGGTGGTGGCCGCCGCGCTGGTGATCGTCCTTGCCCTGCTGTCCGCCTTCGTATGGCCGGGCTGGGCGCTGAACAAGGGCGGCGAGCAGTCGACGACGCAGTCGTCGGGCACGAATTCGCAGTCCTCGTCGTCTTCGGACACGAGCGCGAAGAAGGAAGAGGAGGAGCCGACCACGCCGAGCATCAAGGCCACGGCCCTTCCGGACAACGCGAGCGAGCTGCTCAAGGCCATGCCCGACAGCGTGCTCAACTACGCGCGCACCGCGGCCGCCGCAAGCACGACGTGGACCGCCGCCTCGCCGCTTGAGGAGTACACGCTCACCTATTCGACCGGAGACGCGGCCAAGGACGTGACGCTGATCGTCGCGCAGTGGTCCACCGCCGACAGCGCGAAGAAGCAATACGATTCGCTGTCCGGCGCGCTCACCGGCACCGAACTGGGCAGCGGCACCGTGAAGGTGTCCGGTCAGGCGACCGGCAACTACGTGGCCAAGACCGACGCGAACGACGACACGAAGGCCGTTGCGGTGTGGCGCAACGACACGGTGGTGTTCCAGGCGACCGGCACGAAGGCTGGCGTGGAGCGGTTCTACCCGAAGTTCCCGCTGTGATGCCGGCGGGCGGCGGCCTTGCGAGCGGAACTCGGAAGGCCTCGTACGGAACGCCGGTACCATTCGTCTGCGAATGCGTGTACTATTGGGCAAGTTGACATCTTTTCGATACTTTAGGAACGGAGGCTGAGATGGGTTCGGTCATCAAGAAGCGCCGCAAGCGGATGAGCAAGAAGAAGCACCGCAAACTGCTGCGTAAGACTCGCCACCAGCGCAAGTAGTCTTCTCGCTCACTCGGTGAGCAACACGAAAGCCCCTTACGGATTCATCCGCAAGGGGCTTTTACGTATTCGCTGTTCGCCTTGACGTTTCGTCTCGGCGTGTGCGAGGCGCGCTGCGCGTCCGGCGAATCAGCTCACTTGTTGCCGTTGGTCATGACGCGCGGGCCGTTCGGGTCGCCGACGATGACCTTGTCGACCATGTTGAGGAACAGGCCGTGCTCGACCACGCCGACCGTGGTGATGAGGTCCTCGGCCAGATCCTGCGGATGGTCGATGCGCTCGAGGTGCAGGTCGACCACGTAGTTGTTCTCGTCGGTGCGCACCGGCTTGCCCTCGGCGTCGAGACGCAGCACCGGCTTGTAGCCCTTGGCCTCGAACTTCTTGATGACGTGGCCGGCGCCGAACGGGATGACCTCGACCGGCAGCGGGAACTTGCCGATGGTGTCGACGACCTTGGACTCGTCGACGATCCACACGATCTGGTTGGAGTTGGTGGCCACGATCTTCTCCCACAGCAGGGCCGCGCCGCCGCCCTTGATGCCGTTGAAGTTCTTGTCGACCTCGTCCGCGCCGTCGATGGTCACGTCGATGTGGTCCACGTCGTCGATGTCGACGATCTTGATGCCGTAGCCCTCGGCCTGCTCCTGCGTGCGGCGGGAGGTCGTCACGCCGGTGAACTGGAGGCCCTCCTCCTTGACGCGGCGGCCGAGTTCGTCGACCAGGAAACGCACGGTCGAACCGGTGCCGAGGCCGGCGATCATGCCGTCGGTGATCAGCTTCGCGGCTTCGATGCCTGCCGCCTTCTTCAACGCATCCTGCTGCGCCTTATCCATAATGGTTCTCCTTCCACGGAAATTCGCCTCGCGCTCGTCGCGCCAAGCTCGCCTCCTATACTATCCGAGATGCGGCCGGCGTCCCGGGTGTGTCCATACGGTGTTTCATGAAGTGTTTCACAGTGGGGCTCACGATTGCCGGATGACGAACGGCGCGTTCGTGAGCGTGAGGTTGCCGTCGCCGTCCACCCAGCCCTCGACGACGATGCTGCCGCGGATGAGCCGCGGACGCCCGTCGAACGTAGGACTCGACGACGGCGGGGGAGAGAACCGCAGCTCGCCCGACACGGTGAGTCCCGACGGGCGGGACGCCGGCTGCGAGACGGCCGTCGCCGATGATTGCGACGGTGATTGCGACGGTGCGGCGTCGATCGCGACCGTCGCGTCGGCGGGTGGCCGGGAGAATTCGGTCGTCGTCGCGTCGGTCGTCTTCGTGTCGAAGTCGGCCAGATCGTCCGGCACGCCCTCCGGCTCGGCCAGACGGTCGACCAAACTGCCGGGCTGATCGTCCGTTCGACGATCGGCACGATGATCGTGCCGCGTCGCGTTCCGTTCCGCCGACCGGCCGCCGTTCCGGCCACTCGCACGATCGTCACCGCGATCGTCATCGCCGCGATCGTCAGCGCCGCGATCGTGCCGACGATCATCGGCCATCCGGACTTCCGCGTGATCGGCATCGCGGCCGGACGCATCGCCGCCGACGTCTTCTCCGCGGCCCAGGTGATAGTCCTTCGCGGAAATCAAGCCGTCCATCAACATCTGCGCGTCGGCCGGCACGTCGGTGCCCTTCGCGTACTCGGACGCAAGCAGCGACTCCCAGCCCTCCTTCGGCAGGTAGCCGTCGCGCACATGCGAGCGGCAGTCTCCCGCGTACGTGCGTGCCAGCTCGTCGACCTTCTCGTTGCCCGCGTTGCCGGCGTGGCCCTTGACCCACACGAACTTCACCGAACCGGCGCGGCGGGACAGCTCGGCGTCGATCGCCTTGATCAGCGCCGCGTTCTTCACCGGCTTCTTCTGTGCGTTCTTCCAGCCGTTCTTCTTCCAGCCGTACACCCACTTGGTCGAGCAGTTGATCGCGTACTGCGAATCGGTTTCGATCACCAGCGGTTCGGCGCCGGGGTGCGCGCGCAACGCCTCGAGCACCGCGCACAGCTCGCCGATCTGGTTCGTGCCGTTCGTGGCGCCGCCCGCGTCGCAGTCGCCGCCGTGCTCGTGCCCGGGGGTGCCGCCCGCATGCGGCTCGTGGTCGGCCCACGCCCAGCCCATTGGGCCGTTCGGATTGCCCAGGGCCGAGCCGTCTGTGGAAACTGTGATGGTCATGCCGTGCTCGCTTTCCGGTCAACCCGAACGGCCCCTTCGCGGGCGCCGATCGCGCGCCCGCTCACTTCGCCTACGGACAGTCCACTGGACTGTCCGTTTGACGGCTCAGCATTCGGGTTGCCCAGGGCCGAGCCGTCCGTGGAAACTGTGATGGTCATGTGCCCTACCTTAGCCGGCTTGCGGGATGCGCCGATTCGGATCCGGTCGCATTGTGCGTGCATTGTGCGCGCTCACGACACGGGACGAACCGCGTGTAGGTCTGACGCGCTATGGTCATAGCGGAAAGGGGAGGATATGGGCAACAGACTGCAATCTCGATCCCGTTGCATGGTTGCCGGAGCGGTGCTGCTCGTGGCGGCAATCGTGCTGTGCGTGTTCGCCCATTTCGCTGCGGCCGCGATGACGGTCGCTGTGGCTGCGGTCACCGCACTGTGCTCGCTGCGCGAATGCCGGATCTGCCACCGGTTCGCCGTGCTCTCCCGCACCGCCGACTACGGCCCGATCTGCCCGGTCTGCCAGCGCCTGATCGCCGAGGGCCGCCAGCAGGAGCTGCTCGAACGCCGCATGTGAACTGGCGATTGCGGTTCTGATGTGGTCCTGATGTGGCCCCGATGCGGTCCTGAACCGGTCCTGAACCGAGTATGTCGGCGTCTGCGATGATATTGACGTGCCGATGAGGCGGATGAGATGCAAAAACGGTCATGAGCGTAAGCGTTACCTCAGCATCGTGGGCATAGACCGACCATTGACGATGGATGTTCGGCGGGATTGGTTGCCGACGCTCCTGGAATGTGGGCGTAGACGGTACATGAAGTTCCCTGATTTGTGGGCATAAGCGGGACATTTGCGCAATCGTGGGCATAGACCGGCCATGAGGAAGCCCAAAATCGTCTCTTCGTGGTCGGCCTATGCCCACGATGCCCACGATTCCGCGGACGGCCGGGCAAACGGACCGCTTATGCTCACAGTCGAGTTATCCACATTATCCGTATGATTCCAACAGGATGGAATTGTGAGGATGGAAGCGGATTGGCGTATTCCCAACGTGTTCCCAACGGAACACACGCCGATCGTCGACCATTCGACCACAAGGGTCGAACAGCGACCGACATCGGGCGGATTTCCTCTATGCTGCATTGCCATGAGACGCAATGCATCCTTGATCGACCGTTGCACGGTCGCGGAGCGCCAGAGACTTTGCATCTGGCCCAGAGGCGACGCCGAACGACGCATGTTCAGACGCCGGTCGGATGCGGGAGAGCTGACCCGCGTATTCGGTCGTTGTTTTGCGCGCTCCGATCAATGGGAGACTCTCGACGGCGTGGAACAGTATCGCCGCATCGTCCGATCGTTAGCGGTTCTGCACCCGGACTGGATTTTCTGTGATATGACCGCTGCGGTGATGCAGAACGTCAGTGATTCGACGAGACACTTGGACCTCGTGCACATTGTCACCAGCCGGGAGCGGCATGTTCATGACTATGGCCAAATGAGGCATCACTACGTTGCGGACCAGTCGTACGAAATGGCCGATGGAGTGAAGGTCACCCCGTTGGAGCGCACCGTGTTCGACTGCGCGCGCAGGCTTCCGCTCCCCGACGGGCTGGCCGTGCTCGATGCCGTGCTGCGTTGCGGCTTGCGAAACAAGCGCCATTTGGCGGAGTCGTTTGCCGTAATGCCGGGATGGCGGCGGGACGCCGCATTGCGGGTGCTCCGTCATGCGACGGGGAGGACGGAGAATGGCGGTGAATCATATGCGTTGGGCGTGATGATCGACGAGCGCTATATGATTCCCCTCCTGCAGGAGGAGATCGTTGACCCGTACGATATGTCGCGCGTATATCGCGTGGATTTCGCCTGGCATACGCCGGACGGCAGGTTTATCGTCGGTGAGCTTGACGGGCGGGTGAAATACCGTGATGCTTCGATGTATCGCAACGGCAGTCTGCCCGATACGGTGATCGAGGAGAAGCGTCGTGAGGAGCGGATTCGATTGGTCGTTGACGAGCTGTTTCGATTTTCGTTCGGTGACGCGTTGCACCGTGATCGATTGCTGCACAAGATGGATAAGGCGCGGGTGCCTCGGTTTGATGACGGCGACTGACGTCGGTTGATGACGATCGGCTGCCTAGCGGTTGGATGTGAGAGGGTAAGGGCGCCGGATGAGAGGACGGATGATGTTTGATGCGGGCATAGACGGGATATTTGCGGGGAGATCCGATGATGCAAGAGAACTCGAAAAGGGTTCCTTCCGTAAATGTGGGCATGGACGGTACATGAAGTTCCCTGATTTGTGGGCATAGACGGGACATTCACGCAATCGTGGGCATAGACCGGCCATGAGGAAACCCGGAGTCGTCTCTTCGTGGTCGGTCTATGCCCACATATGGGATGGGCACACTATTTATGTACCGTCTATGCCCACGATGGGCCCATGATGGGTCGTTTACGGTCGTTTTACGGTAGGGCGGTAAACGGCCTTGGTGGTTTGAACGCGGACGGAGTCGGATGAACCCCAATCCCCGACTCATGGACTCCCGTGGAATCCACGCTCAACGCCGGTGCCCTCTGCGAGAGGAGCAGAAGGCACAACAACATGGCGTTGAACCCCTGCGATATGGGCGTTGTGTTCGGCTGGCGGTGTGTCAAACAGCCGAGGAACGCCAATGACTCCGAAACCGCAACATTGCGCATCATGCCAATGCCGGTGTAACGGAGCCGGCAACATCGCCGAACAACGAAAAGGGGTTCTTCCGAATCTCTGTTCAGAAGAACCCCTTTTTGCGGAGCCGATTGCAGGGTGGAGACGACTTGATGAGATCAATGAGGTCGTCTCCACCCTGGAAAATCAGGAAATCACTCGGACAGGGCCTTGTCGACGACCTCGGTGGCCTCGGCGAGGACCTTGTCGAGGGCCTCGGGGGACTCGAAGGACTCGGCGTACACCTTGTAGATGTTCTCGGTGCCGGACGGGCGGGCCGCGAACCAGTTGTCCTTGGTGGTGACCTTCAGACCGCCGATCTTGGCGTGGTTGCCCGGCGCCTCGGTCAGCTTGGCGGTGATGTCCTCGCCGGCGAGCTGGGTGGCGGTCACGTCGTCGCCGGTGAGCTTGGCGAACTTCTGCTTCTGCTCGAGCGTGGTCGGCGTGTCGACACGCTTGTACCAGCTCTCGCCGAAACGCTCGACCTGCTCCTGATGCAGCTGAGCCGGGTTCTTGCCGGTCTTGGCGGTGATCTCGGCGGCCAGCAGGTCGGGGATCAGGCCGTCCTTGTCGGTGGTCCACACGCGGCCGTCGCGGCGCAGGAAGCTCATGCCGGAGCTCTCCTCACCGCCGAAGGCAACCTCGCCGCTGAACAGCGGGTCGACGAACCACTTGAAGCCGACCGGCACCTCGAGCACCTTCGCGCCGATCGACGCGGCCACGCGGTCGATCAGGGAGGAGGAGACGAGCGTCTTGCCGACGGCAGCACCCTTCGGCCAGCCCGGACGGTTGCCGCCGAACAGGTACTCCACGCACACGGCGATGTAGTGGTTCGGGTTCATCACGCCCCAGTTCGGGCACACGATGCCGTGACGGTCCGCATCCGGGTCGGTGCCGCCGACCAGATCGTACTTGTCCCACGCGCCGGCGTTGAGCTCGTCCACAAGGCCCTTCATCGCGTACGGCGAGGACGGATCCATGCGAATCTTGCCGTCGTGGTCGATGGTCATGAAGCGCCACGTCGGGTCGACTTCCGGACGCACGACGCCGATGTTCAGACCGTACTTCTCGTTGATGAGCGGCCAGTAGTTGACGGACGCGCCGCCGAGCGGGTCGATGCCCAGACGCACGCCGGAGTTGCGGATGACGTCGAAGTCGATCACGTTGCCGAGATCGGCGACGTAGTGCTCGCGGAAGTCAAAGCCCTCGACGAACTCGGACTTGACGGCCTCCTCGTACGGCACGCGCTTGACGTTCTTGTAGTCGCCGAGCAGCTCGTTGGCGCGCGCGGCGATCGCGTTCGTCACGTCGGCCGGGGCCGGACCGCCGGTGACCGGATCGTACTTGAAGCCGCCGTCGGTCGGCGGGTTGTGCGACGGGGTGACGACGATGCCGTCGGCCAGACCCTCGCCCTCGAAGCGCTGGGTGCCGTCGGCCGCGCGGTTGTGCGTCAGGATCGCCTGGGAGACGACCGGGGTCGGCACGAAGTCGTCGCGCGAGTCGATGCGCACATGCACGCCGTTGGCGACGAGGACCTCGATGGCGGTCTTCTTGGCCGGCGCGGACAGCGCGTGCGTGTCGGAGCCGAGGTACAGCGGGCCGGTGACGCCGGCCTTCTTGCGGTATTCGGCGATGGCCTGCGTGATGGCGACGATGTGGGCCTCGTTGAACGAGGTCTTCAGGGACGATCCGCGATGGCCGGAGGTGCCGAAGATGACACGCTGCTCCGGGACGGACGGATCGGGGACGAGGTCGTAGTACTTGCCGATGACTTCGTCGACGTTGATCAGATCAGCTGGGGTGGCGGGCAGACCCGCATTCTTTGCTACCATGCCCTCTATTTTGCCACGGATTTCCGCGACTGAAAACATTTGCAATATGAATTGCCGTCGTATTGTGCGAGAATCTTTGCCGCTGTTCGCGGCGATGGACGGGTGGAATGCCGGGCGACGCGCCGAAAGTTGTCGGAACCGGTTCGAGGGGGTTACACTGCCTTATGAACTTCTACTTTTGCAGGGTTGCAAGTCACATAAGACGCAAGACCTGAGACATATGCCAGCCATAGGTGTATGTCTTGGGTCTTTTTTTGTTGTCTTGCGGTTCTGCGAGGGCGGAGAACATAACAGGAGAACAACAGGAAACACAAGGGAAGGAAACCAAAGATGGCTGAATCCACAGCGTCGCAGATCATCGACGCCATCGGTGGTGCGGGCAACGTCAAGAGCCTGACGCACTGCGCCACCCGTCTGCGTTTCGAGCTTGTCGACGGCGGCAAGGTCGACCAGAACCGCCTGCAGCACATGAAGGGCGTGCTCGGCGCGGTCCCGCAGGCCGGCGACCGCTATCAGGTCGTCATCGGCGGTGCGGTCGCCTCCATGTACGAGGAGATCATGCACCTGCCCGAGATGGCGAACGCCGGCGGCGCGGCCAAGTCCGCCAACAACGGCAAGATGACCGATGCCGAAGTCAAGGCCGCCGAACGCGCGAAGGCGCGCGGCAAGGTCGCCTGGCTCGACTCGTTCTTCGAGTACCTGGCCGACTCGTTCCGCCCGATCCTGGGCGTCCTGCTCGGCGCGTCCATCATCATCGCGCTCGTCAACCTGTTCATCTCGCTCGGCGTCATCGCCGGCGACGAGGACAACACCTCCCTGATGTTCATCAAGGCCATCTGGAAGGGCGTGTTCTACTTCCTGCCGATCATGGTCGCCTACAACGCCTCCAAGAAGCTCAAGGTCGACCCGTGGCTCGGCGGCTCCATCATGGCCATGCTCATGACCCCGCAGTTCGCCGCCCTGTCCGACGCCAAGACGTGGGGCAACGCGGTTTCCTGCGTCGAGAACGCCACGCTGGGCACCACCGACTGCACCGCCACCGTGTTCGGCCTGCCGATGCAGCTGTCCGACTACTCCGGCAACGTGTTCGTGCCGCTCATGATGGCCGCCGTGCTCGGCCTCGTCTACCACGGCCTGAAGAAGATCATTCCGGACAGCGTCCAGCTCGTGTTCGTGCCGTTCTTCGCCATGATCATCGTCGGCGTGCTCACCGCCTTCATCATCGGCCCGCTGGGCGTGTGGGTCGGCAACGGCCTCGGCGTCGTCCTCGCATGGATGAACGGCCACGCTCCGTTCGTGTTCGCCATCGCGATCCCGCTGCTCTACCCGTTCCTCGTGCCGCTGGGCCTGCACTGGCCGCTCAACGCCCTCATGCTCATGAACATCCAGTCGCTCGGCTACGACTTCATCCAGGGCCCGATGGGCGTGTGGAACTTCGCCTGCTTCGGCGCCACCGCCGGCGTGCTGTTCATCTCCATCCGCGACCACGACAAGGAAATGCGCCAGACCTCCATTGGCGCCCTCGCCGCCGGCCTGCTCGGTGGCGTCTCCGAGCCGTCCCTCTACGGCATCCACCTGCGCTACAAGATGGTCTACAAGCGCATGCTCATCGGCTGCGGCACCGGCGGTGTCGTGATCGCCGTCCTCGGCTGGCTGTTCCCGTCCGTCGTGGCCTCCGGCGAGACCGTGCGCGGCGTGACCACCACCGCGTTCGCCTTCACCTCGCTGCTCACCATCCCGGTGTTCAACCAGATGTGGGTCTACGGCGTGTCCATCGCCGTCGCGTTCGCCGTGTCCATGTTCCTGATCATCACGCTCGACTACCGCACCCCGGAGCAGAAGGCCGAGCTGCAGGAACGCCTCGCCCAGGAGAAGGCCGACCGTGAGCTCGAGGCTCAGGCCGCGTCCGCTCCGGCCGCTGCCCCGGCTGCCGCTCCGGCCGCCGCGACCGCCACTGCCGTTGCCGAAGCTCCGGCTGCCGCCGCGACCGCGACCGACACGGTCAACGCCCCGGTCGCCGGCCACGTGATCTCTCTCGACGACACTGGCGATCCGGTGTTCGCCTCCCGCGCGCTCGGCGAGGGCGTCGGCATCCAGCCGACCGACTCGACCGTCGTCGCCCCGATCTCCGGCGTGCTGCAGACCGTCGCCGAGACCGGCCACGCGTTCGGCATCAAGTCCGATGACGGCGTCGAAGTGCTCGTGCACGTCGGCATCGACACGGTCAAGATGAACGGCGAGGGCTTCTCCGTCGCCGTGGCCGCCGGACAGCGCGTCAACGCCGGCGACACGCTCGTGACCGTCGATTTTGATAAGGTCAAGGCAGCGGGATACAGCACCACCACCCTGATGACGGTGCTCAATACCGTGGCCCTGGCCGGCGTCACTCCGAAGACGGGAATCGACGTCGCCGCGGGCGACCCGGTGCTCGACATCCAGCACTGAGTCTGGAGGCCGTATAGACAAAAGGGGACGCACTTGAAAGTGCTTCGCGTGTTCAACAACAACGTCGTGCTCGCTGCGGACGGCGCGCAGGAAGTCATCGTCACCGGCAGGGGACTGGGCTTCAAGGCGAAACCGGGGCAGGAGATCGACAACGCGAAGGTCGTTCGGGTGTTCGTCCCCTCCGACGGGCGGGATCCGGATCATCTGGCAGAACTGCTGTCCAACATCCCGCCCGAAATGATCCGTCTGGTCACCGACGCCATGACCCGCGTCGGCCTGGGCTCGCAGGCCGAGTCCAAGCCCACGCTGGTCATGGCGTTGGCCGATCACATCGCCGGCGCCCTCCGCCGGCTCAAGCATGGAGACCAGGTCTCCTATCCGCTCACGGCCGAAGTCCAATCGCTGTATCCGGCCGAATACGAGCAGGCCGAACGTCTCATCGCCCAGCTCAACGCCGAGCTGAACGGCATCCTGCCCGACGGCGAAACCGTCGCGCTCGCCATGCATCTGGTCAATGCCGGCTTTTCGACCGGCGACCTGTCGTACACGTACCAGATGACCGGCATCATCCAGCAGATGATCGCCGTCATCGAACGCTGCTACGGCATCGAACTCGACCAGCACAGCGTCAACGTCGGCCGCTTCATCACGCATCTGCGCTACCTGTTCGTGCGCATCCGCCAGCACGAACAGCTCGACCGCGAGCCCGAGCCGATCATCGACTCCATCACGCAGTCGTATCCCGAGGCGACGAGCTGCGCGCGCGCCGTCGCCGACATCGTGCGCATCCGGCTCGGCGAGCCGCTCACCGCGGACGAAGTCGCCTATCTCGCGCTGCACATCGCACGCGTGACCTCCGACGCGAAGGAGGAGCGCCGCGCCGCACGTGCGAACGCGGCCTGATTACGCTACTTGACTACTTGATCGGCGGAATGATGCCCGTCGCCGACAGATCGGGGTCGACCTCCGGCACGCGCACGCACAGCGCCTTGCGCTCCACGTCGAAGCGAATGTGGCGCGTGACCGGCAGCATGTCGCCGTCCACCTGCGCCAGCGCCGGCTTCTCCAGCATGATCTCCGCGCTCACGCCCTGAATGTTGTCGATCGACGAATTCGTCGACAGCGGACTCGACCCGGACTTGCCGGTGATCGTCTGGTGCACCACGTCGCCGAACAGGTTCGCCCAGCCGAGAATGCCGCCCGACGTGTCGATGATCTCGAAATCGAGGATGCCGTCGTCGTACGAGGCGTCCGGCATGAGCGAAAAGAACGGGATCTGGCCGCAGTTGCCGGCCATGAACGTGCGAAACGCGAGTCCTTTGATCGTGTGCGAGCTGCCGTCCGCGCTGCGGATCGTCACCGAACCGTGATACTTCGGCGCGAACAGGTTCTTCACGCCCGACACGAAATACGCGAGCCAGCTGATGTTCTTCTTGAGTTCGGGGTCCGTGTCGTCGATCATCAGCGCGTCGAAGCCGATGCCCGCGATGATCAGGAACGCGTGGCCGTGATCCGAATCCGGGTCATCAAGCAGCGTGAGACGGCCCATGTCGACGTGCCGCGAACCGTGCGACGTGGCCACCGACAGCGCCGCGTCGATGTCGTCGACCGGAATGCCCATGTTGCGGGCGAACAGGTTGCCCGTGCCGATCGGAATGATGCCGAGCGCATGGCCCGTGCCCGACACGGCGCTCGCCACCGTGCGCACCGTGCCGTCGCCGCCGACCGCGACGACCACATCCGCGCCGTGCGCGAGCGCCTCCTTGGCGCATGCGCGCCCGTCCTTGTCGAGTTTCGTCTCGATGAACTCGATCTCGGTGAGTCCCTTGGCCTTGCAGAACTGCTTGATGTGCCTCTTGCGTTCCGCCGCCTGCGGTTTGGACGGATTGACGATGAACGCGTAGTGCACCTGATCGTCGTCGCGCCGGTCGAGCTGTTCGGCGAGCCGACGGCGGCGCAGCGTACGGACGGCAAGGTACGCGGCGGCCGCGATGACGACGATGCCGGCGACGACGGCGAGGACGATGGCGACGATGGTGGCGGTAGGCATGGTTCCCATTGTTCCCGCATTGCGCTCGCGACGCTCCCGCGACACGACGAAACTCGACGATTCCTGCACGTTCGCGCGCGTGCCTGCGTCGTCGAGCTCCGCCGTGTCAGGGGGATCGGGGCTCTTGCCGCGTGTCGGCTTACGGCGGTAGGCTGGGGCACATGCTTGATATTCAATTCATTCGTGACCATGCCGACGTCGTGAAGGAATCGCAGCGCAAGCGCGGCGAATCCGTCGAACTCGTCGACGAAGTGCTCAAGTCCGACGAAACCCGCCGCACCGCCCTCAAGGAATACGAGGAGGCCCGCGCCCAGCAGAAGGAAATCGGCAAGAAGGTCGCCGCCGCCCCGGCCGACGAGAAGGCCGCGCTCATCGCGCAGACCAAGGATCTCGCCGCCAAGGTCGCCGAATACAAGGCCACCGCCGATTCCGCCGCCGAAGAGTACACCACCGCCATGTGGAAGCTCTCCAACATCGTCGAGCCGGAGGCGCCGGAAGGCGGCGAGGACGACTACGTGGTCGTCAAGAAGGTCGGCCAGATCCGCGACTTCGCGGCCGAAGGCTTCGAACCGAAGGACCACCTGACCCTCGGCACCGAGGTCGCCGGCATCGACATGCGCCGCGGCGTCAAGGTCGGCGGCTCCCGCTTCTACTTCCTGCGCGGCGCGGTCGCCCGCATGCAGATCGCCATGCTCACCATGGCCGTCGACCAGGCCGAGCAGCACGGCTTCGTGCTCGCCATCACCCCGACGCTGGTTCGACCCGAAGTCATGCGCGGCACCGGCTTCCTCAACTCCCACGCCGACGAGATCTACCGCCTGCGCGAGCCCGACGACCAGTACCTCGTCGGCACGTCCGAAGTGGCGCTCGCCGGCATGCACGAGAACGAGATCCTCGATCTTGGCAACGGCCCGCTGCGCTACTGCGGTTGGTCGTCCTGCTACCGCCGCGAGGCGGGCGCCGCCGGCAAGGACACCTCCGGCATCATCCGCGTGCACCAGTTCGACAAGGTCGAAATGTTCGTCTACGCCAAGCAGGAGGACTCCTACGCGGAGCACCAGCACCTGCTCGAGATGGAGCAGGAGATGCTCGCCAAGGTCGAGGTGCCGTACCGCATCATCGACACCGCCGCCGGCGACCTCGGCTCCTCCGCCGCCCGCAAGTTCGACTGCGAGGCGTGGGTGCCGACTCAGGGCCGCTACCGCGAGCTCACCTCCACTTCGAACTGCACCGAGTACCAGGCCCGCCGCCTCAACATCCGCGAGCGCACGGCCGACGGCTCGACCCGCCCGGTCTCCACGCTCAACGGCACGCTGGCCACCACCCGCTGGCTCGTCGCGATCCTCGAGAACCACCAGCAGAAGGACGGCTCCATCGAGATCCCGAAGGCCATGCGTCCGTACATGGGCGGCAAGGAAGTCATCGAGCCCACCAAGTGGGAGGCGTGACGTTCGTCCCGCCTGCCGTGTCCTGCGTCGCGCACGGCCGCTGTCGCTGTGCGCGGCTACGAACAGTCCACTGGACCGTTCGTCAAGTGGGAAGCCTGATTTCATCACGGGTTCGCTAGTTTGAACCGAAATCCCCGGCAAATGAGCGCACTGCTCATTTCCGGGGATTTTTTGTATAGCGAGGACTGTTCGGCGGCTAGACTCGGACCGGAGAGAGACGGATGATTCGCGCGCGGATTGTCCGGTTGAGAGAGATATGAGTGATGATATGACGTCGAATGACATGCAGAACACGGCCGCGGATGGGACCCAAGCGGTTCCGGCTGCGGCAAAAACCGCGGGGAAGCCCGCTGGCGGAACGTTCGGATTCAACCCGGTGGCCTCGATCATGGGAGTGATCGGCCGTCTGCTTATGGTTCCCTACTCCATGCTGGTGGTGTTCGCGGCAGTCGCCGGGGGCGTGATCGCCTTCACCTTCCTGACGGAGATCGTGCCGAACCTCAACGTGTTCGGCAGAACGATGAAGGCGTGGGGCTACAGCACCAATCTGTGGATCAGCCATACGCTGAACCCTATCGCGTCCGAGATGGCGGCGGCCAACCCCGACGACATGTGGAGCCGCCGTTATCTGGAACTCAACCCCAACGGTTCGCTCTCGTTCGATGGCGCCGAAATGGGATACGTGATCTTGGGCTCGGTGCAGGGCATCATCCGGTTGCTGTGGTGGGCGTTCAGCAAGTACGCGATCATATGCGTGGTGCCGTTCGTCGTGCTGATCTTTCGCCACTGGCGTCGACCGGTGCGCGGATATCTGGATTGTCTCGTGTGGCCGGCGAAAGTGTGGACCCGACTGGTCACCGGGAAGGTCGGCAAGCTGTTCCTGCTCGGAACGGGGGCGGTGATACTCGCCAACGTGCTCGGCGCGGCGCTCTGGGGTGCGGCGTTCCTGCTGGCCTATATCGAAACCGGCAGCGGCACGGCCGTGTTCACCGGACTCACCTGGATCGTGGCCGGACCGATCCGCATACTGCGATGGGGCAACCAGTATGCCTCCGGCATTCGCGGCGCCACCGGAGGCGGGGCGTTCGACCCGATACTGTGGCTGCTTTATGTGGTGCTTTTCCTGGCGATCATTGTTTCCGCGGTGGCGGCAATCGCTGCATTGGCTGACATGGTGGTGTGGGGTCTGTTGTCGCTGCCGGTCACGTTGCTGGTTTTGGGCTATATGGCGTCGCACCACATGATCGGCGACCCGCATACCGTGTTGTGGGGCGCATTGGAAGCATGGGTGGTGTGGTGGCTGGTCGCGTCCGTCATCATCTCCGCTGTGGTATGCCTTGTTCCGTACTACGTCGGGCTGGTGCTCGGCTTTGGCGGCGACGATGTCGAACCGGAAGCAGCCTCATCCGTCGGTTTGGCGACCGGTCGGTCGGTGCCCGGACGGTCCGTCGGCGAGGTGTCCGATGGCGGTGGTGCCGAAGCCGATGCGCCCGATGTTTCCGCCGAACCGATCTCGTCGAAGCCGACGGTCGACGTGTGGATCGATGCCGTATGCGAAGCATGGTACGACGAGAACATGCAGTCGGTGACGGAGCTGGAGTCCAAGGTTGGCGGCATGCACGGCTGGGTGCGCGCGCAGCGAGACTGGATCCGGCATCCTGACGGCGAATACAAGGGCATGGAGCGGGAACGGCAGCAGTGGGCCGCTTACATGGCCACCGACGACGGTGCCGCCTATGCGCAATGGTTCGAGCATGCGGCCGGCATGGTCGACGACGTTGTCCGCGACGCCACCGCGATGGCATACGCCGGCATGACAGATCTGCGCGATACTCTGCGGAGAATGTCCGATGGACATGACGAATGGTTCGCAGGCGAGGCTCCGGACGGGTCCCAGTCCGACGCATCGCCCGACTCGCAGGATGCCGTCGACAATCGCGACCAGCTGGTCGAAGTCGCGTTGTTCACCATGCCGGCGACCTTTGGCTGGATCAAGTCAGGGCATCCGATCGACTACGCATCCGCCGTTGCGGACATGATCATCAACGCGGTCGATGATCCTCCGGCGGCCGGTGATCTGCCGAACGTGCGACTGGCTGACGTCATGACGCTCGCTCAGCCCGAAGACATCCCGGAATACTGTACGGCCATGCGTCAGACGCTGTCCGACATCATATCCGGCAAGGAGTGAGTTCGTGCGACGCGCATCGCGTTTTCTCCATGTTGCGCTACACTGTAACGGTTGACTCGCTGATGGCGTGTCACTCAATGGACAGGTGTCTGAGCGGCCTAAAGAGACGGTCTTGAAAACCGTTGTGGGGCAACCCACCGCGAGTTCGAATCTCGCCCTGTCCGCAATCGGGCCCAGACAATTATGTCTGGGCCCATTTTTTTGCTTCCATTCCGATTGTCAGTCTGCTGGCTTCAATGTCTCTCAAGCATGCAACGTCATGCCGGTTGCCGGGGTATGGTGAGGGGCATGGGCAAATGTGCATACACCGATGTGATCTTCGACTATTGCGACGTGCTGCTGGACTGGCGGCCGCGGCTGCCGCTTGACGGTCAGTATCCGGCCGGCGTGGTCGACATGTTCTTCGACAAGGCCGACGAATACGGATTCGACTACTACGACGCGATGAGCGACTCCGGCTGGAGCGAGGAGCGCGTGCTCGCCGACTACGAACGGCATCACGGCCCTGCCGTGGCGTGGGTGTTCCGCGTGTATTTTGACCGGCAGCAACTGTCGTTGTACGACATGATCGACGGCATGCCGACGCTGTTGCGCGATCTGGACGCGGCCGGCGTGCGGCTGTGGGGGTTGACGAACTTCACCGCAAAGTACGTGCACGCCGCGCAGGAGAAGTTCCCGTGGCTGCGACTGCTGCGCGACACGGTGGTTTCGTCCGAGGAATGGATCCGCAAGCCCGATCCGATGATCTACCGGCGCGCGATCGAACGCTTCGGCGTCGACCCGGCCACCACCGCATTCGTGGACGACAAGGCGTACAACGCGGCCGCCGCCACTGCCGTCGGCCTGCATGGCATCCAATTCCTTAACGCCGCGCAGACGCGCGATGCGCTCGGATTGTCATAAGTCCATGGTCATGGGTCACACGATGCGGCGGTCAGCGGCCCAGCGGGTGAGTTCGGTGCGATTGGACAGCTGGAGCTTGCGCAGCACGGAGCTGACGTGCGTTTCCACGGTTTTGATGGAGATGAACAGTTCCGCCGCGACCTCCTTGTACGTGTAGCCGCGCGCGATGAGCCGCATCACCTCCTGCTCGCGGGCCGACAGCCGGTCCAGCTCCTCGTCTCGCGCGCCGGCGCCTGCCGGGGAGGCGCCGACCCCGTCGCCTCCGACCGGCACGCCTTGGAACGCGGAGAGCACGAATCCGGCCAGTTTCGGCGAAAACACCGCGTACCCCTCGTTCACCTGACGGATCGAATTGATGAGATCCTCGCCCGTAATGGTCTTGGTCACGTAGCCGCGCGCTCCGGCGCGAATCACCGAGCCGACGTCCTGCGGCGAATCGGACACGGACAGTGCCAGAAATGCGGAATGTGGCGAATACGCGAGCGATTTGGCGAGAATCTCCGCTCCGCCGCCGCCCTCGCCGCCTGGCACATGCACGTCGAGCAGCACCACGTCCGGCTTGGTCGCGGCGATCATCGCCACCGAACCCTCCACGTCCGGCGCCTGCCCGACGATTGTGAAATACGGCTGCAGCGTCGCGATCACGCCCGCTCGGAACATCTCGTGATCGTCGACCACGGCCACACGGATCGGCCTCGCTCCGGCCGTGCCGGTTGCGCCCGTCGCATCGCCCATGCCGGCGTCCCCGTTCGTGCTGTTCATCTCGGCTTTCCCTTCTCTCCGTTCGTTCCGTCGGACATTCGTCTCATTGATGGTCCGGTCCGTTGATCGTTCGTCCTGCCGACCATGATCGTTGGCATGCGGTCACGCCGCGCGCCCGCCTTCGTCCGCGCTGCCGCCGCGGGCGGTGCCGACGTGCGTGCCGTCGTCGGCGATCGGCATGTGCATGCGCACTTCCGTGCCCCAGCCCGGCCGCGACACGATGTCCACCGTACCACCGCGCCGCCGCACGCGGCCGATGATCGACTCGCGGATGCCGAGCCGGCCTTCGGGAATCGCATTGACGTCGAATCCGTCGCCGTGATCGCGCACGAATACGTCGACCGTGTCGTTGCCGGCCTCGCAGTAGACGGACACCGGCTCGCCGCCGTGCGTGACCGCGTTGACGAGCGCCTGCTGAGCCGCGTCGAGCAGCGCGTCGGTTTGTGCGCTGGGGCGCGCGTCGCCGACGGTCACGACCTCGATCGGCTTGCCGTGCGCGTCTTCGACGTGCGCGGCGACTTCCTTGATGCCGGCGCTGACCGACCGGTCGGACGTGGTGCGCTCCTGGTACAGCCATTCTCGCAGTTCGCGCTCCTGCTGACGGGCCAGCGTGAATACGGTTGCAGGCTCGTTGCTGTGCAGTTGGATCAACGCCAACGTTTGCAGTACGCCGTCGTGCAGATGCGCGGTCATGTCCGCGCGCTCCTCCTCACGCTCCTTCAACGCGCGTTCGGTGCCGAGTTCGCGGATCAGCGAGCTGATCCATGGCACGATCGACACGCACATGCCCGCCAGCAGCATGAATCCTGCCAGAATGATGCGCCGTGGCGACGCGCCCCAGCCGGGAACCGCCGATTCGAACACGAACACCGCGTACGCGACGAACAGCAGCGTCACGCCGCCGAGCATCGACCACAACTGGCCGTCCTTCGCCCCGTAGCGCAGCCACGCCGTACCGACGCCGGTCACGGCTAGCAGGATCGGCAGAATCAGCTCGCCGGCTACGCCGCCGTACAGCATGACGACGGTGATCGCCAGCAGCGCAAGGCCGGCCAGCGCTACCAGCGCGGGTTTCGGCGCGCGTTTGAGCGCGTCCAGCAGCGTTTCCGACTGGCCGGCGGCGGCGAGGGCGGGGTCTGCGGGACCGTCCGATGTTGCGCCGTCGCCGTTCGCCGCGCCGGTGCGTTCGCCGCCGGTCCATCCGCCCATCCGGCGATTGCCGCGTGACAACGGCGATGACGCGGTCGGTCGCGATGCAGCACGAGCCTGCGCCACGGCGACGGGATCGCCGACCGGCATGAACAGCCATAGGAAAACGTATGCAACGATGCCCGCCCCGAACAGGCACGTCGCGATCACGAACAGCAGACGCACCCAACCGACGCCAACGCCTGTATGCATCGAGATGCCGCGGCATACGCCGCACAGCATGCGGCCGCGCTTCGGGCGCATGAGCGGCAGCCGTTCGGATGGAGCGTACGGCGCGGACGGGACCGGTGAAGCCGATGAGGCCGAAGCCGCTCCGTACGCTCCGTATGCGGGCCCCGACGCGCCGCCGGGTCGCGCGCCGGTCCGCGCGCCCGACCTCGGATCGGACTGCGAGGGCGGTGAATAGGGATGCTGCTGGAAAACCATGATTCCATTGTGCCGTCGTTCGGGTCAATCGAGAGCCAAACGAGGGGTCATTCGGGGAAACGGCACTCGTGGTTCAGGGAACAATCAGGGTGTTCCCGGACGGTTTCGGCATGCGCGGGCTGCTGTAATGGAACCATGAGCAATGCGAATGACTTTTCAGGATCCTCTTTCCGCGGCGACGCCTCCGGCAATGCCGGCGGTGATCCGTCCGGCAATGCCGGCGACAATCCGGCGGGCGGTTCGACGGGCCATGCGTCCGGCGGACCGCAATATGGTGGCCCGCACCATGGTCCGCAGTATGACCCGCAATACGGAGACCCGCAATACGGCGGTACCGCGGGTAATCCCGCCGGTGGTCCCACAGGCAACCCTGCAGGCAACCCGTACGCCGGTTCCTTCGGCAATCCCGCGTTCGGGCCGAATCCATACGCCAATCCCGCGCCGCCGGTGAGCGGAGACAGTGCCGGCTGGGGGAGCGGCACCGCGTCCGGCGTGATGCAGCGCTTCTTCCGCTGGGTGCGCAACAGCGGCATCGGCCGGTCCGATGACCGCTGGGTGGGCGGCGTGTGCGGCGGACTCGCGCGATACTTCCGCATCAGCCCGGTGCTGATGCGCGCGATCATGCTCGCCGCGGTGCTGGTGTGCGGTTTCGGCGCGGCATTCTACGCGCTCGCATGGTTCGTGCTGCCCGACGATCGCGACGGGACCATTCTCAGTGAACGGCTGGTCGCCGGCGACTGGGATTGGGCGTGCCTCGGCGTGTTTCTGTGCTTCGCGATCGGCGTGATGTTTCCCGGCGCGGGATTCGTGCTGACTCTGCTTGCGGCGTTCGTGCTGTGGCTGCTGCTCGAACGTGAGATGCGCCGCCAACGTGGTTACGGCGGTCCGGCGAGCTCCTCGCGCGGCGCCAATCCTAACCCCGGCAACCCCGGCAACGGCGGTTGGAGCGGCGATCCCGTGCATTCCGCAGCCGGTGCAACTGCCGGCAGCGGCCCGCAGCGAACGACAGCGGCTCAGCCGTTTGCCGACGGGTCGGGCCGACGGCAATCATCCGCGAATCCGTTCACGCCGAACGGCGCCATGCCCGGCCCGACTCCTCCGGTAACGTTCGCATCGGTACCGTCCGTCCCGGCGTCGTCGACGGCCGCATCGTCTCCCGCTGCGGGGGGAACGGCTGGCGCCGCGGGTCCGGCGTTCGTCTCTGAGGGCGTCATGTCCGGCGCAACCGCGTCGACCATGCCGATGACCTCGCCGTATCGTGCGCCGCAGCCAGCCCCTAAACCGAAATACGCGCGACGCAAGCCGGCCGGGCCGTTCGTCGTGGCCGTCGCGCTCGGCCTGATCCTCCTGTCGATGGCCGCCGCGTTCGTGCTGAGCGGCACCGATCTCGGCAGCGCGATCCGCGTATGGACGTTCTGGTCAGCCGGCGTGTGCATTGCGCTCGGCCTGCTCATCGTCGTGCTCGGCCTGACCGGCCGGCGCTCCGGCGGGCTCGTGCCGATCGCGTGGATCGCGGCGATCGTCGCTGTGTGCATGATCGGCCTGAACCTGACGTACTCGTACCTGATCCACCAGTACCCCGCATACGCGTACCAGCAGGGATACGAGCGCATCGCGGTCCGCGGCACGCGCACGATCCAATACTCCCAATCGCAGCCGCTGCCGTTGGACGACGAGCGGGGACTGGTGATCGAAGGCAACGACTACGACAGTGACAACCTCACGCTCGACCTGACCGAATACGCGTCCGGCGGCGCGCATCACATCCGTCTTGGCGACGGCAGCATGGTCTATTCGCAATGTCCGAACGGCCAACTCAACCTTGGCGTGAACGATGCGCGCGTCACCATCATTCTGCCGGAAAACTGCACCTACTGGTTCGCCGGGCAAGGCAGCGAATCGAGCTCTTCTTCCACGATCGGCGGGCAATGGTCGATGATCCTGGGCGGCGACGTCATCGGATTCGACAACGATCGCAACTTCGCGTACGGCAACGGCCGGTACTACTCCTGCTTCGCCGGACAGACCGTCGAAACCGGCTGCGAGTGGATGAACGATTGGGACAAACAGCCGGTGGACGGGCCGGAACTGGTCATCAACCCGGTCGCGATGCTCAGCGGGCGAGTGACCGTGCAATACGAGCGCGGTGTTGACGGATATTCGCAGTGAACCGCGTGGGCGGTCGATCGACCGTGCCGCGCGTGATACCCCGGACGGTTTCGGACGCGGCTCCGAGCGCGATCCATACGCGATCCATACGATACGGACAGGAGAACAACCATGAGCAACGATGATCAGGACGACAAGACCACGGTGATCGAGACGGAGCCGGTCGGGACGAAGCCGACCGAGACGGAGTCGGTCGGGACGGAACCGACCGTCGCGTTCGGTACGGACAGCCCGCTCGGCGCGGGCGGTATGGACGATGCGACGGCGGTCATGCCGACGACGGCCGATATCGCCGAAACGCGCGCGATCGACGTGCCCGATGCGTCCGATGCAGCCGAAACGACCGTGATTCCGGCCACGCTGGACACGTCCAACGACACGCCGACCGAAACCATGCCGCCGGTCGGCGACAACGCGACCGTGCCGCTGTATACGGCGAAGCTGAAGGATGCGTCCGCGGACGACACGACGGTTGATGCGACGCATGACGAACCGGGCGTGATCGACGCGAAGCTGGACGACTTCGCGCAAACCGTGCCGATGACGGTGGCGGTGCCGACCGACGAGCCGACGGCGGCGATTCCGAGATCGGATGCGGTGCGAGACGATTCCGACAAGACGGTGGACGCATCCTCCGGAGACTCTGCCGGAGATACGGGCACAACCGTCCCGAACACGACCATCCCGGATGCTGCGGCATCGGAGAACGCCGCGCCCGATGCCGTCTTCGGCAATCGCACGGCGGATCGTGGAAATGACGCGGGTACATCGCGGCCGGCAAACGAGACGGGCTTCGAAGCGTCCCGCCGGCCGAATCCCGAACAGGCGCCGGCATGGACACAGCCCGCACGCAACGCGCAGCCGGTCGTGCAGGTCGAACGCGACGTGCCGCCCGCGCCGCAGGTCATCCGCAAAACCGGGCCGAACGTGGCAGCCATCGTTTTCGGTGTGCTGGGGATCCTGCTCGGCTCGGTCACGCTGCTGTTCGGGCTGGACTATCCGACCAACCTGTTCTTCTGGCTGGAGGCCGACCCGCGCGTGGTCGCCGCCATCGCCTGCGCCGTCGTCGGCGGTGCGCTCGTGCTCATCGCCATCATCTGGTCGCTCGCCACGATGATCGGCTCGCGGAGCAAGCCGAAGGCGTAGGCGTAAGGCATAGGCATACGGCGCAGACGTGACGGGCGACGGTGGCCGTGCGGTTACTGGGCGGCCTCGGCCTCGTCGAGATCTGCGAAGCCGCCGAGCCGCACGGTGGCGAGGATCGTCTCCTCGGTGAGGTTGCGGCCGGCGGTGGTCTTGTCGGCCACCATCCGCTCGTACAGGCCGAGTGTCCGGTCGGAATACGTGCCGAGCTCGCCGCGCAGGTACGTTTCGAACGACGTGGCCGCAGGCGTGTCCTCGGCGGTGGTGAGCACGCGCATCGCCCGGCCGAGCTTCGGATATCGGGCGCGGAAATCGGCCGCCCACGCGACCTGCGTGGCGATGATCCGCTCCTGACGGGCGATGCGCTCGCCGGACAGTCGCGGAATGTACGGTTCGATGTTCTCCGCGTATTCGGCCGGTGCGGTTGAGGCCATCATGCGGCCGTACTTCTCGGTGACGAGGTTGCGGCCGATGCGGTCCGCTTCGGCCAGGTCGTCCAGATAACTCTCCAGCAGCGGCACGGGCCACGTGAGGAACTGGCTGGTGCGCATCTGGTTGAACACCGGCCAGTTGCCTTGGCAGGCGGCGCGCCCGCCCTCGTTGTTGGTGCGCTGGAACTGGTCCCATTCGCGGCGGACGATTCGCTCGATGAGTGCGGTATATTCATTGGTCATGGATGGTCTCCGATCCTGTTACAGCGAGCGCAGGCACGCTGCGGGGCTCTGGATATGCTCCTCGACGTACGGGCGCTGCCATTCGAGGAACGTGTCGTCGCTGCGCGTCAGACCCTCGCGCTTCAGCTCGGCCACGACCTCGCCGCAGATCCGTTCGATGGTCTCGTTGACCTGAGCCGCGACCGGCGCGGCGCCGCGCCCGCCCTCGCCGAACCCGGCCCCGCCATAGCAGGCCGCCGAGCTTAGGCGCAGCAGCGATTCCAGCTGCTCGCACACGTCCGCCAGACGCGTCGCCACGCGGGCGCTCAACCGGCGCAGCGCGGCGAACCGCCACTTGTAATACGGCAGATAACCGACCGTCACCGGCTTGTTCATCAGATACACGAGCGAGGCGGCCGCATCCGCGAATTCGCCGATCGACAGCCATGCGGCCGCGCCGTCGCCGCGTTCCAACATGCGCGGCACGTTGTACTGGCCGGCCTGCGCCATCATGCCGAGACGGCGCGAAATCAGCGACAGCCGCACATCGTCGGGCATGAACTTGAACGCCTGACGCGCGGCCGAAAACGCGCCCAACGGGTCGGCGAACACCTCGCCGTTCGTCGCGGCCGCCAGCGTCGGCTCGTCCAGCATCAGCCATTCGTGCGGGCGGTCGGCCGCCGGGGCCTCGCGATAGCCAGTGATCGACGCGAAGAAGTCGCCGATCGCGAACACGCCGTCACGCCGTCCAGCGCCCTGCGCGCGCGGCGTTGCCGTACCGCCGGCGGCGTCGGCTCGTGCATATCCCATGAACTCGTGCGGCAGCGCGTCGTAATCGGCTTGCAGGCGCTCGCCGATCGCCGTGTAATCCTCATCGGTGAGCCACAGGCAGAAGCGCGGGCCGAAATCGTGATCCTGTGAGATCGCGTCGTCGAAGCCGTAGCATTCCGACCCGTGGCCGACCAAACCTGCGGCGATGCGTCCCTGATATTCCGGGTATTTCGCCGCGATCATCGGCTTGCCGACCTCGTTCCAGTACGCGCGCGCCAGCTTCAGCCCCGACATGCGCGGGCGGGCGGAGACGTTGCCCGGAGCGGTTACCAGGGCCGTTTCGCCGCTCGATCCGGCGTTGGAAGCCGCAGACGACGACCCGTCGCCTGCTCCGGCGGAAGCGACGTCGACCCCCGCCTGCCGTGCCGCGTCCTCGACCTGCCTGAGATTCGCCTCGGTGATACGGTAATAATCGGTGTCGCGCCCGTAGCATTCCTCGATCACCGCCAGCGACCGGCGATACAGGTCAACCGCGCGCGCGAAATCGCCGGCCGCATAGCGCACCTGCGCATAGCCGGCCAGCGCCGACGCGTAGTGCGCGCTGTGCTCGAGATGCCCGTTGCGGTAGATGTCGAGCGCGCGGGCCGCATGCGCGTCGGCCTCGTCGAGCTTGTGCTCTCCGAGCAGCGTGAGTGCGAGATTGGTGTTCGTGGACGCGACGTCGAGGTCCGCGCTCGCGTCCGGGCTGGACGATTCGAGGATGCCCAGCGCTTCGCGCAGCTCCGCTTCTGCCTGCGGCAGACGGTCCGTTTCGCTGTAGAGCATGGACAGGTTGTTGTGCAGCGCGGCGAGCCGGCGGTCGGTGGGGGAGAGGGTTTGTTTGGCCGAGTCGAGCGCCATGTGGTAGAGCTCTTCGGCCTGATCGTAGTTGTGGGCCGCGCGCTGGCCGGTGGCCGCGTTGATGAGCGTGGTCGTCCACGCCTCCGTGCCCTCGAGGCCCATTTTCGCGGCGAGCTCCAGCGCCCGCTGGATGATCCACTGGTTTTCCTTGTGCTTGCCCTGCGAACGGTAGAAGCCCATCGTCTCGTTGAGCACGGTGAGCAGACCCGCGTTGTCGCCGGCGTTCTCCGCGTCCACGGCCGCCTGTTCAAGATACGGTCCGGCCTTGGTGGCGGCCTCATGCGCGTCGAAGATCGCGTCGAGTCCGGCGAGGAACTCGTTCACGTCGAAATGCGCCGGTCGATCGGCGTTATCGTCGACGCCATCGTCCTGCGCGTCTCCGTTGTCCGCAACGTCCGCGTCGGTCTCGTCATCCGCGCCATCCATGTCATTTGCGTTGCCGAACCCGCCGAACGCCTCCAAACGGCGCAACAGTTCGTCGTCATTCATAAACAGCCTCCTTGCCGGATCGCACTGTGTTCCAGTGTACGGGCAAGAAGGCTGCGGGCGGACTGTGTCCGGTGTGATATTGCTGACGGCTCAGCTCGTGTGGGGCCGGATCGTGCACGGATCGTGCGTCGAAGCGTCACACCTCGACCGGGCGCATGCGTTCGAACGCGTCCGTGTGCGTTTCCCAGCGCAGCGAGTAGAAGGTGAGTAGTGCGACGGCGAGGATGCCGAGCGGCAGGCCGCCGAGGCCGGTGAACCGGTAGTTCATCGAGAACGTGGTGAGCATCGCGCCGCCGACGACCGAGCCGACCGCGTTGCCGAAATTGAACGCCACCTGCACGGCCGCGCCCGCGATCAGTTCGCCGCCGCCCTGGCCTGCTTCGGTCATGAGCAGCTGCTGCGGCGCGGAGATGAAGAACAGGCCGAACGCGATCCAGAACGTGAGCAGCGCGCTGGTGAACTGGTTGCCGGGCAGGGTGAGCACCATGAGCAGGCCGAGGCAGGAGATCGCCTGTCCGAGCGCGGCGGTGCCGGCGTGGCGCCAGCGGTCGGTGATCTGCCCGCCGATCAGGCCGCCCACGACCATGCCGAAGCCGGCGAGCATCATCATCATGGGCACGAGCGCGCTCGGCCAGCCTCCGGTCTTCTGCAGCCACGGGGAGACATAGCTCCACCAGCAGAACACGCCCGCGTTGCCGGTGAACACGGCCGCGAGGATGATCCACGGGCCGGGCTTGGTGAGGAAGCGGAACTGGCCGCGAATGCCCGCGTCCTTGATGGGCGCCACGAACGGGATCCATGCGACCGTGAGCGCGATCGTCATCGCGGCCCACGCGGCGAGGATGCCGAACGCGAGGCGCCACGAGAGGAATTCGGCCATGAGCGTGCCGGCGGGCACGCCGAGCATGTTCGCGACGGTCTGGCCGGTCACCATCATGGAGACGGCCTGCGCCTCCTTGCCCTTGTCGGCGAGCGTTTTGGCGATGAGCGTCGCGGTGCCGAAGAACGCGCCGTGCGGCAGGCCTGAGATGAAGCGCGCGACGATGAGCATGGTCGCGTTGACGGACAGCGCGGACATCGCGTTGCCGACGAGCGCGATCGCCATGAACAGGATGATGAGGTTCTTCGGCGGCACCTTACGGCCGAAGACGAGGATGAGCGTGCCGATGCACACGCCGATCGCGTAGGCGGAGATGTAGTGGCCGGCGGTGGGGATGTCGACGTTGGTGGCTGCCGCGGCCTGCGGCAGGATGCCCATCATCACGAATTCGGCGGCGCCGAGGATGAACGCGCCGGCGGCCAGCGCGAGCAGACTTTTCTTCATGGTTGGCTTCTCCAGAAAACATCACGCGATTATCGTCAGCATTTTGTGCGATGATTGCACAAAATCGTCATCTGATTATCTAACGTAGCGTCGGACATGCCTCTCTTGGTGAAGTTACAAGCGTATTCGTGCTGAGTGCCCTGCGGTCAATATTGATGAACCATTGGCTGCAGAGCACTGACACGGTTGCGGTCAATTCTTGTAGAACTGTGAGAAATCGCCGATTTCGCTCTTGGCCTTGTCATAGTACTTTTGCCAGATGGCGTTGTTCTCGTCTATGCCGAGCCCGGTGACTTGCTTGACGTATTCGTCCCATTGCGCATCGGTGACGCCCTTGGCGATCCAGGAGGCCAGCTTTGGAATTGCATAGTCGAGGATTTGCGTGTTGTTATTGGATACGGTGACCTGATCGGTTGCGTCGCTAAGAATCACGTAGATCGGCATGTACTGGGCATCGAGGTCGATATTGGCGTATTGCTCGTCGTACGCCTTGTCGTCGTTGATCACGCTCTGCATTTCAGGGGAGGTGATCGTGTCGTCAGGGCGCAGCCAGTATGCGCCGTCGTGGGCGGCGACTCGCTGTCCTTGCTTGGTCAGGTCGAAAACCTTTTCGGATTGTGTGTACTGGTGATCGCCGTCCTTGGTCACGTATTCGGGAATGTTGCCGTAGAACTGTTCGATCGAGGTCTCACGGTCATAGAGTGCGTTGACGATCTTCCAGATGTTGGCGCTTTTTGCGCTGTCGTTGGCGGCGGCTTTGCTGACGGTGAGACGTGCGGGGTTGTACTGCTGATAGTCGGCGTTCCAGTCCCAAACGGGAGTGACTCCGTCTTCGCTGGCGGGCACGGGCATGGCGACATATTCGTCGGCCAGCGTTCCGAATGCCGATGTGTCCCATCCGAAGGCGACACCCACGATCGCGGTGCCGTTGTCTCCGCCGTTGCGGGCATCGGTCTTGGTGTCGTCGGTCAAGGCATCCTGAGGAATGAGTTGATCCTCGTACAGCGTGTGGTAATACTCAATCACTTGACGGTAGCGTTCGTCCGTCAGAAAGTTCTTCACGGTACCGTCTTCAAGATAGATTCCCTGCTGGGAGGGGCCGGATGACGAGAACGATGTGAGCAGCCCCGTGGAGTTCAGCAGTAGCATGGGGCTGTACCAGCCGAATCCGTCCGTGTTGATCTTGGTGACGTTCATGGGTATTTCGTCGGCCTTGCCATTGCCGTTCGGATCCTGCGTCTTGAACGCTTTGAGTACGTCGAGCAGTTCATTCCAGGTGGTGGGGATCTCAAGTCCCAGCTTGTCCAGCCACGTCTTGTTGATCATCATGTGGTCGCCGGACTGGTTGGGCACGGTGTGTTTGGAAGGAATGCCGAGGATGGTACCGTCTTCGGAAGTGGCGATGGCTTTCGCCAGTTTGTCCTCGGTGAGAAACTCCTTGACGTTGGGCATGTCATCGAGGTGAGGGGCGAGATCGGCGAAGAAATCGGAGAACTGCCGGGTGTCTGCGGCGCCGAATCCTCGAATGGTGATGTCGGGCACGGTACCCGAGTTCAGCATGGCCGGACGTTGCTGTCCCCATGCGTTTCCTTCTACGCGGGACCATTTGATGGTGCATCCGCATGCTTTTTCGACCCGGCTGACCCAATCCAGATCCTTAAAAGCGGATAGCTGTGGAGTGGGGGATGCGTACAGCACCTCGATGGTGGAGTTGTTCCCGCCGGCGTTCGAGGTTCCGCAACCGGCGATCAGTGCCAGTGCCGCGAGTGCTGATATGACTGCGTTGATTCGCGTATGCGCCTTCATGGTTTCTTCTTCCTTGTGTTGTTTGACATCCTTGTCTGGCGTCTATCCGCGCACATGTACGGAGTTGACATGACGTGCGAAGCGATGGCTTTTTTACTTGACCTGTGGCGGATCGCGTCGCAGGTCAAGCATACGATGAACGAATAATTCTTGTCAAGTAGAGAATTTATCTTCGTGCGTTCAATGATAAATGTGGGATGAGAGTGGCTTTATTTCAGTGATTGCATACATGCAAAGGCCTGTTGATTGGCGTGTTGCTGTTGGTGTATTGATATATAGTGTAATCCTGTTGATGGAAGGTAGCGAATGTTTCGTTACTTAAGATGCGGCGCAAGATGCCGCACGGCAGACGCGAAGGAGCATGGCTGATGATCGCTTTCAACACTCCTGCAAGGCAATGGCATGAAGGGCTTCCCATCGGCAATGGTCATCTGGGTGCCATGGTGCTCAATGATCCGCATGGCGACACGCTGTGGATCAACGATGACGAGCTATGGTCGGGATTCCCGCATACGGCCGAGGAAGAGTCGGAGGGCATTACCCCGCAGCTGGTCGAACGTGTGCGGGACGAGGCGAAGCAAGGGCATTATGTCGTCGCCTCGGAGATGCTTGCGGATGCGACTCGTGGTTGTGAAGATACGCAGATGTACGAGCCGTTCGGAAAGATCGACATTTCCATGGTTCATGAGGGAACGGCGGACGAGGCGGATCCGAAGGTCGACCGTTCTCTGGATTTGGGCACGGCGATCGTTTCGGCGCGATACCGTTGGGATGACGGTCGATCGACGAGGATTGAGACGTTTGTCAGCGCGCCGGGTGATGCGCTGGTCTATCGCATCGAATCCACCTATGCAATGAACGTGACAATCGGTTCTTCGGACGGTTTTCTTACCGGAGCCTCTGCGATCGTTGCCGGGCCTCTGCGGGGGATTCTCGAATTGACGGGGCAATGCCCGGGCCGTCACGTTCCGGATGCGGATGCTCCGGGCAAGGGAGGCGGCGATGATTACCGTGGAGTCGGCATGGGGTATGCCGGACTGTTGCGAGTGCAGCTGGACCACGGTTCAGTGGAGGCCGATGATCGAGGGCGACTGCATTGCTTCGGTGCGACCTGCGTGACGATGACGTTGCGTACCCGCAGCGGATGGCGTGGTTCTGACCATATGCCTGAGCATGACTCGTCGGTGGTGTTGGCGTCGCTGTGCGGCGACGGTGAGAAGGATGCGTGGCCGACTCGCGGCGAGTATGAACGTCTTCGCGCCGAGCATGTCGACGATTACCGTCGTCTGTATGATCGGGTGAGTCTGCGCCTTGATCCGGATTCGCTCGATGACGATCGGAGATGGGATATGCATCGGCGGTTGCAGGCCGTCGCGAACGGGGATCGTGCGGTAGCCCGGCATCTGGTCTGTGACATGTTCGACTATGGACGATACCTGTTGATCTCCTCATCTCGTCCCGGTACGCAAGCCGCCAACCTGCAGGGCATCTGGAACAAGGACAAGATACCCGCGTGGTACTGCGACTACACCACCAATATCAACGTGCAGATGAACTACTGGCTGACCGGTCCCTGCGCCCTTCCGGAACTGATCGAACCGTTGGTTCGCATGAACCTTGAACTGCTGGATAATGGCCGTACGACAGCTCGACGGTGCTTCGGAGTTTCCGGGTCTGCGGTGTTTCACAATGTCGATCTGTGGAGAAAAGCCACGGCGGCCAAAGGGGATCCCTCATGGGCGTATTGGCCATTTGGCCAAGCGTGGATGTGCCGCAATCTGTTCGACCAGTACCTGTTCACTCGTGATCTGGACTATCTGCGTATGATCTGGCCGATTATGTGCGATAGTGTGCGATTCTGCTTAGGCGTGTTGTCTGAAACTGACCGAGGGTTGGCGGTGTGTCCTGCCACA
Source organism: Bifidobacterium miconis (assembly GCF_019331735.1). Classification (GTDB taxonomy): domain Bacteria; phylum Actinomycetota; class Actinomycetes; order Actinomycetales; family Bifidobacteriaceae; genus Bifidobacterium; species Bifidobacterium miconis. The sequence continues at coordinate 61,523 of NZ_JAHBBH010000016.1, forward strand.
TCTCCTGAAAATCTGTTTATGTCGGAGGGGAAAGCGTGCTCCGTGTCGTATTACAGTGAGAACACGCTGGCCATTGTTCGCAACTTGTTCCGAGACTTTCTGTCGGGCGCTGGCGATCTTGAGGATGCTGGGAACGGGGAGCTTCCCGTTGGGGAACGGAGACTGGTTGATGATGTGCGTTCCGTGATCGGTCGCATCGTGCCGACGAGAATCGGCGCTGATGGCCGAGTGATGGAATGGAACGAGAGTTTCGACGAACAGGATCGCCAGCATCGGCATATGTCTCATCTTTATGAACTGCATCCTGGCACTGGCATTACTCGTGCCACTCCCCGATTGGCTGATGCGGCGCGTCGCTCGCTGCAAGTCAGGGGCGACGAAGGCACCGGATGGAGTTTGGCGTGGCGTCTGATCATGTGGGCTCGACTGGGTGACGGCGGTCATGCTGAATTGTTGATCGATCGATTCTTGCGGCTGGTTGATCCCGATGCGGCGATGGGAGTGCGCAACGGCGGCGTGTATGCCAACGGATTATGCGCTCATCCGCCGTTCCAGATCGATGGCAACTTCGGTTTTACCGCCGCTGTGGCGGAGATGCTCGTGCAGAGCCATGACGGTGCGGTGACGCTATTGCCGGCGATTCCGGATGACTGGGAAGCGGGAGAGGTTCGGGGGCTGCGGGCGAGGGGAGGAGTCGCGGTTTCGATGCGATGGCGGGATGGCCGGGTCGAATGTTCGCTTGAATCCGATCGTCGCCAGCACGTGCTCGTCAGAGTTGGCGGCAAGACCCGTGACCTGCTGTTGGAACCCGGCAGGACGGAGGGACTCTGCGCCGTATTTCGCTGATTCCGTGTCAGGAGGCAATGCCGGCGGGCAATGGTTCGCCGGTGCTGTCTCGGACTACCAGATTCACCGGCAGCACGACATGTCGGTCCGTGATCTCGCCTTCGCGGGCGGATCGGATCAGATCGATCGATTTGGCGGCCATGACGTCGAACGGCTGGTTCACTGAAGTCAGTCCTGCACCCAGATATGGTGCCGGAAACGTGTTGTCGAAACCGACTACGGATAGGTCATCGGGAATATTCAGACCGAGCTCCGCAGCGGCCTGATAGATGCCCACGGCCATGAGATCGCTCAGCGCGAAGATTGCGGTTGGGCGGTTGGGCATGGTCAGCAGGGAGTATGCCGCGTCATGTCCCTGTTCCGGTTGCCAGTTGCCGGTTCGGATAAGCGCGCGATCGAGCTTGATGCCGGACTCTCGCAGCGCGTGTTCGTATCCGGCTGCTCGAGAAGCTGAGGAGAGGGCGAAATCGGGGCCGGTGATCATCGCGATGCGACGATGGCCCAGCGCGATGAGGTGACGGGTCGCTGCCAACCCGCCGGTCCAGTTGTCGATGTTGACGCTGAGATCTTCGTCGGGGATCTCTCCGACCGGATCAATGATCACGAATGGGATGGAGCGTGCCCGAAGCGTGTGTCGGGCCGTCTGCGATGCGTCGGACAGCAGCAGCACCACCCCGTACGGGTTCTTCTCGATAACCTGTGCCAGATTGTCGTCTTCGGCATGCGAGCCGAGTTCCGTCACTCCCACGCCCATGCCGTTGGCCTGCGCCTGAGGCAGCAGCTCCTGCAGCAGCGCCACCGCGCCGTCGTTGGACAGTTTGCGTACGACAAGCTCGATGGATCGCGAGATGCGGGTGGAGACGAGTTTTTTGGCGTATCCCACATCCTTGAGTGTTTTTTCCACGCGTCGACGAGTGGCTTCCGACATGCCGGAACGGCCATTGATTACCTTGGAAACGGTTGATGGCGATGTATGGGCGAGCTTGGCTATGTCTGCGACCTTCAGCTGAGCGGCACCGCGTTCCCATTCCATCGTATGCACTCCTTGTCGAACGATAGGCATCGTTGCCATCAAGGATAATAAAAAACCGGATTGTCGATCTCTCGGCAATCCGGTTCCGTTGTCGGGCTGGCGGGATTTGAACCCGCGGCCTCTTCGTCCCGAACGAAGCGCGCTACCAAGCTGCGCTACAGCCCGTTTGGCAACGTCCGCTATATTACATGCTCCGGGTCGAGAGTCAAACTTCGGCGTGTCGCGCCGAAATCCGCTGATTTCCGGTCGTGTATCGCCCGCTCGCTACACTGTGGGATTATGTGCGAAACCCAAGAATCCCAAGCAAATGAGGAAGAAAACGCCGCGCCCGCGATGACCACGGTCGAGCGCGCGGAGATGCTGCTCAAGCAGGACGAGACCATCCGAGAGAAGATCAAGTCCGGCGCCACGCTGGACGAGGCGGTCGACCCGTCCAACAAGGAGTTCGGCCCGCTCGCGCACCCGGAGCAGGTGCAGATGCGCGTCGCCAAGCGCGCGATGATGCTCGAGGCGGGCATCGCCCCGTATCCGGTGCATCTCGACGTGGACCACACGATCGAAGAGGTGCGCGCCAAGTACGACGGCAAGCTCGAGCCCGGTCAGGAGACCGAGGACATGGTCGGCATCGCCGGCCGCGTGCTGTTCCTGCGCAACGCGGGCGGCCTGTGCTTTGTGCAGCTGTCCGCCGGCGACGGCACCAAGATCCAGGGCATGATCTCCAAGAAGGAGATCGGCGCCGATTCCATCAAGCAGTTCAAGCAGCTCGTCGATCTCGGCGACCACCTGTACCTGCGCGGCCGCGTGATCGCGTCCAAGACGGGCGAGCTGTCCGTGTTCGCGACCGAATGGGCGATCGCCTCCAAGGCCCTGCAGCCGCTGCCGGCCCTGCACAAGGACCTCAACGAGGACACCCGCACCCGCAAGCCGTACATCGGCATGATCGCGGACGAGAAGATCCGCAACATGGTGCGCAACCGTTCCAAGGCCGTCGCCTCGCTGCGCCGCACCTTCGACGACCACGACTTCATCGAGGTTGAGACCCCGATGCTGCAGACCGTGCACGGCGGCGCCGCGGCCCGCCCGTTCACCACGCACATGAACGCGTTCGACCTGGACCTCTACTTGCGCATCGCGCCGGAACTGTTCCTCAAGCGCTGTCTGGTCGGCGGCATCGACCGCGTGTTCGAGATCAACCGCGACTTCCGCAACGAGGGCGTCGACGCGACGCACGCGCCGGAGTTCACGATGGTCGAGGCGTATCAGGCGTACGGCACGTACGACACGATCGGCGCGCTCGTCAAGGAGCTTGTGCAGAAGACCGCGATGGACGTGTACGGCTCGCACAAGGTCACGCTGCTCGACGGCACCGAGTACGACTTCGGCGGCGAGTGGAAGCAGATCAGCATGTACGATTCGCTGTCCGAGGCTCTCGGCGAGGAGATCGTGCCGAACGGCGGCCCGGAGCACCCGGGCACGTCCGTGGAGCATCTGGGCGAGATCGCCGACAAGCTCGGCGTGGAGCGCGACGACGTGGAAAACCACGGCAAGCTCGTCGAGCACCTGTGGGAGCACTTCTACGAGGACAAGCTCTACGAGCCGACCTTCGTGCGCGACTTCCCGGTCGAGACCAGCCCGCTCGTCAAGGGCCACCGCTCCAAGCCGGGCGTGGTCGAGAAGTGGGACCTCTACGTGCGCGGCTTCGAGTTGGCCACCGGCTACTCCGAGCTCAACGACCCGGTCGTGCAGCGCGAGCGTTTCGTCGCGCAGGCGAAGGACGCGATGGCCGGCGACGAGGAGGCCTGCGACATCGACGAGGACTTCCTCGAGGCGCTGGGCGTCGGCATGCCGCCGGCGGGCGGCATGGGCATGGGCATCGACCGACTGCTCATCGCCCTGACCGGCGCGACGATCCGTGAGACGATCACGTTCCCGCTCGTCAAGCCGATCGCGCTGAACTGATTGTGCCGTTCGCGGTCGCACGCTGATGATGATGCGTGACGCCGCGCATGATGAGGCCGCGGATGCGGCGGGTTGCGTCCCGTTGCGCCCGCGGCTTTTTTGTTTCTTGCGATGATCGCTGATCGCTGAAAGGTTGACGGGCGTTCGTGCGCTGCGCGGCGTACGACGTGCGGACGGCGACGCTGGCGTGTCGTGACCGGGGTTAGCATTACCATCGTTAATCAATTAAGGGCGTTACTCAGCGTTGCTCGTCGCCGATCGCGCGACTCACTGCAGAGGCGTTACCGGGCGGAACGGCGGATCGTTCCGCACCACGGCAATACGAGCAAAGCAGAGAAAGAACCCAACGCCATGACCTCCAAGTCTCCCGCGCCCCGGAACGCGTCGGCGCAGAACGCCCAGCCCGACAAGCTCGGCAGCGCGCCCTTCGCCGTCCTCGTGCCCGTCATGATGTCCTTCTTCGTGATGGGCTTCGTCGACCTCGTCGGCACCGCCTCCAACTACGTGCAGTCCGATTTCGGTCTGTCCGACTCGGTGAGCAACATCTTCACCACCATGACCTTCTTCTGGTTCCTGGTGCTCTCCGTGCCGGCCGGCATGCTCATGAACCGCATCGGCCGTCGCATGACCGTGCTCGTCGCCATCGCGATCACCGCGCTCGGCTGCCTGCTGCCGATCATCGGCTACCTCATCCCGGCCGCGACCGCACAGCTTGTGTTCGTCGTCGCCTCCTTCTGCCTGCTCGGCATCGGCAACACGTTCATGCAGGTCTCGCTCAACCCGCTCGTCGGCAACCTCGCGCACGACGAAAAGCTCGCCGGCATGCTCACCTTCGGCCAGTTCGTCAAGGCCATCGCCTCGTTCATCGCGCCGCTCATCGCCGGCTGGGCCGCCACCACGTTCGGCAAGTGGTGGCTGCTCTACCCGATCTACCTCGTGTGCGCGATCCTCGCGTTCGTGATGCTCTCCCTCGACGACATCAAGGAAAACGCGCCCGATTCCGGCAAGACCAGCGTGCTCGGCTGCTTCGCGCTGCTCAAGAACCCCGTGATCGTGCTGTGCTTCCTCGGCATCGTGTGCCACGTGGGCGTGGACGTCGGCATCAACGCCACCGCGCCGAAGATCCTCATGGAGCATTCGAACATGGGCATCGAGGTCGCCGGCGGCGCCACCAGCGTCTACTTCGCGTTCCGCACCCTGAGCTGCCTGTCCGGATCCGTGCTGCTCCAGAAGTTCACCCGCAAGCAGATCCTGCGCGGCTGTGGCGCGCTCATGGCGCTCTCCTCGCTGTGCTTCATCCTGTTCGCCGCCGTTGACGGCATGCCCGTGTGGCTCGCCTACGCCGGCCTCGCCTTCGTGGGCATGGGCAATGCGAACGTGTTCTCGATCATGCTCACCACCGGCCTGCTGCACCTGCCGGAACGCCAGAACGAGGTCTCCGGACTCATGATGATCGGCTTGATCGGCGGCGCGATCTTCCCGCCGCTCATGGGCCTCGCCTCCGACGCGATGGGCATGCAGCTCGGCGCGATCCTCGTGATGACCGTCGGCGTCGCCTACGTGGCGCTGCTCAGCATCTTCTTCAAGTCCTACGGCTCCACCCGCTGATTGATCCCGGCGGCTGCGCGGCCGTGGACAAACTAATAGATAGGCCATAGATAAGCCATAGGCCGTACGGGGCCCTTCTTTCCATGCGAGGAAGGGCCCCGTCGTATATCATTGCGAGGCTGGTTTGCGACGGTCCGGCTGAATTGCCCCGCTGAGATGCCTCTGAGCGGGGTGCTTTGCCGAAGGCATGTCGGTTTTCCCTCGCGTACTGGTCCTAGGCGGGGTGATCCGGTTGGCTCGTCGGCGGAATGCCTCGCTGACGGGTCTCTCCGCGAGGCAAAACGGCGATGGTCCATCCATGTTGCCGCGGAACCGGCATCGCGGAACCGGTCGCAAGACGATCTGAGCAATCCCGATCCGGCTTGCATCGGAACCGCTTCATCGCCGCCGACTATGCTGACAGGCATGACAGAACGTGCGAACACGCAGAACACCATGGCGGCTGATTGGAAACTGTGGATCGCCGGAACCAGGCCCCGCACGCTGCCGGCCAGCATCGCGCCGGTCGCGGCCGGCGCGGCATGCGCGTGGGCCCATATCCGCGCGCTCGGCGTGTGCACCGAGCAGTACCCCGAACCCACCGTCTGCACGGCGAATCGCGCACTGCAATCCGCGCTGATCGGCCGATTCTGGCCGGTCGTCGTCCTGTGCGCGATCGTCGCGCTCGCCCTGCAGATCGCCGTCAACTACGCCAACGACTACTCCGACGGCATCCGCGGCACCGACGATGGCCGCAACGTCCCCGATTCGGACGACGAACCGTTCGATGCGCTGCTCGGCGAACCGCGCCCGCGCAAGCCGCAACGACTGGTCGCGTCCGGCGTGCCGGCGAAGCGGGTTCTCGCCGCCGCCGGTATCGCGGCCGGCGTCGCCTGCGTCGCCGGACTCGCAGCAATCGTCGTCTCGCACGCATGGTGGCTGCTTGCGGTCGGCGTGGCGAGTCTGATCGCCGGCTGGTTCTACACCGGCGGCAAGCACCCGTACGGATACGCCGGATTCGGCGAACTCGGCGTGTTCCTGTTCTTCGGGCTCGCCGCCGTGCTCGGCACGCAGTACGCGCTCGCCGGCACGATCGACCTGACCGGGATCCTCGTGGCCGTCTGCTGCGGACTGAACGCGATGATGCTGCTCATGGTCAACAACCTACGTGACATCGACGAGGACCAGCGGCATGGCAAACGCACGCTGGCCGTGCGGCTGGGGGAGGGGAACTCCCGCACCGTGCTCGCCGCCTGCGTCGGCGCGGAACTGCTGGTCTCGATCGTGATCGTCAGCGCGCTGTGGCCCGGCTGGGGCGTGCTGCTGATGATCTCCGGCATCGCCGTGCCGTTGCGGATGATGCGTTCCGCCGCGCGGCACGAGTTCCGCGGCGCGCTGATGGACGCCGGCTACCAGACACTGTTCTTCGCTGCGCTGATCGTGTTGTGCGTGATCGTCGGCGGCCTGTGACGGACAACCGGCCGAATCCGTTCAGCCAACGCTAACGGGCTGATGAGCGTTGGGCAATGGAGTGTTGGCCGATGAAGCGTTGGCCAATGGAGAGAAGCGGCGCGATGGAACGGCGGCGATGGATTGGGGAACAAAAGTAAGACAAACGCTCGTGTCTGGCCGCTCGGGGCGGTAGACTGGGCCGTATGACTTACAAACTAGTACTGCTCCGTCACGGACAGAGCGCATGGAACAAAACCAATCAGTTCACCGGCTGGGTCGACGTCCCGCTGACCGAGCAGGGTGAAGCCGAGGCCAAGCGCGGCGGCGAGCTGCTCAAGGAGAAGAACGTCCTTCCGGACATCGTCTTCACCTCGCTGCTGCGTCGTGCCATCAACACCGCCAACATCGCGCTGGACGCCGCGGATCGTCTGTGGATCCCGGTCGAGCGCAGCTGGCGTCTCAACGAGCGCCACTACGGCGCCCTGCAGGGCAAGAACAAGACCGAGATCCGCGAGGAGTACGGCGACGAGAAGTTCATGCTGTGGCGCCGCTCCTACGCGACCCCGCCGCCCGAGATCGACCCGAACGACCAGTACGCGCAGAACCATGACCCGCGCTACACCGGCGACCCGGTTCCGGAAGCCGAGTGCCTCGCGGACGTCGTCAAGCGCGTCGAGCCGTACTTCAAGTCCGACATCGAGCCGCAGCTCAAGGCCGGCAAGACCGTCCTGATTGCCGCCCACGGCAACTCGCTGCGCGCCATCGTCAAGATGCTCGACAACCTGACCGAGGAAGAGATCGCCAAGGTCAACATCCCGACCGCCATCCCGCTGCTGTACGAGCTTGACGACGACTTCAAGCCGATCAAGCCGCGCGGCGAGTACCTCGACCCGGAGGCCGCGGCCGCCGGTGCTGCCGCCGTCGCCGCTCAGGGCCAGAAGTGAGCCTGAGCCGTCGCTGACATACAACGGTGGGGAATCGCATTCGTGCGGTTCCCCACCGTTTTGTTTTATGCGTGTGCCGTGCGAAGAGTCGTGCCGTGCGAAGAGCCCCCCGGAAACAAAAAACCTCCCCGCACGGGGGAGGTTTTCAACGGATTCCTTGGAAACGGCCGAATCTCAGTCGAGCGCGCCGTCCTCGTCGCGGCTCGGCTCCTTGCTCGGATCGAAGCCGGAGGTGATGAACACCACGCGGCGGGCGGCGGACACGGCGTGGTCGCCGATGCGCTCCATGAAGCGGCCGAGCAGCACCACGTCGATGAGCTGCTGGTTGTTGCCGTTCCAGTTCTCCGACAGGGCCAGTTCGAACGTCTTGTGGTGCAAGGCGTCGAGCTTGTCGTCGTTGCGGATCACGCGGTCGGCGATCTTCGCGTCGCGGTCGGCCAGCATGGCCACCACGTTGTCGGCGGTCTCGTCGAGGAACTCCTGCATTTCGGTGAACAGTTCCTTCGCGTTGTCCGGCAGCGGGGACTCCGGGTAGGAGCGGCGGGCGGTTTCCGCGATGTGGCGGGCCAGATCGCCCATGCGCTCGAACGTGGAGGCCAGGCGCAGCGTGGACACGACGATGCGCAGATCGGTCGCGACCGGGGTCTGCTTGGCCAGCAGCTTGACGCACTGGTCGATGATGCTCGATTCGAGGGCGTCGATCTCGACGTCGCCGTCGATCACGGCCTGGGCCGCCTCGACATCGGTCTTCAGCAGGGCCTCGCCGGCCTCGTTGATCGCCTTGCGCACGTTCTGCGCCATGCGGTCGAGATCGTCGGCGACGGCCTTCATCTCCTCGTTAAAGATAACGCGCATTTCTCTGTACCTTCCTTTTCAAGGCTTTCTGCAACCTCTACAAGTGTATTATTCAAGCCCGGCGTTTCTCAACAACGTAGCCAAAAGCCACCGGTCGTTCAGGCAAAGTTCACGGTGTCGTTCACCGGCCATTCACCTGCGGTTCCATGGGCGTTGGGATATCGGACCGAGACCGTCCGGCGCCGGACGCG
>NZ_JAHBBH010000017.1 GCF_019331735.1 Bifidobacterium miconis
ACCCGGCTTCGCCGGGAGCATTCAGCAATTAAGGACGGCCTGACGGCCGCGTTTTGCTGGCTCGCTGTCGCTCGCTCCTCGCCTAAAAACGCCTCCGGCGTTTTCTTCACGGCTCGGCCTAGCCGAGGGGGCCCGCAAGGCGTGTCAAGGCCGGTAGTTTCATGACCGTAGTCACGAAGGAAGCTGGCGGGAGTCTCGGCGCCATCGGCTGAGGGAGCTGTCACGCGAAGCGTGACTGAGGGAGCGTCGCGAGCGACAGCGAGCCAAACAACACCTCTCGCGCAGCGAGTCCGTGCTTACGGCCGCCGGTTGCCACAAGCCGACCGCAGAAAGCGTCGCGAGCCGCAAGGCGAGCCAACAACACAGCATCGTGCCAAGCGCGATGCCGCACAAATCCTTCGGGGATGGAACGTGAGGCGAGGAGGTTTCTCCTTCTCCTTCCCGCTTGCTCGCCAAGCGTTCCATCCCCGGTTTTTATATCTGCCATACTATTTGTATCGTTACATATAACGAAAGGAAGCAACGCATCATGGCTACTACCAAGCGCGTCCCGCAACCCCAGCCGCCGGCCGACCCGTACGGCTACCTGCTTGTCCATTTCATCGAGGATCCGGACGGCTACGCGGAGCGCATCTATCTTGACCTGTCCGACGGCGACAATCCGGAGGTCTGGCATGCGATCAACGTCGGCAAGCCAATCCCCGCGTCACCGCTCGGAACTACCTGCGGGAGCGACCCGTGGCTGACGCGCAAGGCGGAAACCGGTCGCGTGTACGTCATCGCCACCGACCTGCGCGTGTGCGATCCAAATGCGGACCAGTCGAAGCAGATCTGGACCGAGTGGTCGCATAATGTCAGCACGAATCGCATCATCGGGCATTCCGACGATCTGGTGCACTGGAGCGAGCCGCACGAGCTCAACGTCGCGCGCCGCCCCGACGGCACCGATGCGCAGCTCGGCATGGCGTGGGCGCCCGAGGCCCTGTGGGTGCCGGACTATTATCCGGAAGGCTCCGAGGCCGAGCACAACGGCAGCCGTGGCGCGTTCGTGCTGTACTGGTCGAGCAAGACGTTCGCCGACTCCGACACCGAACATGCGGATCCGAATTCCTACGACCGCATCATGTGGGGCGCGACAAGCGACTTCACGAACGACACGTATGAATACGGCGGCGTGTTCATCGACGCCGGCCATGCCACGATCGACACGACCATGCTCCAGCGCGAACTGCCGGACGGCGCGATCCGCACCTACCGCGCGACCAAGGACAACGGCCCGCACCCGGGCATCTGGGTCGATCGCACCGACGCGCCGTGCTGGTGGGAGCCGGGCGTGCTGTGGACGCCCGTCCAGTACGAGATCGGCAAGGACTGGACCGAGAACGGCGCGCCCGGCGGCGTGGAGGGCCCCGCGTTCTTCGCCTCGCACTCCGACGACCGCGTATACCTGTATGTGGACGTGATCCCGTCCATCGGCTATCGCCCGATGGTCACGACCGATCTCGACAAGGGTCTCGATTATCTGCGCTCCGACGGTTTCTATATGGCCCCGCACACCAAGCACGGCGGCGTCATGTCCCTGTCCCATGCCGAATATGATCGTCTGCGCGCGGCGGACGGCACGATCGGCTGAAAGGTGGTACGCTAGCGTACATCAACGTACGTTAGCGTTAACAATGCTGTGAACGGAAGGGTTGGTGGTATGTTGAGTGACCCGTATGAAGCCTATGTGTGGGCGTATTTCACCGGAGACCGCGGCGACAGCGAGAAAATCAGCCTCGCCGTCTCCAACGGCAACGACGCGCTGAGCTGGCATGCGCTCAACGGCGGCAAGCCGCTGTTCGCGTCGACGTCCGGCACGCACGGATTGCGCGACCCGTTCATCATGCGCTCGCACGAGGGCGACCGTTTTTTCATCATCGCCACCGACCTCAAGGTCGCGGCGCTCAAGGATGGTTTCGGCGACGCGCAGCGTATCGGCTCGCGCTATCTCGAAATCTGGGAATCGACCGATCTCGTGCCTTGTGGCGACCAGCGGCATGTGCTCGTCTCGCCGCCCGAGGCCGGCAATTCGTGGGCTCCCGAAGCGTACTGGGACGACAACATCGGCGCGTACGCGGTGTACTGGTCGTCGAATCTGTACGACGGCGCCGCCGCGAACGACCTGACACTGCGTGACCAGCTGACCTATGGCCGCATGATGATCGCGACGACCAAGGACTTCCGCACGTTCAGCGAACCGCAGGTGTGGATGGACGTACGCCGCGGCAACGGCCACGACGGACGCGGCCTGATCGACGCGACCGTCGCGCGCGACGGCGACTGGTGGTACCGCTTCGTCAAGGACGAGCGCACGATGACGGTCCGCGAGGAGCGCTCGCACGATCTGCTCGGCAAGGTGCGCGGCCTGCTGCCGGGGGAGATGTTCAGCTCGTTCGACTCGCTGTCCGCGTTGGACGACGGCGATCCTGCGGGCGACGGCAAGGCCGACGACGGAGCGTCGGACGGCGGCTGGGAGCTGGTGCGCGAGAACGTCGGCGTCGGCCTGCCGAACGGCGAGAAGGCGGAGGACGGTTCGCCCAAGCTGTTCACGCATGGCGAGGGCCCGTGCATCTTCCCGGCGAACCCGGATGACGTGAACGGCTACCGCTGGTTCCTGTTCATCGACCAGCCGAGCTATCACGACGGGCCGAACCACTACATCGGCTTCGCGACGCAGGATCTCGGCGATCCGGACGGCTGGGTGCCGGTCAGCGGCAAGCTGCGCGAAGGCCTGCCGGTCGGCCCGGACGGCGGCAAGCCCCGCCATGGCACGGTGATGCCGATCACCGCCGCCGAGCGTGATCGCCTGATCGCCGCGTTCGGCTGATTTCCGATGTCGTATCGGCATGATCGCGTGACCTTGGCGATGGTTCCCTCGCCTTGCTGTCCGCAATGTCACGCCGGAGAACCTTCTGGCGTGACATTGCGGACAGTTGGGCGGTTGTACTGGCACTGATGTCACGCGGGGAGGCTTCTACGCGTGACATCAAAGCCAGTTGGGGGAATGTGCTGGCCGCAAAGTCACGCTGGTCGCTGAGGCGGATTGCCTGGGCATTTACCCGGAGCCGGTGCGAGCGGGCTGTCTTCGGGCGGTAAAGTGCGGTAAAGATAGCGTCGTGCCATTATCTATGAGGATGGCGTGTCGGTTGATTGTAGCGCTATAATTATAGCGCTACAACACAGTGGTATGACTGTACGGAACGGATGCAAGACGCGGATGCGGTGCGGTTGCCGCCTTCGCGCCGAGCGATTCGTTCGCATTCACGCAAGGAGCGGACATGACCTTCTCGACACCATCAACCCTTTCCGCGGACGAGCAGCACGCGTTCGCGGCGCAGCTCGCCGGAGCCGCGGGCGACGCCTCCGGCAGCGTCAGCGTCGAAACCTCCAGCGCATCTCGCGCAACCGGCAGCATCGCCGAACAGGCCTTCCACGTCGCGGCCGACGGCACCGCCCTCGAATGGAACGGCGACGGCGAATACGTGCGCATCGACGCGTGGGGCGCCAACAGCGTGCGCGTACGCTCCCGCCTCATGCAGCGCGTCATCGACGCCGACTGGGCGCTCCTCGCGCCGCCGGCCGACGCGGCCAAGCCGCAGATCGTCATCGGCGAACTCGCGGCGGCCATCGTCAACGGCAACATCGCCGTCAAGCTCGAACTGACCGGCTGGCAGCACGACCAGCTGCGCCTTTCCTTCCTCAACGCGGCCACCGGCGCGACGCTCCTGCGCGAAACCGATGACGGCGGCGCGCTCCGACTTCGAGCCCGCGCCCACCACCCGCTCGAAGGTCGCGCCGCATCGCCCGGCGCCACGTTCGAGGTGTACGCCCGCGAACACCTCCACGGCATGGGCGAGTAGCAGCATCCAGTGTTTGGGCTCACGGGATCCACACTCGCCCCCTCGCCGCGCAACTCGCAGGGCATCGGGCCGCTTATGGTTTGCAGAGGCGGCTACGGTTTCCTGTGGCACAATCCGGCCGTCGTCCAGGTCACGTTCGGCGATAACCGCACCGAATGGCGCGCCGGCGTCGCCGACCAGATCGACTACTGGATCACCGCCGGCGACACCCCGGCGCAGATCGAAGCGCAGTACGCGGACGCGACCGGTCACGCGCCCGTCATGCCCGAATGGGGACTCGGCTTCTGGCAGTGCAAGCTGCGTTACTGGAACCAGGAGCAGCTGCTCGAAACCGCGCGCGAATTCAAGCGCCGCAACATTCCGATCGACCTGATCGTCATCGACTTCTTCCACTGGCCGCTCATGGGCGACTTCCGCTTCGACGAGGAATTCTGGCCCGACCCGAAGGCCATGGCCGACGAACTGCACAAGATGGGCATCAAGCTCATGGTGTCCGTCTGGCCGCAGATCGACCTCGAATCCGAAAACTACGACGAAATGCGCCGACGTAACCTGCTCGCCAAAACCCGTCAGGGCAAGGACGTGGGCATGTGGTGGCCGCGCGACAACCAGTTCCTCGACGCCACCAACCCCGACACGCGCGCCTTCGTGTGGGCGCTCGCCAAGAAGAACTACACCGATCTCGGCGTCGACGCGTTCTGGCTCGACGAGGCCGAACCCGAATGGGGCGGCGACTACGACTACGCGCACTACCTGTTCCACATCGGCCCGGTCGGTAAGATCGGCAACATCTACCCGCAGAAGTACAACCAGACGTTCTACGACGGCCAGCTCTCGATCGGCCGCAAGGACGACATCGTCAACCTCACGCGCGCCGCATGGGCCGGCTCGCAGCGCTACGGCTCGCTCGTGTGGAGCGGCGACGTGCACTCCACGTTCGACGACTTGAAGGCCCAGATCACCTGCGCGATCCACATGGGCGCCGCCGGCATCCCGTGGTTCACCACCGACATGGGCGGCTTCGCGGGCGGCGACCCGAGCAGCGAGGACTTCCGCGAACTGTACGTGCGCTGGTGCCAGTTCTCCGCGTTCAGCGCCGTCATGCGCAACCACGGCGACCGCATGCCCGCCACGCGCGTGCCCGGCAAACCCACGTTCGACCGCAAGGGCAACCCGATCGACCACATCACCACCGGCGCGGACAACGAGCCGTGGACGTACGGCGAGGACGTCGAGCGCATCATGGTCAAGTACATCAACCTGCGCGAGGCCATGCGCCCGTACACTCGCGAACTGTTCGCCGAAGCGCACGAATCCGGCCAGCCGCTCGTGCGCGGCCTGTTCTACGAGTTCCCCGGCGAGGAGGCGGCCGCGAACGTCGCCGACGAGTACCTGTTCGGCCCGGACATCCTCGTCGCGCCCGTCACCGAGCTCGGCGCGCGCTCGCGCAGCGTGTATCTGCCGGGCGCGGCCGATGCGTCCGATGCGGCCGACGGTGCGGACGGCGAGCCGACGACGTGGACGAACCTGCACACCGGCGAGACGTTTGCCGGCGGGCAGACGATCACCGTCGACGCGCCGCTCGACGTCGTCCCGGCGTTCGCGCGCAATGGCCGCGACCACGGACTGCAGGGGCTGATCTGACCGATTGCATCCGGGGTGTTGCAGGACCGGTCGGGCCGACTCGGGCCCGGCCGGGATACAATGAAGCCTTCGACGACGAAGGAGGCATGATGGTCACGCTTGACGACGTTGCGGCGCTCGCGGGGGTGTCGCGCATGACCGCGTCGAACGCGCTGCGGCGCAAGGCGATCGTAAGGCCGGAAACCGCGCGGCGCGTGCTCGACGCGGCGGAACGGCTCGGCTATCGGCCGAACGTCGCCGCGCAGCAGCTCAGCTCGGGCCGCACGCACGTCATCAGCGTTTCCCTGAGCGACTTCGACCTGATCTTCCCCGCGAAATTCGCCGCGGAACTGTCCGACCAAGCGGGCCGGCGCGGCTACCAGATCGTCGCGCAGCAGACGCGCTTCTCGTCGGACTACGAGCAGGCCATGCTGTCGAGCGCATCCATGCAGATCTGCGACGGCGCGATCGTATGCTGGCCGCGCAATGCGGCCGCCGACTTCGTCGGATTCTCGCGCAGGCATCCGCTCGTGATGCTCGACGCGTTCGAATTGGAGGGGCGGATCGACGGCGTGTTCACGCCCTGCATCGACGGCGCCGCCGAAGGCGTGCGTCACCTGGCCGGGCACGGCGCGCGGCGGATCGCCGTGATCGGCTCGTCCGCCGATCTGCTGGCCGACGACGTGCCGCCCAACTCGAGCAAGCTGCGACTGCTCGGCGCCGCGCGCGCGTTGCGCGAACTTGGGATGGCCGACGACGATCTGCATGATGTGGTGCTGCCGTGCAACTGGAACCGTGAGGCCGGATATGCCGCGATGTGCGGACTGCTGGCGGAACGCGGTTGGCAGGATGGTTGCGACGCGCTGGCAACGCTCGGATTCGACGCGGTATGCTGCGTGTGCGATCCGATCGCGATAGGCGTGCTCAAAGCGCTCACCGACGCCGGTGTGCGCGTGCCACAGGATGTGATGGTAATGGGATTCGACGCGGTCGCCGACGGCAGGTTCATGACGCCGGGACTGTCCAGCGTGCGCATCGATCCGGCGGAAATGGCCCGTGACTGTCTCGGACTGCTTTTGGAACGCGTTGACGGGACCGCTCCGGATGAGCCGCGCACGGTGACCGTGTCCCATGCCGTCGTCGCGCGCGGCAGCGGCGAACGCGCGTGACGTGCGTGGTACGGGCGCGCGGTGTGCGCGTCGGTGTGCGCGGGCTCACGTCTGAGTGCTGGATGATTCGCCGGTTCGCTGGCTTGACCGGCCTAAGCTGATGAGCGGTCGATCGATGAATCGGTTCAATCAACGGTGTTGTGACGGCACGGCAAGGAGATACTGCGATGAGCGATAAGGGTTTGGATGCGCATGGGAGCGGCGCGGCGGAGGCACGACGGTTGACGCCGGACGCCGATGGCCGATTCACGTGGGGCAACGGCGTGGTGACGATGGTGTTCGACGCCGGCGCCGACCATCCGGTGAGTCTGGGCGGACTGTCCGGACGCGGCATGGCCGTGGCCGGACCGCATGCCGGCGGTTGGACTGCGCAGCGCGACCCCCGGCCGATCGTGGAAGTGCTCGCGTCCGGCACCGGCTCGAACGACAATCGTCTCACGCTGGTGACCACCGTCGCGGGCTCGAAGCTGCGCTTCGCCGGGGCACGGGCGACCGGCCCGGCGTCCGTCGACGACGGCGCGCCGGTCGGCGGCACCGAGCCGTACCGATTGGAAATCACCCAGTTCGCGCCGTACGACCAGCTTCGTCCCGCAGGGCGCCCGCTGGACAGCGCCGATCCGGCCGCCGCGCGCCGGCTCGCCGAAGCTGCCGACCCGGCCGTCTCCGGCTCTGGTTCCGGCTCCGCGAATGCGACGAGCAATGGCCGCGCTGGCAATGACTACGCTGTCAATGCTCACGATTGCGGCGATTGCGCCGACACTCCGGCTCCCGCCGACGGCCTGACCGACGGCCTGACCGTCGTCTCCGTGTTCGAGGCGTTCCCCGGCCTGTCCGCCGTACGCGCCTATACGGTGCTGCGTTCGCCGAAGCCGTTGCCGGTCGAGGCGGTGTCGTCGCTGAGCCTCACGCTGCCGTTGGACGCGAACGGCGCAACCGTGGACTCGTCGCGCCTCTACTGGGGCGACAACGCGTGGGCGGTCGAAAACGACTGGCATTGCGCCCCATTGCGAGACACGGCCGTACGCGAACGCAATCAGCGCATCAATCCCGGCGAATCGAGCTCGCGATTCGCGCTGAGTTCGGCTTCGACATGGTCGACGGGCTCGCATCAGCCGGCGGGCATCGTCGAAGCGCTCGCGGACGGTTCCGCCGACGCAGCTTCAACGGCCGGTCGCGCTTCCGGATCGCCGGTGTTCTCCGTGATGTGGCAGATCGAGCACAACGGTGCTTGGGAGTGGGAAGTCGGCGAGAACGATCCCGGCCTGCACGTGACCGCATTCGGCCCGGAGTATCAGGATCACCAGTGGTTCACGTCGCTGGGCAAGGGCAACGATTTCACCAGCGTGCCCGTGCTGTTTGCGGTTGCGGCCGGAGACTGGCAGCACGCGGTGGGGGAGATGACGCTGCAGCGTCGCGCGTTGCGTCGTGCGAAGGCCGCCGAACTGGGACGTTTGCCTCAGTTCGAACGTTCGCAGGGATTGGTCGTATACAACGATTACATGAATACGCTGTTCGGCGACCCGCGGCTCGACAAGGAACTGCCGCTGATCGAAGGCGCGGCGAAGGCCGGCGCCGACGTGTTCTGCATCGACGCGGGCTGGTACGACAGCACCGACGGCGGCTGGTGGGATATGGTCGGCGAATGGGAGCCGTCCACGAACCGCTTTGGCAAGGCAGGCTTGGCCGGTGTGGCACGTGTGATTCGCGAGCACGGCATGGGGCTCGGCCTGTGGCTCGAGCCCGAGGTGATCGGCGTCAAGTCGCCGCTCGCCGCGAGCCTGCCCGACGACGCGTTCTTCACCCGTCACGGCGTGCGCGTGTGCGATTCGGGCCGTTACCTGCTTGACTTCCGTTCCCCGGCCGCGAGAGAACACGTCTCGCGCACCGTCGACCGGCTCGTCGATGAGTTCGGCGTGGAGTTCTTCAAGTTCGACTACAACACGATTCCCGGCACGGGCACGGACCATGACGCCGAATCAGTCGGCGGCGGCCTGCTCGACCACTGCCGCGCGTATCTGGACTGGCTGGACGACGTGCGCCGCAGGCATCCGGACGTGATGATCGAAAACTGCGGTTCGGGCGCGATGCGGGCGGATTGCGCGCAGCTGTCGCGGCTGGACCTGCAGTCGACGTCCGACCAGTGCGATCCTCTGATCTATGCAGCCATCGCCGCTGGCGCGGGACTCACGATCCTGCCGGAGCAGCAGGGCAACTGGGGGTACGCGCAGCAGGAGATGGACGACGAGACGGCCGTGCTCACGTTGGCGAGCGGCGTGCTCGGCCGCCTGTACCTGTCCGGATTCATCAACCGCATGAACGATACGAGGCTTGCGCTCGTGCGCGACGCGATCGCGCTACACCGTCGCGTGCTCGTCGAACAGGAGCGGCTCGTGCCGTGGTGGCCGGCCGGTCTGCCCGACTTCACCGGCGACTGGCTCACCGCCGGACTGCGCCCGGTCGATGGAGCCGATGCGTCAGCTGATGCGTCCGCCGACGTTGCGTACGTGACGGTCTGGCGCCGCGACGGGCTGCCGTACGTCGATCTGAACGTGCCGGCAGGCCGCACGGTCAAGCAGATCTTCCCCGCGCCGTCCGCGTTCGGCCACGCTCCGCAGGCACGGCCGTGGTCCGTCGAACGCGTTGACGAACAGACGGTCCGACTGATCGTATCCGACGACAGTCGTCCGTCCGCGCGCATCTTCGCCGTGCGGTGACGGACGCCGAACCGTCGTTCCTTCCTCTCCCGGCCGGTTGTCGGACATCGTTCGCTGCATACGGCCGAGGACATGCGGTCGAGGATTCTCAGAATATTTTCAGGAATCCCCGACCGTACGCTAGGAAACGGGTGGTTATATATCAATCAGCAGCCGAAAGGCCGCGACAACTAAAACCTTTCTTCTTCTCTCTCCTTTCTTCCTCTGAAAGCCCGGCCCCATCAGCCGGGCTTTCTGGGTTGTCGGACGGTTTCCGGCCCGAATCGCGGCGCGGCGGGCGATTCGGATCCGGCAAACGACTTCGGCCGGACTGTTCATCTTCATGCCGGAACGAGTTCATCTGCACTTGGCCGGGCGCACATCATCCGGAAACACGGGCGCAGTACACCGGAACATGACATGGATGGAAGTTGAGCAAAGGAACGATCATGAACACCAACAGCAACCATTACGACATGCACCACGCCGAGCCGCAGTACGCCAGCGATCGCCAGTACGACGCCTACATGTTCGCCGAATACGGCATCGAACGCTGATCCACCAGCATCCTTATGTGCGGAACGGGCGCATCGGCGTCCGTCCGAGGCCGACACGGCGGCAACGTTGCGCGCCTGCGGGGGCCGGGCCATCGTCGGTCCGCCCACGCATCATGAACGCGAACGCAGCGTGGGCAGGCTGTCGGCCGCTTTCGCGATCAGCGACTCCAACAGCGCGGTGTTGCGCATCTCATGCTCCCACGGATTGCCGTCATCGCCGTACATGAGTCCGGCCAAGCCGCCCGCGACGGCGGCGGTCGTATCCGTATCGCTGCCCAGATTCACGGCGGCCAGCACGCAACCGCGGTAGTCGTCCGTCGTGAGCAGGCACCACATCGCCGCCTGCAGCGTGTCGAGCACGAACCCGCCGGACGGAATCTCATCGCGCGAACGGTCGGACAGATCGTTCGGCAGGCCGGCCACGCGGCACAGTGCCGCGTCGGAACAATCGCGGCCATGCTGAATCAGCAGACGGGCGACGTGAACAAAACGCACGCACGCTTCGGTGCTGATCTCGTGCGCGTGCGTGACGGCGCTCGCGCGGCGAACGTCATCATCGGAACAATCGGTGAACGCCAGCGGCAGGATGCGCATCAGCGAGCCGTTGCCGTTGTCGCGCTCGCGTGTGCCTCCGCGGCCGCTCGCCAGTGCGCGACTGGTGGTGCCGCCCACGTCGAACACGGTGCCGTCCGGCGTGTATTCGCCGTGCGTGATCCATGCGCGGTACTTGGCGAGCATGTCCGCCGTGTCCACGCGGCCTTCGTGGTCGGCCAGCGAATCGAGCGTGGCGAGCATCATGGCCGTGTCGTCCGACCACGTGCCGGCCGGCTGATGGTGCGAACCGTAGCCGGTCATATTGGTGCAGGTGAACGTATCGCGCGGCGAAAACTCGTACGGCACGCCGAGCGCGTCGCCGACCGCCTGGCCGTAGACCGCCGCGTGCAGTTGGGCGGCGCTCGCGTGGGTGTGGTTGTTGGTGTTCGTGCCGTTGCCGGTGCCGATGGTGGCGTTGGGCTTGTTGGGTTCGTTGGGGTTGTTGAGGTCGTTGGGCTTGTTGGACAGTGTTGTCATTGTCTGGTCTCCTTCTCCGTTGAGTCTGTACGTCGGCTGTCTGCCGTCAATCGTAATAACCGGACAATTCGGTACCGCAGCGCGGCCAAGACGCGGCCAAGACGCGGGCGACAGTGGGCGACCAGTGGACGATGGTGAGCGATGGAGTGCGTTGCGTGGCGGTTTCCGCTCGCTGAGACCGTTCTCAGTGAGCGTTCTCTGCCACTCGGGATACTGCGTGGCGGTTTTCGCTCGCTGCGGGACCCGCCAGCGAGCGAATCCGCCACCCGAAAATCCGCCACCCGTCGGGGTCGCAAAACGAAAAAGGCCGGAACCTTTCGATTCCGGCCTTACCCGTGCCCCCGCAGGGATTCGAACCCTGGACACGCTGATTAAGAGTCAGCTGCTCTAACCAACTGAGCTACAGGGGCGTGGTTAGACGTCGCTTGCGCAACGAGTGACTAATATACACCATTCTGTCGCCAACGCAACTTTCGGCCGTGTCTGACGGAAATGGGGGGAGCTGAAACCTGCCAAAATACCGGCATTGGCGGTCGTTGCGCCGGCGTGTCTCCACGTTGCCTGCGCCCCTTGCCGACGTCGGCCCGTGCCGTCGGACGAATCTTCCTGCGCAGGGGAGAGAAGGGGAAGAACGCTAGGGGGATACGGGGATCAAGCGATGAAGAGGAAAAAAGAGAGCCCCGAGTGAGAATTGGACTCACGACCTCTTCCTTACCAAGGAAGTGCTCTACCACTGAGCTATCGGGGCGATGATGCGTTGCCCGCCGGGCAACTTGCACAACAATACACGTAATCGCGTATTACGCAAATCGACCCCTGCGCGTACTGCTGTATGCACGTTCCGACGTGGTCGCCGCCGTACCGTTTCCGTTGCTGTGCCCGCGGCGTGTCGCGATGCTGCCTGTCGTGTCATTCGCGGAATGATTCCTAGGCTCGGACATGGGGAGCGCGGAACCGATCTGCCGGTCAGCTGGTCAGATGGCGGTAAAGCTCCGGATCGAGCGGCTTTGCCAGACGCAACGTGGACAACGTCACCTTGACCGTGCCGTCGCCGGCTGCGTTCGGCTTGGTGGTGGGTGTCGGATGGTCGAACGCCGCGACATGACCGACGTAGTAGTACTTGCCGTCGGCCTCCTCCGCTTTGCGCATGACGAACAGCGGCACGAAGTGCGTGCGCTGCCAGTCGTCTGGTCCCAAACCGGCGCCAAGTCCGTCACGTACCCACTGGAATTCTGGTGAATCCGGCGTGCGGCCGTTCTTGCTGAAGTATTTCATCTCCTGCGCATTCAGGAATTCGTCCTCGTATTGGCTGGCCGCGTACTTCACGAAAATGGGCATCGTGTTGGTGCCCTTGTCCAGCAGATACCCGCCCACGTTCTGCGGTGTGTTCTCCTTCTTCCACCCGCACAGGCGCATGACGTCCGCCATCGAATACTTGCGTTCGTACAGAAACGCGCGGTCGAACGTGCGCTGGTTCGTTTGTGCCTCTCGGAACAGGTCGTGACAGTTGGCAAGACCGGTGCGCAGCGTGTCCGCAAAGAATATGCGGAACGTGCGATTCGACGAAAGCAGCGCAACGAACGCATCGCTGAGTCGATACGACGGTTCATCGTTGTCCGCGTCCGCGTCAACGTCGGCGCCGACACCGGTGCCGACCGTTTCGACAAGCGGCTGCTCGCCGAAACGTTTGCGGTTCGGCGTAGTGAAGTACGAATAATCAAGCACGCTGATCGCGGAGTCGAATTGAGTATCGGACAGATCGGTCTGCGGGAACTCGGATCGAATATCCTCGATCAGCGAACTGCGGCTCAGCGATGCAAATGGCGGTGCCCACGCCGCACCGGCCGCCGAAGCATCGTCGCCCGGCCGTTCGTCCGCAAACCGGCACAGGCGTTCGAGAATCACCAGTTCGTGCGGTCGAATTCCTGGCAACAGCAGTTCCGTTGCCATCTTGAGGATCGCATCCTCGACGTCGCTCACCGGCTCCAGCTGATCCGCGAACGACCGCTCCTTACGCTTGCCTCCGCCGAGACTGTTCTCACGCGAGCGCACGAAGTCAAGATAATTGTTGCGTTTTGCGGCCAGCGTGTATGGCAATGAGGGATCATACTCGTAGATGTCCATGAGCATCGGGATCCGCCCGAGCTCGTAGCGCACCTGACGGTACTGTTCGGACAGTTTCTTCATCTCGGACCAGTCGGCCGTATCCAGCGACTTCAATACGCGTTCTTTGGCGATCGGATCAAAACTGATCGACGACAGGCCGATCGACTTGCGTTGCAGGTTGCGTCGCGCACGATCGCGATCGCCGGTGTTGCCGTACAGGGCGACGGGAATCAGATAATTATTGGCGTAATTGCCGATGAAATCGATGACGACGACGCTGTCCTTGTGCGGAAACTTACGCAGTCCGCGGCCCAGCTGTTGCGTGAAGACGATGCTCGACTCAGTGCTGCGCAGCATCACGATCTGGTTGACCGCGGGAATATCGACGCCCTCGTTGAACAGATCGACGGTGAACAGATAGTCGAGTTCGCCATCCGTCAGCCGTCGCACGTACTCGTCACGCTGTTCCTGCGACACCGGTTTGCCGTCGGCATCCGTACTGGTCACGGCAGCAGTACGATAGCTGCGTTCCGCCTGTTGGTTGAACTGCCGGTTGAACAGACGCGACAGTTCGTGCGCCTCGTCCTGCCGGCTGCAGAACACCAGTCCGGTGACGGGCAGATTGAACTGGCCGTATTCCCGTAGTTTGTCGATGATGTAGCGCACGCGCTGTTCGGTGGCGAGTTGGCCGATCTCGTATGTGAGCTGCGCGGACTGTTCCGCATCGAGACCGTGCGCGACGTCAAGACGATGCACGGTCTGATTCGGATCGTCGTCAGACCCGAGGTATTCCGCAACGCCGTAGTAGTGGAACGGGCAGAGCATGTTCTCGTCCAGCGCCTTCTGCAGACGGATTTCATAGGCGATGTTGTGGCCGAACAGCTCGAAGATGTTGATGCCGTCGGTGCGTTCCGGGGTGGCGGTCATGCCGAGCATGAAATCGGCGTCTGCGAAGTGGTCGATGACGCGCTGATAACCTGCGGCGCCGGCATGATGGACCTCGTCGACCAGTATGTAATCGAATTCGTCGGATGCGAACTGCGCCAGCACTTCCGGCTGCCGCATGGTCTGCACGGTGGCGAACACGTACCTGCGATCCTGCTGTTTGCTGGTGCCCGAGTAGAGTCCCAGTTCCGATTCGTCGCAGTCGAGCACCTTCTGGTAGGACTTCATCGCCGCCTTGAGAATCATCTGCTGCTGGGCGATGTACAGCATGCGTTTCGGCCGGTATGCGCGCACGTCGAACGCGGACAGATAGGTTTTGCCGGTGCCTGTGGCAGACACGATGATCGCGCGATGCTCGCCCTGCTCGCGCAGTCGTTTCAGATTCGCCAAAGCCTCGCGCTGCATGGCGTTTGGTTGGATATCGCGGTCCTCAAGGGATTTCAGGATATTGCGGCGCGGCGGCGCATACTTCTTGAAGTCCTCCTCATATTGTTTGATCCACTCTTTGGTGAGCGGCACCGAATCGGCCACCTGAGAGTCGATTTCCTCATGGATCTGTCGGACCAGTTCGCCGTTGGCGAGGGACGACACCTTCAGGTTCCACTCACGCTGCGTGTTCAACGCGGCACCGGTGAGATTCGAGCTGCCGACGAACAGTTCGTAATACGGGGTGCCGTTGTGCATGCGACGGGAGAAAACATAGCCTTTGGGATGGAATGGTTGACCTTGGCCTTGCGATACTGCGGAGGAACCGTCATCGACGCCTTCCCACACGCGCACGTCCACGCCAGAGGTTTGCTGTAGATGCAGCAGCTCCCAGAAGGTCTGTGGATCGTTGAAGTGGTTCTTGGTGGAGGTGATCAGACGGCTGGTCTGTGATGCGGAAGCGACGGACGCATTGCCGGCTGTGGAACTGGAACCGGCCGCGGCGTTGGCATGATGGCTGCGGAAGTCTTCGAACAGGCTCAGGATCGCACCGGTCGAAACGAACGCGACGGAGATGTCGAAGGATTCGCTGTTCGCGAGCGCGTCGCTGATCTGGTCGTGCATGGTCAGGCCACCGGGACGATTGGAGATCAACGTCGGCTTATAGTCGTCGTCGGCGTTTTCGCGTGGTTCGATGAGTCCGGCGATGGCGCTTTCGAGGACCGAATACGTCGCGTCATCGTACGGTGTCTGTTGTGCGAGCGGAAGGCGGGATTGCCGGTTCGCGTTTGGGACGTTCTGGACTGTGTCTGCCATGATATTCCGCTCCTGACTATGAAATCTTGCGCTGCGCCCGTTGGCTCTTCGATGAGTTGCCCGGGACAGTATTGTTTCGATCTGGTGTGAAGGCTTAATGCTCTGCTCCCCCTGAAGGAGGAGCTGTCAGCAAAGCTGACTGAGGGGGATGACACACCCAACACATCAACTCCGACCAACCATTTAGCGCACCAGCAACTGCCGTTTCTTCGCGATAATGCCAACCGCTTCCCTATCGACCGGCGCCCAATCCAATCCCGGCATCTCGTCCGGTTCCAACCATCGGATATCCGTATGTTCGGTGAGCCGAGGCGTGCCGGAGATGAGATGGCAGATGAACGTCGTCAATCGCACCGTGCCGAAGTCATACGCGTATTCGCTGGTGCACACTTCGTCGGCCACATCGATTTCGCACAACAGCTCCTCTTCGATCTCGCGGTGCAACGCCTGCCGTGCGGTCTCATGCGGCTCGATTTTGCCGCCCGGGAACTCCCAATATCCGGCAAGCGACTTGCCCGGACCTCGCTGCGCGCACAGCACCGTCCCGTCGCGTACGATCGCCGCGCCAACGACATTGATGATTCTCGACTGTTCCGCTGCCTCCATGACTCACCAGGATACAACGCGGCAGTCGCGACCGCGAACGATGCGCGACGAACCGTCCTGCCAACTGCCCGATGACTGCGATCGCCACAGCATACGTCAAGTGTCGTGTCCGGTACAGGTTGCGCATGCCGCCGCCGAGCGGCCGGATGGTTATTCGCCGGTGCGGCCGACGACGTCGTTCATGTAGTCGCGCAGGATGACCGCATGGTTAATCAGCGGGTCCTTTGCAGCATACAGGAGCGTAACAGCCCCGCGGGCCATGATGATGTCGCGCAGCGCGCCGACGACCTCTGCGCTGGCGTCCAGTTCCGCCCGGTATTGTTCGTCGAACTCATCAAAGCGCGCCGGATCATGGCCGAACCACTTGCGCAATCCGGGCGACGGCGCGATGTCCTTCATCCACAGATCGAGGGCGGCGCGCTCCTTGCTCATGCCGCGCGGCCACAGCCTGTCCACCAGCACCCGGTAGCCGTCACCGGATTCCGGCTCGTCGTAGATGCGTTTCACCATGATGTTCACGCCACCATCATCGGACCATGAGACGGGCAAGTCAATGCGCTGCTCGACTTCGAGTTCGTCATTGCCGTGATGTGCGAAACGCGGCGGCCTTTCGCGTTCTTACGGCACCCTTACGACGCCCGCATTTTCGTTAGATGAAGTACGCGACACATCTTCTCAAGGCCGACATTACGGGCATCTCATGCATCTCATGCACCGGTGCCCGAGCCTTGCGACGACGCCTCAATGTAACGCAGAGAGACTAGACGATGAATACCGAAGCAACAAGCTTCTCTCATTTGTCACCGGCTCAGAGACGGATACGGTGCAGCAGCAAGTTAGGCCGCGAGCTTGGCCTTGTAGTCTTCGCCCCAGTCCCATAGGGCGTCGATGACGGTTTTGAGGCTGCGGCCGGTGTCGGTCAGCGAGTATTCGACGCGTGGCGGGACCTCCGGGTAGACCTCACGGTGCACCAGCCCGTCGGCCTCCATCTGCCGCAGGTTCGCGGTGAGCACCTTCTGCGAGATGCGCCCGATCGAGCGACGCAGCTCACTGAACCGCTTGGTGCCGGGCAACAGGTCGCGCAGGATGAGGATCTTCCATTTGTCGGAGATCAGCGTGAGCGTCGTTTCCACGGGACACACCGGGAGCGTGTTGATATCAACCATGAATCGGTCTCCTGAAATCGTTGGAATCATCCAATACTTCCTTTTTAGTAACTATAGCACTTTAAAGTACCTTCTTCCATTATGGGGAGTACTCCAATATTGTACTGTCTCAACGGCGGACAGTACGGACCGCCGATGAACAACAACGGAAAACAGCATCGATAAGGAGCACACCATGACCAAGCGCATCGCAGTCGTCGCCGCCAACGGCAAGGCCGGCCGTCTCATCACCAAGGAGTCCGTCGACCGCGGCCTCGACGTCACCGCCGTCGTGCGCGGCGAGAACAGGACCGTCGCCCCGCACACGCTGACCAAGGACCTGTTCGACCTGACTGACGCCGACCTCGCGGGATTCGACATCGTCGTCGACGCCTTCGGCGCGTGGACGCCGGACGCCCTGCCGCAGCATTCCACCTCGCTCAAGCACCTCGCAGACATCCTCTCCGGCACAGACACACGCCTGATCGTCGTCGGCGGTGCCGGCAGCCTGTACCTTGACCCGGACCATACGCTGCAGCTGAGCCAGGCCGACACCTTCCCGGAGTCGTTCCTGCCCCTCGCCAATGCGATGGGCGCGGCCCTCTCCGAATTGCGTGAGCGCGCTGACGTCAAGTGGACATACGTCTCCCCGGCCGCCGACTTCCAGGCGGACGGCCCGCGAACGGGCGAATACGCGCTCGCCGGCGAGGAATTCACCACGAACGGAACAACCGGTAAGAGCGAGATCAGCTACGCCGACTACGCCATCGCCATCATCGACGAAGCCGTTGCGACGCCGTCCGAGGCGCACGTCAACGAACGCATCTCCGTGCGCTGGTAGTCATGATAGTCGCGACAACTACCGTCCCGGGCAAGTCCCGGCCGCGATCCAGCAGCGATCCAGTGCCCCATAGGCGTCCGCTTTCCTCAGGAATGGCCTCCGCCATATCCGCAAGCGGACGCTTCCGCCCCCACGCGCGTCCGCTTGCGTCCAGTATCCTCATGTCCTAGCAGAAAACGGACACTTCCAACGTTCCTCAGGAACCGAAGCCTGCACTCCGGGACTGTTTTCGGCAACAAAAAAGGGTTTTCGGATCGCTCCGAAAACCCTGATGGCGGAGGCTACGAGAACTCCAACCTCCAATACAGCTCAGGCTTACTGCTGATTGTGGTTTGCGGATCTCGTATCTTCGCTTTACCCCCTCCGTTACCATGTTCATAACGATTCCAAACGTATCGTAACGGC
The DNA here is from genome assembly GCF_019331735.1 of Bifidobacterium miconis. GTDB lineage: Bacteria > Actinomycetota > Actinomycetes > Actinomycetales > Bifidobacteriaceae > Bifidobacterium > Bifidobacterium miconis. The sequence continues at coordinate 18,306 of NZ_JAHBBH010000017.1, forward strand.
GTTGCTGATACCAGTCTACAGCCAATCCGGCCGGGCTTCCAACACGTTGGATAGCTCCTCATCGGTGTTGTCCTGCATCCATTGAGCGCCTGACGTGCTGATGGATCGGGTGATGTTCATCATGTCTTCATACCGGGCCTGAACATTGACGCGGATCAGGCTGTCCCAGTGGCAGACGCGGTTCCTTAAAGATGCCATGACCGTTAGCTTGGAACCAATGTAGCCGCGTGAGGACATGCCATTACGTTGACGTTTGGAGGGCATGTTTGGGAATGCGTTATGAAGGATCTCGGCCCACAGTGCGGCGCAATGCTCGTCGGCTTCTCGCATACTGTTCCATGATTGTCTTTTCTCGCTATCCGTGGGGGGAGTGCGACTGATGCTGGCGGGGTTGCCGATCATGTTGCGCCACGTGCCGAGCATCATATGGGCGATGACATCATCATGATTGATTTGTTCGCGACTCTTATGGGCTTTGAGATTCGTGGCAGCGCGGCCTCTCCAACTTTTGGCCCGCAGGAAAGAGCATAGCGGTTCGGGCACGTCCTGATCGGGATTGTCGTCCAGCCAATCTCCGGGAAGGCCTTGATGCTGCCACCACTGCCGAATTGATTCGTCCAATGCGTTGCGTAGGAGCACCTCGGTGATGCTGATGGGCTTGAGCAGAGCTTGCTCAAGCCTCAGCTGCCAGCGGTATGCCTCCAGTGTTTTAGCTGCATCCTGATCCTTGGGCTGGAAAGCAGCGAGTCTGGCAGTGCCTAGTAGTCGGCAGACCTCTTCCTCGACCGTCCGCTGCGTCGTTTCATGTTCAGCGTTGTCCATGCAAATATGATAACTTGGTAGACAAGACGGTGGAAACGCCGCGATACATAGACGAAGCCCCAGCCATTAGGCCGGGGCTTCGTTGGTCCTGTGGTCGGGGCCGTGAGGTTGATACCTCCGGATTCGGGCTTGTCAGGTGGAATGCTCATACTTAAGATTGCCTATATGTGCCTGAGGATCGCGGAAAGTAAGGTGAGGTACGGGGCAGTGTGGCTTCTCGGTTCAATTTTGGTGTCAATGGGATTTCCCAAGAGAAACTGAACGAATACCGCAACTACGATATTTTCGGCAAGGTGATGCATGAGACTTTTCCCACCTACGGATGAACAGGTAACCATGATATGGGATCTGTTCCAGAAGACCAAGATCCTTGTTTATGTTGAGGATTACGGCTCTTCGCATTTTGGTGTGTAAGGGCCGTGCGGTTTGATTCGGTGTGTGATTGAGAAAGTGAATGAAACCGCGCGGCTTGGTATTGAGTCTAGCGCGTTCGATGGTCGGGTCTTGCTTGGCTTGGACAGGTTGGGGTTGAATCCCGTCTCGCAGAGGCACGTGGCGTCGGGCTCGCGGGCGGGCGTGTGGCTGATCGGCTGCGAGCCGGCGGACGAGACCGCGCGATACTGCCGTGATTGCGGTGCCATGGGCCGCGTGCGTTCCTCGTGGCGGCGCCGGTTCGCGCATACTCCCGTCGGCCGGCACGCCGTGCATTTGATGGTGCGGGTCAGACGCTATGAGTGCGTGGCGTGCGCGTGCTCGTGGACGGACGACCTGACCCGCATAGCCGACGAGGGACGACGGTTGACGGACGCGGCGGTGTGGTGGGCCGCCGCCGAGGTCGTGCTCAAATCGAAGAGCGTGCTCGCATGCGCCCGTGACCTGCACTGCTCGTGGGGTGCGTTGAACCGGGCCGTATTGGAGAAAGGCATGGACGTGCTGGTCGCCGATCCGCGCCGGTTGGACGGCGTGGAATCGATCGGCGGGGACGAGCACGTATGGCGGCACATCCTCACGGGCAGCCGGTACGTGACCGTCTTCGTGGACCTCGCTCCCCTGAGTGTGTTTTGTGACCTTGGGCTGGGCCGTTTTGTCGTTTCTTTTGGTCCGTTTGAGCGGTTGGTTTTAGGCCGTTTGAGCGTTGGCCGGTCCTGTCGCTGGTTGTTGTGGTTTATTGCATGAGGGCGTGGGTTTTGCGCCAGGATTCGCCCTCGAATCTGATCATCCTGCCGTGGTGGACGGTGCGGTCGATGATCGCGGCGGCCATGTTGGGGTCGCCGAAGATCCTGCCCCAACCACTGAACTCGATGTTGGTGGTGTAGATGATGCTCTGGGTCTCGTATGCGTTGGTGACGACCTGGAGCAGGAGCGGGCTGCCTTCCTCGTCGATGGGCACGTAGCCGAGTTCGTCGATGATGAGCAGCTGTGTCCGGGCGATCAGCGTGACTTCCCTGTCGAGCCGGTCGTCGGCTTGGGACCGGAGGAGTCGCATGACCAGGCTCGCGTCCGGATAGTAGCGCACTGGTATGCGCTTGCGGCACGCGTTCCTGCCGAGCGCGATGGCGAGGTGGGTCTTGCCGGTGCCGGGAGGCCCGAACAGGACGAGGTCCTCGTGCCGGTCGATGAAGTCGAGGCTTTCGATCTGTTGCCTGCCGTAGTCGACCGGGAAGCGTATCGGGGTCCAGTCGTACCCGTCGAGTTCCTTATCAGCAGGGAATCCGGCCTGTTTGAGGAGTCGGGAGCGTTTGGATCGTTCCCGGGAGTCGAGTTCGGCCCTCATCCATTCCTCCATGAACTCCATCTGGCTTGGCGTGGCCTGGGCGAGCTGGTCGGCGAGGATCTGGCGGGTCAGGGGCAGTCGGCGTGCGAGGTTCATGATCGTTTCGATCTTCTCGCCGGTGGACGCGCGGCGGCGTTTCGTGTCGGGCATGACGATGGGCGGCCGATGCGACGTCATGGCTTACGCCTCCTTCCTTTTGCGCGTCTCGCGTGGTTTCATGAACACGTCGTATCCGGTCAGATCTGGCGCGGTCTGCTCGTACGGCTTCTCGCCGGCGGCGATGCGCCGGGCCATGGTGGCCAGGCTGGCCTCGTCGAGCGGGTGTCCCCGTTCGATCAGATGCTCGCCGGCCTTGACGGCCGATTCGAACCCGCACGCGTCGCTGGTCCTGGAAATGAGACGGAACGCGTTCCGTCTCTCCCCGGCGTCCATGTGGTCGATCGCGAGACGGAGCTTGTCGGGAAAATCACTGCGGATGGTGGAATCGTCCCACGCGCGGGTCTTGCGTCCCAGTGCGGGCAGGAGCGTGGCGGGGTTGCGGATCGTGGCGGGCGAGTCCCCGTACACGCGCGGCAGGCTCGCGCAGGTGCGCCCGTCCTGGGTACGGATCGCCGCGGTCGAACGCGCGCAGTCCCACGTCCAACGTCCAGCCACGCCACGAGGGGCCGGCGAGGTAATAGTTGCCGTCGACCTGCACGCGCCCGTCCCTGTCGGCCTTCCGGACCTCCCAACGAACCGCGTCGTAGGGTTTGGCGGGCAAGGGCTGCATATCCGTCTTCTCCTCGGCGAACAGTTCCCCGATCGGCCTGCCCTTGCGGTAATGCGCCGTCCTGGCCATCGCGTCGCACCGCTCCAGCATGTACCGGGTCAACTGCGCGTACGACTCCGCGGTCAACAAGGGCACCATGATGTTGCGGCGCAGGAACCCGACCGCGTTCTCCACGCTGCCCTTCTCATTGCCCGAATTCGGGTTGCAGAACCGCGTCTCCAACCGGTAATGCGCTATGAACAACTCGAACACCTTGACAACGCTGACCCGGTCCCACGCGACCCTGTGGCCCGCGCCGGTGGCATTATCGAGCACCAGCGTCAGCGGGACCGCGCCCGCGTGCTCGAACACCATGCGCAAACCAGCACACACGCATTCCGCGTTCTCGCCGGGCAGGGCCACGCAATAGCGCATGTTCGAATACGGGAACGTGACGACCAGGCAATGCACGTCGACACGGTCCCCGCCGATCACGGCCTGAGACAAACCGAAATCGACCTGAGCCTCGCCCGGACGCCATTCGAGCTCCACAAACCCGTCCTCCGCCAGCCGGTGCTCCTCGCGCCAATGCTTCACATAGCGTTGCACCGGCGAGTACGAACCCTGATAGCCCTTCTCCGAGACAAGCCGGTCGTACACGCGTTGGGCGGTATGCCGCTGCTTGCGCGGCATGAACCGGTCCGCCTCCAACCATTCGTCCACCGTCGCCTTGAACGGGTCGAGCTTCGACGGTCTCGAGACGGGATGCTCCGGCTCGGGCGAGCAATCCTCCTCCCGGGCGTATTTCGCGACCGTGTCACGAGCCACGCCCACCTCTTTCGCGATGCTTCTCCATGACGCGCCACGCGCGTCAAGCACCCTGATACGTTGTTGTACGGACACCGGTACCGTCATTCCTTTCCTTTCCCGAGAAACCGAACGGTTTGCTTTCAACTCGGGAAACTAGTCCAGGCAGGACGGGCCGGTGTTCGCTTCTCACCACACGCTGAAGTGGACTAAAACCTGCCGCTCAAACGGAAACATTCCACACGCTCAACCGGCCCATTTCCTATTAAACAGACACCCCAGAGGGCGGGCCGGCCGGCCCGTCTGCTCGACATGGTCGAGGGCAGAAGCGAGAAGGCGTTCTCCCGATGGTTGGATCAACGCCCGCAATCATTCCGCGACCAAGTCAAGGAAATCGCGATGGACGCTTTCGCCGGATACAAGAAAGCCGCCGCGCGCCATGTGCCCCACGCCGTGGAGATCCTCGACCCGTTCCCCATCGTCAAACTCGCCGGCGACAAGCTCACCGCCGTGCGCTGCCGGCTCCAACGCGAGGCCACGGGACGACGCGGCACCGGAACGGACCCGCTCTACAAGGGCAGGAGAATCCTATTGAAAACCGCCGGCCTGAGAACCGACAGGCAACAAGCCCGGGACGACCTGCTGCCCGCCCACCCCGCCAACCCGCCGCTCGCCCTCGCGCACGGCGCCTACCAGAAGATCATCGACTGCTACGCGCGGGAAGACCGCGGGAAAGGCCGGGGCATGATGGCCGAACTCATCGAATCCCTCGCCGTCAAAGGCGCGGCGCCGGGACGCCCCGAACTCGCCACGCTCGGCCGCACCCGCAAACGACGCATGAGCGACATCCTCGCGTTCTTCGACCACCCCCAAGGGGCGAACGGGCACGCCGAGGCCATCAACGGCCGACTCGAAACCCTCAGAGGCATCGCCCTCGGCTTCCGCAACCTCGACAACTACATCACCAGAAGCCTACTCCACACCGGCGGATTCAAACACGCCATCCAAACCCACCTCTAACCACCACCCCTACACACCAAAATGCGAAGAGCCCGAAAACAAGCCAAGATCATTGAAATTCCGCCGTTTTTGGCATGAAAAAAAGGGTTTTCAGATCTCTCTGAAAACCCTGATGGCGGAGGATACGAGATTCGAACTCGTGAGGCTGTTACACCAACACGCTTTCCAAGCGTGCGCCATAGACCACTAGGCGAATCCTCCATTCGTGTTACCTCCGCGCGAATGCATCAGCACACAATCAATAGATATTAGCATGTTTTCCGGATATGCCAAATCGGAGTGTGGTGGAGGATACGAGATTCGAACTCGTGAGGGAAGATGCCGAGACGTGTTGTCCTACGATCTTCCCAGTATTTCCAACGATTTTGAGATTTCCGCAACGATGGCCGCGCGACGTGCCGAAAGGCGGTGCCTTCGGCGTGTCGCGATTGTTGCCGCGGTGTGATGATGCTTGCCGGGCGGGTGCGGTGTCGGCAAGCGTATGCCTTGTATGTGCGTGCGTCCGGCGTGTCGCGACTGACGGCGTCGCCTGCGGGCTTGCCGACCGTGCCTGATGATGTTGTTTGGCGGCTCGGTCGAATCAGTAGTTGTTGGAGCCGGGGCCCTCGAAGCGGACGGTGAAGCCGTGTTCGTAGTGCAGGAACATGTTGGCGCCGTAGCGGTCCACGTCGCGGTGGGTGAAGAGCATGCGGATGGCGAACGCGACCTGCACGTCCTCCGGCAGGCTCTTGAATGCCTTGTGCGCATCCCAGTTCGGCGCGGCGATGGCCTGATCCGGCACATAGGCGTAACCGTAGCCGTCCTCGTTCACGTAGCCCATGAACGGCAGATCCCAGGCGTTGTGGTCGGTGAGCGCCTGCTTGAAGTCCTCGACGGCGGCCAGCGCCTTGTCGCTGATACCGAAGCTCTTGGCGACCTTGTTGGCTTCGGCGGTCTTGGTGGCCGGGTCTTCTCCGAACAGTGTGGTCTTGACGATAATGGTCTTGTCCTGTGCCATGATTGGTCCTTTTGCAAGCATGATGAATGTGGGCTGAAGCGAACATGAACGTGTTATTACTAACATGTGAATCGTTCGTCGTGTTTGATTATTTGTTGTCGTTGCTGCCGACATGATTTACGCTACCACTGATCTCATGTGCGGAAAACCGTTGGAATGTGCGCTTTATTTGGAGCGCGAACGATGTCGTTGGCGTTCATGATATATAGATTGTGATGTTTGGACAATGTTCGCTGATTACAAAAGAGAACATGAGTCATGTTCGTTTTGGTGGTGCATACGGCGTGTCGTTTGGGGCGATTGGACGTGATGCCGATTGCGCATGCGTGTGCGGCGCGGACGTGATGTTGACTGTCGGTGGGCCGCCGGTGGGACTGACTGCGGACGGTGGGATTGACTCGGTGGGGAAACCCGCCGGTGCGGGTGGTGAATGCGTGCCGCCAATGACGGCAACTCGCGGCAAACGTAACGTTATAGTGGGGGAGTTGCGTATATGGCCGCATATTGCGGCCGTGCCCACGCCTCGTGCGATACGCTCGGTGGAGTTGTAACGAGTAGCGATGTGAGGGAGTCGGCATGTCGGATGTGCGCCGTTATCAGGGTGACTGTCCCGAATCCGACGGCATGCTGCCGACTGCCATGATCCAGCTCGCGGACTTTCCCGACGATGATCCGGCGCTGTCGATGCATTTCGTCGGCGAACGGATTCCCGATAAGGACGCTTCGCCCGAGCCGGCCGACACCGAACGCTCGTCCGACTCGATTCCCACCATGCCGGTGGATCCGGCCGATCTCGTCACCGCCGAACGCGCGGCGGTGTCCCAGCGCGTCCCCGATTCCTCTTCCCGGATGTCGCCGCCGATGGCCACGCCGTCCGCGGTCGTGTCGCTGTCGGACGAAGCCGAGGAACAGGTCGAGGAGACGGTGCCGCTTAAGCCCCTGTCTGACACCGGCGTCGCGTCCGCTCCGGTTCCGCCGCCCCCCAGCTTCTTTCCGAGCAATACCACGGGTCGTATGCGGCCGATTACCGTGCCGTTGCGGCCTCAATCGCGCGTCGTCTCGGGCTCGTCGTCGTTCCGGCCGGCATCGTCCGCCCGGTCCGGTGCGGAGTCCGGAGCGGTGTCTGGCGTCGAGAGGACGAACCGGGACGCCGGTGCGGCGTCGGGAACGCCGCGCGTCTGCTATTCGTCGCAGTACCGGGTGCTGCATCCGGCGGACTGACCTGTCCGACGGCCGGTGCGTCCGGCATATCCGGCGGGCCGATGCGGACTGCATCTGCTGATCTGTACTGATCTGTCCACATAGAGAGATGTGGCATATGATTGCCAACGATTGCATTGCAGTATGTAATCAACGCTCAAAAGGCAACCATCACAATAATAATCATGACGCAAACGTATGCACAAAAGTGCGCGTATGTCAGTCATACGAGGCATATATCGCGGCGCACTGTCGAGCATCGTCGGCGGCGACGCGACATGGCACGGCCGCGACGAACAGTCATCCGATCATCCGACCGTCAATCTCATCGACGGCCCTTCCACCAGCCATCAATCATCGCCATCCACCAATCATCACCACCGTCAATCATCAACCACAGATCACCCAGAGAGATTCGAGAGATCAGCGCAGTAGTAAGGGGACACCATGGACGAAACGCATGCCATGGACGTCATTGATTTTCTGCAGTCGGCATATCGGCTCAAGCGGCGGTTCGCCATGCTGGTAAACCGCCGGATAGGCTGCGGCGCATTGCCGGCAACCAGCGCAACCAGCGCAACCGGCGCAATCAAGCCGGCCGAACCGCCGGACACCCGCCTGATGTCGGCCGCATCGGGCCGTCTCATCGGCGCGCCGGCGGACAAACGACTGTTCATCCTGTCCGGCATGGTCTACGGCGGTTCCGCATGGTCGGCCATGTTCTGCGCGGCGGCGTCCACCATGGAAGAGTCCCTTGCCAACGAATGCAATGCGTTTCTGCTGGACAGCGTCGCCACCGTCGACGAACTCGGACTGGACGCATGGCTCCGATCAATGGTCGACGACGCGCGCCAAGCCGTATTCACCGGAGTGCCGTCCTGCCGCATGCCGCTGCTGATCCGTTCGATGGGCGACGCCAAGCTCGTCCGCCAAAGCCGTGTCCGCGGCAGCATCCCATACGGCGACCGCAAGCTGCAGGGCGAGGCCATGCTCGAACACTGCGACCAGACATACCGTCTCGCCGCGCACAGTCTGCTGCAATGGGGTGGCGGCGCCCCACTGAACAACGATGTCGCATTCGCGCTGCTCGTCCGGCCCAACATCGGCGCGGCGCTGTTGCGCGAGCATCGGTCGCTGCGCGTCGGCGGCGCGATGCGCGACGTTCCGGTGCGGCGCATCGCCCGGTATCTGACTTGCCTGAACGCTCAGGCCGACCGTCAATACGCGTGGATGCGCGCCAAAAGACGCTCATTCGGCCTTCTGCCGTCGGACGTCGCCGTGCTCGACCGCCGAGCTGTCGGCTCCGGCAGGACATCGACGCCGATGTTGGAATCGGACCGGCGCTATCTGTTCGACGCGCGGCACGTGATCGCCGCATACCGCAATCTGTGGGACTCTCCGATGGGGCGGGCACTGCCCGTCGGGATGGCGAAGGCCCTGCATGCTTCCCACGACGGCAGCGCGAAACGCGACCGTGCGGGACGCGACATCGCAGGACGCGACTTCGCAGACGGCGGTCGCGCCGTAAGTTTTCGCATCGGCGGTTCCGCACAGAGCGCGGCCGTGCCGGACTTCGTGGAGACGATGCTGGCGTCGATTGGTTGCGGCGCGGATCCGCCCGACGAAAGCCTGTGGCGCAACCCGATTCACCTGCGATTGACCGCGGAATCGCTGCTGGGAGCCGCGTCGGCGGCCGATCTGACGGACGGGTTCTCCGCACGCGACCGTGATCGTTTCGAATACGGCGTCGCATGCCTCGAACGAATCGCCGCGATCGTGCGCGACGAAGGACTCGCGACGGTGCCGACGCGGCTGGCCCCGTCGATTTGCCCGCATTTCGGCGAGCTGAAACGGCTGCCGATGAGCGAGCGCGACCGACGTCTGCGTTCGCACGCGCGCGTCGAATCGGACATGGCCGCCGTCATGCTGGCGCGTCTGTCCAATCCGAACGTCGCGCGGCAGGCGGGAGCCGCGCTGATCCGCGGCGATCTGACCGCGTACGGCACCATCGTCGGTGCTTGGCGCGAACGGTTGCGCGAACAGACGCGCTGCGTCGCCTTCGCGTGATCCGGGACCGTGCTGCACGATCGCACGTCACGGCCGCTCGTCGTGACCGTAACGTGCAAACGTTCGCCGCGGCGACGAGACAACGAACGGCCGTGCGCTGCGGCCGTACCGTACGATCGTTCCCGCGGCGACGAGCGCAGTCCGGCTACTTGTGGTACGGCTCGTGCGCGTTGATCTTGAACGCGCGGTAGATTTGCTCGAGCAGAATCACGCGCATGAGCTGATGCGGGAACGTCATTTTCGAAAAGCTGAGCTTGTAGTCGGCGCGGCGCAGGATCGCGTCGTCGAGCCCGATCGACCCGCCGATCACCAGCTGGATATGGCTCACGCCACGCAATCCCAGCTGGCTGATCTCATTCGCAAGCCCCTCCGACGAAAGCATCTTGCCATCGATCGCAAGCGCAATCACATAAGCGCCGTCGCGCAGATGCTTGGCGATGCGCTCGCCCTCCCTGGCCTTGATCTGCCGCTCGACGCCCTCGCTGGCATGCTCGGGGGTCTTTTCGTCGGCGACCTCGATGATGTCGAGCCTGCAATAGCGGCCGAGCCGCTTGCTGTATTCGGCGATGGCGTCGCGCAGGTACGATTCCTTGACCTTGCCGACGGCGATGATGTCGATCTGCATGCGACGGCCCGGCTACTTCGCGATGAGCGGCAGCACCTGCTCGTCGAACGCGGTGAGCGCGGTGTCGATCACGTTGTGCATGTCGTAGTACTTGTACGTGCCCAGACGACCGCCGAACACGACCTTCGGCTCGGCCGCGGCCTTCTCGGCGTACTTCGCGTACAGCGCCTTGTCCTCGTCGGTGTTGATCGGGTAGTACGGCTCGTCGCCGCGCTCGGCGAAGCGCGAGTACTCCTCCCACACCACGGTTTTCTCGTGGTTCTGCGAGTCGTAGCGCTCCGGGTTGAAGTTCTTGAACTCGATCGCGCGGGTGTACGGCACGTCCGCGTCGGAGTAGTTCATCACCGGGCAGCCGAAGTGGTCGTCCTCGTCGTAGCGCACTTCCTTGAAGTCGACCGTGCGCCACTTGAGGTCGCCCAGCTCGTAGTCGAAGTAGCGGTCGACCGGGCCGGTGTACACGACCGGCACGCCCGCGGCGAGCAGCGCCTTCTTGTTGTACGGCTGCGACTCGTCGAAGAAGTCGGTCTTCAGCGACACCGTGATGCGCGGGTCGTCGATCATGCGCTGCATCCACGCGGTGTAGCCGTCCTTCGGCAGGCCCTCCCACGTGTCCTTGAAATAGCGGTTGTCGTAGTTGAAGCGCACCGGCAGGCGCTTGATGATGTCGGCCGGCAGGTCGGCCGGGTCGGTCTGCCACTGCTTGCCGGTGTAGTTCTTGATGAACGCCTCGTACAGCGGACGGCCGATCAGCTGGATGCCCTTGTCGTTGAGGTTCTGCGGATCGGTGCCGGCCAGCTCGCCCGCCTGCTCCTCGATGAGCTTGCGTGCCTCGTCCGGCGTGTAGGACGCGCCGAAGAACTGGTTGATCGTGCCGAGGTTGATCGGCAGCGGGTAGACCACGCCGTCGTGTGTCGCGTACACGCGGTGCACGTAGTTCGTGAACGCGGGGAGGCGGTGGGCGTAGTCCAACACGCGCTTGTTGGACGTGTGGGACAGGTGCGCGCCGTACTTGTGGATCTCCGCGCCCGTCTCCTCGTCGGAGTACGAGTACGCGTTGCCGCCGATGGGGTCGCGCACGTCGATGATGTGCACGCGCGCGCCGGCGCGTTCGACCGCCTGCTGCGCCACGGTCAGGCCGAACAGGCCCGCGCCCACGATCACCAGATCGGGATACTGCACATTTTCCGCCATACCTCACAACCTTCCATACCGGATGTTCGTTTCTTTCGCAGTCTATCGCGTGGGGGCTATCGGGCGGCTATCGGACTATCGTGCGTACGTGCGTACGGGCGTACCGCGCAGAAACGACGCGTGGCGGTTTTCGCTTGCTGACAGGACGTCAGCGAGCGAAAACCGCCACGCGGTATGAGAGGGTATGAGAGATGATCTTGCTGTATGCGGGAGTGCGTCACGCGTAGATGTTGCGCGGGCGCATGTCGGCCGGCAGACCTTCGAGCAGATGCGTGACCGAGCGCGATTCGAACACGGAGCGGATGCCCGCGGCCAGCAGCGGCGCGACGGACAGCACGGTCATGTTCGGCAGTCGCTTCGCGTCCGGCACCGGCACGGTGTTCGTCACGATGATCTCGCGCGCGCCGCAGTCGCGCAGTCGTTCCGTCGCCGGACCCGACAGCAGGCCGTGCGTGGCGACGGGCGTCACTGACGGGGCGCCGGCGTTGCGCAGCGGGCGAACCGCCTCGCAGATCGTGCCGGCGGTGTCGATCATGTCGTCGACGACGACGCGGTCGCGTCCCTTGACGTCGCCGATGATGCCGTGCGCGGTCGCATGGTTCGGACGCGTCGTGTCGCGCGTCTTGTGAATGAACGCGAGCGGCAGGTTGCCGAGCTTCGCGGCCCACTGCTCGGACACCTTGATGCGGCCGGCGTCGGGAGAGACGATCGTCGCGTGCTCCATCGGCACGTTGTTGCGCACGTAGTCGAGCAGCACCGGCATGGCGGTCAGGTGATCGACCGGGCCGTTGAAGAAGCCCTGCTCCTGCGCGGCGTGCAGGTCGATCGTCATCATGCGGTCGGCGCCGGCCGCGCGGAACAGATCGAAGATCAGGCGGGCGGTGATGGGTTCGCGGCCGAGATGCTTCTTGTCCTGACGCGAATAGCCGAGGAACGGCGCGACCACGGTGATGGAGCGGGCCGACGCGCGCTTCATCGCGTCGATCATGATCAGCTGTTCCATAATCCACTTGTTGATCGGCTCGGTATGGCACTGCAGAATGAACGCGTCCGCGCCGCGCACCGGTTCGGTGTAGCGAATGTACATCTCGCCGTTCGCGAAGTCGTAGGCCGTGGTCTCCAGCACTTCCGTTCCCAGGCATTTCGCGACCTCGTCCGCCAGTTCGGGGTATGCGCGTCCCGTGACCAACGCGAGCCGCTTATCCGGTGTGCCTTCGAGAATCGCCGACATGATCCGCCTTCCAGTTACTCCAACGGGTAAATTTAAGCCACATTCCAATATAACAATGCGTATGGAGCCGACACCCCGCGCTCGGGTCGCTGTCTGAACGTGGGGATACTCTGTACAGGTTGCCCGCAGACGCGGGCGGCGCGTATACACACTCCTGCCGCGGAACGTCCGTGGCCGAATAGTCCGAAGGAGGTGGGTGATGTCTGCGCATAAGTACGAACTGATGTTCATTGCCGATCCCGAGCTGGATGAGCGCGGTCTGAAGAAGCTGACCGAGCAGTATCTGGAACTCGTCACCAAGGAAGGTGGTTCCGTTGAGAACACCGATATTTGGGGACGCCGCAAGCTCGCTTACGAGATCGCCGGCAAGACCGAAGGCAACTACGTCGTGGTGAACTACACCTGCGAGCCGGCCGTCAGCGACGAGCTCGACCGTGTGCTGAACCTCAACGAATCCGTGATCCGTACGAAGATCCTTCGTAAGGACGCCAAGTAAGCTTTCCCTCAGCGTCATCGCTGAATCGCAAAGTAAGAAGGTAACGTCATGGCAGGCGAAACGATTATCACCGTGGTCGGCAACCTCACCGCCGACCCCGAGCTGCGTACCATCGGCTCCGGCGCGAACGTCGCGAGCTTCACGATCGCCTCGACGCCGCGCACCTGGAACCGCCAGACCAACCAGTTCGAGGATGGCCAGGCGCTGTTCATGCGCTGCTCCGCATGGCGTGATCTGGCCGATCACTGCGCCCAGACCCTTTCCAAGGGCATGCGCGTGATCGCTCAGGGCCGTTTGCAGCAGCGTTCCTATCAGGCGCAGGACGGCTCCACCCGCACCGTGGTGGAGATGCAGGTCGACGAGATCGGCCCGTCGCTGCGCTACGCCACCGCCCAGGTGAACCGCATCTCGAGCGGTCAGGGCGGATTCGCCGGCCGAGGCCAGGGCGGATTCGGCGGACAGAACGCCGGCAACAACGGTTTCGGCGGCAACGGCGGCTACTCCGGCGGCGCCGGATACGCCGGCGGCAATGCCGGCTATCAGGGTGGTGCAGGCTACTCCGGCGGCGCGTCCGCCATGCAGCAGCCCGCGGCCGCCCATCAGGCCCAGCCTCAGCCCCAGCAGCCGGCGGCCGATCCGTGGGGATCCTCCGACTCCTCGAACGGCGGTTTTTCGTCGTTCGGCGGCAGCTCCGACTTCGGTGGCTCCACCGATTTCGGCGGATCCTCCGACGAGCCCGAGTTCTGATCCGGGCCTTCCGGATCCCGCGCGCCAGCTGCCGCAAGGCGTCTGCGCTTACCGCTTACCAAGCGAACAACAACACAGTTTTTAAGGAGAACATCATGTCACGCAAGAGGCCGCAACCGCCGGTCAAGCCGTTCAAGAAGAAGCCGAACCCGCTGAAGGCTGCCAAGATCACCACGATCGACTACAAGGACGTTGCGCTGCTGCGCAAGTTCATCTCCGATCGCGGCAAGATCCGCTCCAGTCGCAGCACCGGCGTCACCGTCCAGGAGCAGCGCGAGATCTCGAAGGCGATCAAGAACGCCCGCGAGATGGCCCTGCTGCCGTACGCCACTTCCGGCCGCTGATTGAGGAGGTAAAGGAACATGGCTGATACCAAGGTTATTCTTACCGCTACCGTTGCCAACCTCGGTCACTCCGGTGACGTCGTCGAGGTCAAGGCCGGCTACGCCCGCAACTACCTGTTCCCGCAGGGCCTCGCCTTCGCGTGGACCAAGGGCGCTGCCGCTCAGGTCGAAGCGATGAAGCGCGCTCGTCTGGCCAAGGCCGTCGCCACCCGCGAAGAGGCCGTCGCCGCCAAGGAGCTCATCGAGGGCACCACCGTCGAGATCGCCGCCAAGGTTTCTGAGTCCGGCAAGCTCTTCGGTGGCATCTCCGCCGACAAGATCGCGATCGCCCTGTCCGACAAGGCCGCCGTCAACCCGAAGAACATCGAGGTTGAGCCGATCAAGACCACCGGCGACTTCCCGGCCAAGGTTGTCCTGCACCCGGAGATCACCGCGTCCTTCTTCGTGAAGGTCGTCGCCGAGTGACCCCGTTCCGGCGGACCCGTTCCGCCGGAATCATCCAGACTCCATAAAGTCTGAGCTTAAGCATTGCCCCGTCGAGCGGTTCGCCGCCCGGCGGGGCTTTTCCGTATTGCATGCGTGCTCCGATCGTCACTAATCGTCACTATGTACGCGCGATCGCGTGATGCGCGCGAACATAATGACGATAAGGCGGTCTGAACCGTCACTATGTACGCGGCATTCGTTCGATCACGCGAACATAATGACGTTGCTTCCGACTGCCGGTATCGCGCACAGCCGTAAGTGTGATGAAAATGTGAATATGCAGATCCCGTGTGGTGAGGAGTGTGGCGCGCGTGCGGGGAGTTGTCTAAAGATGGTTTTGAAAACCCTTGAAAACAAAGGCGACACGCCGTAAGTTGCGCTTGGTCTGAGATCGTGTATATTTGTCACTCGTTGCAAGGAACACTTCAACATCTAACCAATGCCCCTGTAGCTCAGTTGGTTAGAGCAGCTGACTCTTAATCAGCGTGTCCAGGGTTCGAATCCCTGCGGGGGCACAGACAAAAGCCGGAATCGAAAGGTTCCGGCCTTTTTCGTTTTGCGACCCCGACGATGGCAAACGTGGTGGTTTCGGCCGCAGAACAGGGGTTAAAGGGCTCTTCGCGTTTTGATGTGTACGGGCGTTGCCCCGGTGGTGTTGGAATCACGCTGTCGCGTGATGCTGTGTTGCCGTGGGATTGCGCGGCAGCGCAATCCCAGCATTGCGCTCACGCGCGATGAAACCGGCATTGCGCTCACGCGCAATACTGTTCCCAGCGGCGGCCCAGCCACCGCGCCGGCAAGTGTCCAACGCACTGCGATGCTGGCGGAGCCTCGGCCCCCTCGGATAGGCCGAGCCGTTAAGAAAACAGTCCAGTGGACTGTTTTTAGGCGAGGAGCGAGCGATAGCGAGCCAGTAAACAGCCAGCCGTAAGGCTGTCCGTAATTGCAGGTCGCTGTCAGCCGCAGGCTGACTGGGGGAGCGTCGCGGCGCTTATGCGCCGCCAACAAGCACAGCATCGCGCGACAGCGCGATTCCGATACCACACGCGCAACCCGCTGCACTCAACCCATGAGGGAATACGACAAGGCCAACATGCCCATAGCCAAGCAACTGCGCAGGAACATGACCCCATGGGAGAGAAAACTCTGGTACCGGTTCCTAAGCGCTTACACCCTGCGCGGGCAGCGGCAGACCCCGATCGGCCGGTACATCGTCGACTTCTACTGCGCGAAGGCCAAGCTTGTGGTCGAACTTGACGGTGGTGGACACTACACGTTGGAACAACAAGCGAGAGATGCCAAACGTACCAAGGATCTGGAGGCTGCAAGCCTGCTGGTGGTGAGGTTTGCGAACAACCAGGTGGATCGCATGTTCAATGAGGTGTGCATGGAGATCGACCGGGTGGTGGCAGCAAGAATTGCCATGCGATAAGAGGGTGTTGCGGCTCTGGTATTGGAATCGCGCTATCGCGCGATGCCGTGTTGTTGGCGGCACTGGCGTGCCGCGACGCTCCCCCAGTCAGCCTGCGGCTGACAGCGACCTGCAATTACGGACAGCCTTACGGCTGGCTGTTTACTGGCTCGCTATCGCTCGCTCCTCGCCTAAAAACAGTCCACTGGACTGTTTTCTTAACGGCTCGGCCTATCCGAGGGGGCCGAGGCTCCGCCAGCATCGCAGTGCGTTGGACACTTGCCGGCGCGGTGGCTGGGCCGCCGCTGGGAACAGTATTGCGCGTGAGCGCAAAGCCGGTTTCATCGCGCGTGAGCGAAATGCTGGGATTGCGCGTCCGCGACACACAACGGCAACACAGCCTCACGCGACAGCGTGATTGCAACACCACCCGGGCAACGCGCGTAAACATCAAAACGCGAAGCGCCCTTTAACCCCTGGGCTGCGGCCGAAACCACCACGTTTGCCATCGTCGGGGTCGCAGAACGAAACAGGCCGGAACCTTTCGATTCCGGCTTTTGTCTGTGCCCCCGCAGGGATTCGAACCCTGGACACGCTGATTAAGAGTCAGCTGCTCTAACCAACTGAGCTACAGGGGCATTGGTTAGATGTTGAAGTGTTCCTTGCAACGAGTGACAAATATACACGATCTCAGACCAAGCGCAACTTACGGCGTGTCGCCTTTGTTTTCAAGGGTTTTCAAAACCATCTTTAGACAACTCCCCGCACGCGCGCCACACTCCTCACCACACGGGATCTGCATATTCACATTTTCATCACACTTACGGCTGTGCGCGATACCGGCAGTCGGAAGCAACGTCATTATGTTCGCGTGATCGAACGAATGCCGCGTACATAGTGACGGTTCAGACCGCCTTATCGTCATTATGTTCGCGCGCATCACGCGATCGC
The DNA here is from genome assembly GCF_019331735.1 of Bifidobacterium miconis. GTDB lineage: Bacteria > Actinomycetota > Actinomycetes > Actinomycetales > Bifidobacteriaceae > Bifidobacterium > Bifidobacterium miconis. The sequence continues at coordinate 35,223 of NZ_JAHBBH010000017.1, forward strand.
GCGTACATAGTGACGATTAGTGACGATCGGAGCACGCATGCAATACGGAAAAGCCCCGCCGGGCGGCGAACCGCTCGACGGGGCAATGCTTAAGCTCAGACTTTATGGAGTCTGGATGATTCCGGCGGAACGGGTCCGCCGGAACGGGGTCACTCGGCGACGACCTTCACGAAGAAGGACGCGGTGATCTCCGGGTGCAGGACAACCTTGGCCGGGAAGTCGCCGGTGGTCTTGATCGGCTCAACCTCGATGTTCTTCGGGTTGACGGCGGCCTTGTCGGACAGGGCGATCGCGATCTTGTCGGCGGAGATGCCACCGAAGAGCTTGCCGGACTCAGAAACCTTGGCGGCGATCTCGACGGTGGTGCCCTCGATGAGCTCCTTGGCGGCGACGGCCTCTTCGCGGGTGGCGACGGCCTTGGCCAGACGAGCGCGCTTCATCGCTTCGACCTGAGCGGCAGCGCCCTTGGTCCACGCGAAGGCGAGGCCCTGCGGGAACAGGTAGTTGCGGGCGTAGCCGGCCTTGACCTCGACGACGTCACCGGAGTGACCGAGGTTGGCAACGGTAGCGGTAAGAATAACCTTGGTATCAGCCATGTTCCTTTACCTCCTCAATCAGCGGCCGGAAGTGGCGTACGGCAGCAGGGCCATCTCGCGGGCGTTCTTGATCGCCTTCGAGATCTCGCGCTGCTCCTGGACGGTGACGCCGGTGATGCGACGGGAGCGGATCTTGCCGCGATCGGAGATGAACTTGCGCAGCAGCGCAACGTCCTTGTAGTCGATCGTGGTGATCTTGGCAGCCTTCAGCGGGTTCGGCTTCTTCTTGAACGGCTTGACCGGCGGTTGCGGCCTCTTGCGTGACATGATGTTCTCCTTAAAAACTGTGTTGTTGTTCGCTTGGTAAGCGGTAAGCGCAGACGCCTTGCGGCAGCTGGCGCGCGGGATCCGGAAGGCCCGGATCAGAACTCGGGCTCGTCGGAGGATCCGCCGAAATCGGTGGAGCCACCGAAGTCGGAGCTGCCGCCGAACGACGAAAAACCGCCGTTCGAGGAGTCGGAGGATCCCCACGGATCGGCCGCCGGCTGCTGGGGCTGAGGCTGGGCCTGATGGGCGGCCGCGGGCTGCTGCATGGCGGACGCGCCGCCGGAGTAGCCTGCACCACCCTGATAGCCGGCATTGCCGCCGGCGTATCCGGCGCCGCCGGAGTAGCCGCCGTTGCCGCCGAAACCGTTGTTGCCGGCGTTCTGTCCGCCGAATCCGCCCTGGCCTCGGCCGGCGAATCCGCCCTGACCGCTCGAGATGCGGTTCACCTGGGCGGTGGCGTAGCGCAGCGACGGGCCGATCTCGTCGACCTGCATCTCCACCACGGTGCGGGTGGAGCCGTCCTGCGCCTGATAGGAACGCTGCTGCAAACGGCCCTGAGCGATCACGCGCATGCCCTTGGAAAGGGTCTGGGCGCAGTGATCGGCCAGATCACGCCATGCGGGGCAGCGCATGAACAGCGCCTGGCCATCCTCGAACTGGTTGGTCTGGCGGTGCCAGGTGCGCGGCGTCGAGGCGATCGGGAAGCTCGCGACGTTCGCGCCGGAGCCGATGGTACGCAGCTCGGGGTCGGCGGTGAGGTTGCCGACCACGGTGATAATCGTTTCGACTGCCATGACGTTACCTTCTTACTTTGCGATTCAGCGATGACGCTGAGGGAAAGCTTACTTGGCGTCCTTACGAAGGATCTTCGTACGGATCACGGATTCGTTGAGGTTCAGCACACGGTCGAGCTCGTCGCTGACGGCCGGCTCGCAGGTGTAGTTCACCACGACGTAGTTGCCTTCGGTCTTGCCGGCGATCTCGTAAGCGAGCTTGCGGCGTCCCCAAATATCGGTGTTCTCAACGGAACCACCTTCCTTGGTGACGAGTTCCAGATACTGCTCGGTCAGCTTCTTCAGACCGCGCTCATCCAGCTCGGGATCGGCAATGAACATCAGTTCGTACTTATGCGCAGACATCACCCACCTCCTTCGGACTATTCGGCCACGGACGTTCCGCGGCAGGAGTGTGTATACGCGCCGCCCGCGTCTGCGGGCAACCTGTACAGAGTATCCCCACGTTCAGACAGCGACCCGAGCGCGGGGTGTCGGCTCCATACGCATTGTTATATTGGAATGTGGCTTAAATTTACCCGTTGGAGTAACTGGAAGGCGGATCATGTCGGCGATTCTCGAAGGCACACCGGATAAGCGGCTCGCGTTGGTCACGGGACGCGCATACCCCGAACTGGCGGACGAGGTCGCGAAATGCCTGGGAACGGAAGTGCTGGAGACCACGGCCTACGACTTCGCGAACGGCGAGATGTACATTCGCTACACCGAACCGGTGCGCGGCGCGGACGCGTTCATTCTGCAGTGCCATACCGAGCCGATCAACAAGTGGATTATGGAACAGCTGATCATGATCGACGCGATGAAGCGCGCGTCGGCCCGCTCCATCACCGTGGTCGCGCCGTTCCTCGGCTATTCGCGTCAGGACAAGAAGCATCTCGGCCGCGAACCCATCACCGCCCGCCTGATCTTCGATCTGTTCCGCGCGGCCGGCGCCGACCGCATGATGACGATCGACCTGCACGCCGCGCAGGAGCAGGGCTTCTTCAACGGCCCGGTCGATCACCTGACCGCCATGCCGGTGCTGCTCGACTACGTGCGCAACAACGTGCCGATGGAGCACGCGACGATCGTCTCTCCCGACGCCGGCCGCATCAAGGTGTCCGAGCAGTGGGCCGCGAAGCTCGGCAACCTGCCGCTCGCGTTCATTCACAAGACGCGCGACACGACGCGTCCGAACCATGCGACCGCGCACGGCATCATCGGCGACGTCAAGGGACGCGACTGCGTCGTCGTCGACGACATGATCGACACCGCCGGCACGATCTGCGAGGCGGTGCGCACGCTGCGCAACGCCGGCGCCGCGTCAGTGACGCTCGTCGCGACGCACGGCCTGCTGTCGGGTCCGGCGACGGAACGACTGCGCGACTGCGGCGCGCGCGAGATCATCGTGACGAACACCGTGCCGGTGCCGGACGCGAAGCGACTGCCGAACATGACCGTGCTGTCCGTCGCGCCGCTGCTGGCCGCGGGCATCCGCTCCGTGTTCGAATCGCGCTCGGTCACGCATCTGCTCGAAGGTCTGCCGGCCGACATGCGCCCGCGCAACATCTACGCGTGACGCACTCCCGCATACAGCAAGATCATCTCTCATACCCTCTCATACCGCGTGGCGGTTTTCGCTCGCTGACGTCCTGTCAGCAAGCGAAAACCGCCACGCGTCGTTTCTGCGCGGTACGCCCGTACGCACGTACGCACGATAGTCCGATAGCCGCCCGATAGCCCCCACGCGATAGACTGCGAAAGAAACGAACATCCGGTATGGAAGGTTGTGAGGTATGGCGGAAAATGTGCAGTATCCGGATCTGGTGATCGTGGGCGCGGGCCTGTTCGGCCTGACCGTGGCGCAGCAGGCGGTCGAACGCGCCGGCGCGCGCGTGCACATCATCGACGTGCGCGACCACATCGGCGGCAACGCGTACTCGTACTTCGACGAGGAGACGGGCGCGGAGATCCACAAGTACGGCGCGCACCTGTTCCACACGTCCAACAAGCGCGTGTGGGACTACGTCAACCGCTTCACCGAGTTCACGAACTACGTGCACCGCGTGTACGCGACACACGACGGCGTGGTCTACCCGCTGCCGATCAACCTCGGCACGATCAACCAGTTCTTCGGCGCGTCCTACACGCCGGACGAGGCACGCAAGCTCATCGAGGAGCAGGCGGGCGAGCTGGCCGGCACCGATCCGCAGAACCTCAACGACAAGGGCATCCAGCTGATCGGCCGTCCGCTGTACGAGGCGTTCATCAAGAACTACACCGGCAAGCAGTGGCAGACCGACCCGGCCGACCTGCCGGCCGACATCATCAAGCGCCTGCCGGTGCGCTTCAACTACGACAACCGCTATTTCAAGGACACGTGGGAGGGCCTGCCGAAGGACGGCTACACCGCGTGGATGCAGCGCATGATCGACGACCCGCGCATCACGGTGTCGCTGAAGACCGACTTCTTCGACGAGTCGCAGCCGTAAAACAAGAAGGCGCGCCTCGCCGCGGGCGTGCCGGTCGTGTACACCGGCCCGGTCGACCGCTACTTCGACTACGAGCTGGGCGACCTCAAGTGGCGCACGGTCGACTTCAAGGAAGTGCGCTACGACGAGGACGACCACTTCGGCTGCCCGGTGATGAACTACTCCGACGCGGACGTGCCGTACACCCGCGCGATCGAGTTCAAGAACTTCAACCCGGAGCGCTACGNCTCGCAGAACCACGAGAAAACCGTGGTGTGGGAGGAGTACTCGCGCTTCGCCGAGCGCGGCGACGAGCCGTACTACCCGATCAACACCGACGAGGACAAGGCGCTGTACGCGAAGTACGCCGAGAAGGCCGCGGCCGAGCCGAAGGTCGTGTTCGGCGGTCGTCTGGGCACGTACAAGTACTACGACATGCACAACGTGATCGACACCGCGCTCACCGCGTTCGACGAGCAGGTGCTGCCGCTCATCGCGAAGTAGCCGGGCCGTCGCATGCAGATCGACATCATCGCCGTCGGCAAGGTCAAGGAATCGTACCTGCGCGACGCCATCGCCGAATACAGCAAGCGGCTCGGCCGCTATTGCAGGCTCGACATCATCGAGGTCGCCGACGAAAAGACCCCCGAGCATGCCAGCGAGGGCGTCGAGCGGCAGATCAAGGCCAGGGAGGGCGAGCGCATCGCCAAGCATCTGCGCGACGGCGCTTATGTGATTGCGCTTGCGATCGATGGCAAGATGCTTTCGTCGGAGGGGCTTGCGAATGAGATCAGCCAGCTGGGATTGCGTGGCGTGAGCCATATCCAGCTGGTGATCGGCGGGTCGATCGGGCTCGACGACGCGATCCTGCGCCGCGCCGACTACAAGCTCAGCTTTTCGAAAATGACGTTCCCGCATCAGCTCATGCGCGTGATTCTGCTCGAGCAAATCTACCGCGCGTTCAAGATCAACGCGCACGAGCCGTACCACAAGTAGCCGGACTGCGCTCGTCGCCGCGGGAACGATCGTACGGTACGGCCGCAGCGCACGGCCGTTCGTTGTCTCGTCGCCGCGGCGAACGTTTGCACGTTACGGTCACGACGAGCGGCCGTGACGTGCGATCGTGCAGCACGGTCCCGGATCACGCGAAGGCGACGCAGCGCGTCTGTTCGCGCAACCGTTCGCGCCAAGCACCGACGATGGTGCCGTACGCGGTCAGATCGCCGCGGATCAGCGCGGCTCCCGCCTGCCGCGCGACGTTCGGATTGGACAGACGCGCCAGCATGACGGCGGCCATGTCCGATTCGACGCGCGCGTGCGAACGCAGACGTCGGTCGCGCTCGCTCATCGGCAGCCGTTTCAGCTCGCCGAAATGCGGGCAAATCGACGGGGCCAGCCGCGTCGGCACCGTCGCGAGTCCTTCGTCGCGCACGATCGCGGCGATTCGTTCGAGGCATGCGACGCCGTATTCGAAACGATCACGGTCGCGTGCGGAGAACCCGTCCGTCAGATCGGCCGCCGACGCGGCTCCCAGCAGCGATTCCGCGGTCAATCGCAGGTGAATCGGGTTGCGCCACAGGCTTTCGTCGGGCGGATCCGCGCCGCAACCAATCGACGCCAGCATCGTCTCCACGAAGTCCGGCACGGCCGCGCTCTGTGCGGAACCGCCGATGCGAAAACTTACGGCGCGACCGCCGTCTGCGAAGTCGCGTCCTGCGATGTCGCGTCCCGCACGGTCGCGTTTCGCGCTGCCGTCGTGGGAAGCATGCAGGGCCTTCGCCATCCCGACGGGCAGTGCCCGCCCCATCGGAGAGTCCCACAGATTGCGGTATGCGGCGATCACGTGCCGCGCGTCGAACAGATAGCGCCGGTCCGATTCCAACATCGGCGTCGATGTCCTGCCGGAGCCGACAGCTCGGCGGTCGAGCACGGCGACGTCCGACGGCAGAAGGCCGAATGAGCGTCTTTTGGCGCGCATCCACGCGTATTGACGGTCGGCCTGAGCGTTCAGGCAAGTCAGATACCGGGCGATGCGCCGCACCGGAACGTCGCGCATCGCGCCGCCGACGCGCAGCGACCGATGCTCGCGCAACAGCGCCGCGCCGATGTTGGGCCGGACGAGCAGCGCGAATGCGACATCGTTGTTCAGTGGGGCGCCGCCACCCCATTGCAGCAGACTGTGCGCGGCGAGACGGTATGTCTGGTCGCAGTGTTCGAGCATGGCCTCGCCCTGCAGCTTGCGGTCGCCGTATGGGATGCTGCCGCGGACACGGCTTTGGCGGACGAGCTTGGCGTCGCCCATCGAACGGATCAGCAGCGGCATGCGGCAGGACGGCACTCCGGTGAATACGGCTTGGCGCGCGTCGTCGACCATTGATCGGAGCCATGCGTCCAGTCCGAGTTCGTCGACGGTGGCGACGCTGTCCAGCAGAAACGCATTGCATTCGTTGGCAAGGGACTCTTCCATGGTGGACGCCGCCGCGCAGAACATGGCCGACCATGCGGAACCGCCGTAGACCATGCCGGACAGGATGAACAGTCGTTTGTCCGCCGGCGCGCCGATGAGACGGCCCGATGCGGCCGACATCAGGCGGGTGTCCGGCGGTTCGGCCGGCTTGATTGCGCCGGTTGCGCTGGTTGCGCTGGTTGCCGGCAATGCGCCGCAGCCTATCCGGCGGTTTACCAGCATGGCGAACCGCCGCTTGAGCCGATATGCCGACTGCAGAAAATCAATGACGTCCATGGCATGCGTTTCGTCCATGGTGTCCCCTTACTACTGCGCTGATCTCTCGAATCTCTCTGGGTGATCTGTGGTTGATGATTGACGGTGGTGATGATTGGTGGATGGCGATGATTGATGGCTGGTGGAAGGGCCGTCGATGAGATTGACGGTCGGATGATCGGATGACTGTTCGTCGCGGCCGTGCCATGTCGCGTCGCCGCCGACGATGCTCGACAGTGCGCCGCGATATATGCCTCGTATGACTGACATACGCGCACTTTTGTGCATACGTTTGCGTCATGATTATTATTGTGATGGTTGCCTTTTGAGCGTTGATTACATACTGCAATGCAATCGTTGGCAATCATATGCCACATCTCTCTATGTGGACAGATCAGTACAGATCAGCAGATGCAGTCCGCATCGAACCGACGGATATCCCCGACGACCCGGCCGTAGTTCAGGTCAGCCCGCCGGATGCATCCCCCCGTACTGCGACGCATCGCAGACGCGCGGCGTTTCCGACGCCGCATCGGCGTCCCGGTTCGTCCTCTCGACGCCAGACACCGCTCCGTACTCCGCACCGGACCGGGCGGACGATGCCGGCCGGAACGACGACGAGCCCGAGACGACGCGCGATTGAGGCCGCAACGGCACGGTAATCGGCCGCATACGACCCGTGGTATTGCTCGGAAAGAAGCTGGGGGGCGGCGGAACCGGAGCGGACGCGACGCCGGTGTCAGACAGGGGCTTAAGCGGCACCGTCTCCTCGACCTGTTCCTCGGCTTCGTCCGACAGCGACACGACCGCGGACGGCGTGGCCATCGGCGGCGACATCCGGGAAGAGGAATCGGGGACGCGCTGGGACACCGCCGCGCGTTCGGCGGTGACGAGATCGGCCGGATCCACCGGCATGGTGGGAATCGAGTCGGACGAGCGTTCGGTGTCGGCCGGCTCGGGCGAAGCGTCCTTATCGGGAATCCGTTCGCCGACGAAATGCATCGACAGCGCCGGATCATCGTCGGGAAAGTCCGCGAGCTGGATCATGGCAGTCGGCAGCATGCCGTCGGATTCGGGACAGTCACCCTGATAACGGCGCACATCCGACATGCCGACTCCCTCACATCGCTACTCGTTACAACTCCACCGAGCGTATCGCACGAGGCGTGGGCACGGCCGCAATATGCGGCCATATACGCAACTCCCCCACTATAACGTTACGTTTGCCGCGAGTTGCCGTCATTGGCGGCACGCATTCACCACCCGCACCGGCGGGTTTCCCCACCGAGTCAATCCCACCGTCCGCAGTCAGTCCCACCGGCGGCCCACCGACAGTCAACATCACGTCCGCGCCGCACACGCATGCGCAATCGGCATCACGTCCAATCGCCCCAAACGACACGCCGTATGCACCACCAAAACGAACATGACTCATGTTCTCTTTTGTAATCAGCGAACATTGTCCAAACATCACAATCTATATATCATGAACGCCAACGACATCGTTCGCGCTCCAAATAAAGCGCACATTCCAACGGTTTTCCGCACATGAGATCAGTGGTAGCGTAAATCATGTCGGCAGCAACGACAACAAATAATCAAACACGACGAACGATTCACATGTTAGTAATAACACGTTCATGTTCGCTTCAGCCCACATTCATCATGCTTGCAAAAGGACCAATCATGGCACAGGACAAGACCATTATCGTCAAGACCACACTGTTCGGAGAAGACCCGGCCACCAAGACCGCCGAAGCCAACAAGGTCGCCAAGAGCTTCGGTATCAGCGACAAGGCGCTGGCCGCCGTCGAGGACTTCAAGCAGGCGCTCACCGACCACAACGCCTGGGATCTGCCGTTCATGGGCTACGTGAACGAGGACGGCTACGGTTACGCCTATGTGCCGGATCAGGCCATCGCCGCGCCGAACTGGGATGCGCACAAGGCATTCAAGAGCCTGCCGGAGGACGTGCAGGTCGCGTTCGCCATCCGCATGCTCTTCACCCACCGCGACGTGGACCGCTACGGCGCCAACATGTTCCTGCACTACGAACACGGCTTCACCGTCCGCTTCGAGGGCCCCGGCTCCAACAACTACTGATTCGACCGAGCCGCCAAACAACATCATCAGGCACGGTCGGCAAGCCCGCAGGCGACGCCGTCAGTCGCGACACGCCGGACGCACGCACATACAAGGCATACGCTTGCCGACACCGCACCCGCCCGGCAAGCATCATCACACCGCGGCAACAATCGCGACACGCCGAAGGCACCGCCTTTCGGCACGTCGCGCGGCCATCGTTGCGGAAATCTCAAAATCGTTGGAAATACTGGGAAGATCGTAGGACAACACGTCTCGGCATCTTCCCTCACGAGTTCGAATCTCGTATCCTCCACCACACTCCGATTTGGCATATCCGGAAAACATGCTAATATCTATTGATTGTGTGCTGATGCATTCGCGCGGAGGTAACACGAATGGAGGATTCGCCTAGTGGTCTATGGCGCACGCTTGGAAAGCGTGTTGGTGTAACAGCCTCACGAGTTCGAATCTCGTATCCTCCGCCATCAGGGTTTTCAGAGAGATCTGAAAACCCTTTTTTTCATGCCAAAAACGGCGGAATTTCAATGATCTTGGCTTGTTTTCGGGCTCTTCGCATTTTGGTGTGTAGGGGTGGTGGTTAGAGGTGGGTTTGGATGGCGTGTTTGAATCCGCCGGTGTGGAGTAGGCTTCTGGTGATGTAGTTGTCGAGGTTGCGGAAGCCGAGGGCGATGCCTCTGAGGGTTTCGAGTCGGCCGTTGATGGCCTCGGTGGGCCCGTTCGCCCCGTGGGGGTGGTCGAAGAACGCGAGGATGTCGCTCATGCGTCGTTTGAGGGTGCGGCCGAGCGTGGCGAGTTCGGGGCATCCCGGCGCCGCGCCTTTGACGGCGAGGGATTCGATGAGTTCGGCCATCATGCCCCGGCCTTTCCTGCGGTCTTCCCGCGCGTAGCAGTCGATGATCTTCTGGTAGGCGCCGTGCGCGAGGGCGAGCGGCTGGTTGGCGGGGTCGGCGAGCAGCAGGTCGACCCGGGCTTGTTGCCTGTCGGTTCTCAGGCCGGCGGTTTTCAATAGGATTCTCCTGCCCTTGTAGAGCGGGTCCGTTCCGGTGCCGCGTCGTCCCGTGGCTTCGCGTTTGAGCATGCAGCGCATGGCGGTGGGCTTGTAGCCGGCGAGTTTGACGATGTGGAACGGGTCGAGGATCTCCACGGCGTGGGGCACCTGGCGCGCGGCGGCTTTCTTGTATCCGGCGAACGCGTCCATCGCGATTTCCTTGACTTGGTCGCGGAATGATTGCGGGCGTTGCTCCAACCATCGGGAGAACGCCTTCTCGCTTCTGCCCGCGACCATGTCGAGCAGGCGGGCCGGCCGGCCCTCCCTCCTGTGTGTCTGTTCAATAGGAAGTGGGCCGGTTGAGCGTGTGGAATGTTTCCGTTTGAGCGGCAGGTTTTAGTCCACTTCAGCGTGTGGTGAGAAGCGAACACCGGCCCGTCCTGCCTGGACTAGTTTCCCGAGTTGAAAGCAAACCGTTCGGTTTCTCGGGAAAGGAAAGGAATGACGGTACCGGTGTCCGTACAACAACGTATCAGGGTGCTTGACGCGCGTGGCGCGTCATGGAGAAGCATCGCGAAAGAGGTGGGCGTGGCTCGTGACACGGTCGCGAAATACGCCCGGGAGGAGGATTGCTCGCCCGAGCCGGAGCATCCCGTCTCGAGACCGTCGAAGCTCGACCCGTTCAAGGCGACGGTGGACGAATGGTTGGAGGCGGACCGGTTCATGCCGCGCAAGCAGCGGCATACCGCCCAACGCGTGTACGACCGGCTGGTCGCGGAGAGGGGCTATCAGGGTTCGTACTCTCCGTTGCAACGCTATGTGAAGCATTGGCGCGAGGAGCACCGGCTGGCGGAGGACGGGTTTGTGGAGATCGAATGCCGTCCGGGCGAGGCTCAGGTCGATTTCGGTTTGTCTCAGGCCGTGATCGGCGGGGACCGTGTCGACGTGCATTGCCTGGTCGTCACGTTCCCGTATTCGAACATGCGCTATTGCGTGGCCCTGCCCGGCGAGAACGCGGAATGCGTGTGTGCTGGTTTGCGCATGGTGTTCGAGCACGCGGGCGCGGTCCCGCTGACGCTGGTGCTCGATAATGCCACCGGCGCGGGCCACAGGGTCGCGTGGGACCGGGTCAGCGTTGTCAAGGTGTTCGAGTTGTTCATAGCGCATTACCGGTTGGAGACGCGGTTCTGCAACCCGAATTCGGGCAATGAGAAGGGCAGCGTGGAGAACGCGGTCGGGTTCCTGCGCCGCAACATCATGGTGCCCTTGTTGACCGCGGAGTCGTACGCGCAGTTGACCCGGTACATGCTGGAGCGGTGCGACGCGATGGCCAGGACGGCGCATTACCGCAAGGGCAGGCCGATCGGGGAACTGTTCGCCGAGGAGAAGACGGATATGCAGCCCTTGCCCGCCAAACCCTACGACGCGGTTCGTTGGGAGGTCCGGAAGGCCGACAGGGACGGGCGCGTGCAGGTCGACGGCAACTATTACCTCGCCGGCCCCTCGTGGCGTGGCTGGACGTTGGACGTGGGACTGCGCGCGTTCGACCGCGGCGATCCGTACCCAGGACGGGCGCACCTGCGCGAGCCTGCCGCGCGTGTACGGGGACTCGCCCGCCACGATCCGCAACCCCGCCACGCTCCTGCCCGCACTGGGACGCAAGACCCGCGCGTGGGACGATTCCACCATCCGCAGTGATTTTCCCGACAAGCTCCGTCTCGCGATCGACCACATGGACGCCGGGGAGAGACGGAACGCGTTCCGTCTCATTTCCAGGACCAGCGACGCGTGCGGGTTCGAATCGGCCGTCAAGGCCGGCGAGCATCTGATCGAACGGGGACACCCGCTCGACGAGGCCAGCCTGGCCACCATGGCCCGGCGCATCGCCGCCGGCGAGAAGCCGTACGAGCAGACCGCGCCAGATCTGACCGGATACGACGTGTTCATGAAACCACGCGAGACGCGCAAAAGGAAGGAGGCGTAAGCCATGACGTCGCATCGGCCGCCCATCGTCATGCCCGACACGAAACGCCGCCGCGCGTCCACCGGCGAGAAGATCGAAACGATCATGAACCTCGCACGCCGACTGCCCCTGACCCGCCAGATCCTCGCCGACCAGCTCGCCCAGGCCACGCCAAGCCAGATGGAGTTCATGGAGGAATGGATGAGGGCCGAACTCGACTCCCGGGAACGATCCAAACGCTCCCGACTCCTCAAACAGGCCGGATTCCCTGCTGATAAGGAACTCGACGGGTACGACTGGACCCCGATACGCTTCCCGGTCGACTACGGCAGGCAACAGATCGAAAGCCTCGACTTCATCGACCGGCACGAGGACCTCGTCCTGTTCGGGCCTCCCGGCACCGGCAAGACCCACCTCGCCATCGCGCTCGGCAGGAACGCGTGCCGCAAGAGCATACCAGTGCGCTACTATACGGCCGCGAGCCTGGTCATGCGACTCCTCCGGTCCCAAGCCGACGACCGGCTCGACAGGGAACTCACGCTGATCGGCCGGACACCGCTGCTCATCATCGACGAACTCGGCTACGTGCCCATCGACGAGGAAGGCAGCCGGCTCCTGTTCCAGGTCGTCACCAACGCATACGAGACCCAGAGCATCATCTACACCACCAACATCGAGTTCAGTGGATGGGGCAGGATCTTCGGCGACCCCAACATGGCCGCCGCGATCATCGACCGCACCGTCCACCACGGCAGGATGATCAGATTCGAGGGCGAATCCTGGCGCAAAACCCACGCCCTCATGCAATAAACCACAACAACCAGCGACAGGACCGGCCAACGCTCAAACGGCCTAAAACCAACCGCTCAAACGGACCAAAAGAAACGCCAAAACGGCCCACCCCAACTTGACAAAACACACTCCTGGGAGTGAGGTCCACGATGACGGTCACGTACCGGCTGCCCGTGCGGGGGTGCCGCCATCCGTGCTCGTCCACGCCGTCCGATGCCACGCCGTCCAGCCGGCGCGGATCGGCGACCAGCACGTCCATGCCTTTCTCCAATACGGCCCGGTTCAACGCACCCCACGAGCAGTGCAGGTCACGGGCGCATGCGAGCACGCTCTTCGATTTGAGCACGACCTCGGCGGCGGCCCACCACCCCGCCGCGTCCGTCAACCGTCGTCCCTCGTCGGCTATGCGGGTCAGGTCGTCCGTCCACGAGCACGCGCACGCCACGCACTCATAGCGTCTGACCCGCACCATCAAATGCACGGCGTGCCGGCCGACGGGAGTATGCGCGAACCGGCGCCGCCACGAGGAACGAAAGCGGCCCATGGAAACGCAATGACGGCATCATGGCGCGGTCTCGTCCGCCGGCTGGGAGCCGCGCAGCCACACGCCCGCCCGCGAGCCCGACGCCACTGGCCTCTGAGAGACGGGATTCAACCCCAACCTGTCCAAGCCAAGCAAGACCCGACCATCGAACGAGCTAGACTCAATACCAAGGCGCGCGGTTTCATTCACTTTCTCAATCACACACCGAATCAAACCGCACGGCCCTTACACACCAAAATGCGAAGAGCCGTAATCCTCAACATAAACAAGGATCTTGGTCTTCTGGAACAGATCCCATATCATGGTTACCTGTTCATCCGTAGGTGGGAAAAGTCTCATGCATCACCTTGCCGAAAATATCGTAGTTGCGGTATTCGTTCAGTTTCTCTTGGGAAATCCCATTGACACCAAAATTGAACCGAGAAGCCACACTGCCCCGTACCTCACCTTACTTTCCGCGACCCTCCGGCACATCTAGGCAATCTTCAGTATGAGCATTCCACCTGACAAGCCCGAATCCGGATGTATCAACCTCACGGCCCCGACCACAGGACCAACGAAGCCCCGGCCTAATGGCTGGGGCTTCGTCTATGTATCGCGGCGTTTCCACCGTCTTGTCTACCAAGTTATCATATTTGCATGGACAACGCTGAACATGAAACGACGCAGCGGACGGTCGAGGAAGAGGTCTGCCGACTACTAGGCACTGCCAGACTCGCTGCTTTCCAGCCCAAGGATCAGGATGCAGCTAAAACACTGGAGGCATACCGCTGGCAGCTGAGGCTTGAGCAAGCTCTGCTCAAGCCCATCAGCATCACCGAGGTGCTCCTACGCAACGCATTGGACGAATCAATTCGGCAGTGGTGGCAGCATCAAGGCCTTCCCGGAGATTGGCTGGACGACAATCCCGATCAGGACGTGCCCGAACCGCTATGCTCTTTCCTGCGGGCCAAAAGTTGGAGAGGCCGCGCTGCCACGAATCTCAAAGCCCATAAGAGTCGCGAACAAATCAATCATGATGATGTCATCGCCCATATGATGCTCGGCACGTGGCGCAACATGATCGGCAACCCCGCCAGCATCAGTCGCACTCCCCCCACGGATAGCGAGAAAAGACAATCATGGAACAGTATGCGAGAAGCCGACGAGCATTGCGCCGCACTGTGGGCCGAGATCCTTCATAACGCATTCCCAAACATGCCCTCCAAACGTCAACGTAATGGCATGTCCTCACGCGGCTACATTGGTTCCAAGCTAACGGTCATGGCATCTTTAAGGAACCGCGTCTGCCACTGGGACAGCCTGATCCGCGTCAATGTTCAGGCCCGGTATGAAGACATGATGAACATCACCCGATCCATCAGCACGTCAGGCGCTCAATGGATGCAGGACAACACCGATGAGGAGCTATCCAACGTGTTGGAAGCCCGGCCGGATTGGCTGTAGACTGGTATCAGCAACGCCGTTACGATACGTTTGGAATCGTTATGAACATGGTAACGGAGGGGGTAAAGCGAAGATACGAGATCCGCAAACCACAATCAGCAGTAAGCCTGAGCTGTATTGGAGGTTGGAGTTCTCGTAGCCTCCGCCATCAGGGTTTTCGGAGCGATCCGAAAACCCTTTTTTGTTGCCGAAAACAGTCCCGGAGTGCAGGCTTCGGTTCCTGAGGAACGTTGGAAGTGTCCGTTTTCTGCTAGGACATGAGGATACTGGACGCAAGCGGACGCGCGTGGGGGCGGAAGCGTCCGCTTGCGGATATGGCGGAGGCCATTCCTGAGGAAAGCGGACGCCTATGGGGCACTGGATCGCTGCTGGATCGCGGCCGGGACTTGCCCGGGACGGTAGTTGTCGCGACTATCATGACTACCAGCGCACGGAGATGCGTTCGTTGACGTGCGCCTCGGACGGCGTCGCAACGGCTTCGTCGATGATGGCGATGGCGTAGTCGGCGTAGCTGATCTCGCTCTTACCGGTTGTTCCGTTCGTGGTGAATTCCTCGCCGGCGAGCGCGTATTCGCCCGTTCGCGGGCCGTCCGCCTGGAAGTCGGCGGCCGGGGAGACGTATGTCCACTTGACGTCAGCGCGCTCACGCAATTCGGAGAGGGCCGCGCCCATCGCATTGGCGAGGGGCAGGAACGACTCCGGGAAGGTGTCGGCCTGGCTCAGCTGCAGCGTATGGTCCGGGTCAAGGTACAGGCTGCCGGCACCGCCGACGACGATCAGGCGTGTGTCTGTGCCGGAGAGGATGTCTGCGAGGTGCTTGAGCGAGGTGGAATGCTGCGGCAGGGCGTCCGGCGTCCACGCGCCGAAGACGTCGACGCCGAGGTCGAATCCCGCGAGGGCGGCGTCAGGCAGGTCGAACAGGTCCTTGGTCCGCGTGTGCGGGGCGACGGTCCTGTTCTCGCCGCGCCCGACGGCGGTGCGGTCGAGGCCGCGGTCGACGGCCTCCTTGGTGATGAGACGGCCGGCCTTGCCGTTGGCGGCGACGACTGCGATGCGCTTGGTCATGGTGTGCTCCTTATCGATGCTGTTTTCCGTTGTTGTTCATCGGCGGTCCGTACTGTCCGCCGTTGAGACAGTACAATATTGGAGTACTCCCCATAATGGAAGAAGGTACTTTAAAGTGCTATAGTTACTAAAAAGGAAGTATTGGATGATTCCAACGATTTCAGGAGACCGATTCATGGTTGATATCAACACGCTCCCGGTGTGTCCCGTGGAAACGACGCTCACGCTGATCTCCGACAAATGGAAGATCCTCATCCTGCGCGACCTGTTGCCCGGCACCAAGCGGTTCAGTGAGCTGCGTCGCTCGATCGGGCGCATCTCGCAGAAGGTGCTCACCGCGAACCTGCGGCAGATGGAGGCCGACGGGCTGGTGCACCGTGAGGTCTACCCGGAGGTCCCGCCACGCGTCGAATACTCGCTGACCGACACCGGCCGCAGCCTCAAAACCGTCATCGACGCCCTATGGGACTGGGGCGAAGACTACAAGGCCAAGCTCGCGGCCTAACTTGCTGCTGCACCGTATCCGTCTCTGAGCCGGTGACAAATGAGAGAAGCTTGTTGCTTCGGTATTCATCGTCTAGTCTCTCTGCGTTACATTGAGGCGTCGTCGCAAGGCTCGGGCACCGGTGCATGAGATGCATGAGATGCCCGTAATGTCGGCCTTGAGAAGATGTGTCGCGTACTTCATCTAACGAAAATGCGGGCGTCGTAAGGGTGCCGTAAGAACGCGAAAGGCCGCCGCGTTTCGCACATCACGGCAATGACGAACTCGAAGTCGAGCAGCGCATTGACTTGCCCGTCTCATGGTCCGATGATGGTGGCGTGAACATCATGGTGAAACGCATCTACGACGAGCCGGAATCCGGTGACGGCTACCGGGTGCTGGTGGACAGGCTGTGGCCGCGCGGCATGAGCAAGGAGCGCGCCGCCCTCGATCTGTGGATGAAGGACATCGCGCCGTCGCCCGGATTGCGCAAGTGGTTCGGCCATGATCCGGCGCGCTTTGATGAGTTCGACGAACAATACCGGGCGGAACTGGACGCCAGCGCAGAGGTCGTCGGCGCGCTGCGCGACATCATCATGGCCCGCGGGGCTGTTACGCTCCTGTATGCTGCAACGGACCCGCTGCTTGACAATGCCGTCGTCCGGCGCGACTGCATGATCAACGTCGTCGGCCGCACCGGCGCATAACCATCCGGCCGCTCGGCGGCGGCATGCGGAACCTGTACCGGACACGACACTTGTCGTATGGTGTGGCGATCGCAGTCATCGGGCAGTTGGCAGGACGGTTCGTCGCGCATCGTTCGCGGTCGCGACTGCCGCGTTGTATCCTGGTGAGTCATGGAGGCAGCGGAACAGTCGAGAATCATCAATGTCGTTGGCGCGGCGATCGTACGCGACGGGACGGTGCTGTGCGCGCAGCGAGGTCCGGGCAAGTCGCTTGCCGGATATTGGGAGTTCCCGGGCGGCAAAATCGAGCCGCATGAGACCGCACGGCAGGCGTTGCACCGCGAGATCGAAGAGGAGCTGTTGTGCGAAATCGATGTGGCCGACGAAGTGTGCACCAGCGAATACGCGTATGACTTCGGCACGGTGCGATTGACGACGTTCATCTGCCATCTCATCTCCGGCACGCCTCGGCTCACCGAACATACGGATATCCGATGGTTGGAACCGGACGAGATGCCGGGATTGGATTGGGCGCCGGTCGATAGGGAAGCGGTTGGCATTATCGCGAAGAAACGGCAGTTGCTGGTGCGCTAAATGGTTGGTCGGAGTTGATGTGTTGGGTGTGTCATCCCCCTCAGTCAGCTTTGCTGACAGCTCCTCCTTCAGGGGGAGCAGAGCATTAAGCCTTCACACCAGATCGAAACAATACTGTCCCGGGCAACTCATCGAAGAGCCAACGGGCGCAGCGCAAGATTTCATAGTCAGGAGCGGAATATCATGGCAGACACAGTCCAGAACGTCCCAAACGCGAACCGGCAATCCCGCCTTCCGCTCGCACAACAGACACCGTACGATGACGCGACGTATTCGGTCCTCGAAAGCGCCATCGCCGGACTCATCGAACCACGCGAAAACGCCGACGACGACTATAAGCCGACGTTGATCTCCAATCGTCCCGGTGGCCTGACCATGCACGACCAGATCAGCGACGCGCTCGCGAACAGCGAATCCTTCGACATCTCCGTCGCGTTCGTTTCGACCGGTGCGATCCTGAGCCTGTTCGAAGACTTCCGCAGCCATCATGCCAACGCCGCGGCCGGTTCCAGTTCCACAGCCGGCAATGCGTCCGTCGCTTCCGCATCACAGACCAGCCGTCTGATCACCTCCACCAAGAACCACTTCAACGATCCACAGACCTTCTGGGAGCTGCTGCATCTACAGCAAACCTCTGGCGTGGACGTGCGCGTGTGGGAAGGCGTCGATGACGGTTCCTCCGCAGTATCGCAAGGCCAAGGTCAACCATTCCATCCCAAAGGCTATGTTTTCTCCCGTCGCATGCACAACGGCACCCCGTATTACGAACTGTTCGTCGGCAGCTCGAATCTCACCGGTGCCGCGTTGAACACGCAGCGTGAGTGGAACCTGAAGGTGTCGTCCCTCGCCAACGGCGAACTGGTCCGACAGATCCATGAGGAAATCGACTCTCAGGTGGCCGATTCGGTGCCGCTCACCAAAGAGTGGATCAAACAATATGAGGAGGACTTCAAGAAGTATGCGCCGCCGCGCCGCAATATCCTGAAATCCCTTGAGGACCGCGATATCCAACCAAACGCCATGCAGCGCGAGGCTTTGGCGAATCTGAAACGACTGCGCGAGCAGGGCGAGCATCGCGCGATCATCGTGTCTGCCACAGGCACCGGCAAAACCTATCTGTCCGCGTTCGACGTGCGCGCATACCGGCCGAAACGCATGCTGTACATCGCCCAGCAGCAGATGATTCTCAAGGCGGCGATGAAGTCCTACCAGAAGGTGCTCGACTGCGACGAATCGGAACTGGGACTCTACTCGGGCACCAGCAAACAGCAGGATCGCAGGTACGTGTTCGCCACCGTGCAGACCATGCGGCAGCCGGAAGTGCTGGCGCAGTTCGCATCCGACGAATTCGATTACATACTGGTCGACGAGGTCCATCATGCCGGCGCCGCAGGTTATCAGCGCGTCATCGACCACTTCGCAGACGCCGATTTCATGCTCGGCATGACCGCCACCCCGGAACGCACCGACGGCATCAACATCTTCGAGCTGTTCGGCCACAACATCGCCTATGAAATCCGTCTGCAGAAGGCGCTGGACGAGAACATGCTCTGCCCGTTCCACTACTACGGCGTTGCGGAATACCTCGGGTCTGACGACGATCCGAATCAGACCGTGCATCGTCTTGACGTCGCGCACGGTCTCGATGCGGAACAGTCCGCGCAGCTCACATACGAGATCGGCCAACTCGCCACCGAACAGCGCGTGCGCTACATCATCGACAAACTACGGGAATACGGCCAGTTCAATCTGCCCGTCACCGGACTGGTGTTCTGCAGCCGGCAGGACGAGGCGCACGAACTGTCGCGTCTGTTCAACCGGCAGTTCAACCAACAGGCGGAACGCAGCTATCGTACTGCTGCCGTGACCAGTACGGATGCCGACGGCAAGCCGGTGTCGCAGGAACAGCGTGACGAGTACGTGCGACGGCTGACGGATGGCGAACTCGACTATCTGTTCACCGTCGATCTGTTCAACGAGGGCGTCGATATTCCCGCGGTCAACCAGATCGTGATGCTGCGCAGCACTGAGTCGAGCATCGTCTTCACGCAACAGCTGGGCCGCGGACTGCGTAAGTTTCCGCACAAGGACAGCGTCGTCGTCATCGATTTCATCGGCAATTACGCCAATAATTATCTGATTCCCGTCGCCCTGTACGGCAACACCGGCGATCGCGATCGTGCGCGACGCAACCTGCAACGCAAGTCGATCGGCCTGTCGTCGATCAGTTTTGATCCGATCGCCAAAGAACGCGTATTGAAGTCGCTGGATACGGCCGACTGGTCCGAGATGAAGAAACTGTCCGAACAGTACCGTCAGGTGCGCTACGAGCTCGGGCGGATCCCGATGCTCATGGACATCTACGAGTATGATCCCTCATTGCCATACACGCTGGCCGCAAAACGCAACAATTATCTTGACTTCGTGCGCTCGCGTGAGAACAGTCTCGGCGGAGGCAAGCGTAAGGAGCGGTCGTTCGCGGATCAGCTGGAGCCGGTGAGCGACGTCGAGGATGCGATCCTCAAGATGGCAACGGAACTGCTGTTGCCAGGAATTCGACCGCACGAACTGGTGATTCTCGAACGCCTGTGCCGGTTTGCGGACGAACGGCCGGGCGACGATGCTTCGGCGGCCGGTGCGGCGTGGGCACCGCCATTTGCATCGCTGAGCCGCAGTTCGCTGATCGAGGATATTCGATCCGAGTTCCCGCAGACCGATCTGTCCGATACTCAATTCGACTCCGCGATCAGCGTGCTTGATTATTCGTACTTCACTACGCCGAACCGCAAACGTTTCGGCGAGCAGCCGCTTGTCGAAACGGTCGGCACCGGTGTCGGCGCCGACGTTGACGCGGACGCGGACAACGATGAACCGTCGTATCGACTCAGCGATGCGTTCGTTGCGCTGCTTTCGTCGAATCGCACGTTCCGCATATTCTTTGCGGACACGCTGCGCACCGGTCTTGCCAACTGTCACGACCTGTTCCGAGAGGCACAAACGAACCAGCGCACGTTCGACCGCGCGTTTCTGTACGAACGCAAGTATTCGATGGCGGACGTCATGCGCCTGTGCGGGTGGAAGAAGGAGAACACACCGCAGAACGTGGGCGGGTATCTGCTGGACAAGGGCACCAACACGATGCCCATTTTCGTGAAGTACGCGGCCAGCCAATACGAGGACGAATTCCTGAATGCGCAGGAGATGAAATACTTCAGCAAGAACGGCCGCACGCCGGATTCACCAGAATTCCAGTGGGTACGTGACGGACTTGGCGCCGGTTTGGGACCAGACGACTGGCAGCGCACGCACTTCGTGCCGCTGTTCGTCATGCGCAAAGCGGAGGAGGCCGACGGCAAGTACTACTACGTCGGTCATGTCGCGGCGTTCGACCATCCGACACCCACCACCAAGCCGAACGCAGCCGGCGACGGCACGGTCAAGGTGACGTTGTCCACGTTGCGTCTGGCAAAGCCGCTCGATCCGGAGCTTTACCGCCATCTGACCAGCTGACCGGCAGATCGGTTCCGCGCTCCCCATGTCCGAGCCTAGGAATCATTCCGCGAATGACACGACAGGCAGCATCGCGACACGCCGCGGGCACAGCAACGGAAACGGTACGGCGGCGACCACGTCGGAACGTGCATACAGCAGTACGCGCAGGGGTCGATTTGCGTAATACGCGATTACGTGTATTGTTGTGCAAGTTGCCCGGCGGGCAACGCATCATCGCCCCGATAGCTCAGTGGTAGAGCACTTCCTTGGTAAGGAAGAGGTCGTGAGTCCAATTCTCACTCGGGGCTCTCTTTTTTCCTCTTCATCGCTTGATCCCCGTATCCCCCTAGCGTTCTTCCCCTTCTCTCCCCTGCGCAGGAAGATTCGTCCGACGGAACGGGCCGACGTCGGCAAGGGGCGCAGGCAACGTGGAGACACGCCGGCGCAACGACCGCCAATGCCGGTATTTTGGCAGGTTTCAGCTCCCCCCATTTCCGTCAGACACGGCCGAAAGTTGCGTTGGCGACAGAATGGTGTATATTAGTCACTCGTTGCGCAAGCGACGTCTAACCACGCCCCTGTAGCTCAGTTGGTTAGAGCAGCTGACTCTTAATCAGCGTGTCCAGGGTTCGAATCCCTGCGGGGGCACGGGTAAGGCCGGAATCGAAAGGTTCCGGCCTTTTTCGTTTTGCGACCCCGACGGGTGGCGGATTTTCGGGTGGCGGATTCGCTCGCTGGCGGGTCCCGCAGCGAGCGAAAACCGCCACGCAGTATCCCGAGTGGCAGAGAACGCTCACTGAGAACGGTCTCAGCGAGCGGAAACCGCCACGCAACGCACTCCATCGCTCACCATCGTCCACTGGTCGCCCACTGTCGCCCGCGTCTTGGCCGCGTCTTGGCCGCGCTGCGGTACCGAATTGTCCGGTTATTACGATTGACGGCAGACAGCCGACGTACAGACTCAACGGAGAAGGAGACCAGACAATGACAACACTGTCCAACAAGCCCAACGACCTCAACAACCCCAACGAACCCAACAAGCCCAACGCCACCATCGGCACCGGCAACGGCACGAACACCAACAACCACACCCACGCGAGCGCCGCCCAACTGCACGCGGCGGTCTACGGCCAGGCGGTCGGCGACGCGCTCGGCGTGCCGTACGAGTTTTCGCCGCGCGATACGTTCACCTGCACCAATATGACCGGCTACGGTTCGCACCATCAGCCGGCCGGCACGTGGTCGGACGACACGGCCATGATGCTCGCCACGCTCGATTCGCTGGCCGACCACGAAGGCCGCGTGGACACGGCGGACATGCTCGCCAAGTACCGCGCATGGATCACGCACGGCGAATACACGCCGGACGGCACCGTGTTCGACGTGGGCGGCACCACCAGTCGCGCACTGGCGAGCGGCCGCGGAGGCACACGCGAGCGCGACAACGGCAACGGCTCGCTGATGCGCATCCTGCCGCTGGCGTTCACCGATTGTTCCGATGATGACGTTCGCCGCGCGAGCGCCGTCACGCACGCGCACGAGATCAGCACCGAAGCGTGCGTGCGTTTTGTTCACGTCGCCCGTCTGCTGATTCAGCATGGCCGCGATTGTTCCGACGCGGCACTGTGCCGCGTGGCCGGCCTGCCGAACGATCTGTCCGACCGTTCGCGCGATGAGATTCCGTCCGGCGGGTTCGTGCTCGACACGCTGCAGGCGGCGATGTGGTGCCTGCTCACGACGGACGACTACCGCGGTTGCGTGCTGGCCGCCGTGAATCTGGGCAGCGATACGGATACGACCGCCGCCGTCGCGGGCGGCTTGGCCGGACTCATGTACGGCGATGACGGCAATCCGTGGGAGCATGAGATGCGCAACACCGCGCTGTTGGAGTCGCTGATCGCGAAAGCGGCCGACAGCCTGCCCACGCTGCGTTCGCGTTCATGATGCGTGGGCGGACCGACGATGGCCCGGCCCCCGCAGGCGCGCAACGTTGCCGCCGTGTCGGCCTCGGACGGACGCCGATGCGCCCGTTCCGCACATAAGGATGCTGGTGGATCAGCGTTCGATGCCGTATTCGGCGAACATGTAGGCGTCGTACTGGCGATCGCTGGCGTACTGCGGCTCGGCGTGGTGCATGTCGTAATGGTTGCTGTTGGTGTTCATGATCGTTCCTTTGCTCAACTTCCATCCATGTCATGTTCCGGTGTACTGCGCCCGTGTTTCCGGATGATGTGCGCCCGGCCAAGTGCAGATGAACTCGTTCCGGCATGAAGATGAACAGTCCGGCCGAAGTCGTTTGCCGGATCCGAATCGCCCGCCGCGCCGCGATTCGGGCCGGAAACCGTCCGACAACCCAGAAAGCCCGGCTGATGGGGCCGGGCTTTCAGAGGAAGAAAGGAGAGAGAAGAAGAAAGGTTTTAGTTGTCGCGGCCTTTCGGCTGCTGATTGATATATAACCACCCGTTTCCTAGCGTACGGTCGGGGATTCCTGAAAATATTCTGAGAATCCTCGACCGCATGTCCTCGGCCGTATGCAGCGAACGATGTCCGACAACCGGCCGGGAGAGGAAGGAACGACGGTTCGGCGTCCGTCACCGCACGGCGAAGATGCGCGCGGACGGACGACTGTCGTCGGATACGATCAGTCGGACCGTCTGTTCGTCAACGCGTTCGACGGACCACGGCCGTGCCTGCGGAGCGTGGCCGAACGCGGACGGCGCGGGGAAGATCTGCTTGACCGTGCGGCCTGCCGGCACGTTCAGATCGACGTACGGCAGCCCGTCGCGGCGCCAGACCGTCACGTACGCAACGTCGGCGGACGCATCAGCTGACGCATCGGCTCCATCGACCGGGCGCAGTCCGGCGGTGAGCCAGTCGCCGGTGAAGTCGGGCAGACCGGCCGGCCACCACGGCACGAGCCGCTCCTGTTCGACGAGCACGCGACGGTGTAGCGCGATCGCGTCGCGCACGAGCGCAAGCCTCGTATCGTTCATGCGGTTGATGAATCCGGACAGGTACAGGCGGCCGAGCACGCCGCTCGCCAACGTGAGCACGGCCGTCTCGTCGTCCATCTCCTGCTGCGCGTACCCCCAGTTGCCCTGCTGCTCCGGCAGGATCGTGAGTCCCGCGCCAGCGGCGATGGCTGCATAGATCAGAGGATCGCACTGGTCGGACGTCGACTGCAGGTCCAGCCGCGACAGCTGCGCGCAATCCGCCCGCATCGCGCCCGAACCGCAGTTTTCGATCATCACGTCCGGATGCCTGCGGCGCACGTCGTCCAGCCAGTCCAGATACGCGCGGCAGTGGTCGAGCAGGCCGCCGCCGACTGATTCGGCGTCATGGTCCGTGCCCGTGCCGGGAATCGTGTTGTAGTCGAACTTGAAGAACTCCACGCCGAACTCATCGACGAGCCGGTCGACGGTGCGCGAGACGTGTTCTCTCGCGGCCGGGGAACGGAAGTCAAGCAGGTAACGGCCCGAATCGCACACGCGCACGCCGTGACGGGTGAAGAACGCGTCGTCGGGCAGGCTCGCGGCGAGCGGCGACTTGACGCCGATCACCTCGGGCTCGAGCCACAGGCCGAGCCCCATGCCGTGCTCGCGAATCACACGTGCCACACCGGCCAAGCCTGCCTTGCCAAAGCGGTTCGTGGACGGCTCCCATTCGCCGACCATATCCCACCAGCCGCCGTCGGTGCTGTCGTACCAGCCCGCGTCGATGCAGAACACGTCGGCGCCGGCCTTCGCCGCGCCTTCGATCAGCGGCAGTTCCTTGTCGAGCCGCGGGTCGCCGAACAGCGTATTCATGTAATCGTTGTATACGACCAATCCCTGCGAACGTTCGAACTGAGGCAAACGTCCCAGTTCGGCGGCCTTCGCACGACGCAACGCGCGACGCTGCAGCGTCATCTCCCCCACCGCGTGCTGCCAGTCTCCGGCCGCAACCGCAAACAGCACGGGCACGCTGGTGAAATCGTTGCCCTTGCCCAGCGACGTGAACCACTGGTGATCCTGATACTCCGGGCCGAATGCGGTCACGTGCAGGCCGGGATCGTTCTCGCCGACTTCCCACTCCCAAGCACCGTTGTGCTCGATCTGCCACATCACGGAGAACACCGGCGATCCGGAAGCGCGACCGGCCGTTGAAGCTGCGTCGGCGGAACCGTCCGCGAGCGCTTCGACGATGCCCGCCGGCTGATGCGAGCCCGTCGACCATGTCGAAGCCGAACTCAGCGCGAATCGCGAGCTCGATTCGCCGGGATTGATGCGCTGATTGCGTTCGCGTACGGCCGTGTCTCGCAATGGGGCGCAATGCCAGTCGTTTTCGACCGCCCACGCGTTGTCGCCCCAGTAGAGGCGCGACGAGTCCACGGTTGCGCCGTTCGCGTCCAACGGCAGCGTGAGGCTCAGCGACGACACCGCCTCGACCGGCAACGGCTTCGGCGAACGCAGCACCGTATAGGCGCGTACGGCGGACAGGCCGGGGAACGCCTCGAACACGGAGACGACGGTCAGGCCGTCGGTCAGGCCGTCGGCGGGAGCCGGAGTGTCGGCGCAATCGCCGCAATCGTGAGCATTGACAGCGTAGTCATTGCCAGCGCGGCCATTGCTCGTCGCATTCGCGGAGCCGGAACCAGAGCCGGAGACGGCCGGGTCGGCAGCTTCGGCGAGCCGGCGCGCGGCGGCCGGATCGGCGCTGTCCAGCGGGCGCCCTGCGGGACGAAGCTGGTCGTACGGCGCGAACTGGGTGATTTCCAATCGGTACGGCTCGGTGCCGCCGACCGGCGCGCCGTCGTCGACGGACGCCGGGCCGGTCGCCCGTGCCCCGGCGAAGCGCAGCTTCGAGCCCGCGACGGTGGTCACCAGCGTGAGACGATTGTCGTTCGAGCCGGTGCCGGACGCGAGCACTTCCACGATCGGCCGGGGGTCGCGCTGCGCAGTCCAACCGCCGGCATGCGGTCCGGCCACGGCCATGCCGCGTCCGGACAGTCCGACCAGACTCACCGGATGGTCGGCGCCGGCGTCGAACACCATCGTCACCACGCCGTTGCCCCACGTGAATCGGCCATCGGCGTCCGGCGTCAACCGTCGTGCCTCCGCCGCGCCGCTCCCATGCGCATCCAAACCCTTATCGCTCATCGCAGTATCTCCTTGCCGTGCCGTCACAACACCGTTGATTGAACCGATTCATCGATCGACCGCTCATCAGCTTAGGCCGGTCAAGCCAGCGAACCGGCGAATCATCCAGCACTCAGACGTGAGCCCGCGCACACCGACGCGCACACCGCGCGCCCGTACCACGCACGTCACGCGCGTTCGCCGCTGCCGCGCGCGACGACGGCATGGGACACGGTCACCGTGCGCGGCTCATCCGGAGCGGTCCCGTCAACGCGTTCCAAAAGCAGTCCGAGACAGTCACGGGCCATTTCCGCCGGATCGATGCGCACGCTGGACAGTCCCGGCGTCATGAACCTGCCGTCGGCGACCGCGTCGAATCCCATTACCATCACATCCTGTGGCACGCGCACACCGGCGTCGGTGAGCGCTTTGAGCACGCCTATCGCGATCGGATCGCACACGCAGCATACCGCGTCGAATCCGAGCGTTGCCAGCGCGTCGCAACCATCCTGCCAACCGCGTTCCGCCAGCAGTCCGCACATCGCGGCATATCCGGCCTCACGGTTCCAGTTGCACGGCAGCACCACATCATGCAGATCGTCGTCGGCCATCCCAAGTTCGCGCAACGCGCGCGCGGCGCCGAGCAGTCGCAGCTTGCTCGAGTTGGGCGGCACGTCGTCGGCCAGCAGATCGGCGGACGAGCCGATCACGGCGATCCGCCGCGCGCCGTGCCCGGCCAGGTGACGCACGCCTTCGGCGGCGCCGTCGATGCAGGGCGTGAACACGCCGTCGATCCGCCCCTCCAATTCGAACGCGTCGAGCATCACGAGCGGATGCCTGCGCGAGAATCCGACGAAGTCGGCGGCCGCATTGCGCGGCCAGCATACGATCGCGCCGTCGCAGATCTGCATGGATGCGCTCGACAGCATGGCCTGCTCGTAGTCCGACGAGAAGCGCGTCTGCTGCGCGACGATCTGGTAGCCGCGCCGGCCCGCTTGGTCGGACAGTTCCGCGGCGAATTTCGCGGGGAAGATCAGGTCGAAGTCGCTCAGGGAAACGCTGATGACGTGCGTGCGGCCCGAGCTGAGCTGCTGCGCGGCGACGTTCGGCCGATAGCCGAGCCGTTCCGCCGCGTCGAGCACGCGCCGCGCGGTTTCCGGCCTTACGATCGCCTTGCGCCGCAGCGCGTTCGACGCGGTCATGCGCGACACCCCCGCGAGCGCCGCAACGTCGTCAAGCGTGACCATCATGCCTCCTTCGTCGTCGAAGGCTTCATTGTATCCCGGCCGGGCCCGAGTCGGCCCGACCGGTCCTGCAACACCCCGGATGCAATCGGTCAGATCAGCCCCTGCAGTCCGTGGTCGCGGCCATTGCGCGCGAACGCCGGGACGACGTCGAGCGGCGCGTCGACGGTGATCGTCTGCCCGCCGGCAAACGTCTCGCCGGTGTGCAGGTTCGTCCACGTCGTCGGCTCGCCGTCCGCACCGTCGGCCGCATCGGACGCATCGGCCGCGCCCGGCAGATACACGCTGCGCGAGCGCGCGCCGAGCTCGGTGACGGGCGCGACGAGGATGTCCGGGCCGAACAGGTACTCGTCGGCGACGTTCGCGGCCGCCTCCTCGCCGGGGAACTCGTAGAACAGGCCGCGCACGAGCGGCTGGCCGGATTCGTGCGCTTCGGCGAACAGTTCGCGAGTGTACGGGCGCATGGCCTCGCGCAGGTTGATGTACTTGACCATGATGCGCTCGACGTCCTCGCCGTACGTCCACGGCTCGTTGTCCGCGCCGGTGGTGATGTGGTCGATCGGGTTGCCCTTGCGGTCGAACGTGGGTTTGCCGGGCACGCGCGTGGCGGGCATGCGGTCGCCGTGGTTGCGCATGACGGCGCTGAACGCGGAGAACTGGCACCAGCGCACGTACAGTTCGCGGAAGTCCTCGCTGCTCGGGTCGCCGCCCGCGAAGCCGCCCATGTCGGTGGTGAACCACGGGATGCCGGCGGCGCCCATGTGGATCGCGCAGGTGATCTGGGCCTTCAAGTCGTCGAACGTGGAGTGCACGTCGCCGCTCCACACGAGCGAGCCGTAGCGCTGCGAGCCGGCCCATGCGGCGCGCGTGAGGTTGACGATGTCGTCCTTGCGGCCGATCGAGAGCTGGCCGTCGTAGAACGTCTGGTTGTACTTCTGCGGGTAGATGTTGCCGATCTTACCGACCGGGCCGATGTGGAACAGGTAGTGCGCGTAGTCGTAGTCGCCGCCCCATTCGGGTTCGGCCTCGTCGAGCCAGAACGCGTCGACGCCGAGATCGGTGTAGTTCTTCTTGGCGAGCGCCCACACGAAGGCGCGCGTGTCGGGGTTGGTGGCGTCGAGGAACTGGTTGTCGCGCGGCCACCACATGCCCACGTCCTTGCCCTGACGGGTTTTGGCGAGCAGGTTACGTCGGCGCATTTCGTCGTAGTTTTCGGATTCGAGGTCGATCTGCGGCCAGACGGACACCATGAGCTTGATGCCCATCTTGTGCAGTTCGTCGGCCATGGCCTTCGGGTCGGGCCAGAATTCCTCGTCGAAGCGGAAGTCGCCCATGAGCGGCCAGTGGAAGAAGTCGATGACGATCAGGTCGATCGGAATGTTGCGGCGCTTGAATTCGCGCGCGGTTTCGAGCAGCTGCTCCTGGTTCCAGTAACGCAGCTTGCACTGCCAGAAGCCGAGTCCCCATTCGGGCATGACGGGCGCGTGACCGGTCGCGTCCGCGTACTGCGCTTCGATCTGCGCCGGGGTGTCGCCGGCGGTGATCCAGTAGTCGATCTGGTCGGCGACGCCGGCGCGCCATTCGGTGCGGTTCTCGCCGAACGTGACCTGGCCGACGGCCGGATTGTGCCACAGGAAGCCGTAGCCGCGGCTGGAGACCATGAACGGCACGCTGACCTGCGAGTTGCGGTGCGCGAGTTCGAGTGTGGATCCCTTGAGATCAAGCACGGGCTGCTGGTATTCGCCCATGCCGTAGATGTGTTCGCCGGCGTACGCCTCGAACGTGGCGACGGGCGATTCGGCGCCGCTTTCGAGCGGATGGTGGGCGCGGGCGCGCAGTCGGAGCGCGCCGCCGTCATCGGTTTCGCGCAGGAGCGTCGCGCCGGTGGCCGCGTTGAGGAAGGAAAGGCGCAGCTGGTCGTGCTGCCAGCCGGTCAGTTCGAGCTTGACGGCGATGTTGCCGTTGACGATGGCCGCCGCGAGTTCGCCGATGACGATCTGCGGCTTGGCCGCGTCGGCCGGCGGCGCGAGGAGCGCCCAGTCGGCGTCGATGACGCGCTGCATGAGGCGGGAGCGTACGCGCACGCTGTTGGCGCCCCACGCGTCGATGCGCACGTATTCGCCGTCGCCGTTCCATTCGAGGGCGGTGCCGTCGGCCGCGACGTGGAAGGCCTGTTCGGCGATGCTGCCGGTTGCGCGAGATGCGCTGGAGGTTTCGACGCTGACGCTGCCGGAGGCGTCGCCCGCGGCTCCGGCGAGCTGCGCCGCGAACGCGTGCTGCTCGTCCGCGGAAAGGGTTGATGGTGTCGAGAAGGTCATGTCCGCTCCTTGCGTGAATGCGAACGAATCGCTCGGCGCGAAGGCGGCAACCGCACCGCATCCGCGTCTTGCATCCGTTCCGTACAGTCATACCACTGTGTTGTAGCGCTATAATTATAGCGCTACAATCAACCGACACGCCATCCTTATAGATAATGGCCAGACGCTATCTTTACCGCACTTTACCGCCCGAAGACAGCCCGCTCGCACCGGCTCCGGGTAAATGCCCAGGCAATCCGCCTCAGCTACCAGCGTGACTTTGCGGCCAGCACATTCCCCCAACTGGCTTTGATGTCACGCGTAGAAGCCTCCCCGCGGGACATCAGTGCCAGTACAACCGCCCAACTGTCCGCAATGTCACGCCAGAAGGTTCTCCGGCGTGACATTGCGGACAGCAAGGCGAGGGAACCATCGCCAAGGTCACGCGATCATGCCGATACGACATCGGAAATCAGCCGAACGCGGCGATCAGGCGATCACGCTCGGCGGCGGTGATCGGCATCACCGTGCCATGGCGGGGCTTGCCGCCGTCCGGGCCGACCGGCAGGCCTTCGCGCAGCTTGCCGCTGACCGGCACCCAGCCGTCCGGATCGCCGAGATCCTGCGTCGCGAAGCCGATGTAGTGGTTCGGCCCGTCGTGATAGCTCGGCTGGTCGATGAACAGGAACCAGCGGTAGCCGTTCACGTCATCCGGGTTCGCCGGGAAGATGCACGGGCCCTCGCCATGCGTGAACAGCTTGGGCGAACCGTCCTCCGCCTTCTCGCCGTTCGGCAGGCCGACGCCGACGTTCTCGCGCACCAGCTCCCAGCCGCCGTCCGACGCTCCGTCGTCGGCCTTGCCGTCGCCCGCAGGATCGCCGTCGTCCAACGCGGACAGCGAGTCGAACGAGCTGAACATCTCCCCCGGCAGCAGGCCGCGCACCTTGCCGAGCAGATCGTGCGAGCGCTCCTCGCGGACCGTCATCGTGCGCTCGTCCTTGACGAAGCGGTACCACCAGTCGCCGTCGCGCGCGACGGTCGCGTCGATCAGGCCGCGTCCGTCGTGGCCGTTGCCGCGGCGTACGTCCATCCACACCTGCGGTTCGCTGAACGTGCGGAAGTCCTTGGTCGTCGCGATCATCATGCGGCCATAGGTCAGCTGGTCACGCAGTGTCAGGTCGTTCGCGGCGGCGCCGTCGTACAGATTCGACGACCAGTACACCGCGTACGCGCCGATGTTGTCGTCCCAGTACGCTTCGGGAGCCCACGAATTGCCGGCCTCGGGCGGCGAGACGAGCACATGCCGCTGGTCGCCCCAATGCACGAGATCGGTCGATTCCCAGATTTCGAGATAGCGCGAGCCGATACGCTGCGCGTCGCCGAAACCATCCTTGAGCGCCGCGACCTTGAGGTCGGTGGCGATGATGAAGAACCGGTCGCCCTCGTGCGAGCGCATGATGAACGGGTCGCGCAATCCGTGCGTGCCGGACGTCGACGCGAACAGCGGCTTGCCGCCGTTGAGCGCATGCCAGCTCAGCGCGTCGTTGCCGTTGGAGACGGCGAGGCTGATTTTCTCGCTGTCGCCGCGGTCTCCGGTGAAATACGCCCACACATAGGCTTCATACGGGTCACTCAACATACCACCAACCCTTCCGTTCACAGCATTGTTAACGCTAACGTACGTTGATGTACGCTAGCGTACCACCTTTCAGCCGATCGTGCCGTCCGCCGCGCGCAGACGATCATATTCGGCATGGGACAGGGACATGACGCCGCCGTGCTTGGTGTGCGGGGCCATATAGAAACCGTCGGAGCGCAGATAATCGAGACCCTTGTCGAGATCGGTCGTGACCATCGGGCGATAGCCGATGGACGGGATCACGTCCACATACAGGTATACGCGGTCGTCGGAGTGCGAGGCGAAGAACGCGGGGCCCTCCACGCCGCCGGGCGCGCCGTTCTCGGTCCAGTCCTTGCCGATCTCGTACTGGACGGGCGTCCACAGCACGCCCGGCTCCCACCAGCACGGCGCGTCGGTGCGATCGACCCAGATGCCCGGGTGCGGGCCGTTGTCCTTGGTCGCGCGGTAGGTGCGGATCGCGCCGTCCGGCAGTTCGCGCTGGAGCATGGTCGTGTCGATCGTGGCATGGCCGGCGTCGATGAACACGCCGCCGTATTCATACGTGTCGTTCGTGAAGTCGCTTGTCGCGCCCCACATGATGCGGTCGTAGGAATTCGGATCCGCATGTTCGGTGTCGGAGTCGGCGAACGTCTTGCTCGACCAGTACAGCACGAACGCGCCACGGCTGCCGTTGTGCTCGGCCTCGGAGCCTTCCGGATAATAGTCCGGCACCCACAGGGCCTCGGGCGCCCACGCCATGCCGAGCTGCGCATCGGTGCCGTCGGGGCGGCGCGCGACGTTGAGCTCGTGCGGCTCGCTCCAGTGCACCAGATCGTCGGAATGCCAGATGATGAGATTCGTGCTGCCATGATGCGACCACTCGGTCCAGTTCTGCTTCGACTGGTCCGCGTTCGGATCGAACACGCGCAGGTCGGTGGCGATGACGTACACGCGACCGGTTTCCGGATTGCGCGTCAGATACGGGTCGCGCACGCCGGTGGTGCCGAGCGGCGACGTGAGGATCGGCTTGCCGCCGTTGAGCGGATGCCAGACCTCCGGATTGTCGCCGTCGGACAGGTCAAGATAGTTGCGCCCCGCGTAGCCGTCCGGATCCTCGATGAAATGGACAAGCAGGTAGCCGTACGGGTCGGCCGGCGGCTGGGGTTGCGGGACGCGCTTGGTAGTAGCCATGATGCGTTGCTTCCTTTCGTTATATGTAACGATACAAATAGTATGGCAGATATAAAAACCGGGGATGGAACGCTTGGCGAGCAAGCGGGAAGGAGAAGGAGAAACCTCCTCGCCTCACGTTCCATCCCCGAAGGATTTGTGCGGCATCGCGCTTGGCACGATGCTGTGTTGTTGGCTCGCCTTGCGGCTCGCGACGCTTTCTGCGGTCGGCTTGTGGCAACCGGCGGCCGTAAGCACGGACTCGCTGCGCGAGAGGTGTTGTTTGGCTCGCTGTCGCTCGCGACGCTCCCTCAGTCACGCTTCGCGTGACAGCTCCCTCAGCCGAGGGAGCCGAGGCTGCCGCCAGCTTCATTCGTGACTACGGTCATGAAGCTACCGGCCTTGACACGCCTTGCGGGCCCCCTCGGCTAGGCCGAGCCGTGAAGAAAACGCCGGAGGCGTTTTTAGGCGAGGAGCGAGCGACAGCGAGCCAGCAAAACGCGGCCGTCAGGCCGTCCTTAATTGCTGAATGCTCCCGGCGAAGCCGGGT
>NZ_JAHBBH010000018.1 GCF_019331735.1 Bifidobacterium miconis
TGCCCGCCGTCGGCCGCCGCGGCGTCGCGCGAACCGGCCGCCGCGCGATCGGCCGAGGACATCACGCCGAGCAGCGCATACACGGGACGTCGCAGCAGCACGCCGACGATCACCGCGGCCGAACCGGCGACGATCGCCTTGCCGTACGACGCGAGGATCCGGCGTCCGTCGAGACGCCCCTCGAACCGCCGTCGCAGCGACGGAATCAGGAACGGGAACGCGAGCAGGTGACCGACCGCGGAACCGACGCCGACGATCGCGACCCACATCGTCGGCGACGTCATCGCCGCGCCTCCCAGCACGAGCACGACGAACATCGCGTTGAACAGCAGCATGAACAGGAACGGCGTGCGGCCGTCCTCGAACGCGTAGAACGTGCGCTGGATGATCAGGTACGCGCTGGAAACGGGCAGGCCGAGGCCGAGCATCGTCAGCGGCGTGGCGATGAGCATCGCCTCCTTGACGCTCACTGACGGCAGCAGCGCGAGGATGATCGGCACCGGCATGACGATGAACGCGACCGTGAAGAACACCATGAGCACGCCCACGCTGCGCAGCGACTGGCTGAGCGCGTCGCGCGCGTCCGGAATGTCATGGTCGGCGATCGCGCGCGATATCTTCGGGAACAGGGCCGTCGCCACGGAGACGGCGATGAGCGAGTACGGCAGCATGTACAGCGTGAACGCGTTCTGGTACGTGGCGTTGCCGGCCACGTCGAGCATGTTCAGGCCCATCGTCGCGTGCGCCTGATCCGGTGCGGACGTGGTGATGTTCGTGGTGATGATGTTGACCAGCTGGTCGAGGATGACGATGCCGACGCTCCAGCCGGCCACCGATCCCATGGACTTGAGCCCGATGCCGGCCACGCCGAACCGCGGGCGGTAGCGGATGCCGCAGCGCGTGAGCGGCAGGAACAGGATCAGTGCCTGGAAGGCGACGCCCAGCGTCCACGTGCCGGCCGTGAGGGCCAGCTTGTTGGCCGTCCAGAATGCGACCGGCTGCTCGGTGGAACGGCCGAACAACACGATGAACGCGGTGAAGCCCGCGCAGCTGATCAGGTTCGCGCCCACCGAAGACCACGCGTACGTGCCGAAATGGTCCTTGGCGGCGAGAATCTGGCCGAGCACCGTGTACAGGCCGTAGAAGAAGATCTGCGGCATGCACCACAGCGTGAACGCGTTCGTGAGGGCCATCATCTCGGGGGTGCCGCGCACGTAGAGCATGGTGAGCAGCGGGGTGGCCGCGGCCATGATCAGCGTGATGCCGCCCAGCATCGCGATCGCCAGCGTGATGAGCTTGTTGAGCCGCTCCTCGGCGTCCTTCTGCTGCAGCGTGCGCACGATCTGCGGCACGAGCACCGCGTTGAAGATGCCGCCCGAAACGAGCGTGAACACGGCCTGCGGAATCATCGCGCCGGCCTGATAGGCGTTCGCCGCCATGCCGGTCGTGCCGAGCGCGGCCGCCAGCAGAATCGTGCGGACCTGCCCGGTCACGCGGGACGCCGCCGTGCCGGCGGCCATGATCATCGAATTGCGGCCGAGGGAGGAACTGCTGGAACTCATTCGTCGGGATCTTTCTTGCGATGGAACTGACGCCACAGGCCGAGCAGGCCGAGCACGACGGCGAATCCGATGATCACGAAACCGCTCATGTCGCTGATCTGCAGCACGCTGGTGATCTTCTTGGTCTGCGGCTCTCCGAACGCCTGCCCGTTGCGGTCTTGCAGCGCGATCGTCGCGTTTGCCGAACCGGACGTGGACACGCGGATCGAGAACGTGATCTGCGCCTCCGCATGCGCCGGAATCTCGGTTTCGGCGGTGCGCGAGGTGACGATCTCCATCGAATCGGTGATCGACGAGACCTTCACGTGCACCGCGTACGGGAGCGTGTTGCTCAGCGTGACCGGCATCTTCGCCGTTTCGCTGACCACCGTCAGCGATTCGGACGGGGTGATCGTCACGCCGCCGAGCAGACGGTCGACCAGACGCGCGGCGCCGTCCGTCATGCGTTTGGCGACGGTCGCGTTGCCGGACATCGCGTGCAGCGCGAGCGTCGACTGCGCGGCGAGCAGCTGGTTGCTCCACGCCGTCGACTTGCCGTCGGCGACGAGTACGGACGAAATGAACCGGCTGATCTGATCGCGGTCCGCGGCGAGCGTCGACAGCGTGCCCGTCAGCTCGTCCGACTGCGCGTCGGTCAGCTTCGTCGTCTCGTTCACCATGGCGAGCGCGTCGTCGCCGGACGCGAACGCATCCGCCCGGCTCAGCGTCGCGAGATCGGTCAGGTTCAGCCACGAGGCGTGCTCGGCCGCGCTCATCAGCGCGTCGACCATCGCGCCGTTCGCGTTCGCGTTCATGCACACCAGCAGGCTGCGCGTCGTGTACGGCTGCTCCATCTGATAGAACGCGCTCTGCGCGATGAACCGGGCGATGCGGCCCGCCATGCTGCCCTCGGCGTCGGCGCTCGCGCTCGTCGCCTTGCCCTGCGCGAGCCGGCTGAGCACGCGCTGCTGCGTGAGCACGGTCACGTCTCCCGCGTCGGTGGGCACGACGATTTTGCCCGTGTGCACGGTCGAATCGTCGCTGTTGTCGAACTCGTGGTTCGCGATCACGACCGAATAGCCCTGCCGCTTCGCCTGCGTGAGCGAGGCCAGCGACCAGTTCGCCCTGCCCTGCCACGCGACCACGTTCGTGGACGCCTTCTGGTCGCCCAGCGCCGAACGGTAATCGGCCAGCGCGGCGTCGGCGTTCCATGCGGAGCTCGTCACGCCGGCCGCCTCGTATGCGCCCGCGTTGTCCGAACCGTACGCGGACATGTCGAATCCGGACGGCTGCATGATGCCGTTGACCTGCGTGGGCATGTCCATTGCGTCCAGCAGTGTCGGGTCGGCGATGACCTGCAGCGTGGGATGCTTCGCGAGCAGCTGCTGGTAGACGCGGTCGGTTTTCGCCTCCTCGCCGAGCGTGACGATGGCCGAGCCGGCGTTCGACGAGCCGCTTGCCAGCGATTCGAACGCGGTGTCGCTGACCTGCCATGCGCCCGATCGCAGCGGCATGGCGATGGTCAGGTTGAGCGCCGGAGCGTCGATGGCGTTCATGCCGGCCGATGAGCGGGTCAGGAAGCTGTGCGTTTGCGCGAGCGGCCGGTCGCCGCTGACGTAGCTGACGAGGATCGGCTTGGGACCCCACGTCGCGATGCGTCCGAGCGACTCCTTGCTTGCCGAGACGGTCACGGACGCGGACGCGCCCGGCGTGAGCTCGGGCACGGAAACGCTGCCCAGATCGTCCATCATGGGGATGTTCGCGTCGCCCTGCGACCATTCCTGCATGTCGGTGCGCGAGTTGAAGATGTAGCCGAGATTCGCGGACAGGTTGAGCGTGCCGGCGTCCAGCGCGTCCTGCGAACCGTTGGACACGGTGGCTTTGAGCTGGTAGCCGGATGTGGCGGTGACGACCGCGGTGACCGCGTCGATGGCGATCGTGATGCCGGTGCCTTGGTCGTTGGTGTCCGTGCCGGTGCCGTCGGCGTTCGCGTCGTCGGCCGCATTGGCCGTGCCGGTATTGGTCGTGTCGGTCGTGCTGCCGTCCGTGTCGTCGGCGGACGCCGGCGTCGGCCATGCGACGAGCGCCGCGCACATCGCCACGGCGAGCGCCAAGGCCAGCAGTGCGCGCAGTGTCCTGGTGATCCGCGCGGTTGCGCGCGCTGCAGTGGGGTTCACGTCAAGCCTGCCTGTTCAGTTTCTTGGCATACAGCCATGCGATCTTGCGTTCATTAGGATAGCTGAGCACGCCGTCCAAATCCTCGAAGTCCACCCAGATCGCATCCTCGGCCTCATGGTCCGGGTCGCCGTCGACGCTGAGCTCGCCGCCCACCTGACGCAGCGCGAAATGATGGACGAGCTTGTGCACGCGCTGGCTCGTGCCCGTGAACCAGTAGTCGATGGTCGCGATCGAATCGACCACCTCGCCCAGAATGCCGGTTTCCTCGTGCACTTCGCGCACGGCGGTCTGCTGCGGCGTCTCGCCCTTTTCGATGTGGCCCTTCGGCAGGGGCCATTCGGGATGCGCGCTGCGGGACGTGCGAGGGATGATCGGCACGCGGGCGTGGCGGTCGAACGCGTGGCCGCCGGCGGAAGGCTCGCGGACGACGGGCAGGTCCTGCGCGTCGAGCGAGGCGAACGTGGTCGGGCCGTCCAGCGCGCGGCGCGGCGGCATGTTCGCGGGGGAAGGGCGTCGCGGATGCGGCGGCTCCGCGACGGCCGGCTGCTGCTCGGCCGGGGTGATCGTGCGGATTTCGACATGCTCGACGCGTTCGACCTGTTCGATCTGCGTCGCGGTGGATTCGGATCCGCGCCCGGAAGCCTGCTCTGCCTTGTGCACGGAAACCTGCGCGGACGACTCCGACGTGTACATCAATTCGTCCGGCGCCAGCGGATTTTGGGTATGACGACGCGACGCATGGTCGAGCATGCGTGCGAGGTCCGCTGGCGTAATCATGGTAACCACCTTACTCATACTTTGCGCTGGTGGGGTAACGCTATGCTGATAAGAGCAAAAGTTTCCTTGAGACCTGAAGAGGGTGAGCGTGAATTTCGAAGTCTGGCCGGAGGCCATTGAGCTGGGTCGTTTGTTCGCCGAACAGGGGTACGAGCTGGCGTTGGTGGGAGGTCCGGTGCGCGACCTGCTGCTGCACCGCAAGTCGCATGACCTTGATTTCTGCTCGTCGGCGCGGCCCGAGCAGTTCGAGCCGATCCTGCGCAAGTGGGGGCGCGACGGCTTCTGGGACATGGGCCGCAAGTTCGGCACGCTCGGCGCGATGCGCCGGCGCGAGGACGGCACCGAAGTCAAGGTCGAGATCACCACATACCGGTCGGATGTCTACGATCCGGACTCGCGCAAGCCGGAAGTCAGCTACGGCGACACGTTGGAGGGCGATCTGTCCCGCCGCGACTTCCCCGTCAATGCGATGGCGCTGCGCGTACCGCAGCTCGAATTCGTCGACCCGTTCGGCGGCGCGAACGACCTCGCCAAGGGCGTGCTGCGCACGCCGGTCGACCCGCGGCAGTCGTTCGACGAAGATCCGCTGCGCATGATGCGCGCCGTGCGCTTCGTCGCCCAGCTCGGCTTCTCGATCGAGCCGGAGACGGCCGCGGCGATCACCGACATGGTCGATCGCATCGAGATCGTCTCCGCCGAACGCGTGCGCGACGAACTCGTCAAGATGCTGCTGTCCGACCGTCCGCGCGCCGGCATCGAAGCGCTCGTCGACTCCGGCCTCGCGGACATCGTGTTCCCGGAAATCCCCGCGCTGCAGCTGGAAATCGACGAGCATCACCGTCACAAGGACGTCTTCGAGCACACGATGATCGTGCTCGACCGCGCGGTCGCGCTGGAAACCGACGACGACGGCCCCGTGCCGCGTCCGGACCTGACGCTGCGCCTCGCCGCGCTCATGCACGACATCGGCAAGCCGAAGACGCGCAAGTTCGAGCCGGGCGGCAAGGTCAGCTTCCACCACCACGACGCAGTCGGCGCGAAGATGACGCGCAAGCGGCTCAAGGCGCTGCACTTCGACCACCACATCATCGACGACGTGAGCGAGCTTGTGAACCTGCACCTGCGCTTCCACGGCTACGTGGACGAGCCGTGGACCGACTCGGCCGTGCGCCGGTACGTCAAGGACGCGGGGCCTCTGTACGAGCGGCTCAACCGGCTCACGCGCGCCGACGCGACCACGCAGAACAAGCGCAAGGCGATGGTGTTCTCATCCGCGATGGACGAGATGGAAGACCGCGTGCGCGAGCTCAAGAAGAAGGAGGACTTCGACGCGATCCGCCCGGACATCGACGGCAACGAGATCATGTCGCTGCTCGGCCTCGAACCCGGCCCGATGGTCGGCCGCGCGTACAAGCACATGCTCGAATACCGCCTCGATAACGGCCCCGTCGACCACGACGTCGCCGTCGCCGAGCTTAAGCGCTGGTATGAAGGCCTGTAACTCGTAAGTATGCGAAATGCCCGCTCCCTGTTCGGGGAGCGGGCATTTCGTTATCCTGATCCGGCTTACTGCTGGGTGGTGGCGGCTGCCTGGGCGGGCTCCACGGCGGTGTGTATGACGGACTTGGGCAGGTTGACCATCTTGTCGGCGGCGATGCAGCCGGAGATGCTTTCGATGGTGTCGCCGGTGGCCGGCACCGAATCCTTGGCGGTCAGATCGTTGAACGTCGCGCCGATCACCACCGTGATCAGCATGTCGCTGCGATCGTCCATGACCATCACCGCATCCGTGAAGTTCGCGTTCACCGTGTACGCCTGCGCGATCGCGTTCTTGCCGAAGTAGATGATCGTGCGCTGGACGTCGCTGTTCACGATCGGATTGCCGTCCTTGTCGAGGACTTCCTTGCCGTCCTTCTGCTTGGTCAGCGTGCCCGCATCCTGCATGACGAATCCGCGGTTTTCCATCGCATCGGTGACCGCGCCGGCCAATCCCAGATGGTCGGTGCCGTTCACCACCTGCACGGTGATGGTGTTGTTGGCCGGATACTTCGACGCCTTGCCGTCGGAGCCGTTCGGCACGCACGGCGCGGTCACGCCGTAGTTGGGCTGCACGGCCGCCGTCTTGGCGACGCCGAGACCGAACAGGTGGAAGTAGAACATCAGCGCCACCACCAGCGCCGCGGCCAGCAGCACGATGGTGACGGAGAACACCTTTACCTGACGCCGGCGCATGTAGACCTTGCGGGCCTGCCGCTCGTCGTATAGCTCACTCATGACCCGCTCCTCCGGTGTGTATGTGGTTCAGGCGCTTCGATTGTCTCAACCTTAGCTTCATCGTCTGACTCGCCCGTACTGGATTCGACTATCGTCTGATCCGCGGCGCGGCTGGGGCCTGGGCCATGATGATGCGGTCGACCGCGTGCGATGCGGTCCATGCGCGGCGCACGTCGGCGGCCGCCTGCTCGTCGGCGACGAACGCGATGACCGACGGTCCCGAGCCGGACACGAACGCCTGCCGCGCGCCGGCCGCGACCGCTTCGCGTATCGCGTCGCCGCTGCGCGGATGCAGCGCGATCGCCGCATGCTGCAAATGATTCTCCTCGCCGTCGCCGGCTCCCAGCCGATCGAACGCGGCGTACACGGCCGGCGTGCTCAACGCGTCCGCATACGCGCCGATCATCGCCAGTCCGGCGAAACCGCGCGACTTCAGCTGCCGTGCGGCAGGCGAATCGGCGGGAATGTCCTCGATCCGCTCGCCGAATCCGGTGCCGCGCGCGTACCCGCCGGTCAGGCAGAACGGCATGTCCGCGCCGAGTGTGGCCGCGATCTCGCGCAGCCGGGCGATCGGCCAATGCAGGTCCCACAGTTCGTCGAGCGCCAGCAGCGCGCCAGCGGCGTCGGCCGAACCGCCGCCCAGTCCGGCGGCCACGGGAATGCGCTTCTCGATGTTCAGCGACACGTCCGGTTCGCGGCCGCACGCTTCGGCGAGCGCGAACAGGGCCAGTACGGCGTGATTGCGCCGCATGTCGCTGCCGGTGCTCGCCAGATCGCCCAAGTGCTCGCCGGCAAGGTCGAGCGAGAAGCCGCTGCCGGGCTCCTTGCTCGTGACCGTGATCGTGTCGTAGACGCCCACGCCGCAGTAGATCGTATCGAGTTCGTGGCGCCCGCCCCATTCGGCGCGGGGCGCGCCGACGTGCAGGGTCAGGTTCGTTTTGGCCGGCACGTCGACGCTGACCGTGAGCGGGGGAACGTGCCGCGCGGCGTTCGGCTTGACAGCGGATGCTGCGGATGCAGCGGATGCAGCGGATGCAGCGGATGCTGCGGATGCAGCGGATGCAGCGGATGCTGCGGACGAGGCGGCGCTCGCCGTGCGGCGACGATCGGCGCGCGGACGGGCCGGAGTGAGCGTGTCAGTCATGGTCCGCTCCGGTGGTTGCGGACGCGGTCGACGCATCGTCGCCATGTTCGGTCGAGCATGCGGCGCCCGCGGCGGCCAGCAGCGAGACTTGGGCGTGCGTACGAGTCTCGCCGCGACGGGTAGGGTCGCTGCCGGCGCGTGCGAGCGCCTCCGCCGGCACGGTTTGCTACAATGCGGCGTGCAGCGTCTTGCGCCGCTGGCCGAACGCCTCGTCGATCAGGCGGAACGTGGCCTCGCGGTCGGCGCCGCCGGCCAGCGCGGCCTGCTCGTCGGGCGTGTGCCGATCGAAGCGCACGAGCGCGGAATCGACGTTCGGGGCCGGCCAAAACACGTTGCGGCCGATGTTGCCCACGCGGCGTGCCTTGCCGTACCATGCGAGCTTCACGCTCGGCGTGCCGTAGATCTTGTTGCCGGGTTCGGCGGCGAGCCGGTCGGCAGCCACCTTCTGCACCATCCCGGTGACCGAATCGAGGTTCGCGAAGCGTTCAAGCAGCGTCAGGATGATCGGCGTGGCCACGTTGTACGGCAGGTTGGCGACCAGCGTGAACGCCGCGTCGCCGTTGAAGTCGGGGACGTTGTCGGGAGTCACGGTGAGCGCGTCGCGGTTGACGACGCGGAACCGGTCGACCGCGTCCGGCATGAATTCTCCGATCGTGCGCGGCAGCCGTTCGGCGACCGGCGGATCGATCTCGATCGCGGTCATCGCCGCGCCCGTTTCGAGAATCGCGAGCGTGAGCGAACCGAGGCCGGGACCGACCTCCATGACGTGCGTGTCGGCCGTCACGTCGGCCTCGCGCACGATGCGGCGCACGGTGCCCGGGTCGATCACGAAATTCTGTCCGAACTTCTTGGTCGGGCTGATGCCCGCGTCGGCCGCGATGCGGCGGATATCGGCCGCGCCCAGCAGGCGTCCCTGCGGTTCCTGCGCCGCCGTCTGCTCCTGTTCTTCGCTCATGTTCACCTCTCGTTGCTGCGGTTGCCCGATTGCGCGCCCGGCCGCATGCTCAGCCGCGCGCCCGGCCGCTGCAGGGCCGGTGTTCGGGGTCGTGTCCTGCCTGCCATTGTCTCTCATGCGGGGGCGACGACGCGATCAGTACCAGCCTTCCTTTTCCGAATGCTCCCATGCCTTGGACGGAGTGCCGTAGCGCTGCGCGATGTAGGACAGCCCCCAGTCGATCTGGACCGCCGCGTCGTTCTTCCAGTCGGCGCCGAAATCCGCCATTTTGCTGCCGGGCAGCGCCTGGGGAATGCCGTAGGCGCCCGACGACGCGTTTTCGGCCGACCAGGACCAGCCGGATTCGCGGTTCCACAGTTTGACCAGCGCGGTCCAGTCATCGCCGGTCCAGCCGCGTTGGGCCGCG
This sequence comes from Bifidobacterium miconis, assembly GCF_019331735.1. Lineage (GTDB taxonomy): Bacteria > Actinomycetota > Actinomycetes > Actinomycetales > Bifidobacteriaceae > Bifidobacterium > Bifidobacterium miconis. The sequence continues at coordinate 9,276 of NZ_JAHBBH010000018.1, forward strand.
GCGCCGGCCGCGTATGCCTGCGCCTGCGCGGCGGTGGGGCGCCACAGGCGCGCGTTGGAGGCGTCGCTGCTGCCGGAGTCGCTGCCGGATCCGCTCGAACCGCTGCCGCTGTTGGTGTTGGACGACGAGTTGGAGTCGTTCGAGCTGCTGCCGGAATTGGTATTGGAGTTCGTGTTCGAGTTGCCCGAACCGCCGTTGTTGGTGCCGGAGCTGCCTGAGTTGCCCGAATTATTGGCGTTGGTGTTGCCGCTCGTGCCGTTGCCCGCGTTGTTCGAATTGCCGGAGTTGCCTGAGTTGCCCGCATTGCCGGACGACCCGTTGCCTGATGACGAGCCGCTGTTCGGCTTGCTGCCGTTGTTGCCGGTGCCGCCGTTCGTATTGCCGGACGTTCCGTTGCCGGAGTTGCCCGATCCGTTCGATCCCGACGCCGAACTGTCGGTCTTGCCCGACGTGCCGCCGTTCGACGATCCGTTGGACGACGATCCGTTGGACGACGTGCCGCTGCCGGAACCGGTGTTCTTGTCCGCGGACCCGTTCGACGACGAGCTGCTGCCCGTCGTGCCGTTCGAGCCGTTTGCGGACGATCCGTCGCCCGTCGCATCGTTCTTGCTCTCGGCATCGCCGTTCTCGTTGCTGTCCGCATTGCCGGACGTGTCGTTCGCGTCGTCGCTCTTGCTGGTTTCCGGCTGTTTCGTGCCGACCGCGACGATCGTGTCGATCGCGATCTTCGTCGTCGTTTCCGACTTGAGCTGTTCCGACTCCTTCTTGCCGTCCACGTACGTGACGCTGTACGTCTGCCGTTTCTCGCCGTCCTCGCCCTGCTGGCGCACGACGGTCGTGCCGGCCGCGAGCGACGGGTCCTCGATCGTCTGCGTGCCGTGCGGGATCGCGACCGTGCGCGTCTCCTCGCCGTGCGTGACGCGCTGCACGCGCAGGATCGTCTTGCCGCCGTCCTTCTCGACGCTCACGCGATCCTCCTTGCCGAGCGTGATGCCCTTCGAATCGAGGATCGACGCGGCCGGCAGCTTGCCGTTCGGCGCGACGGAGCTCTTGCCATCGGCGATGACGGTGACCGGGCCATCCGCGTTGATGACGAGGCCGCCGGTCAGTTTGCTGTAGATGTTGTCGATGTTGACGGTGACCTTCGCGGCGGCGTGCTCGTTCGCCTCGAAGAAGCCGAGCAGCTGCGCCGCGCTGGTGGCCGTGGTCCAGAACGGGACCTCCTGGCCGTCGATGCTGATGGTGGTCTGGTAGGCGCTCTGCACGGTCACGACCGAGTGGTTTGTGAGCTTTTCGCCGCCCGCGCTCGATTCGACGATGTCGTGCGTTTTGACGTCGATGCCCTGCGATTCGAGCAGTCGGGACGCGCTCATTGCATACGTGGTCACCGTCGTGGTTTCGCCGTTGACCGTAATCGCCACGGTTTTGCGCGCCGTGAGCTGGAACATGCCCAGAGACACCGCCAGAACGATGAGCGCACTGGCCGCGACGCGAATGCGACGCAACTTCACAAACCGTTGCGGGGTCCACCGTCTTGCCATCGTTACCATCTTTCCGTGTCGCAGCTTCGGGTCATCTGATTCATCTGGTTCATCTGAGAGTCGTCGTTACGTCACGCATTGTAACCGTTCGATCTGAAAGCGTTGGAGAAAAGAAAAAGGGGGCGGGAGAGAAGGGGAAATTCCCGCCCCCTTGATAAGGGGCAGAGCCGGTTGGGGGAATGCCCTGCCCTCGTCACCAGAAGCCACAAGTTGGGGGAAGACTTCTGGGACTCGCTTACTCGGGTTAAGTTTTGCTGTAACGCGGCATTGCGTACATATCTACTATACGACGTTTTGCCGCGCGACGAGCCTCTTGTCGGGATCGAACCGACGACCTGCCGCTTACAAGGCGGCCGCTCTGGCCATCTGAGCTAAAGAGGCGTTCCCGTTGCCACCCGGCAACCTTGGACGAATGACTAGCATACCAGCAAGTCCCGAATGTTCAATTCGGCCGGTGTCATGCCTATCGCATACCGTCTGCCGGCGATCCGCAGGAACCATCCGGAGCGTTTCGCGTGACATTGAGGTCGGTGGCGGATGGTTACTGGAAGGAATGTCACGCAAAACGGCCCGCTGGCGTGACATTCGCTCCAGTAGAGGACGCTTACTGTCGTCCATGTCACGCTACGAGGCACTTGTGCGTGACTTTGCGGCTGGTATCGGCGGGTTGCTATCCCCAATGTCACGCGGATCGGCCGCATGAGTGAGCATATGCGCGGGCCCGCCGTCCGAAACCGGAAACGGCGGGCCCGAGGCATCATCGCGACAGTCGTGCAACGGCGATAGCGCGGCGGCCGATCACTCGCCGGTCGTCAGCGAAATCGGCTTGTTGTCGGCGCCGATCGACGGCAGCGTGCTCGCGTCGCCGACCTTGCTCGAATCCAGGCCGATCGACTGCAGGAAGCCGTCCGTCACGGTCACGCCGGCCGTCGACACGTCCGACAGGTTCCAGCGCGTGCCGTTGATCATCACGGTCGGCGTGGTGAACGAGCCGGCGTACGAACCGCTCGTGTTCAGCAGTTCCTTGCGCTTCGGCGTGTACGTGTTCATCGCGTCCAGCCAATCCTGATAGTCGCGGCCGTACGCCTTGTCCGCCACGTCCTGCGGCACGCCCGCGGCCACGGCCTGCTCCTTGAGCTTGTCGTCGCTCACCGACTTGTACGAGCTGCCCTCGTCCGGCTGGAAGCCGTCGGCGTACACGTTCTTGATGTATTCGAGCAGGTGGTTCGGATCGTCGTCATGGTCGGCGATGTACAGCGCGGAGTTCGCCACGCGGCTCGAATAGTCGTCGGTCGAGTAGCTGTCCATGAACGAGAGGAAATGCAGATCCAGGTTGAGCTGGCCGGCGTTCATGAGCTTGATGAGCGTCGGGTCGAGCTGGCGGTTGAGCGAACCGCAGCCCGGGCAGATGAAGTCCATGTACACCTGCACGGTCGGCGCGCCCTCCACCGACTTGCCGTAGCCGTCCTTGGAGATGAGGATGCCGCCCTTCTTGTCGGCTCGCTCCGGCTTGACGGACACCGCCTGCACCGCGTTGTACGCCTCCGTGACGGACATGTTGGCCTTGGCCTGCTCCTCGGCGGACTTGCGCGTCGAATTGAACACGGCGATGCCCGCGACGATGATCAGCACGGCCACGATCGCCACGGCGATCACGCCGATGATGGTCTGCTGCTTGCGTTCCTTGGCCGCCTTCGCTTCAGCCGCGCGCGCGAGGGCCTCCTCGGCGGCGCGACGGTCGGCCCGCGATTTGCGTTTGACGGTTTTCTTCGGATCCTGAGCCATGATGAAAGTCCTTTCAACCCAACAATCTCGCTCATGATAGCCGATTGCCGCACGGCTCCGCCCAGGGCGTTCATGTGCTCACCATGTCCGGACGGGGCGTTTGCCGCGCGTTCACCAGATGCCGTATACCGTATGTAAGCGCCCCTGGGCAGGGGAGCTGGCAGCCGAAGGCTGACTGAGGGGTAGTCATGGCCGGTGTGCCGCTATCACCAGATGCCGCGGATCGGCGGCCACCAGTTGATGATCGGGTTCACGCCGAGCGCGATCGCGGCCGCGGCCGTCAGCGCCGCACAGATCACGCGCAGCACACGGGCGCGCGTGATCTGGGGGCCGTTGTCCCCGTCCGTGACGTCAGTCGTCGAGTCGTCTTCCTTCAGCCCGCGCAGCGTACCCGCGCCGAGCCGCACCGTCGCCGCGTTCGCGGAGAACACGGACAGCATCCAGCCGATCGCCGCGCCCGCGGCCAGTGTCATGCCGCTGGCCGACAGCGGCGACGCGTCCAGAATCGGGATCGACAGCCAGTGGCGGCCGAACAGTTCCATCGACGTCTTCGGCAGCCCCACCGCCCGCGTCGCCAGCAGCGTCATCACGCTCATCGGCACCGCGAACAGCTGCGCGCGCAACGCGGCGAACGGCAACGCCTTCACCAGATGGCACGGCAGGCTCGCCGCGCGCTTCCACACGTCGTGTGGCCGGCGCTCGGCGCCGCGGCGCGACTCGCGCAGCAGTTGCGCTTCGGTCGAGAATCCGGCTGCGATCATCAGCCAGAGCAGCACGGCCGCAAGCATCGCGGCGACCAGCGGCAGGGACGCGGCCAGCACGGCGACCGGAATCGTCAGCGCCCACAGCGGCAGCAGCCCGCGCGAACGGTACTGTCCGCGGCGAATCGCCACCGATTCGGGGGAAGGGGCCTCGAACGTCGGTTGCTGCCATTGCGACTGTTCGTCCTGCGGCGGCAGGGACGGCGGTTGCTGATCGGTCGGCTGAAGTTCGGCGCTGATGGTGCCGTCCGTGTCGTCAGCCATGCGGCTGGCCGGTTCGGTCGTCGGCATCGGTCGCATGGCCTGCGTGGCCTCCGGCTCTCCTCCCGTGCGCGTCGTGCGCACGTTGGCATCGGGATTCGCGACGGGTGACGATATGACCTGCGTGGCGTCGGTCGCGAGCGTTTCGGTCGGCAGGTCGCCGATGGTCTGCGTGCGCGCGGGATCGTCGTCGGCAGCGTCCGTTCGTTGCGACATACCGTCCGGCATGACCGTGGTGCGTGGCACGGACGGCGCGGGACGGTTCGGAATGACGATGGTCGCCACGTTCGGAATGGCCGACGATGACGGCGGGCGCGACGGTTCGGCGGCTGTGCCCAGGCTCGCCGGTGTTTCGGAGGTGCCTGCGAGCCTGCGCAGGGCCGGTCGGCCACCCGCTGCGGTCGGCTGGAACCGGTCGACGGGATGCTCCGATGCTGCGTGTTCGACGTCGGACCGTTGCGGCGGCTGCGGTGGTTGCGCCGACTGCAGCGGCATGGTCGCCGACGGTTCGATCGGAGGCAGGATCGCCGTGCTTGCGTTGCCCGCCCCGGCTAGTCCGGTGCCGAGAGGGTGCGGCTGGGGCTGCCTGCTGATCGGCGCGTTCGGCCTCGTGATCGCACTATTGCGTACGGCGGCGATGATTGTCGGTTCGTCGCGCCACATCAGGCGCGGATTGCCCGCGCCCGTCGCGTCAACAGGACGCACCACCTCCGTCTCACCGCTGTCCAGCGCCGCCTCCTGCCACACGGTCGGATTCAACGCATCGACTGCAATCGCATGCAGCAATTCGTCCGGTGTACAACGTTTGCTGCGATCGGGGTTCAATGCCGAACGGAACGCGGCCATCGTGCCCGCCGGCAGTCCCACCAGATTCGCATTGCCACGGGCCGCGCGCTCCAGCACCGCCATCATCGGCTTCGTGCCGAACACCGGCGAGCCGGTCGCGGCGAACGCGAGCACCGACGCGACGGACCACCAGTCCGTCACATCGTCCGCCTCCTCGCCGTCGATGATCTCCGGCGCGATGAAGCCCGGCGTGCCCATCACCAGACCGGTGCGCGTCACATGGCTCTCGCCGCCCGTCATCGCAATGCCGAAATCCACCAACACCGGGCCGGACGCCGACACCATCACGTTCGTCGGCTTGATGTCGCGGTGCACGATCCCGGCCGCATGCACGGCCTTCACCGCGTCGATCAGCTTGCGCGCCAACCGTTCCAGATCGTCGCCGACATACCGGCCGTTCGCCTTCACGTCGTCGCGCAGGTTGCGGCCCTCGATCAGCTCGGTCACGATGAACGCGAGCGAATCGTCCAGCTCCATGTCGACGATCCCGCACACGCCCGGGTGATCGACCTTCTTCAACGCCATCGCCTCGCGGCGCAACCGTTCGCGGGCAGTCACGCGTTCGCGAACGTCGTCATCGTCCATGTCGGCGTTCTCGTCGTCCGCCAGCGAATCGCGCAGAATCTTCATCGCGTACTCCTGGCCGCCGTCGTCGCGGGCGCGCCAGACGGAGCCCATCGCCCCCGCCCCCAGACGGGACACCAGCGTATAGCCGCCGACGATGTCGCCCGTCTGCAAATTCAACGCGTTCAAGTCACTCATGGCTCCCATCCTAGCCAAACATCCGTTCGACTGGCAGGGTGTGCCGTGACGCCGATCGTATTGCCGCACTTCTCAAAATTGTCGAGAAGTTAGGAGGAAAACTGCTCAACAATTTTGAGAAGTGATGGGCGAACGGGGGCGCTTTCCGATCCTTCTCGATTTTATGGGCGCGTGTCCATTGACCGTGTGGCAGGGGAGCATCCCAGGGGTCGCGTGTGTGTGATCGCAAACAATTATATCGATATGATTTGCAAATCGGCGGCAAATACGTCGAAACACGCCGTTGACGCGGGCGCGGCGGCGTGTATAGTGGAACGTGGCTCAGCGAAGAGATCTTCAACGAACCGAAGATAACTGAACGCCGAGGTTTGAGACTTAGCCAATGTGGGAAGTCGTGGACTGAAGCACAGCAACAACCAAAATCCCTTTCCAACGGATCGTGAGACACGTACCTGGCGCTGAAAGGATGAAACATTATGGCAGAAGTCGTTTTTGACCATGTCACTCGTATCTACCCGGGCAACGACAAGCCGTCGGTGGATGATCTGAATCTGGATATCAAGGACGGCGAGTTCCTGGTGCTGGTTGGCCCGTCTGGCTGCGGTAAGTCGACGACCCTGCGCATGCTCGCTGGTCTGGAAGAGGTCAACAAGGGCCGCATCCTCATCGGTGGCAAGGACGTCACCACGATGCAGCCGAAGGACCGCGACATCGCCATGGTTGTCACGCATTAGTCTCTGTACGCGCACATGACCGTCGCCGACAACATGGGCTTCGCCCTTAAGATCGCCGGCACCCCTAAGGACGAGATCCGCAAGCGCGTCGAGAAGGCCGCCGAGATCCTCGACCTGACCGAGTACCTCGCCCGCAAGCCGAAGGCTCTGTCCGGTGGTCAGCGTCAGCGTGTCGCCATGGGCCGTGAAATCGTCCGTGAGCCGAAGGTCTTCCTCATGGATGAGCCGCTGTCCAACCTCGACGCCAAGCTCCGTGTCCAGACCCGTACCCAGATCGCCGCTCTGCAGCGCCAGCTGGGTGTCACCACCCTGTACGTGACCCACGATCAGACCGAGGCTCTGACGATGGGCGATCGCATCGCCGTCATCAAGCTCGGCATCCTGCAGCAGGTCGGCGCCCCGACCGAGCTGTACGATCGTCCGGCCAACGTCTTCGTCGCCGGCTTCATCGGCTCCCCGTCGATGAACCTGAACACCCACCCGGTGGTCAACGGCAAGGCGAAGATCGGTGAGGACACCGTCGATCTGCCGAAGGAAGCGGTCGCCAAGCTGACCGTCGAGGACGGCAACAAGATCGTCGTCGGCTTCCGTCCGGAGGACGCCTCCCTGGCCACCCCGGATGACCCGAACGCGTTCTCGCTGAAGGTCGTCAACGTCGAGGATCTGGGTTCCGACGGCTACATCTACGGCAACATCATCACCGATGGCTCCGCCGCCGAGGCCTCTCAGGTCATGTCGGACCAGAACGAGCTCACCACGAGTCGTGTGACCCCGCGTGCGCTTCCTAAGGTCGGCGACACCTGCAAGATCAAGATCGATCCGTCCAAGATGCACCTGTTCGCTCCGTCGACCGAGCTGCGTCTGAACTAGTCGATCGGCCTCTTGGCTCGATAGATACTTGGCATGGGAGAAAACCATGTCAACCATTAAACGAGGCACTTCTCTTCCTCTCTTAGGCCTCGTTGGAAAGGCCCCGCGTGGTAGCGGGGCCTTTCTTTGTTTGCTATGGCTGCGTGGTGGTGCGATAGGTGACACGCGCCAGCCTGCCGCAGCCGACGCTCCGGTCCACACATCCGCAAGCCGTTCCATGTGCCCAAGTACGATAGAAGGCTATGGAAGTTAACGATTTGACCCAACTGGATCCGCGTGCGCTCAAGGCCACGTCCGTCAAAGCCGAGGACGTGTCCGCTGAAACTCCCGAGCCGCAGGCCCTGAAGATCACCGCCGCCAGCTCGAACCCGAAGATGTTCACCCTCCCGTGGGAGAAGCCGCTCGCCACTTGGCCGCAGGAGCTCCTCGCCAACCTACCGCGAGGCATCTCCCGCCACGTCGTGCGCTTCGTGCACGTGGGCGACGGGGTCTACGCGATGAAGGAAATCACCCGTCAGGTCGCCGAGCGTGAGTACGAGCTGCTGCGCCGACTGCAGAAGCTCGACCTGCCCCCCGTCCAGCCGATCGCGGTCGTCACCGGCCGTCACGACCGTGCTGGCGAGCCGCTCGAGGCGATCCTCGTCACCAAGCATCTCAAGTTCTCGCTGCCGTACCGTGCGCTGTTCGCCCGCAACCTGCGCCCGGACACCGCCGAGCGACTCATCGACGCGCTGGCCGTCCTCATGGTGCGCCTGCATCTGGCCGGCTTCTACTGGGGTGACGTCTCGCTGTCGAACGTCCTGTTCCTGCGCGACGCCGACGCGTTCTCCGCGTTCCTGGTCGACGCCGAAACCGGTGATCTGCACGTCAACCTGACCGAGGGCCAGCGCGAGTACGACATCGACCTCGCGCGCACGAACATCATCGGCGAACTCATGGATCTCGCCTCCGGCCGCCTGCTGCCGAGCGACGTCGACGAAATCGAGGTCGGCAACCGTCTCGCCGACCGCTACCACTCGCTGTGGAGCGCGCTGACGGACACCGACAAGTTCGGTCCGGACGAGATGTGGAAGATCGAGAAGCGCGTGAACAAGCTCAACGAGCTCGGCTTCGACGTGGACGAGCTGGAGATGAAGACCGCGGACGACGGCAAGCGCGTGCTCGTGCGGCCGCGCGTGGTCGACGCGGGCTACGCGTCGCGCAAGCTGCTGCGTCTGACCGGCCTCGACGTGCAGGAGAATCAGGCTCGCCGACTGCTCAACGATCTGGATGCGTACCGTGCGTCGACGTGGCGCGAAGGCGAGGAGCTGGAGATCGTCGCGACGGACTGGATGCGTGAAGTGTACGAGCCGACCGTGCGCATGATCCCGCGCGAGTACCGCTCGCAGATCGAGCCGGCGCAGTTCTTCCACGAAGTGCTCGACCACCGCTGGTTCCTGGCGGAGAAGGCCGGCCACGACGTGCCGATGGCCGAGGCCGTGAAGAGCTACATCGAGAACGTGCTGCCGCAGTACAAGCTCGACAAGAAGGATCTCGACGCGCTCAACGCGGAGGCCGATTCCGGCGTGGTCGACGACGAGTACACGTACAACGAGAACTCCGCGTCGCACTACGACGACGATGACGACGACTACAACCCGGACGACGATCCGGATGCGGCGGTGTGGAGCCATTAAAAGCCGTTAAAGGATTACAGCGAGTAAGCGAAATTGCGGAAGCCCCTCTTCGGAGGGGCTGCCGTTGTTGTTGGGGCAATGACGAAACGTGCTGGAATCGTGCTGATTGATTACGTATTCATGTGGAATATGTGACGAGAGGGGAAAGTCTGCGGAGGTAAGGGGGGCATCTTGCGGATTGATGCCCAATTTGGCGTTTTGCGTCAAAAGGGTTTATTCTTGCCGATAAGAGTGTCGTTCGGGGTCGAACGACGGGAGATGCGCTGCGGAAGGAAGTTCATGGACCGGCAAGAGAAGACGGGTTCTGTCTGCACATTGTTGCAAACGTTATCAGCAGTGATCGTGGTGCTGGGCATGATGCTGGCCAGCGTGCTGGTCGCCGTGCCCACCGCGCAGGCCGCCACCACCTACGAGATCGGCAGCAGTCAGGCCCCGGTGGACAAGGCCGCCACGATCATCACCATCAACGGCAAGCCGTACACCACCGGCATGAAGGTGAACTACGGCGACTCGGTCAAGGTGCAGCTGCACTGGTCCGTGCCCAACGGCACCGTCATCAACGAGGGGGACCAGTTCACCTACGACCTGCCCAAGGGCATCACGTTCGAAAAGGGCAAGACCTACGCCATCTACGGCGACGACGGCGTCGAACGCGGCTCCTTCACCGTCAACGGCAGCCGCATCGTCGCCACCTATACGCGCGCCGACACCAGCGGTGGCAGCGCAGGCACCAACATCAAGGCATACGTCACCGTCAACGGCACCATCGCCGAATCGTCGACCGGCGGCAACAACGGCGGCAAAGCCAACTTCGAATTCCCCGGCATCGGCGATCTGGAAGTCGACGTCAACGAACGGCACGGCCTGTGGGCGCAGAAGAACGGCGCCATCTCCACCGACGATCCGACCGTGTTCGACTTCGTGGTCGAAGTCCACTCGACCGGTTCCAACAAGAACGTCAAACTTGAGGATACCATGGGCAATCTGCTCACGCTGCAGCCGGGCACGCTCAAGCTGTACACGGACGCGAACTGCACGCAGGAATACACCGGCAAGTGGGAGCACGCGGACAACGCCGACCTCAAGGGATTCACCGCCAACATCGACCAGATGACCGACGGGACAGGCGCTCTACGCGCGTTACAGCGTGAAGATCAACCGTCAGGACGTCATCGACGCTGTCAAGAACGGCAAGGGCGACCTCGTCAAGAACAAGGTCAAGTACTACAGCGACGACGTCACGAACAAGAAGACCACCGAACAGAGCATCTGGCTGAACGGCGGCTGGTCCGTGAACAAAAACGGCAAAGCCGGCACCGTCAAGGACGCCAACGGCAAGGAATCCACCGTGATCACCTGGACGATCACCGTGAACGCCGATCCCGAGTCCAGCGTGCCCAACGCGACGACGATCAAGGACGCACTTGGCGCCAACCTCAAGGCGCCGACCGGTGCCGTGAAGGTCGTGTACACCGACGTGAACTGGCAGAAGCATGAGACCACCCTCAACTGGGCCGATCTGGCGAGCGGCAAGGCCGAGCTGCCGAGCGACAACGGCAAACCGTACCGTCAGTACGAGATCACGTACTCCACCGAAGTCACGAAACTGCCTGAGACGGGCAGCGGCGACAAGCTGACGTATACGAACGACGTGACGGTCACGCCCGGCGACGGCAGCGGCGAACTGCCCGGCAGCGGCACGGTGACGATCGGCAAGGACGCCGTGGACCTGAGCAAGAAGTATGTGGGAGACAAGAACGCGACCAAGACGCTGAAGTGGCTCACCACGTTCACCGCCAAGGAGGACCTGCCCGCCGGCAAGCAGCTGACGGACTCGCTCGACGACGACGGCAAGAACCACACGAACGACAAGAACTACACCAAGCCCGACTGGCAGGTGCTCGACGCGGACGTCAGCAACATCACGATCTACACCGACAAGGACCTGAAGACGTCGTACACGGGCAGTGTCACCAAGAAGATCGCCGACGACCGCAAGTCGTTCACGATCACGTTCAACGACGCCATCGCGAAGGGCACCAAGCTGTATATCTCGTACACGTCCACCGTGCTCGGCTCCGCGCCGGCCAGCGCCACGTTCTACAACACGGCGCGTTTCGTGAACAAAGAGGCCACGGACAGCCACAAGCCGGTGGTCGACAACATGGACAAGTCCAACGGTCCGTCGTGGGCCGACGACGGCAACGGCACGCCGCTGAGCCGCAACCTCATGCGCTGGCGCCTGACCGTGCACGACATCGCCAAGGACGCGCAGTCGGTGACCATCACCGATACGATGTCCGACAACCAGCGGTACGTTGCCGGCTCGATGGTGGTCAAGGACTCCAAGGGCAGCACCTATGACGGCGTGACCGTCACCGACAACGGCGACCACACGCTTACCTTCGTCATCGCCAAGGGCAGCAAGGCGTTCGCCAAGGCGCAAAGCGGCTCGCTGTACATCGAATACGACACCACGTTCGCGAACTTCGACGAGGCGCTGAAGGACCCCAACAACAAGCAGTACAAGAACGAGGCCGTCATCCACATCGACGGCGAAGCCCAGCTGCCCGACTCTGCGGACATCTGGACCAAGCCTGGCAAACTGGTGACCAAGAAGGGCACGTACGACAAGAGCACCGCACCCTTCATCAACTACACGGTGACCGTGAACGCGGGCGCCAACACGCTCAACAAGGGCAACGCGCTCACGCTCACCGACACGCTCGGCGCGGCGCTCGACCTGCGCATGGACAGCGTGGTCATCTCCGATGCGCGCACCAAGACGGACGTCGCCGGCGCCACGTACGCGTACGATCCGACGACGAAGAAGATCACGTTCACCGTGCCCGACGCGCGCGCGATCACGATCACGTACAAGGCGATGGTGAACCTCAAGCCGGGGCAGGACTTCGGCTCACTCGGCAACAACACGATCGTGCTCGCCGGCTACGATCAGAACGGCGGTTCGTCCAGTACGGACCAGACCGGCAAAGTTCTCGAAGCACAGGGCGGCATCAGCTACGACCTGAACTCGCTGCAGATCTACAAGTACGCCGACGGCGACACCACCAAGCCGCTCAACGGCGCGCAATTCAAGGTCGAGAAGCTCAATGTCGCCATGGACGCCAACTCGTCGGCCTGGACGTCGACCGGCACCGCCGAAACCGTGATCGACACCCTGAAATCCGGTACCAGCGGCTACACGTCGACGGTTGGTCTGCGCGCGGACACGATCTATCGGGTCACTGAAGCCGAGGCTCCGGAAGGATACGGCAAGAGCTCCGCCAAACTGTACGTCGTGTTCCCGGGCAACAGCCCGCAAGGTCATCCCACGTCGTTCTACCAAGGCAAGACCGTGGACGGTACGTCCCTGACCGTCGCCGCGGCGGGCAACACGACGCTGCAAACCTATCTGTGGTCGGTGAGCAACACGAGTGACAAGAAGGGTTCGTTCAAGCTCGACAAGAAGGACGAGCAGGGCCACTGGCTGAACGGCGCCACGTTCACGCTGACCAAGGACGGCGACAGCTCGTTCAAGCAGGAGCGGACGACCGCCAACAACACTGCGATCGAGTTCACGGAACTCGCTCCCGGCTCGTACACGCTCACCGAAACCAAGGCTCCGGACGGCTACCAGCCGGCCAATCCGATCGCCGTGACCGTGACGAACGCCGGCAAGGTGATCGTCAACGGCAAGACCGTCTCGTCGAACGACAGCGAGCATCTGACCGTCACCGATCGTTCGGACGTCACGTCGATCCGCGCCCGCAAGGTGTGGAACGACGGCAACAATCAGGACGGCAAGCGTCAGCCGGCCCGGTTCCAGCTGCAGAAGTCTGTGGACGGTGGCGCGTGGACCAACGTTGGTCAGGAGAAAGTGATCAACGAGAGCACGCCGGAAGTGCAGGCCGTGGTCGAATGGACCGATCTGCCGGTGCGTGAAGGCGGCAAGGAAGTCAAGTATCAGGTTATCGAGGTCAACGCGGATAAAAACGGGTATAAGACCACATCTGCAGACACCACCGCAACCGAATCTGACAAGGTGCCGACCACCACGTTCACCAACACGTACACGCCGGAAACCATCTCCGTGCCGGTCGCCAAGAAGTGGAACGACGCCAACAACGTCGACAAGCTGCGCCCGACCGCAATCACCGTGCAGCTGTACGCCAACGGCGTCGCGGTGTCCGGCAAGACACTGACCCTTAACGAGACCAGCCAATGGAAGGGCACGTTCATCGGTCTGCCGAAGTACGCCAACGGCGGTTTGATCACGTACACCGTGCAGGAAGTCAACCCGTCGAAGGACTACACGGCGTCGACCAGCGGCAGCGCGACCGACAAGAACGGCATCACCATCACCAATACGCACTATCCGACCGACACGAAGATCCGCGTTTCCAAGCGCGACATCGGCGGCGCGGAGATCGCGGGCGCGACGATGGAGATCAACGGCAAGACCGAGGCCGGCAAGACCGTCACCGAACGGTGGACGAGCGAAGCCGGCAAGTCGCACGAAGTCGAGCTTGAGCCCGGCTCGTACACGCTGAGCGAAACCAAGGCCCCGACCGGTTATCGCGTGGCCGATCCGGTCAAGTTCACCGTCGTGCGCAACGACGACAAGACGCTGGCCGTCAAGGACGCCGACGGCAATGTAGTCAACGGCAACGTGATCGTTATGACCGATATCTACAAGCAGGTCGACGTGAAGGTCTCCAAGGTGAGCCTGACCAACGGTGTCGGTGAGATCGCCGGCGCGAAGCTCACCGTCACCGGCACCACGCTGGCCGGCGAGACGATCAATCCGATCCCGTTGGTGTCCACCGGCGAATCGCGCGAGATCACTCTTGTGCCCGGCACGTACACGTTGCACGAGTCCGAAGCGCCGTCCGGCTACCAGCCGGCGCGCGACATCACGTTCACCGTGAACCTCGACGGCACGGTGACGGTCGGCAAGGACACCGCCAAGGACAACACGGTCGTGATGACCGACGAGCTCAACACCACCAACGTGACCGTCTCCAAGACGGCCGTGGCCGGCGTGGCCGAACTCGCGGGCGCGACGTTCGAACTGACCGGCACCACGTTCGAAGGCGACGACGACCCGTTCAGCGCCGACGCATTCCAGAGCTTGGACGGCGTGACGGTGTCCAAGGACGGCAAGACGCTCACGTGGACGTCCTCCGAGGACGGCCCGCGCACGTTCCAGCTGCCCAACGGCACGTACAAGTTGCACGAAACCAAGGCGCCGGAAGGCTACGACGTGATCGCCAAGCCGATCGCGTTCCGCGTGGAGAACGGCAAGGTGACCGTCGGCGACGTGCTTTCCAGCGGCAATCTGGTGCGCGTGGAGGATGCGGTCAAGTCGTACACGGCCGTGTCCGTGACCAAGCGCTGGGAGGACAACAACGACTCCGACGGATTCCGCAAGGACGTGAAGGTGACCGCCGTGCTGTACGCGAACGGCGAAAAGATGACCGGCAAGGAATACAGCGTGGAGCTGAACGCCGACGACAACCACTGGACGCACGATTGGGTGGGACTTCCCGCCAAGGACGATAACGGCGACCCGATCACGTACACCGTGAACGAGGAAACCTCTGGCATCAAGAAGGACGAGTACCACGCCTCGATCGTCAAGAAGCCGACCGCCAACGGCTACGAGTTCACGCTGTACAACATCCACCAGCCGGATGCGATCAGCCTCGAACTTGTCAAGGACTGGGACGACGCCGACAATCAGGACGGCAAGCGCCCGCAGTCGATCCAGGTGACGGTCACCGGCATCAGCAAGCGACCCAAGACCGACGGCACCGCCGGAACGGAAAAGTATTCCGAAACGCTGATCAACACCGTGCTCAAGGCTCCGAGCGACCCCAACGAAAATGAGTGGAAGTGGACGCTCGAAAACCTGCCGAAGAAGAACTCGTACGGCAACGATTACACGTACATCGTGCAGGAGACGCCGGTGCCCGGATACAACGGGTACGACGACAACGGCACGTGCACATTAGAGGGAGGCTGCGCCACGCAGTTCACCTCCAAGAAGCGCACGGAGGAAACAGTTCGCAAGTCCAAGTCCGTGGAAGATCCCGCCGAGACGCTCTACCTCAAGAACACGCACACGCCGGAAACCACGGCCGTAACCGTGAACAAGGTGTGGGACGATGCGCAGAACTTCAACGGCCAGCGTCCCCAGAGCGTTACCGTTTGGTTGCTCACCAGCCTGTGGTCGCAGTCCAACGGCTGGCCCGAACCGCAGGGCGACTCCTGCGCTGGTGACCTCGTCGGCAAGAGCTGCGCCGTCCTGACCGAAGCCAACAAGGTCAAGACTGACGACAACAAGACCAAGTCCGACGCCGCCGACAAGACCGAAACCAACAAGGACGCCGCGGACAAGGACTCCGCCGAGTCCACGCCGGCCGAGTCCGATCAGGCCAAGTCTGATCAGGCCGATCAGTCCGAGTCGGCCGATCAGTCCGCAACGACCGATCAGACCGCCGCCGACGCGACCGGTGAGTCCGAGCCCGCGACGGCCGCCGACGAGGCGGCCGCGGACGGCACGGACACTGCAGACAGCACGGATGCCGCGACGACGACCGATCAGAAGAACAGTTCGACTGAAGCCGGAGACGTCACCGCCGGTGACGCGGATCAATCCGCCGCCGCTGATGCGACCGACAAGACCGACGCCGCCGACGCGACCGACGGTTCGAGCGCGACGGACACGGACAGCAAGGCCGATACGTCGGGCAAGACCGACACCACCGACCAGACGGCGACCGCCGACACGTGGACGTACACGTTCAAGAACCTGCCGAAGTACCGCAACGGTAAGCTGCTGCGCTACTCCGTCACCGAAGAGGCCGTGAACAACTACACCGCCACCTTCACCGACACCACGCAGTATCCGTCCACCTCCGCCCCGAACGGCGGCACCGACGGAACCGATGCCGGCAACGGCGAGGCGACCGCCCAAGCAACCACCGACGAGCCGGAGTCGTACTCCTTCACGCTGTCCAACCGCAACGTGCCCAACAAGACCGACCTCAACGTGCGCAAGGTGTGGGACGACAACGACAACGCCTATCAGAAGCGTCCGGGTTCGATCTGGGTGCAGCTGTACGAAAAGAAGCTCGGCACCACCGCCACCGCGTTCACCGACGCGGCGGGCGGAGCCGCCGGCCGCGCCGGCACCGGAACCGGAACCGACGGATCGGCGTTCTCCAACACTGACATCGCCAACCTGACCGCCGTCGGCGACCCGGTCGAACTGACCGCTCAGAACAACTGGGCGTACACGTTCGCCGAACTGCACGCGAACAAGTCGTACGAAGTGCGCGAAGTCGCCAAGAACAGCGACGGCAAGTTCGTGCCGGTCTCCGCAATCGACGGCTACCAGTCGCCGATCATCACCGGCGACCAAACCAAGGGCTACACCATCACCAACTCCGTTGAACCGGTCATGCCGGAAACCGGCGGCGAAGGCACCGCCCGCATCATGCTGGCGGGTCTGCTGCTCGTCGCCATGAGCGGCGCGTTCTTCACGCGCAAGGCGCTCGCCACCGCAGGCAAGCGCAACAAGAAGGGAGACATCCGATGAGCCGGAATCTTCGGAACCATGCCGCGTCTTGGCTGCAGAGGCTGTCGACGAAACTGACTGCCCTGCTGTCTGCACAATCGACTGAAGCTGGCGGAGCCTCGGCCTCCTCGGGTGAGGGGGCTGTCACGCGCAGCGTGACCGGGGGAGCGTCCAAGCTGCTCGCATTCCTCCTGGGTACGGCGATGGCGGTCGGTTCGACTGCGGTCGCGGCACCTGTCACGCTCGCCGACGAACCGTCATCGAACGCAACGGCCAACGCGACGCAAGCCGCCGCGGACAAGACGATCGACCCGACCAAGGCGCAGTCCGACGTCACCGTCGTCGCCTTCCAGCAGTCGTGGAACACCATCGCCAAGGAGTGCAAGAGCACGTACGGGCCGGAGGGCGTCGGCTACATCCAGATCTCCCCACCTGAGGAATCCGTGCAGGGCACCCAGTGGTGGACCGTCTACCAGCCGATCAGCTACTCGCTCAACTCGCGCTTCGGCACCGAATCCGAGCTGAAGAGCATGATCCAGACCTGCAACGCGCAAGGCGTGCAGATCATCGCCGACGTCGTGCTCAACCACACGTCCGGCCACGACGTCTCGTGGGTCGACGACCAGCGCGGCGTCGCCGGAACCGCCTACAACGGCACGTACGGACGCTACCCGGGCATCGGCATCTACCAGTACGAGGAAAGCGGCAACAACCACCAGTACGGCCTCGCCTCCGGCGACTTCCACTCCTGCCGCACCAACATCGCCGACTATACGAACGCCGACGAAGTGCAGGACTGCCGACTGTCGACCATGTGGGACATCAACACCGGCTCCAGCCGCGTGCAGACCATCCAGGCCGAATACCTCGCCAAACTGTGGAACCTCGGCGTGCGCGGCTTCCGCATCGACTCCGCGAAGCACATCAACACGCTCGACCTGAAGGCCATCAAGGCGAAGCTCGCGCAGAAGATCGACGTGAAGGCGGCCGACATCCCGTTCCAGCAGGAGGTCATCTACCATCAGGGCGAATCCTCGCTGCTCGCGCCGAAAAACTACACGGTCAACGGCGACGTCACCGAATTCTCGTACTCGTACCAGCTGCGCCAGTACTTCAACGGCGACGTGTCGAACCTGAAGAACATCAGCAACGGCCTGCTGCCGAGCGACAAGGCCACCGTGTTCGTCTCCAACTGGGACACCGCGCGCGGCTCCGAAACGCTCACGGTCGACTCCGGTTCCCGCTACGAGCTCGCCAACGCGTTCATGCTCGCCTATGACTACGGCAAGCCGAAGATCATGTCCGACTACTACTTCACGTCCGCCAACTCCGACGCCGGCCCGACCGGCACCACCGACACGCGCGTGCCCGACGTCGACTTCGACGCCGCGTGCAAGACGAGCGGCAAGCGCGAACAGGGCCAGTGGCTGTGCGAGCAGCGCTGGGCGTCCGTGCGCGGCATGATCGGCTTCCACAACGCGGTCGCCGGCACGACCGTCGGCCGCTGGCAGGACAACGGCACCGGCAACATCGGTTTCGCCCGTCAGGACAAGGACGGCAACGATCAGGGCTTCCTCGCGATCAACAACACGCTGCAGGAGCACGAGAAGACGTACGAGACGAACCTGCCCGACGGCGAATACTGCGACGTGTACTCGTCCGGTGAAACCTGCAACAAGGTGACCGTCAAGAACGGCAAGCTCACGGTCACGATCGGCAAGCGCTCGGCCGTGGCGATCTACGCGGCGGCCGACAAGCCGAACGCGTGGAAGGGCTACCAGACGGCGGCCACCGGCTACGACGATCAGGTCAACACCGACCGCATCGGCGACGGCACGGCCACGATCTACTACAAGCCGGCCTCCAGCTGGGGCGACAACGTGTACATCCAGTACGCGATCGGCGACACGCTGCTCAACGACACGCCGGTGAAGATGGCCAAGGCCAACGGCGCCGACTGCAAGGCTGCGGACGGCTGGTACACGATCACCATCAAGGACGCCACGGCGAAGCGGCTCAAGTACCGCTTCACCAATGATCCGAACGGCGGCGCGAACGCGCTGTGGGACTACCGCGACGGCTATTCGACCGACGGCGGCAGCAAGCCGTACGAGAACGCGGTCGGCACGGCCATCACTGCGGTCGAGAACCACGACGAGACGATCGGCATGCCGTTCGTGTGCGCGGCCGCGTCCAAGACCACGTTCACCGTACACTTCAAGGCCGCGACCGACGTGCAGCGGCAGGCGACCGGCGTGGTCGTCTGGGGCACCGACGTATTCGGCAAGGCGCGCGGCAAGTCGTATCACGCGTTCGACAAGAACGCCGATACGTACGGCAAGCGCATGACCGCAACGATCGACGGCGACTTCACGACGCTGAACTACCGCATCGTCGCCTCCGCCGACGGCTCGGTCGACGCGGCCGCGGTCGCCGGTACGAGCGATTCGTACGCGGCGTCCGTGATCGACGAGACGAACGGCAGCGTGGTCGCCAAGGTGCGCGGCTCCATCGAGGCATGGGCCGACGGTTCCGACGGCAAGTCGTACGACGCGTCCGAGGAATCGCGTAACCCGGCTTCCGTGCCCACGCCGAACGACGTGAAGAACCCGAAGAAGCTCACCGTGATCATGCACTACATGCGCGCCGACGGCAATTACCAGGAGTACGACCTCGACACGGACGCCTGGAAGGGCTGGGACGTGTGGATGTGGTCGGGCGAACAGTCCGGCTCGCCGGTTTCGTTCACCGATCACGACGACTACGGCATGATCGCGCGCTACACGCTCGACCAGCCGACCAAGGGCAACCGCACGCCCGAGTTCGTCCTGCGTCAGGGCGGCGACTCGTGGATGGGCAAGGATCCGGACGGCAACGACCGACTGATCCCGGAATCGGCGATCACCGTCGCCGCCGGACAGGTGGAAACCGGCACGGCGGAAATCTGGCTGGTCAGCGGCGATCCGACGATCTACACGCATCGCCCGTCGGTGCTCGGCGTGACGTTCGAAACCGGCTTCGACTGGAACGTCAGCCCGCAGTCCGTGGTGTACGGCGGCACGGTCCGCCCGATCGCCGACAACCAGATTCCGCAGCGCGAAGGCTACGTCCTCACCGGCTGGGCCACCGACGAGGCCGGCACCGAGCCGTTCGAGATCGGCAAGACGCCGGTGACCGAGCGACTCAAGCTGTGGGCCCAGTACGAGAAGGCGAACGTGGTGCGCTTCGACACGGGCATCGACTGGAACGTCTCGTCGCAGTCCGTGAAGACCGGCGGCACGGTTCACGCGATCGCCGACAATCAGGTGCCGCGCCGCGACGGCTACGAGCTGCTCGGTTGGAGCACCGAAGCCGGCGCGACCGAACCGAACTTCACGATCGACGGCGGTGATACTCCGGGCACGCCGGTGACCGGCGACATCACGCTGCACGCGGTGTGGAAGATCAAGCAGTACAAGGTTACGTTCGTGACCGGCGAGGGCGGGCCTGCGGTCGATCCGCAGACCGTCGACCACGACGGCACGGTCACGCGGCCGACCGACCCGACGATGGACGGCAAGACGTTCGTCGGCTGGACGACGGACGCCGACGGCACGACGCCGTACGTGTTCGGTTCGGCGGTGACCGGCGACCTGACGCTGTACGCCAAGTGGAGCAACGAGCCGGAAGCGACGTACTACCTGGTGATGTTCCACCGCAACGACGGCACGACCGGCGCCGACGAGGCCACGGCGATGTACGTCAAGTCCGGCGAGAAGCTGACCGCGCCTTCGCTGACCCGTGACGGGTATCGTCTGACCGGCTGGAACACGGCGGCTGACGGCAGCGGTGCGACGTACGACTTTGCGACGGGCGTGACCGGCGACCTGACGCTGTACGCGCAGTGGAAGCAGGCGTGGAAGGTGACGTTCGACCTCAACTACGAGGGTGCTCCGGCGGCCGGCGAGACCGGTTCGGTGCCCGCGCAGATGGTGGATGTCGCCGGCGACGGCGAGAACGTCTGCGCCACGGAACCGTCGCCTGCGCCGACGCGCGAGGGATACACGTTCGAAGGCTGGTATGCGGATGCCGAGCTGACCACTTCGTTCGTGTTCGAGGGCAGCAAGGACGGGGAGCCTTCGTCGGTGACGGCCGACATCACCCTCTATGCCAAGTGGGTGAAGGAAGGCCAGAAGTGGACGATCACGTTCAACGCCAACGGAGGTTCGCTCGGTGACGGCATGGCTTCCACGCAGGTGGTGCCGGACGGCGAGTACCTGACCAAGCCGAAGAAGAACCCGACCCGTACGGGCTACATCTTCCAAGGCTGGACCACTGTGAAGAACGACGCCTTCGCGTCGGGATCGTATGACGGCAACACCTTCACCGGCGGCAGCGCCTTCGGGTTCGACGCCAGCGGCAAGAGCCTCATCCCGATCGACCGCGACGGCACGCTCTACGCCCTCTGGGCCAAGGCCGAATCCAGCTCCGGTTCTGGCTCCGGCTCGCAGAGCTGACGCCCCTCCCGCGTGGCGGAAAACGCTCGCTGAGACATGTCTCAGCGAGCGTTTTCCGCCACTGTTCGGGTTGTAACGCAAAAAGGCCGTAACCCAAGCATCATGACGTTGATGATGCGGGGTTACGGCCTTTCGTATTGCAGGAACTGCAGGGATGCGCCCGGCGTACGTCACGCCTGCGCGGCGGCTGCCTCGCGACGGGCGCGCGCGACCGCGTACAGGCTGATGCCTGCCGCGACCGACGCGTTGAGCGATTCGACCATGTTCGTGATCGGGATGCCGGCGATCGCGTCGCACGCTTCGCGCACGAGACGGCTCAGGCCGCTGCCTTCCGAACCGAGCACCACCACGAGCGGATCGGTCTCAAAGCCGGTCTCGCCGACCAGTTTGTCGCCGCCGCCGTCAAGGCCGACCACATAATAGCCGCGCTCCTTGAGACCGTCGATCGCCTTGTTGAGGTTCACCACGCGAGCCACCGGCATGTGCGCGGCCGCACCGGCCGACACCTTCCATGCGGCGGCCGTCACCGAAGCGGACCGGCGTTCCGGCAGGATCAAGCCAGTCGCGCCGAACGCGGCAGCCACACGGATCACCGCGCCCAGGTTCTGCGCGTCGGTCACGCCGTCCAGCGCGATGAACAGCGGACGCGCGTTAATGCGCGCGGAAGCCGAATTCGCGGCCTCCATCGCGCGGGCCTTCTTCTCCGCACGATCGGCGAGCTCGGCCAACGACGAATACTCGAACGGCTGCACCTTGAGCACCACGCCCTGATGATTCGACGAGCGGGCGATGCGGTCCATTTCCAGACGGTCCGCCTCCAGCAGGTGCAGGCCGTGCACGCCGGCGAGCTTCACGATCTCGCGCGTGCGGTCATCATGCTCGATGCGCGCGGCGATGTACAGCTGCGAGCTCGGCACGCCGACGCGCAGCGCCTCGAGCACCGCGTTGCGGCCGATGACCAGCTCATCCGAATCGGACGCGAACTTGGCCGCCCGGCGACGGTCCGCAATCCGCGGATCCGCCCTTTTGCGCCGACCGGCGACCTTCTTCGCGCGGGATGCCTTGTGATAGACGCGGTCCTCGGCCTTGGGAGTCGCTCCCTTGCCGCGAAGCGCGTTGCGATGCTTTCCACCCGACCCCTTGGTCGGTCCTTTCTTAATAGCCATAGGGGCCATTCTCCCAGCACCCCGCGCCAAACCGGGCGTGGCGGGGCAGCGGGCGCGGCTGCGAGTAAGGTATGCGACGTGAAGAAGCAAGCGAGAGAGATTTTCGGGCTGCCCCTGCTGTTTTGGGGACTGTGGCTGGCCCTGCTGATCCTGTGGATGGGCCGTTTCGTCATTTCGTTCATGTCGATGTACCTGGTCAAGGATCTGCACGTCGACGCGGGCGTCGCCGGCACGATCGTGTCGATGTACGCGGCGACGGCCGGCGTCGGGATCGACGAGATCGCGCCGTAGACAAGCAGCATCGCGCCCATGACGAACGGGTCGCCGATGAACGAGAGGATCACGAGCATGACGGCCGCGCCGATCTCGCCGCCGATGATCATCGACTGGCGGCCGAACCGGTCGGACAGCGAACCGCCGAACAGGCAGCCGAAGATGCCGCCGAAACCGTACATCGACACGATCGTGCCGGCGACGCCCGCGTCGACGTGCAGATCCTTGACCAGGTACATCGACATGAACGAAATGACGAAACGGCCCATCCACAGGATCAGCAGGGCCAGCCACAGTCCCCAAAACAGCAGGGGCAGCCCGAAAATCTCTCTCGCTTGCTTCTTCACGTCGCATACCTTACTCGCAGCCGCGCCCGCTGCCCCGCCACGCCCGGTTTGGCGCGGGGTGCTGGGAGAATGGCCCCTATGGCTATTAAGAAAGGACCGACCAAGGGGTCGGGTGGAAAGCATCGCAACGCGCTTCGCGGCAAGGGAGCGACTCCCAAGGCCGAGGACCGCGTCTATCACAAGGCATACCGCGCGAAGAAGGTCGCCGATCGGCGCAAAATGGCGGATCCGCGTCTTGCGGCCCGTCGCCGTGCGGCCAAGTTCGCGTCCGATTCGGATGATCTGGTCATCGGCCGCAACGCGGTGCTCGAGGCGCTGCGCGTCGGCGTGCCGAGCTCGCAGCTGTACATCGCCGCGCGCATCGAGCATGATGACCGCACGCGCGAGATCGTGAAGCTCGCCGGCGTGCACGGCCTGCACCTGCTGGAGGCGGACCGTCTGGAAATGGACCGCATCGCCCGCTCGTCGAATCATCAGGGCGTGGTGCTCAAGGTGCAGCCGTTCGAGTATTCGTCGTTGGCCGAGCTCGCCGATCGTGCGGAGAAGAAGGCCCGCGCGATGGAGGCCGCGAATTCGGCTTCCGCGCGCATTAACGCGCGTCCGCTGTTCATCGCGCTGGAAGGCGTGACCGACCCGCAGAGCCTGGGCGCGGGGATCCGTTCGGCCGCGGCGTTCGGCGCGAACGGCGTGATCCTGCCGGAACGCCGGTCCGCTTCGGTGACGGCCGCCGCATGGAAGGTGTCGGCCGGTGCGGCCGCGCACATGCCGGTGGCTCGCGTGGTGAACCTCAACAAGGCGATCGACGGTCTCAAGGGGCGCGGCTATTATGTGGTCGGCCTTGACGGCGGCGGCGACAAACTGGTCGGCGAGACCGGCTTTGAGACCGCCCCGCTCGTGGTGGTGCTCGGTTCGGAAGGCAGCGGCCTGAGCCGTCTCGTGCGCGAAGCGTGCGACGCGATCGCCGGCATCCCGATCACGAACATGGTCGAATCGCTCAACGCGTCGGTCGCGGCAGGCATCAGCCTGTACGCGGTCGCGCGCGCCCGTCGCGAGGCAGCCGCCGCGCAGGCGTGACGTACGCCGGGCGCATCCCTGCAGTTCCTGCAATACGAAAGGCCGTAACCCCGCATCATCAACGTCATGATGCTTGGGTTACGGCCTTTTTGCGTTACAACCCGAACAGTGGCGGAAAACGCTCGCTGAGACATGTCTCAGCGAGCGTTTTCCGCCACGCGGGAGGGGCGTCAGCTCTGCGAGCCGGAGCCAGAACCGGAGCTGGATTCGGCCTTGGCCCAGAGGGCGTAGAGCGTGCCGTCGCGGTCGATCGGGATGAGGCTCTTGCCGCTGGCGTCGAACCCGAAGGCGCTGCCGCCGGTGAAGGTGTTGCCGTCATACGATCCCGACGCGAAGGCGTCGTTCTTCACAGTGGTCCAGCCTTGGAAGATGTAGCCCGTACGGGTCGGGTTCTTCTTCGGCTTGGTCAGGTACTCGCCGTCCGGCACCACCTGCGTGGAAGCCATGCCGTCACCGAGCGAACCTCCGTTGGCGTTGAACGTGATCGTCCACTTCTGGCCTTCCTTCACCCACTTGGCATAGAGGGTGATGTCGGCCGTCACCGACGAAGGCTCCCCGTCCTTGCTGCCCTCGAACACGAACGAAGTGGTCAGCTCGGCATCCGCATACCAGCCTTCGAACGTGTATCCCTCGCGCGTCGGCGCAGGCGACGGTTCCGTGGCGCAGACGTTCTCGCCGTCGCCGGCGACATCCACCATCTGCGCGGGCACCGAACCGGTCTCGCCGGCCGCCGGAGCACCCTCGTAGTTGAGGTCGAACGTCACCTTCCACGCCTGCTTCCACTGCGCGTACAGCGTCAGGTCGCCGGTCACGCCCGTCGCAAAGTCGTACGTCGCACCGCTGCCGTCAGCCGCCGTGTTCCAGCCGGTCAGACGATACCCGTCACGGGTCAGCGAAGGCGCGGTCAGCTTCTCGCCGGACTTGACGTACATCGCCGTGGCCTCGTCGGCGCCGGTCGTGCCGTCGTTGCGGTGGAACATCACCAGGTAGTACGTCGCTTCCGGCTCGTTGCTCCACTTGGCGTACAGCGTCAGGTCGCCGGTCACCGCCGAACCGAACACGTACGGCGTCGTGCCGTCGGCGTCCGTCGTCCAGCCGACGAACGTCTTGCCGTCCATCGTCGGGTCGGTCGGCCGCGTGACCGTGCCGTCGTGGTCGACGGTCTGCGGATCGACCGCAGGCCCGCCCTCGCCGGTCACGAACGTAACCTTGTACTGCTTGATCTTCCACACCGCGTGCAGCGTGATGTCGCCGGTCACCGGCGTGCCCGGAGTATCACCGCCGTCGATCGTGAAGTTCGGTTCGGTCGCGCCGGCTTCGGTGCTCCAACCGAGCAGCTCGTAGCCGTCGCGGCGCGGCACCTGATTGTCGGCGATCGCGTGAACCGTGCCGCCGGTCTTCACGGACTGCGACGAGACGTTCCAGTCGATGCCCGTGTCGAAGCGCACCACGTTCGCCTTCTCGTACTGGGCCCACAGCTTGAGTCGCTCGGTCACCGGCGTCTTGCCGATCTCGAACGGCTCGGTGCCGGCCTCGTCGGTGGCCCAGCCGGTGAGGACGTAGCCTTCGCGCTGCGGAATCTGGTTGTCGGCGATCGGGCGGACCGTGCCGCCGTACACCACGGACTGCGGGCTGACGTTCCAGTCGAAGCCGGTTTCGAACGTCACGCCGAGCACCGACGGGCGATGCGTGTAGATCGTCGGATCGCCGCTGACCAGCCAGATTTCCGCCGTGCCGGTTTCCACCTGTCCGGCGGCGACGGTGATCGCCGATTCCGGGATCAGTCGGTCGTTGCCGTCCGGATCCTTGCCCATCCACGAGTCGCCGCCCTGACGCAGGACGAACTCGGGCGTGCGGTTGCCCTTGGTCGGCTGGTCGAGCGTGTAGCGCGCGATCATGCCGTAGTCGTCGTGATCGGTGAACGAAACCGGCGAGCCGGACTGTTCGCCCGACCACATCCACACGTCCCAGCCCTTCCAGGCGTCCGTGTCGAGGTCGTACTCCTGGTAATTGCCGTCGGCGCGCATGTAGTGCATGATCACGGTGAGCTTCTTCGGGTTCTTCACGTCGTTCGGCGTGGGCACGGAAGCCGGGTTACGCGATTCCTCGGACGCGTCGTACGACTTGCCGTCGGAACCGTCGGCCCATGCCTCGATGGAGCCGCGCACCTTGGCGACCACGCTGCCGTTCGTCTCGTCGATCACGGACGCCGCGTACGAATCGCTCGTACCGGCGACCGCGGCCGCGTCGACCGAGCCGTCGGCGGAGGCGACGATGCGGTAGTTCAGCGTCGTGAAGTCGCCGTCGATCGTTGCGGTCATGCGCTTGCCGTACGTATCGGCGTTCTTGTCGAACGCGTGATACGACTTGCCGCGCGCCTTGCCGAATACGTCGGTGCCCCAGACGACCACGCCGGTCGCCTGCCGCTGCACGTCGGTCGCGGCCTTGAAGTGTACGGTGAACGTGGTCTTGGACGCGGCCGCGCACACGAACGGCATGCCGATCGTCTCGTCGTGGTTCTCGACCGCAGTGATGGCCGTGCCGACCGCGTTCTCGTACGGCGTGCTGCAGCCGTCGGTCGAATAGCCGTCGCGGTAGGCCCACAGCGCGTTGGCGCCGCCGTTCGGATCATTGGTGACGCGGTACTTTAGCCGCTTCGCCGGGGCGTCCTTGATGGTGATCGGGTACCAGCCGTCCGCAGCCTTGCAGTCGGCGCCGTTGGCCTTGGCCATCTTCACCGGCGTGTCGTTGAGCAGCGTGTCGCCGATCGCGTACTGGATGTACACGTTGTCGCCCCAGCTGGAGGCCGGCTTGTAGTAGATCGTGGCCGTGCCGTCGCCGATGCGGTCGGTGTTGACCTGATCGTCGTAGCCGGTGGCCGCCGTCTGGTAGCCCTTCCACGCGTTCGGCTTGTCGGCCGCCGCGTAGATCGCCACGGCCGAGCGCTTGCCGATCGTGACCGTGAGCTTGCCGTTCTTGACGGTCACCTTGTTGCAGGTTTCACCGGACGAGTACACGTCGCAGTATTCGCCGTCGGGCAGGTTCGTCTCGTACGTCTTCTCGTGCTCCTGCAGCGTGTTGTTGATCGCGAGGAAGCCCTGATCGTTGCCGTCCTTGTCCTGACGGGCGAAACCGATGTTGCCGGTGCCGTTGTCCTGCCAGCGGCCGACGGTCGTGCCGGCGACCGCGTTGTGGAAGCCGATCATGCCGCGCACGGACGCCCAGCGCTGCTCGCACAGCCACTGGCCCTGTTCGCGCTTGCCGCTCGTCTTGCACGCGGCGTCGAAGTCGACGTCGGGCACGCGCGTGTCGGTGGTGCCGGTCGGGCCGGCGTCGGAGTTGGCGGACGTGAAGTAGTAGTCGGACATGATCTTCGGCTTGCCGTAGTCATAGGCGAGCATGAACGCGTTGGCGAGCTCGTAGCGGGAACCGGAGTCGACCGTGAGCGTTTCGGAGCCGCGCGCGGTGTCCCAGTTGGAGACGAACACGTTGGCCTTGTCGCTCGGCAGCAGGCCGTTGCTGATGTTCTTCAGGTTCGACACGTCGCCGTTGAAGTACTGGCGCAGCTGGTACGAGTACGAGAAGTCGGTGACGTCGCCGTTGACCGTGTAGTTTTTCGGCGCGAGCAGCGAGGATTCGCCCTGATGGTAGATGACCTCCTGCTGGAACGGGATGTCGGCCGCCTTCACGTCGATCTTCTGCGCGAGCTTCGCCTTGATGGCCTTCAGGTCGAGCGTGTTGATGTGCTTCGCGGAGTCGATGCGGAAGCCGCGCACGCCGAGGTTCCACAGTTTGGCGAGGTATTCGGCCTGGATGGTCTGCACGCGGCTGGAGCCGGTGTTGATGTCCCACATGGTCGACAGTCGGCAGTCCTGCACTTCGTCGGCGTTCGTATAGTCGGCGATGTTGGTGCGGCAGGAGTGGAAGTCGCCGGAGGCGAGGCCGTACTGGTGGTTGTTGCCGCTTTCCTCGTACTGGTAGATGCCGATGCCCGGGTAGCGTCCGTACGTGCCGTTGTAGGCGGTTCCGGCGACGCCGCGCTGGTCGTCGACCCACGAGACGTCGTGGCCGGACGTGTGGTTGAGCACGACGTCGGCGATGATCTGCACGCCTTGCGCGTTGCAGGTCTGGATCATGCTCTTCAGCTCGGATTCGGTGCCGAAGCGCGAGTTGAGCGAGTAGCTGATCGGCTGGTAGACGGTCCACCACTGGGTGCCCTGCACGGATTCCTCAGGTGGGGAGATCTGGATGTAGCCGACGCCCTCCGGCCCGTACGTGCTCTTGCACTCCTTGGCGATGGTGTTCCACGACTGCTGGAAGGCGACGACGGTGACGTCGGACTGCGCCTTGGTCGGGTCGATCGTCTTGTCCGCGGCGGCTTGCGTCGCGTTGGCCGTTGCGTTCGATGACGGTTCGTCGGCGAGCGTGACAGGTGCCGCGACCGCAGTCGAACCGACCGCCATCGCCGTACCCAGGAGGAATGCGAGCAGCTTGGACGCTCCCCCGGTCACGCTGCGCGTGACAGCCCCCTCACCCGAGGAGGCCGAGGCTCCGCCAGCTTCAGTCGATTGTGCAGACAGCAGGGCAGTCAGTTTCGTCGACAGCCTCTGCAGCCAAGACGCGGCATGGTTCCGAAGATTCCGGCTCATCGGATGTCTCCCTTCTTGTTGCGCTTGCCTGCGGTGGCGAGCGCCTTGCGCGTGAAGAACGCGCCGCTCATGGCGACGAGCAGCAGACCCGCCAGCATGATGCGGGCGGTGCCTTCGCCGCCGGTTTCCGGCATGACCGGTTCAACGGAGTTGGTGATGGTGTAGCCCTTGGTTTGGTCGCCGGTGATGATCGGCGACTGGTAGCCGTCGATTGCGGAGACCGGCACGAACTTGCCGTCGCTGTTCTTGGCGACTTCGCGCACTTCGTACGACTTGTTCGCGTGCAGTTCGGCGAACGTGTACGCCCAGTTGTTCTGAGCGGTCAGTTCGACCGGGTCGCCGACGGCGGTCAGGTTGGCGATGTCAGTGTTGGAGAACGCCGATCCGTCGGTTCCGGTTCCGGTGCCGGCGCGGCCGGCGGCTCCGCCCGCCGCGTCGGTGAACGCGGTGGCGGTGGTGCCGAGCTTCTTTTCGTACAGCTGCACCCAGATCGAACCCGGACGCTTCTGATAGGCGTTGTCGTTGTCGTCCCACACCTTGCGCACGTTGAGGTCGGTCTTGTTGGGCACGTTGCGGTTGGACAGCGTGAAGGAGTACGACTCCGGCTCGTCGGTGGTTGCTTGGGCGGTCGCCTCGCCGTTGCCGGCATCGGTTCCGTCGGTGCCGCCGTTCGGGGCGGAGGTGGACGGATACTGCGTGGTGTCGGTGAAGGTGGCGGTGTAGTTGTTCACGGCCTCTTCGGTGACGGAGTAGCGCAGCAGCTTACCGTTGCGGTACTTCGGCAGGTTCTTGAACGTGTACGTCCACGTGTCGGCGGTCGCCGTCTGGTCGGTGGTGTCGGTCTTGCCCGACGTATCGGCCTTGCTGTCCGTGTCCGTCGCGCTCGAACCGTCGGTCGCGTCGGCGGCGTCGGTCTTGTCGGTCGCATCAGCGGCGGCGGATTGATCCGCGTCACCGGCGGTGACGTCTCCGGCTTCAGTCGAACTGTTCTTCTGATCGGTCGTCGTCGCGGCATCCGTGCTGTCTGCAGTGTCCGTGCCGTCCGCGGCCGCCTCGTCGGCGGCCGTCGCGGGCTCGGACTCACCGGTCGCGTCGGCGGCGGTCTGATCGGTCGTTGCGGACTGATCGGCCGACTCGGACTGATCGGCCTGATCAGACTTGGCCTGATCGGACTCGGCCGGCGTGGACTCGGCGGAGTCCTTGTCCGCGGCGTCCTTGTTGGTTTCGGTCTTGTCGGCGGCGTCGGACTTGGTCTTGTTGTCGTCAGTCTTGACCTTGTTGGCTTCGGTCAGGACGGCGCAGCTCTTGCCGACGAGGTCACCAGCGCAGGAGTCGCCCTGCGGTTCGGGCCAGCCGTTGGACTGCGACCACAGGCTGGTGAGCAACCAAACGGTAACGCTCTGGGGACGCTGGCCGTTGAAGTTCTGCGCATCGTCCCACACCTTGTTCACGGTTACGGCCGTGGTTTCCGGCGTGTGCGTGTTCTTGAGGTAGAGCGTCTCGGCGGGATCTTCCACGGACTTGGACTTGCGAACTGTTTCCTCCGTGCGCTTCTTGGAGGTGAACTGCGTGGCGCAGCCTCCCTCTAATGTGCACGTGCCGTTGTCGTCGTACCCGTTGTATCCGGGCACCGGCGTCTCCTGCACGATGTACGTGTAATCGTTGCCGTACGAGTTCTTCTTCGGCAGGTTTTCGAGCGTCCACTTCCACTCATTTTCGTTGGGGTCGCTCGGAGCCTTGAGCACGGTGTTGATCAGCGTTTCGGAATACTTTTCCGTTCCGGCGGTGCCGTCGGTCTTGGGTCGCTTGCTGATGCCGGTGACCGTCACCTGGATCGACTGCGGGCGCTTGCCGTCCTGATTGTCGGCGTCGTCCCAGTCCTTGACAAGTTCGAGGCTGATCGCATCCGGCTGGTGGATGTTGTACAGCGTGAACTCGTAGCCGTTGGCGGTCGGCTTCTTGACGATCGAGGCGTGGTACTCGTCCTTCTTGATGCCAGAGGTTTCCTCGTTCACGGTGTACGTGATCGGGTCGCCGTTATCGTCCTTGGCGGGAAGTCCCACCCAATCGTGCGTCCAGTGGTTGTCGTCGGCGTTCAGCTCCACGCTGTATTCCTTGCCGGTCATCTTTTCGCCGTTCGCGTACAGCACGGCGGTCACCTTCACGTCCTTGCGGAATCCGTCGGAGTCGTTGTTGTCCTCCCAGCGCTTGGTCACGGACACGGCCGTGTACGACTTGACCGCATCCTCCACGCGCACCAGATTGCCGCTGGAAAGCACGTCGCCGACGGTCACCTTGCCGTTCTCCACGCGGAACGCGATCGGCTTGGCGATCACGTCGTAGCCTTCCGGCGCCTTGGTTTCGTGCAACTTGTACGTGCCGTTGGGCAGCTGGAACGTGCGCGGGCCGTCCTCGGAGGACGTCCACGTGAGCGTCTTGCCGTCCTTGGACACCGTCACGCCGTCCAAGCTCTGGAATGCGTCGGCGCTGAACGGGTCGTCGTCGCCTTCGAACGTGGTGCCGGTCAGTTCGAACGTCGCGCCCGCGAGTTCGGCCACGCCGGCCACGGCCGTCTTGGAGACGGTCACGTTGGTGGTGTTGAGCTCGTCGGTCATCACGACCGTGTTGTCCTTGGCGGTGTCCTTGCCGACCGTCACCGTGCCGTCGAGGTTCACGGTGAACGTGATGTCGCGCGCCGGCTGGTAGCCGGACGGCGCTTCGGACTCGTGCAACGTGTACGTGCCGGGCACAAGAGTGATCTCGCGCGATTCGCCGGTGGACACCAACGGGATCGGATTGATCGTCTCGCCGGCCAGCGTGGTGCCGGTGACGGTGAGCTTCGCGCCGGCGATCTCACCGACACCGTTGGTCAGGCTCACCTTGGAGACCTTCACGTCGACCTGCTTGTAGATATCGGTCATAACGATCACGTTGCCGTTGACTACATTGCCGTCGGCGTCCTTGACGGCCAGCGTCTTGTCGTCGTTGCGCACGACGGTGAACTTGACCGGATCGGCCACGCGATAACCGGTCGGGGCCTTGGTTTCGCTCAGCGTGTACGAGCCGGGCTCAAGCTCGACTTCGTGCGACTTGCCGGCTTCGCTCGTCCACCGTTCGGTGACGGTCTTGCCGGCCTCGGTCTTGCCGTTGATCTCCATCGTCGCGCCCGCGATCTCCGCGCCGCCGATGTCGCGCTTGGAAACGCGGATCTTCGTGTCGGTCGGATAGTGCGTATTGGTGATGGTGATGCCGTTCTTGTCGGTCGCGCTGCCGCTGGTCGACGCCGTGTAGTCCTTCGACGGGTTGACTTCCTGCACGGTGTACGTGATCAAACCGCCGTTGGCGTACTTCGGCAGACCGATGAACGTGCCCTTCCATTGGCTGGTCTCGTTAAGGGTCAGTGTCTTGCCGGACACCGCGACGCCGTTGGCGTACAGCTGCACGGTGATTGCGGTCGGGCGCAGCTTGTCGACGTTGTTGGCGTCGTTCCACTTCTTGGCGACCGGCACGGAGATGGTTTCCGGCGTGTACGTGTTGGTGAACGTGGTGGTCGGCACCTTGTCAGATTCGGTTGCGGTGGTGTCTGCAGATGTGGTCTTATACCCGTTTTTATCCGCGTTGACCTCGATAACCTGATACTTGACTTCCTTGCCGCCTTCACGCACCGGCAGATCGGTCCATTCGACCACGGCCTGCACTTCCGGCGTGCTCTCGTTGATCACTTTCTCCTGACCAACGTTGGTCCACGCGCCACCGTCCACAGACTTATGCAGCTGGAACCGGGCCGGCTGACGCTTGCCGTCCTGATTGTGGCCGTCGTTCCACACCTTGCGGGCGCGGATCGACGTGACGTCCGAACGATCGGTGACGGTCAGATGCTCGCTGTCGTTCGACGAGACGGTCTTGCCGTTGACGATCACCTTGCCGGCGTTCGTCACGGTCACGGCGATCGGATTGGCCGGCTGGTAGCCGTCCGGAGCCTTGGTTTCGGTGAGCGTGTACGAGCCGGGAGCGAGTTCCGTGAACTCGATCGCAGTGTTGTTGGCGGTCGTCCGCTCCTGCTTGAACGAGCTGTCGCCGTCCTTGGTCAGCGTGAACGTGGCGCCGTTCAGCCAGTGGCCCTGCTCGTCCTTCTTGTCGAGCTTGAACGAACCCTTCTTGTCACTCGTGTTGCTCACCGACCACAGATAGGTTTGCAGCGTCGTGTTGCCCGCCGCGGCGACGGTCAGGGACGTACCGTCCACGGTCTTGCCTTGGTAGAACGACGTGGGATGACCTTGCGGGCTGTTGCCCGGGAACACGACGTACAGTTTGGCGGAGCTCTTGCCGTATCCTTCCGGAGCCTCGGCTTCAGTGACCCGATAGATCGTGTCCGCGCGCAGACCAACCGTCGACGTGTAGCCGCTGGTACCGGATTTCAGGGTGTCGATCACGGTTTCGGCGGTGCCGGTCGACGTCCAGGCCGACGAGTTGGCGTCCATGGCGACATTGAGCTTCTCGACCTTGAATTGCGCGCCGTTGAGCGGCTTGGTGGTGTCGCCGTCGGCGTACTTGTAGATCTGCAGCGAGTTCAGGTCGTAGCTGATGCCGCCCTGTGCTTCGAGAACTTTGCCGGTCTGGTCCGTACTGGACGAACCGCCGTTCTGATCGTAGCCGGCGAGCACGATCGTGTTGTTGCCGAGTGAGCCGAAGTCCTGCCCCGGCTTGAGGTTCACCATCGCCTTGTACGTGATCGTGATCGCGCGCGCGTCGGGCACGGTGAACGTGATCTTCTTCGTCGTCGGATCGTACGCGTACGTGGCGCCGGCGACGTCCGTCTTGGTGCGCGCATCGGAGATGACCACGCTGTCCATGCGCAGGTCGAGCGCCGCGCCGAGCGTGTCGGTGAGCGTGAGCGCGTTGCCCTTGTTGAGCGTGTTGGCGCCCGCGTTCACGGTCACCGTGTAGTTGATGAAGGGTGCGGTGCTCTTGTCGTACGTGCCCTTCTTGGTCACCAGTTTGCCAGGCTTGGTCCAGATGTCCGCAGAGTCGGGAAGCTGGGCTTAGCCGTCGATGTGGATGACGGCCTCGTTCTTGTACTGCTTGTTGTTGGGGTCCTTCAGCGCCTCGTCGAAGTTCGCGAACGTGGTGTCGTATTCGATGTACAGCGAGCCGCTTTGCGCCTTGGCGAACGCCTTGCTGCCCTTGGCGATGACGAAGGTAAGCGTGTGGTCGCCGTTGTCGGTGACGGTCACGCCGTCATAGGTGCTGCCCTTGGAGTCCTTGACCACCATCGAGCCGGCAACGTACCGCTGGTTGTCGGACATCGTATCGGTGATGGTCACCGACTGCGCGTCCTTGGCGATGTCGTGCACGGTCAGGCGCCAGCGCATGAGGTTGCGGCTCAGCGGCGTGCCGTTGCCGTCG
The DNA here is from genome assembly GCF_019331735.1 of Bifidobacterium miconis. GTDB lineage: Bacteria > Actinomycetota > Actinomycetes > Actinomycetales > Bifidobacteriaceae > Bifidobacterium > Bifidobacterium miconis. The sequence continues at coordinate 43,508 of NZ_JAHBBH010000018.1, forward strand.
TCGGCCCACGACGGACCGTTGGACTTGTCCATGTTGTCGACCACCGGCTTGTGGCTGTCCGTGGCCTCTTTGTTCACGAAACGCGCCGTGTTGTAGAACGTGGCGCTGGCCGGCGCGGAGCCGAGCACGGTGGACGTGTACGAGATATACAGCTTGGTGCCCTTCGCGATGGCGTCGTTGAACGTGATCGTGAACGACTTGCGGTCGTCGGCGATCTTCTTGGTGACACTGCCCGTGTACGACGTCTTCAGGTCCTTGTCGGTGTAGATCGTGATGTTGCTGACGTCCGCGTCGAGCACCTGCCAGTCGGGCTTGGTGTAGTTCTTGTCGTTCGTGTGGTTCTTGCCGTCGTCGTCGAGCGAGTCCGTCAGCTGCTTGCCGGCGGGCAGGTCCTCCTTGGCGGTGAACGTGGTGAGCCACTTCAGCGTCTTGGTCGCGTTCTTGTCTCCCACATACTTCTTGCTCAGGTCCACGGCGTCCTTGCCGATCGTCACCGTGCCGCTGCCGGGCAGTTCGCCGCTGCCGTCGCCGGGCGTGACCGTCACGTCGTTCGTATACGTCAGCTTGTCGCCGCTGCCCGTCTCAGGCAGTTTCGTGACTTCGGTGGAGTACGTGATCTCGTACTGACGGTACGGTTTGCCGTTGTCGCTCGGCAGCTCGGCCTTGCCGCTCGCCAGATCGGCCCAGTTGAGGGTGGTCTCATGCTTCTGCCAGTTCACGTCGGTGTACACGACCTTCACGGCACCGGTCGGCGCCTTGAGGTTGGCGCCAAGTGCGTCCTTGATCGTCGTCGCGTTGGGCACGCTGGACTCGGGATCGGCGTTCACGGTGATCGTCCAGGTGATCACGGTGGATTCCTTGCCGTTGGCGTCCTTGACGGTGCCGGCTTTGCCGTTTTTGTTCACGGACCAGCCGCCGTTTAGCCAGATGCTCTGTTCGGTGGTCTTCTTGTTCGTGACGTCGTCGCTGTAGTACTTGACCTTGTTCTTGACGAGGTAGACCTTGCCGTTCTTGACAGCGTCGATGACGTCCTGACGGTTGATCTTCACGCTGTAACGCGCGTAGAGCGCCTGTCCCGTCGGTCATCTGGTCGATGTTGGCGGTGAATCCCTTGAGGTCGGCGTTGTCCGCGTGCTCCCACTTGCCGGTGTATTCCTGCGTGCAGTTCGCGTCCGTGTACAGCTTGAGCGTGCCCGGCTGCAGCGTGAGCAGATTGCCCATGGTATCCTCAAGTTTGACGTTCTTGTTGGAACCGGTCGAGTGGACTTCGACCACGAAGTCGAACACGGTCGGATCGTCGGTGGAGATGGCGCCGTTCTTCTGCGCCCACAGGCCGTGCCGTTCGTTGACGTCGACTTCCAGATCGCCGATGCCGGGGAATTCGAAGTTGGCTTTGCCGCCGTTGTTGCCGCCGGTCGACGATTCGGCGATGGTGCCGTTGACGGTGACGTATGCCTTGATGTTGGTGCCTGCGCTGCCACCGCTGGTGTCGGCGCGCGTATAGGTGGCGACGATGCGGCTGCCGTTGACGGTGAAGGAGCCGCGTTCGACGCCGTCGTCGCCGTAGATGGCGTAGGTCTTGCCCTTTTCGAACGTGATGCCCTTGGGCAGGTCGTAGGTGAACTGGTCCCCCTCGTTGATGACGGTGCCGTTGGGCACGGACCAGTGCAGCTGCACCTTGACCGAGTCGCCGTAGTTCACCTTCATGCCGGTGGTGTACGGCTTGCCGTTGATGGTGATGATCGTGGCGGCCTTGTCCACCGGGGCCTGACTGCTGCCGATCTCGTAGGTGGTGGCGGCCTGCGCGGTGGGCACGGCGACCAGCACGCTGGCCAGCATCATGCCCAGCACCACGATCACTGCTGATAACGTTTGCAACAATGTGCAGACAGAACCCGTCTTCTCTTGCCGGTCCATGAACTTCCTTCCGCAGCGCATCTCCCGTCGTTCGACCCCGAACGACACTCTTATCGGCAAGAATAAACCCTTTTGACGCAAAACGCCAAATTGGGCATCAATCCGCAAGATGCCCCCCTTACCTCCGCAGACTTTCCCCTCTCGTCACATATTCCACATGAATACGTAATCAATCAGCACGATTCCAGCACGTTTCGTCATTGCCCCAACAACAACGGAAGCCCCTCCGAAGAGGGGCTTCCGCAATTTCGCTTACGCGCTGTAATCCTTTAACGGCTTTTAATGGCTCCACACCGCCGCATCCGGATCGTCGTCCGGGTTGTAGTCGTCGTCATCGTCGTCGTAGTGCGACGCGGAGTTCTCGTTGTACGTGTACTCGTCGTCGACCACGCCGGAATCGGCCTCCGCGTTGAGCGCGTCGAGATCCTTCTTGTCGAGCTTGTACTGCGGCAGCACGTTCTCGATGTAGCTCTTCACGGCCTCGGCCATCGGCACGTCGTGGCCGGCCTTCTCCGCCAGGAACCAGCGGTGGTCGAGCACTTCGTGGAAGAACTGCGCCGGCTCGATCTGCGAGCGGTACTCGCGCGGGATCATGCGCACGGTCGGCTCGTACACTTCACGCATCCAGTCCGTCGCGACGATCTCCAGCTCCTCGCCTTCGCGCCACGTCGACGCACGGTACGCATCCAGATCGTTGAGCAGTCGGCGAGCCTGATTCTCCTGCACGTCGAGGCCGGTCAGACGCAGCAGCTTGCGCGACGCGTAGCCCGCGTCGACCACGCGCGGCCGCACGAGCACGCGCTTGCCGTCGTCCGCGGTCTTCATCTCCAGCTCGTCCACGTCGAAGCCGAGCTCGTTGAGCTTGTTCACGCGCTTCTCGATCTTCCACATCTCGTCCGGACCGAACTTGTCGGTGTCCGTCAGCGCGCTCCACAGCGAGTGGTAGCGGTCGGCGAGACGGTTGCCGACCTCGATTTCGTCGACGTCGCTCGGCAGCAGGCGGCCGGAGGCGAGATCCATGAGTTCGCCGATGATGTTCGTGCGCGCGAGGTCGATGTCGTACTCGCGCTGGCCCTCGGTCAGGTTGACGTGCAGATCACCGGTTTCGGCGTCGACCAGGAACGCGGAGAACGCGTCGGCGTCGCGCAGGAACAGGACGTTCGACAGCGAGACGTCACCCCAGTAGAAGCCGGCCAGATGCAGGCGCACCATGAGGACGGCCAGCGCGTCGATGAGTCGCTCGGCGGTGTCCGGGCGCAGGTTGCGGGCGAACAGCGCACGGTACGGCAGCGAGAACTTGAGATGCTTGGTGACGAGGATCGCCTCGAGCGGCTCGCCAGCACGGTCGTGACGGCCGGTGACGACCGCGATCGGCTGGACGGTGGGCAGGTCGAGCTTCTGCAGTCGGCGCAGCAGCTCGTACTCACGCTCGGCGACCTGACGGGTGATTTCCTTCATCGCGTAGACCTCGTCGCCCACGTGCACGAAGCGCACGACGTGGCGGGAGATGCCTCGCGGTAGGTTGGCGAGGAGCTCCTGCGGCCAAGTGGCGAGCGGCTTCTCCCACGGGAGGGTGAACATCTGCGGGTTCGAGCTGGCGGCGGTGATCTTCAGGGCCTGCGGCTCGGGAGTTTCAGCGGACACGTCCTCGGCTTTGACGGACGTGGCCTTGAGCGCACGCGGATCCAGTTGGGTCAAATCGTTAACTTCCATAGCCTTCTATCGTACTTGGGCACATGGAACGGCTTGCGGATGTGTGGACCGGAGCGTCGGCTGCGGCAGGCTGGCGCGTGTCACCTATCGCACCACCACGCAGCCATAGCAAACAAAGAAAGGCCCCGCTACCACGCGGGGCCTTTCCAACGAGGCCTAAGAGAGGAAGAGAAGTGCCTCGTTTAATGGTTGACATGGTTTTCTCCCATGCCAAGTATCTATCGGGCCAAGAGGCCGATCGACTAGTTCAGACGCAGCTCGGTCGACGGAGCGAACAGGTGCATCTTGGACGGATCGATCTTGATCTTGACGGTGTCGCCGACCTTCGGAAGCGCACGCGGGTTCACACGAATCGTGGTGAGCTTGTTCTGGTCGGACATGACCTGAGAGGCCTCGGCGGCGGAGCCATCGGTGATGATGTTGCCGTAGATGTAGCCGTCGGAACCCAGATCCTCGACGTTGACGACCTTCAGCGAGAACGCGTTCGGGTCATCCGGGGTGGCCAGGGAGGCGTCCTCCGGACGGAAGCCGACGACGATCTTGTTGCCGTCCTCGACGGTCAGCTTGGCGACCGCTTCCTTCGGCAGATCGACGGTGTCCTCACCGATCTTCGCCTTGCCGTTGACCACCGGGTGGGTGTTCAGGTTCATCGACGGGGAGCCGATGAAGCCGGCGACGAAGACGTTGGCCGGACGATCGTACAGCTCGGTCGGGGCGCCGACCTGCTGCAGGATGCCGAGCTTGATGACGGCGATGCGATCGCCCATCGTCAGAGCCTCGGTCTGATCGTGGGTCACGTACAGGGTGGTGACACCCAGCTGGCGCTGCAGAGCGGCGATCTGGGTACGGGTCTGGACACGGAGCTTGGCGTCGAGGTTGGACAGCGGCTCATCCATGAGGAAGACCTTCGGCTCACGGACGATTGCACGGCCCATGGCGACACGCTGACGCTGACCACCGGACAGAGCCTTCGGCTTGCGGTCGAGGTACTCGGTCAGGTCGAGGATCTCGGCGGCCTTCTCGACGCGCTTGCGGATCTCGTCCTTCGGGGTGCCGGCGATCTTCAGGGCGAAGCCCATGTTGTCGGCGACGGTCATGTGCGGGTACAGAGCGTAGTTCTGGAACACCATGGCGATGTCGCGGTCCTTCGGCTGCATCGTGGTGACGTCCTTGCCACCGATGAGGATGCGGCCCTTGTTGACCTCTTCCAGACCAGCGAGCATGCGCAGGGTCGTCGACTTACCGCAGCCAGACGGGCCAACCAGCACCAGGAACTCGCCGTCCTTGATATCCAGATTCAGATCATCCACCGACGGCTTGTCGTTGCCCGGGTAGATACGAGTGACATGGTCAAAAACGACTTCTGCCATAATGTTTCATCCTTTCAGAGACAGGTACGTGTCTCACGATCCGTTGTAAAGGGATTTTGGTTGTTGCTGTGCTTCAGTCCACGACTTCCCACATTGGCTAAGTCTCAAACCTCGGCGTTCAGTTATCTTCGGTTCGTTGAAGAGCTCTTCGCTGAGCCACGTTCCACTATACACGCCGCCGCGCCCGCGTCAACGGCGTGTTTCGACGTATTTGCCGCCGATTTGCAAATCATATCGATATAATTGTTTGCGATCACACACACGCGACCCCTGGGATGCTCCCCTGCCACACGGTCAATGGACACGCGCCCATAAAATCGAGAAGGATCGGAAAGCGCCCCCGTTCGCCCATCACTTCTCAAAATTGTTGAGCAGTTTTCCTCCTAACTTCTCGACAATTTTGAGAAGTGCGGCAATACGATCGGCGTCACGGCACACCCTGCCAGTCGAACGGATGTTTGGCTAGGATGGGAGCCATGAGTGACTTGAACGCGTTGAATTTGCAGACGGGCGACATCGTCGGCGGCTATACGCTGGTGTCCCGTCTGGGGGCGGGGGCGATGGGCTCCGTCTGGCGCGCCCGCGACGACGGCGGCCAGGAGTACGCGATGAAGATTCTGCGCGATTCGCTGGCGGACGACGAGAACGCCGACATGGACGATGACGACGTTCGCGAACGCGTGACTGCCCGCGAACGGTTGCGCCGCGAGGCGATGGCGTTGAAGAAGGTCGATCACCCGGGCGTGTGCGGGATCGTCGACATGGAGCTGGACGATTCGCTCGCGTTCATCGTGACCGAGCTGATCGAGGGCCGCAACCTGCGCGACGACGTGAAGGCGAACGGCCGGTATGTCGGCGACGATCTGGAACGGTTGGCGCGCAAGCTGATCGACGCGGTGAAGGCCGTGCATGCGGCCGGGATCGTGCACCGCGACATCAAGCCGACGAACGTGATGGTGTCGGCGTCCGGCCCGGTGTTGGTGGATTTCGGCATTGCGATGACGGGCGGCGAGAGCCATGTGACGCGCACCGGTCTGGTGATGGGCACGCCGGGCTTCATCGCGCCGGAGATCATCGACGGCTAGGAGTCGGACGATGGGACGGCCTGGTGGCACGTCGCGTCGGTGCTCGCGTTCGCCGCGACCGGCTCGCCGGTGTTCGGCACGAAGCCGATGATGGCGGTGCTGGAGCGCGCGGCCCGTGGCAATGCGAATCTGGTGGGACTGCCGGCGGGCAAGATGGCAGCGTTCCGTTCGGCATTGAACCCCGATCGCAGCAAACGTTGTACACCGGACGAATTGCTGCATGCGATTGCAGTCGATGCGTTGAATCCGACCGTGTGGCAGGAGGCGGCGCTGGACAGCGGTGAGACGGAGGTGGTGCGCCCTTTTGACGCGACGGGCGCGGGCAATCCGCGCCTGTTGTGGCGCGACGAACCGACCATCATCGCCGCCGAACGCAATCGTGCGATCACGCGGCCGAACGCGCCGATCAGCATGCAGACCCAGCCGAACGCTCCCGGCACCGGACTAGCCGCGGCGAGCAACGAAAGCACGGCGATCCTGCCTCCGATCGAACCGTCGGCGACCATGCCGCTGCAGTCGGCGCAACCACCGCAGCCGCCGCAACGGTCCGACGTCGAACACGCAGCATCGGAGCATCCCGTCGACCGGTTCCAGCCGACCGCAGCGGGTGGCCGACCGGCCCTGCGCAGGCTCGCAGGCACCTCCGAAACACCGGCGAGCCTGGGCACAGCCGCCGAACCGTCGCGCCCGCCGTCATCGTCGGCCATTCCGAACGTGGCGACCATCGTCATTCCGAACCGTCCCGCGCCGTCCGTGCCACGCACCACGGTCATGCCGGACGGTATGTCGCAACGAACGGACGCTGCCGACGACGATCCCGCGCGCACGCAGACCATCGGCGACCTGCCGACCGAAACGCTCGCGACCGACGCCACGCAGGTCATATCGTCACCCGTCGCGAATCCCGATGCCAACGTGCGCACGACGCGCACGGGAGGAGAGCCGGAGGCCACGCAGGCCATGCGACCGATGCCGACGACCGAACCGGCCAGCCGCATGGCTGACGACACGGACGGCACCATCAGCGCCGAACTTCAGCCGACCGATCAGCAACCGCCGTCCCTGCCGCCGCAGGACGAACAGTCGCAATGGCAGCAACCGACGTTCGAGGCCCCTTCCCCCGAATCGGTGGCGATTCGCCGCGGACAGTACCGTTCGCGCGGGCTGCTGCCGCTGTGGGCGCTGACGATTCCGGTCGCCGTGCTGGCCGCGTCCCTGCCGCTGGTCGCCGCGATGCTTGCGGCCGTGCTGCTCTGGATGATGTTCGCAGCCGGCTCCTCGACCGAAGCGGAACTGGTGGTCGCTTCCAGCCGCGGCGGCGGGCGCCGGCCAAGCGCCGTGAGGAGGCGCGCGCGTCTCCTGCCGAGGCATCTCGTGATGGCGTTACCGTTCGCCGCGTAGCGCACGGCGCTGTTCGCGGTGACGATGAGCGTTGTGACGCTGCTGGCGTCGTTGGAGTTGGGGCTGCAGATGACGTCGTTGGAACTGTTCGGCGTCGACTGGCTGTCGATCCCGATTCTGGACGCGTCGCCGCTGTCGGCCAGCGGCATGACACTGGCCGCGGGCGCGGCGATCGGCTGGATGCTGTCCGTGTTCTCCGCGAACGCGGCGACGGTGCGGCTCGGCGCGGGTACGCTGCGCGGGCTGAAGGAAGACGACTCGACGACTGACGTCACGGACGGGGACAACGGCCCCCAGATCACGCGCGCCCGTGTGCTGCGCGTGATCTGGGCGGCGCTGACGGCCGCGGCCGCGATCGCGCTCGGCGTGAACCCGATCATCAACTGGTGGCCGCTGATCAGCGGCATCTGGTGATAGCGGCACACCGGGCATGACTACCCCTCAGTCAGCCTTCGGCTGCCAGCTCCCCTGACAAGGGGAGCTTAAATACGGTATACGGCATCTGGTGAACGCGCGGCAAACGCGCCGTCCGGACATGGTGAGGACATGAACGCTCTGGGCGGAGCCGTGCGGCAATCGGCTATCATGAGCGAGATTGTTGGGTTGAAAGGACTTTCATCATGGCTCAGGATCCGAAGAAAACCGTCAAACGCAAATCGCGGGCCGACCGTCGCGCCGCCGAGGAGGCCCTCGCGCGCGCGGCTGAAGCGAAGGCGGCCAAGGAACGCAAGCAGCAGACCATCATCGGCGTGATCGCCGTGGCGATCGTGGCCGTGCTGATCATCGTCGCGGGCATCGCCGTGTTCAATTCGACGCGCAAGTCCGCCGAGGAGCAGGCCAAGGCCAACATGTCCGTCACGGAGGCGTACAACGCGGTGCAGGCGGTGTCCGTCAAGCCGGAGCGAGCCGACAAGAAGGGCGGCATCCTCATCTCCAAGGACGGCTACGGCAAGTCGGTGGAGGGCGCGCCGACCGTGCAGGTGTACATGGACTTCATCTGCCCGGGCTGCGGTTCGCTCAACCGCCAGCTCGACCCGACGCTCATCAAGCTCATGAACGCCGGCCAGCTCAACCTGGATCTGCATTTCCTCTCGTTCATGGACAGCTACTCGACCGACGACTATTCGAGCCGCGTGGCGAACTCCGCGCTGTACATCGCCGACCATGACGACGATCCGAACCACCTGCTCGAATACATCAAGAACGTGTACGCCGACGGCTTCCAGCCGGACGAGGGCAGCTCGTACAAGTCGGTGAGCGACGACAAGCTCAAGGAGCAGGCCGTGGCCGCGGGCGTGCCGCAGGACGTGGCGGACAAGGCGTACGGCCGCGACTATCAGGATTGGCTGGACGCGATGAACACGTACACGCCGAAGCGCAAGGAACTGCTGAACACGAGCGGTTCGTACGCCGGCTCGTTCACCACGCCGACCGTGATGATCAACGGCACGCGCTGGAACCTGTCGGACGTGTCGACGGCCGGCGTGACCGTGACGGACGGCTTCCTGCAGTCGATCGGCCTGGATTCGAGCAAGGTCGGCGACGCGAGCACGCTGCCGTCGATCGGCGCCGACAACAAGCCGATTTCGCTGACGACCGGCGAGTGATCGGCCGCCGCGCTATCGCCGTTGCACGACTGTCGCGATGATGCCTCGGGCCCGCCGTTTCCGGTTTCGGACGGCGGGCCCGCGCATATGCTCACTCATGCGGCCGATCCGCGTGACATTGGGGATAGCAACCCGCCGATACCAGCCGCAAAGTCACGCACAAGTGCCTCGTAGCGTGACATGGACGACAGTAAGCGTCCTCTACTGGAGCGAATGTCACGCCAGCGGGCCGTTTTGCGTGACATTCCTTCCAGTAACCATCCGCCACCGACCTCAATGTCACGCGAAACGCTCCGGATGGTTCCTGCGGATCGCCGGCAGACGGTATGCGATAGGCATGACACCGGCCGAATTGAACATTCGGGACTTGCTGGTATGCTAGTCATTCGTCCAAGGTTGCCGGGTGGCAACGGGAACGCCTCTTTAGCTCAGATGGCCAGAGCGGCCGCCTTGTAAGCGGCAGGTCGTCGGTTCGATCCCGACAAGAGGCTCGTCGCGCGGCAAAACGTCGTATAGTAGATATGTACGCAATGCCGCGTTACAGCAAAACTTAACCCGAGTAAGCGAGTCCCAGAAGTCTTCCCCCAACTTGTGGCTTCTGGTGACGAGGGCAGGGCATTCCCCCAACCGGCTCTGCCCCTTATCAAGGGGGCGGGAATTTCCCCTTCTCTCCCGCCCCCTTTTTCTTTTCTCCAACGCTTTCAGATCGAACGGTTACAATGCGTGACGTAACGACGACTCTCAGATGAACCAGATGAATCAGATGACCCGAAGCTGCGACACGGAAAGATGGTAACGATGGCAAGACGGTGGACCCCGCAACGGTTTGTGAAGTTGCGTCGCATTCGCGTCGCGGCCAGTGCGCTCATCGTTCTGGCGGTGTCTCTGGGCATGTTCCAGCTCACGGCGCGCAAAACCGTGGCGATTACGGTCAACGGCGAAACCACGACGGTGACCACGTATGCAATGAGCGCGTCCCGACTGCTCGAATCGCAGGGCATCGACGTCAAAACGCACGACATCGTCGAATCGAGCGCGGGCGGCGAAAAGCTCACAAACCACTCGGTCGTGACCGTGCAGAGCGCCTACCAGACCACCATCAGCATCGACGGCCAGGAGGTCCCGTTCTGGACCACGGCCACCAGCGCGGCGCAGCTGCTCGGCTTCTTCGAGGCGAACGAGCACGCCGCCGCGAAGGTCACCGTCAACATCGACAACATCTACAGCAAACTGACCGGCGGCCTCGTCATCAACGCGGATGGCCCGGTCACCGTCATCGCCGATGGCAAGAGCTCCGTCGCGCCGAACGGCAAGCTGCCGGCCGCGTCGATCCTCGATTCGAAGGGCATCACGCTCGGCAAGGAGGATCGCGTGAGCGTCGAGAAGGACGGCGGCAAGACGATCCTGCGCGTGCAGCGCGTCACGCACGGCGAGGAGACGCGCACGGTCGCGATCCCGCACGGCACGCAGACGATCGAGGACCCGTCGCTCGCGGCCGGCACGACCGTCGTGCGCCAGCAGGGCGAGGACGGCGAGAAACGGCAGACGTACAGCGTCACGTACGTGGACGGCAAGAAGGAGTCGGAACAGCTCAAGTCGGAAACGACGACGAAGATCGCGATCGACACGATCGTCGCGGTCGGCACGAAACAGCCGGAAACCAGCAAGAGCGACGACGCGAACGACACGTCCGGCAATGCGGACAGCAACGAGAACGGCGATGCCGAGAGCAAGAACGATGCGACGGGCGACGGATCGTCCGCAAACGGCTCGAACGGCACGACGGGCAGCAGCTCGTCGTCGAACGGGTCCGCGGACAAGAACACCGGTTCCGGCAGCGGCACGTCGTCCAACGGATCGTCGTCCAACGGATCGTCGAACGGCGGCACGTCGGGCAAGACCGACAGTTCGGCGTCGGGATCGAACGGATCGGGCAACTCCGGCAACGGAACGTCCGGCAATACGAACGGCGGCACCGGCAACAACGGCAGCAAGCCGAACAGCGGCTCGTCATCAGGCAACGGGTCGTCCGGCAATGCGGGCAACTCAGGCAACTCCGGCAATTCGAACAACGCGGGCAACGGCACGAGCGGCAACACCAACGCCAATAATTCGGGCAACTCAGGCAGCTCCGGCACCAACAACGGCGGTTCGGGCAACTCGAACACGAACTCCAATACCAATTCCGGCAGCAGCTCGAACGACTCCAACTCGTCGTCCAACACCAACAGCGGCAGCGGTTCGAGCGGATCCGGCAGCGACTCCGGCAGCAGCGACGCCTCCAACGCGCGCCTGTGGCGCCCCACCGCCGCGCAGGCGCAGGCATACGCGGCCGGCGCCGCGGCCCAACGCGGCTGGACCGGCGATGACTGGACCGCGCTGGTCAAACTGTGGAACCGCGAATCCGGCTGGTCCTGGTCGGCCGAAAACGCGTCGTCGGGCGCCTACGGCATTCCCCAGGCGCTGCCCGGCAGCAAAATGGCGGATTTCGGCGCCGACTGGAAGAACGACGCGGCGGTCCAGATCGACTGGGGGCTGTCCTACATCGCGCAGCGCTACGGCACTCCGTCCAAGGCATGGGAGCATTCGGAAAAGGAAGGCTGGTACTGATCGCGTCGTCGCCCCCGCATGAGAGACAATGGCAGGCAGGACACGACCCCGAACACCGGCCCTGCAGCGGCCGGGCGCGCGGCTGAGCATGCGGCCGGGCGCGCAATCGGGCAACCGCAGCAACGAGAGGTGAACATGAGCGAAGAACAGGAGCAGACGGCGGCGCAGGAACCGCAGGGACGCCTGCTGGGCGCGGCCGATATCCGCCGCATCGCGGCCGACGCGGGCATCAGCCCGACCAAGAAGTTCGGACAGAATTTCGTGATCGACCCGGGCACCGTGCGCCGCATCGTGCGCGAGGCCGACGTGACGGCCGACACGCACGTCATGGAGGTCGGTCCCGGCCTCGGTTCGCTCACGCTCGCGATTCTCGAAACGGGCGCGGCGATGACCGCGATCGAGATCGATCCGCCGGTCGCCGAACGGCTGCCGCGCACGATCGGAGAATTCATGCCGGACGCGGTCGACCGGTTCCGCGTCGTCAACCGCGACGCGCTCACCGTGACTCCCGACAACGTCCCCGACTTCAACGGCGACGCGGCGTTCACGCTGGTCGCCAACCTGCCGTACAACGTGGCCACGCCGATCATCCTGACGCTGCTGGAACGCTTCGCGAACCTCGATTCGTTCCTCGTGATGGTGCAGAAGGAGGTTGCCGACCGGCTCGCCGCCGAACCCGGCAACAAGATCTACGGCACGCCGAGCGTGAATGTCGCATAGTACGGCAAGGAACGCCGCGTGGGCAACATCGGCCGCAACGTTTTTTGGACGGCCCCGACCGTCGATGCCGCGCTCGTGCGCTTCGTTCGGCACACGCCCGACGAGCAGGCCGCGCTGGCCGGCGGCGCCGACCGCGAGGCCACGTTCCGCCTGATCGACGAGGCGTTCGGCCAGCGGCGCAAGACGCTGCACGCCGAATTGAAGAAAACCGTGCCGGCGGAGGCGTTCGAACGCGCCGGCATCGACCCGACCCGTCGCGGCGAGACGCTCACGATCGCCGATTTCGCGCGGCTGGCCGCCGCGTGCGCCGCATGCGCGACCGAACATGGCGACGATTCGTCGGCCGCGTCCGCAACCACCGGAGCGGACCATGACTGACACGCTCACTCCGGCCCGTCCGCGCGCCGATCGTCGCCGCACGGCGAGCGCCGCCTCGTCCGCAGCATCCGCTGCATCCGCTGCATCCGCAGCATCCGCTGCATCCGCTGCATCCGCTGCATCCGCAGCATCCGCTGTCAAGCCGAACGCCGCGCGGCACGTTCCCCCGCTCACGGTCAGCGTCGACGTGCCGGCCAAAACGAACCTGACCCTGCACGTCGGCGCGCCCCGCGCCGAATGGGGCGGGCGCCACGAACTCGATACGATCTACTGCGGCGTGGGCGTCTACGACACGATCACGGTCACGAGCAAGGAGCCCGGCAGCGGCTTCTCGCTCGACCTTGCCGGCGAGCACTTGGGCGATCTGGCGAGCACCGGCAGCGACATGCGGCGCAATCACGCCGTACTGGCCCTGTTCGCGCTCGCCGAAGCGTGCGGCCGCGAACCGGACGTGTCGCTGAACATCGAGAAGCGCATTCCCGTGGCCGCCGGACTGGGCGGCGGTTCGGCCGACGCCGCTGGCGCGCTGCTGGCGCTCGACGAACTGTGGGACCTGCATTGGCCGATCGCCCGGCTGCGCGAGATCGCGGCCACACTCGGCGCGGACATGCCGTTCTGCCTGACCGGCGGGTACGCGCGCGGCACCGGATTCGGCGAGCGGATCGAGGACATTCCCGCCGATTCGCCTGCCGCACGGCAGCTGAAGTCGCGCGGTTTCGCCGGACTGGCGATGATCGGCGCGTATGCGGACGCGTTGAGCACGCCGGCCGTGTACGCCGCGTTCGATCGGCTGGGAGCCGGCGACGGCGAGGAGAATCATTTGCAGCATGCGGCGATCGCGCTGCATCCGCGCAGCGGCGACGCGATACGCGAAGCGGTCGCGGCCGGCGCGCGGCAGGCGTTCGTGTCCGGCTCGGGACCGTCGGTCATCGCGTTCGTCGCCGACGAGCAGGCGGCCGCCGACGGGCGCCGCGCATGGACCGCATCGCACGCGGTCGACCGCATCCTCATGGCCCAGGCCCCAGCCGCGCCGCGGAGCAGAAGATTGTCGAATCCAGTACGGGCGAGTCAGACGATGAAGCTAAGGTTGAGACAATCGAAGCGCCTGAACCACATACATACCGGAGGAGCGGGTCATGAGTGAGCTATACGACGAGCGGCAGGCCCGCAAGGTCTACATGCGCCGGCGTCAGGTAAAGGTGTTCTCCGTCACCATCGTGCTGCTGGCCGCGGCGCTGGTGGTGGCGCTGATGTTCTACTTCCACCTGTTCGGTCTCGGCGTCGCCAAGACGGCGGCCGTGCAGCCCAACTACGGCGTGACCGCGCCGTGCGTGCCGAACGGCTCCGACGGCAAGGCGTCGAAGTATCCGGCCAACAACACCATCACCGTGCAGGTGGTGAACGGCACCGACCATCTGGGATTGGCCGGCGCGGTCACCGATGCGATGGAAAACCGCGGATTCGTCATGCAGGATGCGGGCACGCTGACCAAGCAGAAGGACGGCAAGGAAGTCCTCGACAAGGACGGCAATCCGATCGTGAACAGCGACGTCCAGCGCACGATCATCTACTTCGGCAAGAACGCGATCGCGCAGGCGTACACGGTGAACGCGAACTTCACGGATGCGGTGATGGTCATGGACGATCGCAGCGACATGCTGATCACGGTGGTGATCGGCGCGACGTTCAACGATGTGAGCGCAAAGGATTCGGTGCCGGACACCGGCGATACCATCGAACGCCTCTCCGGATGCCGCGACGCCGTCAAGCTGGTCAGGCTGCCCAAGGCCGTCATCCACAAAGCCGTGGAGCCCTCCCAGGCAGCCGCCACCACCCAGCAGTAAGCCGGATGAGGATAACGAACTGCCCGCGCCCCGAACAGGAAGCGGGCATTTCGCATGCGTACGAGTTACAGGCCTTCATACCAGCGCTTAAGCTCGGCGACGGCGACGTCGTGGTCGACGGGGCCGTTATCGAGGCGGTATTCGAGCATGTGCTTGTACGCGCGGCCGACCATCGGGCCGGGTTCGAGGCCGAGCAGCGACATGATCTCGTTGCCGTCGATGTCCGGGCGGATCGCGTCGAAGTCCTCCTTCTTCTTGAGCTCGCGCACGCGGTCTTCCATCTCGTCCATCGCGGATGAGAACACCATCGCCTTGCGCTTGTTCTGCGTGGTCGCGTCGGCGCGCGTGAGCCGGTTGAGCCGCTCGTACAGAGGCCCCGCGTCCTTGACGTACCGGCGCACGGCCGAGTCGGTCCACGGCTCGTCCACGTAGCCGTGGAAGCGCAGGTGCAGGTTCACAAGCTCGCTCACGTCGTCGATGATGTGGTGGTCGAAGTGCAGCGCCTTGAGCCGCTTGCGCGTCATCTTCGCGCCGACTGCGTCGTGGTGGTGGAAGCTGACCTTGCCGCCCGGCTCGAACTTGCGCGTCTTCGGCTTGCCGATGTCGTGCATGAGCGCGGCGAGGCGCAGCGTCAGGTCCGGACGCGGCACGGGGCCGTCGTCGTCGGTTTCCAGCGCGACCGCGCGGTCGAGCACGATCATCGTGTGCTCGAAGACGTCCTTGTGACGGTGATGCTCGTCGATTTCCAGCTGCAGCGCGGGGATTTCCGGGAACACGATGTCCGCGAGGCCGGAGTCGACGAGCGCTTCGATGCCGGCGCGCGGACGGTCGGACAGCAGCATCTTGACGAGTTCGTCGCGCACGCGTTCGGCGGAGACGATCTCGATGCGATCGACCATGTCGGTGATCGCCGCGGCCGTCTCCGGCTCGATCGAGAAGCCGAGCTGGGCGACGAAGCGCACGGCGCGCATCATGCGCAGCGGATCGTCGTCGAACGACTGCCGCGGGTCGACCGGCGTGCGCAGCACGCCCTTGGCGAGGTCGTTCGCGCCGCCGAACGGGTCGACGAATTCGAGCTGCGGTACGCGCAGCGCCATCGCATTGACGGTGAAGTCGCGGCGGGACAGATCGCCCTCCAACGTGTCGCCGTAGCTGACTTCCGGCTTGCGCGAGTCCGGATCGTAGACATCCGACCGGTATGTGGTGATCTCGACCTTGACTTCGGTGCCGTCCTCGCGCCGGCGCATCGCGCCGAGCGTGCCGAACTTGCGGCCCATGTCCCAGAAGCCGTCGCGCCCCCACTTGCGCAGGATCGGCTCGAACTGCTCGGGCCGCGCCGACGAGCAGAAATCAAGGTCATGCGACTTGCGGTGCAGCAGCAGGTCGCGCACCGGACCTCCCACCAACGCCAGCTCGTACCCCTGTTCGGCGAACAAACGACCCAGCTCAATGGCCTCCGGCCAGACTTCGAAATTCACGCTCACCCTCTTCAGGTCTCAAGGAAACTTTTGCTCTTATCAGCATAGCGTTACCCCACCAGCGCAAAGTATGAGTAAGGTGGTTACCATGATTACGCCAGCGGACCTCGCACGCATGCTCGACCATGCGTCGCGTCGTCATACCCAAAATCCGCTGGCGCCGGACGAATTGATGTACACGTCGGAGTCGTCCGCGCAGGTTTCCGTGCACAAGGCAGAGCAGGCTTCCGGGCGCGGATCCGAATCCACCGCGACGCAGATCGAACAGGTCGAACGCGTCGAGCATGTCGAAATCCGCACGATCACCCCGGCCGAGCAGCAGCCGGCCGTCGCGGAGCCGCCGCATCCGCGACGCCCTTCCCCCGCGAACATGCCGCCGCGCCGCGCGCTGGACGGCCCGACCACGTTCGCCTCGCTCGACGCGCAGGACCTGCCCGTCGTGCGCGAGTATTCCGCCGGCGGCCTCTTGTTCGACCGCCACGGCCGCCTGGCATTCATCGCTCGCCATTCGCGCAGCGGTCATCTCGAATGGTGCCTGCCGAAGGGCCACATCGAAAAGGGCGAGACGCCGCAGCATACCGCCGTGCGCGAAGTGCACGAGGAAACCGGCATTCTGGGCGAGGTGGTCGATTCGATCGCGACCATCGACTACTGGTTCACGGGCACGAGCCAGCGCGTGCACAAGCTCGTCCATCATTTCGCGCTGCGTCAGGTGGGCGGCGAGCTCAGCGTCGACGGCGACCCGGACCATGAGGCCGAGGATGCGATCTGGGTGGACTTCGAGGATTTGGACGGCGTGCTCAGCTATCCTAATGAACGCAAGATCGCATGGCTGTATGCCAAGAAACTGAACAGGCAGGCTTGACGTGAACCCCACTGCAGCGCGCGCAACCGCGCGGATCACCAGGACACTGCGCGCACTGCTGGCCTTGGCGCTCGCCGTGGCGATGTGCGCGGCGCTCGTCGCATGGCCGACGCCGGCGTCCGCCGACGACACGGACGGCAGCACGACCGACACGACCAATACCGGCACGGCCAATGCGGCCGACGACGCGAACGCCGACGGCACCGGCACGGACACCAACGACCAAGGCACCGGCATCACGATCGCCATCGACGCGGTCACCGCGGTCGTCACCGCCACATCCGGCTACCAGCTCAAAGCCACCGTGTCCAACGGTTCGCAGGACGCGCTGGACGCCGGCACGCTCAACCTGTCCGCGAATCTCGGCTACATCTTCAACTCGCGCACCGACATGCAGGAATGGTCGCAGGGCGACGCGAACATCCCCATGATGGACGATCTGGGCAGCGTTTCCGTGCCCGAGCTCACGCCGGGCGCGTCCGCGTCCGTGACCGTCTCGGCAAGCAAGGAGTCGCTCGGACGCATCGCGACGTGGGGTCCCAAGCCGATCCTCGTCAGCTACGTCAGCGGCGACCGGCCGCTCGCGCAAACGCACAGCTTCCTGACCCGCTCATCGGCCGGCATGAACGCCATCGACGCTCCGGCGCTCAACCTGACCATCGCCATGCCGCTGCGATCGGGCGCATGGCAGGTCAGCGACACCGCGTTCGAATCGCTGGCAAGCGGCTCGTCGAACGCCGGCTCGGCCATCGTCACGCTCGGCGAGGAGGCGAAAACCGACCGCGTCTACCAGCAGCTGCTCGCGAAGCATCCCACGCTGCAGGTCATCGCCGACCCGACACTGCTGGACGCAATGGACATGCCCACGCAGGTCAACGGCATCATGCAGCCGTCCGGATTCGACATGTCCGCGTACGGTTCGGACAACGCGGGCGCATACGAGGCGGCCGGCGTGACGAGCTCCGCATGGAACGCCGACGCCGCGCTGGCCGATTACCGTTCGGCGCTGGGCGACCAGAAGGCGTCCACGAACGGGGTCGCGTGGCAGGGCAGGGCGAACTGGTCGCTGGCCTCGCTCACGCAGGCGAAGCGGCAGGGCTATTCGGTCGTGATCGCGAACCACGAGTTCGACAACAGCGACGATTCGACCGTGCACACGGGCAAAATCGTCGTGCCCACCGACGCGGGAGACGTGACCGTGCTCACGCAGCAGCGCGTGCTCAGCCGGCTCGCGCAGGGCAAGGCGACGAGCGCGAGCGCCGACGCCGAGGGCAGCATGGCGGGCCGCATCGCCCGGTTCATCGCGCAGAGCGCGTTCTATCAGATGGAGCAGCCGTACACGACGCGCAGCCTGCTGGTGTGCATGAACGCGAACGCGAACGGCGCGATGGTCGACGCGCTGATGAGCGCGGCCGAGCACGCCTCGTGGCTGAACCTGACCGATCTCGCGACGCTGAGCCGGGCGGATGCGTTCGCGTCCGGCGACGACGCGCTCGCCATGGTGAACGAGACGACGAAGCTGACCGACGCGCAGTCGGACGAGCTGACGGGCACGCTGTCGACGCTCGCCGCGGACCGCGATCAGATCAGCCGGTTCATTTCGTCCGTACTCGTCGCCGACGGCAAGTCGACGGCGTGGAGCAACCAGCTGCTCGCCGCGCAGTCGACGCTCGCGCTGCACGCGATGTCCGGCAACGCGACCGTCGCCAAACGCATGACGGACGGCGCCGCGCGTCTGGTCGACCGTCTGCTCGGCGGCGTGACGATCACCCCGTCCGAATCGCTGACGGTGGTCAGCGAAACGGCGAAGATGCCGGTCACGCTGAGCAACACGCTCCCGTACGCGGTGCACGTGAAGGTCTCGTCGATCACCGATTCGATGGAGATCGTCACCTCGCGCACCGCCGAAACCGAGATTCCGGCGCATGCGGAGGCGCAGATCACGTTCTCGATCCGCGTGTCCACGTCCGGTTCGGCAAACGCGACGATCGCGCTGCAAGACCGCAACGGGCAGGCGTTCGGAGAGCCGCAGACCAAGAAGATCACCAGCGTGCTGCAGATCAGCGACATGAGCGGTTTCGTGATCATCGGATTCGCCGTCGTGCTCGGCCTGCTCGGCCTGTGGCGTCAGTTCCATCGCAAGAAAGATCCCGACGAATGAGTTCCAGCAGTTCCTCCCTCGGCCGCAATTCGATGATCATGGCCGCCGGCACGGCGGCGTCCCGCGTGACCGGGCAGGTCCGCACGATTCTGCTGGCGGCCGCGCTCGGCACGACCGGCATGGCGGCGAACGCCTATCAGGCCGGCGCGATGATTCCGCAGGCCGTGTTCACGCTCGTTTCGGGCGGCATCTTCAACGCGGTGCTCGTGCCGCAGATCGTGCGCACGCTGCAGCAGAAGGACGCCGAGGAGCGGCTCAACAAGCTCATCACGCTGGCGATCGCGATGCTGGGCGGCATCACGCTGATCATGGCCGCGGCCACCCCGCTGCTCACCATGCTCTACGTGCGCGGCACCCCCGAGATGATGGCCCTCACGAACGCGTTCACGCTGTGGTGCATGCCGCAGATCTTCTTCTACGGCCTGTACACGGTGCTCGGCCAGATTCTCGCCGCCAAGGACCATTTCGGCACGTACGCGTGGTCTTCGGTGGGCGCGAACCTGATCAGCTGCGCGGGCTTCACCGCGTTCATCGTGTTGTTCGGCCGTTCCACCGAGCAGCCGGTCGCATTCTGGACGGCCAACAAGCTGGCCCTCACGGCCGGCACGTGGACGCTGGGCGTCGCCTTCCAGGCACTGATCCTGTTCCTGCCGCTCACGCGCTGCGGCATCCGCTACCGCCCGCGGTTCGGCGTGGCCGGCATCGGGCTCAAGTCCATGGGATCGGTGGCCGGCTGGAGCGTCGGCATCGTCATCCTCGACCAGCTGGTCAACATCATCACCACGAACATCACCACGTCCGCACCGGATCAGGCGCACGCGACGATGGGCCTGAACATGCTCGACGTGGCCGGCAACGCCACGTACCAGAACGCGTTCACGCTGTACATGCTGCCGTACTCGCTCATCGCCGTCTCCGTGGCGACGGCCCTGTTCCCGAAGATATCGCGCGCGATCGCCGACCATGACATTCCGGACGCGCGCGACGCGCTCAGCCAGTCGCTGCGCAGCGTGGGCGTGCTCATGGTGTTCTTCACGGTCGCGTTCATCGTCATGCCGGTGCCGATCATCCTCGCGCTGCTGCCGTCAGTGAGCGTCAAGGAGGCGATGCTCATCGCCACGCCGCTGACGATGCTCGGCCTCGGCCTGCCCGTTTCCAGCGCGTACCTGATCATCCAGCGCACGTTCTACGCGTTCGAGGACGGCCGCACGCCGTTCCTGTTCATGCTGCTGTTCAACGCGATGTTCGTCGTGCTCGTGCTGGGAGGCGCGGCGATGACGTCGCCGACGATGTGGGTCGCGATCGTCGGCGTCGGTTCCGCGGTCGGTCACCTGCTCGCGTTCCCGTTCCTGATTCCGTCGCTGCGACGGCGGTTCGAGGGGCGTCTCGACGGACGCCGGATCCTCGCGTCGTACGGCAAGGCGATCGTCGCCGGTTCGGCCGCGGTGATCGTCGGCGTGCTGCTGCGACGTCCCGTGTATGCGCTGCTCGGCGTGATGTCCTCGGCCGATCGCGCGGCGGCCGGTTCGCGCGACGCCGCGGCGGCCGACGGCGGGCA
>NZ_JAHBBH010000019.1 GCF_019331735.1 Bifidobacterium miconis
TCGACTCGAAGACCGCGATGCCCGCTTTGGCGAGCGGGCGCTTGTACTACATGCACATCCGGTATCGGGCCACCAACGAAATGACCGAAAGCAAGCCGGTCTACTTCACCCAGCTCACCGCCAGCTCGACGTCGGTGCTCACGGACATGTACACGTTCGCCACCGGCCCCGAAAACAACAGCCCGAGCGTCCTCTACATCATGGACTGAAAGGAGATCAACCGTGGATATCGAGAATCTGGACACCGACCCGCAGTGCTTGCTGCAGCGGATGAGCTGGCGGTGTGACTCATCCAAGCAATCCAACGGCAAATGGTATTACGCGCGGAAGCAGGGCGAGGTGTCGTTCAGCATCCAACCTTCGCAGAAGACGATCCCCGCTAACGGGATCGTGGTCGTGAACTATCTGCGGGATGCTTCCGTCGGCTCCAAACCCACCGTGGAATATCCCAGCATGTGCAAAGTGCTGGCCAACAACGGCTGGCTGCTCGTCATTCAGGCCCTGACCGAGAACATCTGCTCGATCCTGATCGACGAGGGAGGACTCGTCCTACGCAACGTGACAGTGCTTAAGACAATCGAGGAGTACAACGAAATGAGAAAACGCGACCTCGCCCACATTGACCAGACCATCCGACCCCTAGTCCGCAACGGGGGGGGGGATGTAGATCCCAGGGTCCTGCTCGCCGCCTTACTCGCTCTTACTGGGTGGTGGCGGCATGACCCGGATCGTGAATTATGTGCCGCGCGTGTGGCGCGAGACGTCGCAGCCGACGGACATCGACTGGACGGACGGCGTGCTGACGCTCGCTCACAAGGGGTCTTCGTCCGAAACATTCGCGCAGAGCGATTCATTCCAAGTCGAGCAGTCGGGAGTGTACGTGATCGCAGGCCGGTGTTTGGGCGTGACTCTACCGGACGGAGGGCAGAACACAACGCAGAACGGGCCGCTGCCCGTCTGGAATCCACAGTCTTGGGCGATCCCGCTGTTTGCCCCTCCGAAGACGGTCGAGGTGAAATCCTACGTGTTCGAGTTCCGGGTGCCGGACACGGTCAGGGAACTCGTCTGGCGCGTGTGCGCGCCGAACGGAGGCGGCGCCGTGTGGGACCGCCTGTTCCTGGGCTTGAAAACCGACTGGCAGGCGTTGCAGGCGCAGGCCCCGTCGTTCACCAGCGAAAGCCAACGCCTCATCCTCTAGCCGCTTCCTTCCCCGGAATGGGGGTGGCGCGATGACGTACGCCAGAAATCTTGTGCGTCCGGAGACAATGGTCGGCTTTCCCCATAACAGCACCACCGGCATGAACGGCACGAAGGGCGTCACCGTCACCGCCCAGGCCGGCATGCAGGAATGCTTCGCCGATTTCACGTTCAGCGGGTTGCGGAACACGCCTCTTGTGTTCCGTGTGGACGTGGGAGTCGTGAGCGGCGACCTATCGACCCTGCGCAATGGGATGATCGTGATCGCGCAACGCAACCCGTGGGTCACGCTCGGATATAGCAGCGTCACCAGCGGCACGGCAATCGTGAAATTCACGCCCACCAGCAGTTTCCTCATCCGCCTGTACTGCCCCGACGAAGGCAAGGCCGTCTACGATCGGTTCCTGCTCATGTCGGAAACAGACTGGGAGCAAACAGTGAAGGCGCTGGACGGAAGCGATTTCTTCGATGAGGACACCCGGCCTCTCATCCTCGGGGGGGCTTAGCCTCCTGACCCGTCAGGCGGCCGACTCCCAGGATTGGGGGCTGGCGGCATGAGGATCGAGAATCTGTGTTTGGATCCGTCCGCGGCGAAGAATCATGCGGGGTGGCGTACGCAGGGCGTGCAGGATCCGACTACCGGCTTGTGGACGTACTCGATCAAGGAGGACGCGGACGGGGAGACCGGCACGTGCCTGATCTTCGGCAGTACGGTCGAATACGATGTGCCGTACGTGGCCGTGGTGGATTTCGCGACTCCGATCGTCGGAAACGTCGCCATCGGCCGGTTCGACACCAATCTGGGAACGAAAATCACAGCGACCGACACGAAAATCGTGTACCGGATCGTAGTACCCAACGCCAACGGGAACTCCCCGCAAGTCTACCTATGGTTGCAGAGCCGCGACACCGTGGTCACCCCGAAACGCGTCGGCCTGTACACGGTGGACGACTGGAACGCGCTCCAATCCCAGAACCTGACATGGTTCGACAAAACCAACTACCCCCTGTTCAAACAGTAGAGGAAGGAAAGAAGGCCATGACTTGACAGAGACGATTCCCGTGTGGGCGGTGGTCCTGACCGCCGTGATCGGGTCGGGGGCCACCGGCACGTTCACCGCGTGGATCCTGCGCCGGTTCGAGAAACCCAGCGCGCTGGAACGCGCGATGCGCCTGATCCTGTTCCTTCGATTGGAGGAAATCAACGACCGGCAGGTCGAGGACGGGCACGTGTGCCCCATCCACATCAAGGAACGCGCGGAACAGATCTACTCGGCCTACCACGATCTGGGAGGCAACGGGCTCGGCACCGCCATGATCGAGGACATCCGAGACGCGCACATCAAACCCGACCCCCAATAACCCAATCGAATCAAAGCCCGGAGGCAAATGCTTCCGGGCTTTTTCATGCCCGGAACCGGGCGGAAAGGAGCATGTATGGCGTTAAACGGCATCGACATCGCCAGCTACCAGACAGGCATCGACCTCGCCAAAGTGCCGTGCGACTTCGCCATCGTCAAAGCCACCGAAGGCGTGTCCTATGTGAACCCGGCGTGGGGCGCGCAGATCGGCGGCGCGGCGCGGGCCGGCAAGCTGCTCGGCGCCTACCACTACGCCAGCGGCGGGAACGCAATCGCGGAGGCCGATTACTTCCTCACCACGTTCAACCCCTACAAGGGCAAGGCGATCCCGGTCCTTGACTGGGAGTC
This sequence comes from Bifidobacterium miconis, assembly GCF_019331735.1. GTDB lineage: Bacteria > Actinomycetota > Actinomycetes > Actinomycetales > Bifidobacteriaceae > Bifidobacterium > Bifidobacterium miconis. The sequence continues at coordinate 2,907 of NZ_JAHBBH010000019.1, forward strand.
CGGCGGCAACAAGGCGTGGGGCAACGGCGCGTGGGTCCGCCAGTGGGTGAACCGCGTGCATGAGCGCACCGGCATATGGCCGCTCGTCTACGTGCAATCCAGCGCGATCAGCCAGATACCCGCGGACGTGCGCAAGACCTGCGGCCTGTGGGTCGTCCAATACGCGAACTACACGCCCACCGGCTACCAGTCGACCCCGTGGAACGAGGGAGCGTACAGCTGCGCCATGCGCCAGTACACGAGCAGCGGCAAGCTCGACGGCTGGAACGGCAGCCTTGATTTGAACAAGTTCTACGGAGACCGCGCCGCATGGCAGGCCTACGCCACCGGCGGCAAAACCACAACCACCAAACCAACCACCACTACCAGTGATCTCATCGAAGGAGTCATCAGCGATATGAAGGCAACGCATATCCTCTTCCAGTACAGCGGCGCGATCTGCGTGGCGAACGTGCTCGCCGGCACGTGGCGCGCGTTCCACGACCCCGAAGACCAGAAGGACACCCTCAACGTGCTCCGCCAGTCCGGAGCCAAGGTCGTCGAATGGGGCGCGCTCAGGGGCAAGCCCGGCCAGAACAAGGTCGAAAACCCCGACGCATTCGGCATCCGCATCGACAAGTAAAGGAACACGATCATGGTCAAAAACAACGGCAAACCCGACCTCGACGATCTCATCGACGGCAGCGAGGCCGAAAACCTCATCCTCTGGGGCAAGGCCGCGGCGATTCGCGCGATCAAGACCGCCGCCCAGTCCGCGGTCGCCGCCATCGGCACCACCACCCTGATCGGCTCGGTCGACTGGCGAGTCATCGCCGGCACCGCCGGACTCGCCGCAATCCTCTCACTGCTGACCAGCGCGGCAGGCATCCCCAAAGTCGACGACGGCCACAACGTCGCCACCATCGCAGGCCAGTAACCAAGAAGCGCCCCGTCTCCCAAGCGGAGGCGGGGCGCTTTCTCGCGTTTAATGATCAGGCGTGATCTCTTACCATGGAGACCACATCGCGGTTTTTGCTGCGGATCGTGTCATCTGAAAGCATTTCGTCCGTGGTCATCCAACGGCAATCCTTGGAGTCCACATGGAACCGTTCCGCCTTCCACGCGTCGGGCATATGCAGGATATCGGCCTTGTAAAGCGTGTAGTCGTATACGCGGTCCTCGTTATGTTCGGCCGAATACTTCTCATGCGTTTCATTGGTGACACGAACGAGTTTGAAGTCTTCCTTCGGGATGTCGAAACCGGTGGAAAGATAGTCGGTAAGCAGTCGAAGGTTCTCGGTCTCGCTGTCGGCGGTGGCATGGTTGGGGAAGAAATCGCAATCCCACCCGTTGTCATGGTAGAGAAGATAGCGGTTGCCGTCATTGATGGCAATGATGCTGCTGTGCTTCTCCGTCCGGTCCATGGCTTTCAACTCCTGATATAGATCCTCGGCACTATAGCCGTCTTTCCATGCAATGATAAGCCCGACAAGCGCATAGACGGTAACAGCTGCGGCAGCAAAACCGAACGGCACCGCCATCCACAAGGGAAGGTTCGAGGCAAACGCGGACAGTATGAGGAAGCATCCCTCAACGAACGCGACCGCATTCGTGGCTTTTGGGCCGAAACCTACGGCCTCGCGCCTCTTCTGCAGAAGCGTCTGCAACCGGTCGGAATCGATTCTCAATAACATGGTCTGCAATGGTACGCGAACCACTGCATAACTGTGAGCCAACATGACCCACTAATGGGAAGCGCCCCGTCAGTCCTCCATACCGGAGGCCGGCGGGGCGCTTTTTGCGCCCTGGGAAACGTTTTTTCAGACCCCGCCGTGGGCACATTTTGGGCACACATTGCCGGAAATTAGGTGAAAAATAGAGAAAAATGCGGAAAATAGAAAAGCCGCTCAGCCCTACTCCCGTAAGGCAAAGCGGCTATTTTCCAATCTTCCAAAAAGTCGGACCAGCGGGATTTGAACCCGCGACCCCTTGACCCCCAGTCAAGTGCGCTACCAAACTGCGCTATGGTCCGATCGGCGCGAAGCACCGAGTAGATAAATTACCATACGTCGAAGAAAAGGCAAAATCGCCGTGTCGCACACGGCGTGTTCCTTTGGAACAACGCGCATGCGACACGGCGATCACCGGTCAGCCGTTGCTGGGACGACGTGCGGGGATCCGCGGCGCAAAAGTCGCCGGCACGACCGCGCTCCGCCCATCCCACGAGCTTCCACGAGCTCCCACAAACTACTTGCGCTTCTTCTTCTCGCGGATGTTCACCGAAATCTGGATCGGCGAGCCTTCGAAGCCGAATTCCTCGCGCAGCGAACGTTCGATGAAGCGGCGGTAGCCGTGCTCGAGGAAGCCGGTGGCGAAGATCACGAACCGCGGCGGGCGCGTCGAGGCCTGCGTGGCGAACAGGATGCGAGGCTGCTTGCCGCCGCGCAGCGGATGCGGGTGCGCGGCCTGAATCTGGCCGAGGAACGCGTTGAGCTTGCCGGTGGGGATGCGCTTGTCCCACGAGTCGAGTGCCTCGCGCATCGCGCGGGCCAGACGGTTCGTGTGCCAGCCGGTCTTGGCGGACAGGTTCACGCGGGTCGCCCAGGTGACGCGTTCGAATTCGGTCTTCCACAGGCGTTCCATGCGCTGGCGGTCGAATTCGTCCATGAGGTCCCATTTGTTGAACACGAGCACGATCGCGCGGCCCGCATCCACGGCGGAGCTCATCACCTTGAGATCCTGATCGGAGATCGGCTGCGACGCGTCGAACAGCACCAAGGCCAGTTCCGAACGTTCGATCGCGGCCTGCGTGCGCAGCGACGAATAGTATTCCGCTCCGGACAGCTTGTGCAGGCGGCGTTTGATGCCGGCCGTGTCGATGAACAGCCAGTCCTCGCCGTCGACGCGCACGACTTCGTCGACCGGGTCGCGCGTGGTGCCGGCCAAATCGTTGACGACCGAGCGCTCCTCGTGCGCGAGCTGGTTGAGCAGCGACGACTTGCCGACGTTCGGACGCCCGACGAGCGCGACGCGACGCAGATTGGTCGGCGTGAGGAAGCCGGAGGTCTTCTCCGCCTTCTTCAGCGAGTCGATCGCGGCGTCGAGCAGGTCGCCCACTCCCCTGCCGTGCATGGCGGAGATCGAATACGGCTCACCAAGTCCGAGCTTCCAGAATTCGGCGGCCATGTATTCGCTGGCGGCGTCGTCGATCTTGTTGACGGCGAGCGTGACGGGCTTGCCGGACGCGCGCAGCAGCTTGACGATGCGCTCGTCGGTGTCGGTCAGGCCGACCGATCCGTCCACGACGAACACGACCGCGTCGGACAGCTGCATGGCGATCTGCGCCTGCGACGCGATCGCGGAGTCGATGCCTTCGACGTCCGCTTCCCAGCCGCCGGTGTCGACGAGTTTGAAGTCGGTGCCCACCCATTCCGCATCGTAGCTGACGCGGTCGCGGGTCACGCCGGGCGTGTCCTCGACGACGGCGGCGCGACGTCCGAGGATGCGGTTGACGAGCGTGGACTTGCCGACGTTCGGACGTCCGATCACGGCGAGTACGCCGACCTGCTTGGGGCCGTTGCCCCGGTCGGCGTCGGCGGGTCCGCGCTGCGCGACGAGCGCCTCGTCGGCCTCGTCCAGATCGTAGTCGTCAAGGTTGGCGACGTACTGCTCGTACTCCTGCTCCTCGATCGCGTCCTCGACCATGCCGATGAGCACGTCGAGCGTCTGCTCGAAGTCGAGGTCCGAATTGTCGAGTGTGGTGACGCCGTCGGCGGCGGTCATGAAGCTGGTGACCTTCGAATCGGCCTTGTCGCGTGCGGCGACGTCGTCGGATCCGACGGCTCCCGCACCCACGGCCTGTCCGGTCCGTCGGGCCTGGCGCACCTCCTCGCGGGCAGTGAGCAGGACGCGCACCTCGGCGTCCGGAGCCACGACCGTGGTGATGTCACGGCCTTCGGCGACGACGCCGCGTCCCTCGGAGAACGAGTCGACCGCGGATTCGCGCATGATGAGCGCGCGCTGCGCCGCGACGAGCACGTGCCGCACGGGCACGATGCCGGACACCTTCGAAACATGGGACGAGACTTCGGACGAGCGGATCGCGTCGCTGATGTCCTCGCCGTCGGCGAACACGCGCGCGTCGTCCGGGTCGACGGAGATGTCGAAATGACCGTCGGTGAAGAATTCGCCCACGGTTTCCGTGACGAGCTGCTCGTCGAGCGATGCGGCGTCGAGATCGATGCCGCGGTGCAGGCACCACCACGCGCATGCGCGGTACATGGCGCCGGTGTCGAGATAGGCGAATCCGAAATACTTGGCCAGCGCCTTGGACGTGGAGGACTTGCCCACACCGGCGGGACCGTCGATGGCGACGCGGATCACAGGCCCACCGCCTTCGACAGGGAGCGGACCTCGGTCTGCGACAGCACACGGTAGGATCCGGGCTTGATCTCGCCGAGCTTGATCGGGCCGATCTGCGTGCGCACGAGGCGCTTGACCGGGAAGCCGATCGAGCCGAAGATGCGGCGCACGATGCGGTTCTTGCCCGAATGCAGCACGACCTTGACGATCGTGGTGTCGCGGTTCGAATCGATGATCGCGCAGTGGTCGAGCTTGATCCAGCCGTCGTCGAGCTGCACGCCGGTGGTGACGAGACGACGGCACACCGTGCCGCTGATCTTGCCTTCGAGCGTGGCGATGTAGGTCTTTTCGACCTCGTACTTGGGGTGCATGACGTGCTGGCTGAGTTCGCCGTCGTTCGTCATGAGGATGAGGCCTTCCGAATCGTAGTCCAGTCGGCCCATGTGGAAGATGCGCTCGTACTTGTCTCCGACGATGTCGCGCAGCGTGTAGCGGCCCTTCGGGTCCTCCATCGCGCTGAGCACGCGCTTGGGCTTGTTGAGCGCCAGCGTGACGTGATTCGGGTTGATGCGCACGCGCGATCCGTCGACGCGCACCTGCTGGTGTTCGAGATCGACGCGGGTGCCGAGTTCGGTGACCAGCTCGCCGTCGACTTCGACCCGACCGTCGGTGATCATCTCCTCGCATTTGCGGCGGGAGCCGAATCCGGCCTGCGCAAGGATTTTCTGCAGGCGGACGGCGTTGCGATCATCATGGATATGCGCCTTCTCGGCGCGGGAATATGCGTTTGGCATCGTTCTCCCAACGTGGCCTTGCGTACTTGGTACGCCCGTTACTGATTATTCCTGATGGCGACATCATGCGAACATCGGGTTGCATGATGGACATCCATATGATAGCGGCTCCCCTGGTCCGACAGCGACGACGCCGTGTTGCGACGATGACGTGTTGCGACGATCTGCGTTCGCGTGCCGTTCCGCTCAGGAGACGGTGCGGACGGTGCTGGTACTATGACATTCGTCCGGCGGGCCCGGCCCGCGACGACGATATCTACAGAGGATTGGTATTATGACTGCTTTCGAAGCACAAGACGTGTACGGGGAGTCACCCGCGCAGGATGCCGCGGCCACACGGCCCGACGAAACCGCCGGAACCGCGGCCGAGGCCTCGCGGCCCGCGACGACGCCGCTGGTCGTGCGAACGCTGGCCGAACTGGCAGGATCGTTCCTGGTCTGCTTCGCGATCTATGCGATCAGCTCGTTCGGCACGTCGATCTACGGGGCGAACATGGCGTTCGTGACCGTGGCAACGGCGCTGGCGTACGCGGGCGTGACGACGCTGCTGGCGGGCGTGTCCGACGTGCAGCTGAATCCGGCGGTGACGATTGCCTCGGTGCTGGTATCGCGCACGGCCGCGATCGACGCCGTCGCGTACGTCGTGGCGCAGCTCGTCGGCGCGATCGGCGCGGGCGCGCTGCTGCGGTTCCTGCTGCCGACGTCGAGCTCGATCGCCGAGAAGGTGTGGCTGACTCCGGCCGTCAACGGCTATGCGGAAGGTTCGGTGTCCTATTCGACGGTGAATTCCGTGGGCATCAGCTTCGGCGTCACCATGGCCATCGTCGTCGAAGTGGTCGCCTCGCTGATCATCGTCGGCACCGCGATGCGCCGCTTCTCGGACGACGCCTCCCAAGGCCGGTTCGGCGCCCGCGCGACCGCTCTCGGCGTCGCCTACGGCGTCGGCGCGGCGATCTGCTATCCGATCACCGGCGCGTCCCTGAACCCGGCCCGCGCCACCGGCATCGCCCTGTTCGCGCAGGGGCAAGGCCTGACCACCGAGCCGCTGGGCCAGTTGTGGGTGTTCTGGGTGTGCCCGGTGCTGGCCGCCGCGGTGGTGGCCCTGGTCATGATCGCCTCCCAGATGGCTCAGTCGGCCAAGCATGAGAAAGCGGCCGCGCCGGACAGCGACGCGACCGCGGAAACGGCGGAAACAGCGGAATCCGCTGACGAAGCCGATGCGGAGCAGTCAGGACAGCATGCGTATGGCGAGGTAGCTGACGAGCAGTCCGACGCCCAGGGCAATGCCGACGAAGGAATCGAACGCCACTGAGCGCACTTTCCATGGGCTGCGTTCGCGCATGATAAGCCGCAGCAGCCCGGTGACGATGGCCGCAACCGAGATGATCACGGTTGCGGCCATCGTGTATCCGAGGGCGGCGACGATCACGGACACCGCCACAACACCGCCGACGAGCCATTCGAACCACGGCTTGCCTTCATGGGCTTCGGAGACGAATGGATGATCATGCATGTGCGCCGCCTTTCTCGGATACTCAGATAACTCGGATGGAATGCCCGGATTCCCGATCAGTGGAAGAAATGACGGGTGCCGGTCAGATACATGGTCACGCCGGCCTGCTTCGCGGCCTCGATGACCTCCTCGTCGCGGATGGAGCCGCCGGGCTGGACGATCGCCTTCACGCCGGCCTTGATGAGGATCTCGGCGCCGTCGGCGAACGGGAAGAACGCATCGGACGCGGCCACGGAGCCGGACGCGCGATCCGCGCCGTCCGCCAGCGTGTTGGCGCGTTCGACCGCGAGATTGCAGGAGTCGACGCGGTTGACCTGCCCCATGCCGATGCCGACGGTCGCCTGATCGTGCGCAAGCAGGATGGCGTTCGACTTGACGCAGCGGATGGCGCGCCACGCGAACAGCAGGTCGTTGAGCGTGTCGGCGTCCGCCGGCTCGCCGGACACAAGCTTCCAGCCGTTCGGATCGTCGCCGGGCGCGTCGATGAGGTCGGTGGTCTGCACGAGCAGGCCGCCGTCGATCTGGCGGAACTGCTCATGGCCCTTCGGCGGTTCGGCCACCTTGAGGATGCGCAGGTTCTTCTTCTTGGTCTGCAGCAGCTCGAGCGCCTCGGGATCGTAGGCGGGGGCCACGATGACCTCGGTGAAGATCGGACGCACGCTTTCCGCCATTTCGAGGGTGACGGTGGTGTTGCAGGCGATCACGCCGCCGTACGCGCTCATCGGATCGCAGGCGTGCGCCTTCTTGTGCGCTTCGGCCGCGGTCGCGCCGATGGCCAGACCGCACGGATTGTTGTGCTTGACGACGGCGACGGCGATCTGCGGGGCGAAGTCCCACACGGCCCGCCACGCGGCGTCGGCGTCCACGTAGTTGTTGTAGCTCATCGGCTTGCCGCCGAGCTGCTCGGCGTGGGCGAATCCGTCGCGGTGCAGCGGGTCGATGTACAGCGCGGCCTGCTGATGCGGGTTTTCGCCGTAGCGCAGCACGTGCGCGCGATCCCATGTGCGGGTGAACGCGGCCGGGAACTTGGCGTCGTCGACCGGGGCGTTCAGATCGTCGTGCTCGGTTTCGTCGACGGTGTCGGGCTTCGGCCAGTGCTTCGACGTCCATTCGTTGATCGTCGCATCGTAGGCGGCGGTGTGGGCGAACGCCTTGGCGGCGAGCCAGCGGCGTTCCGCGAGATCGAAGCCGCGGCCGTCGGCCACGCGTTCGGCGACCAGCTTGTAGTCGGCCGGATCGGTGACGATGGCGACGGTGGCGCTGTTCTTGGCCGCGCCGCGGACCATGGACGGGCCGCCGATGTCGATCTTTTCGATCGTGGCCGCCTCGTCGGCACCGGAACGCACGGTGTCCGCAAACGGATAGAGGTTGACGACCACCAGATCGAACGGCTTGATGCCGAGCTCTTCGAGCTGCGCGACGTGGTCGGGGTTGGTCATGTCGGCGAGGATGCCCGCATGGATGTGCGGATCCAGCGTCTTGACGCGGCCATCAAGGCTTTCCGGAAAGCCGGTGACCTGAGAGACCTCGGTCACGTTCACGCCGAGCTCGGCGAGCTTCTTCGCCGTGGATCCGGTGGATACCACTTCGACGCCGGCCTTGATGAAGGCTTGGGCGAGAACCTCGATGCCCTCCTTATGAAAGACGGATACCAGCGCCCGTCGTATTGGTCGGTTCGTGTTCGTCATCCTGTTCCTCCTTGGTTGCGGTTTCCTGTTGTCGCCCGGTTGCGGGCACGTCTTCTGCTGCCGCGGTGCTGTCCGCCGTCGCGCCGACCGCGGATGAGCCGCGCCCGCGAACCCGTCGTGAGGCCCAGCGTATCCCGAAAACGGCCGCGACGCCAACCAGCGACAGCAGCCATGCGGCGAGCAGTCCCAGCGCGGTGGGCCTGCCGACCGATTGCGTGGACTGGACGACATCGACGCCCATGCTGGCGAGCCGCTCCTTGCCGAGCCCACCGTTCGAAACGACGAACAGCAGCGACGACGAAATCGACAGCAGGGCGCAGGTCAGGCAGAAGCCTCCGGCCGGATAGGCGAACGACATGACCAGTTCGGCGTCGGGCTGGCTTGTCTCCCCGCCAATGCGCATGGCGAACGCCTTCTTCGACCACATCGCCGCCAATCCGGCGACAAGACCGCACAGCAGCGGAATGGAGACGAGCGCGACGCGAACCGTCTGGTCCTCGACCGGTTCGGGGAATATGCCGAATACCGGAATGGACGGCAATGCGGTGGACTGTCCGATCCACAGGGTGAACGAGCCGAGGTCGCCGATGGAAAACCCTGCGCCGAACAGCCAGGAAACGGCCCAGATGCACAGATTCGGCAGCCACGCCACGCAGGCGACGGTGGTCAGGATACGCGAACCGGTTCCCATCGCCAGCAATTCGAACAGCTTGGCCACGGCGGCATGATTGCGTACCGCCCAGACGATCACGGTGATCAGTCCGAACGAGAGATATCCCAGCATCAGCGACGCGGCCGTCATGACTCCGGTTCGAATCGTCGTGCGCAAACGGTCGGCGACCGAATCCCTAAGCCATTGCACGACACGCGCGACGGTCATCGATACCGGCAACGCGGCCAGCAGATATCCGATGGAGAACACCAGACAGCCCTTGGCCAGCGTCACCAGCAGATCGTCGTGCAGCTCCACGTCCGTGCCGCCTCGGAACAAGCCGTCAAGCAGCAGCCAGACGACGAGCCCGCCCGCATAGCCCGGCGCGTCGCAGGACATTCGCTGCGCGAAGGCGCGCACCAACGCGATCAGCAGGACGGTGAGCAGTAACGGCACCAGCGTGAGCTGGACCGGCCCGACGGTGAAGCCGGATCCTTGGCTGAGCAACACGACGGCCGCCGTCAGCGACAGGGCATGGGCGGACAGATTGTCGCCGCCCTCCTCCATGGAAATGACCAGAAGCATGAGGGCTATGAAGCAGCCGAGGGCGATGGCGAATACCGCCATCGCCGCAGCGGCGGCCCCTGCACCTTTGAACAGGGATTTCAGGTGTGCGATCATATCAGCGAGTGTTCGGCAAGCACCTCGCGCATGATGTCGGCGGTTTGCCCCGGGGTCTTGCCGACGCGAATGCCGACGGCCTCCAAGGCTTCCTTCTTGTCCTTCGCGGTGCCCTTGCCGCCGGAGACGATGGCGCCGGCATGGCCCATCTGCTTGCCTTCGGGCGCCGTAAAACCGGCGATGTAGGCGACAACGGGCTTGGTCATGTGCGCGGCCGCCCACTGCGCGGCGTCCTGCTCGGCGGTACCGCCGATTTCGCCGATCATGACGACGGCCTTGGTCGCGTCATCGGCTTCGAACGCCTGCAGCGCCTCAAGCAGCGTGGTGCCGACGATCGGGTCGCCGCCGGCGCCGAGGCATGCGGTGAAGCCGATGTCGGACAGCTCGCCCATCAGCTGGTAGGTGAGCGTGCCGGACTTGGACACGAGGCCGAGCGGGCCGCGGGAGACGATGCCGTCGGGGATGATGCCGAGGTTCACGCCGTGGGATTCGGGCGTGGACGGCAAGGTCATGAGGCCCGGGCAGTTCGGTCCGACGATGCGCACGCCCTTGCGCAGGGCAAGCTCGACGAAGTAGGCGCTGTCGGCCACCGGAATGCCTTCGGTGATGACGACGATGAGCTCGATGCCCGCTTCGACGGCCTCGACGACGGCGCCCTTGGCGAACTTCGGCGGTACGAACACGACGCTGGCCTTGGCGCCGGTCTTCTCACGCGCCTCGGCGCACGTGGCGAACACCGGAACGTGGGCGTCGGAGCCGTCCACGTTCGCTCCCGGAAAGTCGATGACCGTGCCGGCCTTGCGGGGATTGGTGCCGCCGACGATGTTGGTGCCGGCCTTGAGCATGCGGGCGGTATGGGTCATGCCCTGATGGCCGGTCATGCCCTGAACGATGACCGGTGCCCCATCTTCGATGAACAGTGCCATCAGTTGTTCTCCTTTGCGTCCGCGGCGAAGCGGGCCGCCAGTTGCGCCGCTTCCTCCATGGTCTTGGCAACGTGCAGGTTCGGGTTTTCCGCCTGCGCGAGGATGCTCAGGCCTTCGGCCGCGGCATTGCCGTCAAAGCGCACGACGATCGGCTTGGCGGCGTTGAGTTTGGTCAAGGCCTCGAGAATGCCGTTGGCGACCTGCTCGCAGGAGGTGATGCCGCCGTACACGTTGACGAACACCGATTCGACCTGCGGATCGGACAGCACGATTTCGAGGCTGTCGCACATCACGGCCGCGGACGCGCCGCCGCCGATGTCGAGGAAGTTGGCGGGCTTGATGCCGGTGCCCTGTTCCTCGCCGGCGCCGGAGACGGCGTCGAGGGAGCTCATCACCAGACCGGCGCCGTTGCCGATCACGCCGACCTCGCCATGCAGGTGCACGTAGTGCAGGCCGTGTTCACGGGCCCTGGTCTCATACGGATCGGCTTCGACGCTGTCGGCGAAGCGCGTCCACCCGTCGTGGCGGAAGGCGGCGTTGTCGTCCAGCGAGATCTTGGCGTCAAGCGCGCACAGCGACTTGGAGGATTCGTCGTCTGGATCGCCGATCTTGGCGAGCGGGTTGATCTCCACGAGCGTGGCGTCGTTCTCCTTGAAGCAGCGCCACATCTTGAGCAGGATGTCGGCCGCCTGATGCACGTCCGCATGGTAGAAACCGATGCTGTTGGCCATCTCTACGGCGGCGGCCTCGTCGAAGTCGCCAAGCGCATCGATGTGCAGGCGCTTGACCGCTTCGGGATGCTCGCGGGCGATTTCCTCGACCTCAGTGCCGCCGTTGGCGGTGGCCAGCACATCGTAGTCGCGGGACGTGCGGTCCACGGAGATGGACACGTAGTACTCATGGAGGATGTTCTTGGCCTCGGCGACCAGCACGCCGTTGACCTTATGGCCGTGGATGGTCATCGGCAGGATGCTCTCGGCCAGCAGAATGGCCTCGTCCCGGTTATGGGCGAGCTTGACGCCGCCAGCCTGTCCGCGATGGCCGATCTTCACCTGCGCCTTGATCACGCACGGGTAGCCGAGCTTGTCGGCCGCTTCGGCGACCTCATGCGAGTTTTGGGCGAAAATCGCCTTCGGTTCGGGGATGTTCTGCTCTTCGAGCAGCTCCCTGGCCTGATACTCATACAGATCCATGGTATGCGTTTCCTATCCTCTTAACGACCGTGTGATGCGGGTCCGGCAAGCCGCTCAGGCCGGCATGGTGACCAGCGTGCTGCTGGGAACGTCTCCGAGCGGTTCAAGACCGTTGAGGCCAACGAGCTCCATCACGAAGCTGAAGCCGGCGACCTCGCCGCCGGCGCGACGAATGAGGTCGGCCGCGGCCTTGGCCGTGCCGCCCGTGGCGATCAGGTCGTCGACGATGAGCACGCGCTCTCCCGGCTGGACCATATTCGCTTCGATTTCGATGCTGGCGGTGCCGTATTCGAGATCATACGATTCGCCGATGGTTTCCGGGGGCAGTTTGCCCGCTTTGCGGACCGCGATGAACCCTTTGCCGAGACGAGCCGCCAGCGCGGGGCCGAACAGGAATCCACGCGCCTCCAGTCCTGCGATGGCGTCGAACGAATCGGCGGGAACCGGCAGCGCCGCTTCGAGCGCGTCGAGCATCAGTCCCAGCGCCTTCGGGTCGGCGAGTACCGGCATGAAGTCGCGGAAGTTGATGCCTTCCTTGGGGAAGCCCCGTACCGAACGGATGCGGGAGATGAGATATTCCGCGTTGTCCTGACCGATTTCGGCCAGACGGGCGATGGTGATATCGGATTGCGACATGGTCTGCGCCTGCCTTACGTGAAGGATGGTTCGTAGCGAAAAACTCTGGGGATGGCCGATGACTGCCTGCGGTGAGGATTACTTGGCGTCGTGCTGCGACTCGTCGGACGCGCCGGTCTGGTCGGGCTGATCGAGGGTACCGTCCGCGACGGCGTCCGCGGCACGGTCCACCGGCACCTGCGCCTCGTCGGTCCCGTCCTGCGGCAGCGGATTGCCGTTCTCGTCGACCTCGTCGTCGCTCACGTATGCGGGACGCACGTATTCGCGGCTGATGGCGTTGAAGCCGAAGCGAAGCTTGGAGCCTTCGGAGTCGATGACGATCTCCTCGTACTGCGCGTCGACGGAGACGACCTTGCCGATCACGCCGCCGATGGTGATGATTTCGGTGCCGGGCTGCAGGTTGGCGCGGAAGTCCTGCTTCTCCTGCTGCTGCTTCTTGGCCTTCTTGGACTGCCACCACATGAGGGCGATCATGAAGACCAGGAAGACGATCATGATGAGATTCATGGACTCTGCGGGCAAAACGGTACTCCTAACGGTTATGAACGATGCCGGTGCGGCGCGCGCCGGCGTTCGGGCGTATGTCCAAAGCCAAAAGTCTAGAATAGCTTGCTGACATCCTCCTTGGGCGTCAAACCCAAGTGGGACCACGCCTTTTCGGTGGCGACGCGCCCCTTGGGCGTGCGGATCAGGAACCCTTCGCGCACCAGATACGGCTCGCAGACGGTCTCGACCGTTTCGGCCTCCTCGCCCACCATCGCCGAAAGCGTGTTCAGGCCGACCGGTCCGCCGTTGAACTGCCCGACGATGGCGTTGAGCACGGCGATGTCAAGCCGGTCAAGGCCTTCGGCGTCGATCTGATAGAGCGACAGCGCCTCCTTGACGTCGGCGGGGCCGACCACATCCAGATCGTGGACGATGGCCCAGTCGCGCACCCGTCGCAGCAGGCGGTTGGCGATGCGCGGCGTGCCACGGGAGCGCACGGCCATCTCGTGGGCCGCCTCCTCCCCCAGGTTCACGCCGAGCACCACGGCGGAACGCTCGATGAGCTTTTCCAGTTCCTCGTGCGGGTAGAAATCCAGATGCGCGGTGAAGCCGAACCGGGCGCGCAGCGGGGACGGCAGCATGCCTTCTCGCGTGGTGGCGCCGATGACGGTGAATCGCGGCAGGGTCAGCGGGATCGACGTGGCGCCCGGTCCCTTGCCGACCATCACGTCGACGCGGAAGTCCTCCATCGCGATGTACAGCAGCTCCTCGGCGGCCCTTGGCAGACGGTGGATCTCGTCGATGAACAGCACCTCCCCCGAATCCAGGGAGCTGAGTATCGAGGCGAGATCGCCTGCATGCTGAATGGCCGGGCCGGACGTCACGCGGATCGGCACGTTCAGCTCGTTGGCGACGATCATCGCCAACGTGGTCTTGCCGAGTCCGGGAGGACCGGCGAGCAGGATGTGGTCCGGCGGCACGTCGCGCTTGCGCGCGGCGTCAAGGAACAGCTGCAGCTGCGCCTTGAGCAACGGCTGGCCGATGAAGCCCTCCAGCGCGTGCGGGCGCAGCTCCTCGTCGCTGACCGGTTCGTTGCCGATCGGGGCGGCGGACACCATGCGCAGGGATTCCTCTTTCGCGCCGGTGTTGGTCTGGGCGTCGTATTCCATATTGGCGGTCACCTTCCGCGATCGAGGGAGGTCAGGGCAAACTTGAGCACGCGAGGCACGTCGTCTTCGGACAGCGGCATGTCCACGCCGTTGTCGCGGCATGCGTTCTCGACCGCGGTCTGCGCGTCGTTCTGCCGCCATCCGAGCGACATCAGTCCCTCCACGACCTGCAGCATGTTGGCGTCTGAGCGCGACGCGCGCGAGGACGAGGCGGATCCGGATTCAATGGCGTCGAGGTCAATGGAACCCTTGAGTTCGAGGATGATCTTCTGGGCACCTTTTTTGCCCAGTCCCGGAGCCTTGGCCAGCGCCGTGGCGTCGCCGTCGGCGACCGCCCGCGCCAGCCGATCCGGCGGCAGCGTGGACAGCAGGGACAGTGCGACTTTGGGCCCGATGCCGCTGACCTTCTGCAACTGCAGGAACATGCGTTTGGAGGCCGGCGACAGGAAGCCAAACAACGTGATGGAGTCCTGGGAAACGTTCAGCGACGTGTAGACGCGCGTCTCCTGCCCGGCGTGCAGGGAGGCGAGGTCCGCGGACGGCATGCGCGTCTCGTAGCCGACCCCGGCCACTTCGATCAGGGCGTTGTCGGCGTTCACCTCCGCGACGCGCCCGTTGAGCATTCCGATCATGGCAATCCCCTATCGTTCCACGATATCGAACATCTGTTCGACGAGTCTATACGGAAGACTCGACCAACGCCCGTCACATGCCGCGATCGGCGTTGCGGCGAGAACGTTTCGCGGACCGTTGCGCGGCCTGCGCCCACTGCCTCTGCGCGGGCGTCAGATGCTGTTCGCGCTCCCCTCCCTGCAATGCGCCGGCCGGGCGCAGCGCATGGCAGATCGCAATGGCCAGCGCGTCGGCGGCATCTGCCGGCGTCGGGGGTTCGTTGAGTCCGAGAATGCGGGCGACCATGCGCTCCATCTGCGGTTTGAGCGCATGACCGTTGCCGGTGATCGCCAGCTTCGATTCGGTCGGCGTGTGCAGGGCCACAGGAATGCCCCGCTGCGCGGCGGCGAGCATGGCCATGCCGGCGGCCTGCGCGGTGCCGAGCACCGTGTTGCGGTTCTCCTGCGCGAACACGCGCTCGATGGACACCGTGTCGGGAACGAACCGGTCCAGCTTGGCTGCCAGCCCGTTGTAGATGGCCAGCAGGCGCAGATCCTGCGACATGTCGGGAGACGAACGGACGACATCGACGTGAACAAAAGAAAGCCGGCGGTGTGCGCCGGCTTCGATCACGCCGACCCCGCAGCGTGTAAGCCCGGGGTCAACGCCAAGAATGATCACGCGAGGACTACTCCTCGTCGAGCTGGGCCATGACCTCATCGGAGGCGGTCCAGTTGGAGTAGATGTTCTGCACGTCGTCCAGATCATCGAGGTTGTCGATGAGCTTGGACACCTTGCGGGCGTCCTCGAGGCTCAGCTCGACCTCGTTCTTCGGACGCATCACCATATCGGCGGAATCGTAGTCGAAACCGGCGTCCTGCAGGCTCTTGCGCACGGTGTGCAGGTCGGACGGATCGGTGATCACGGTGAACACGTCGCCGTCGTCGATCACGTCCTCGGCGCCCGCGTCGCCGGCCTTCTCGAACAGGTCGTCGAAGTCCACGCCTTCGGACGGGACCTCGATCTGGCCCTTGCGCTCGAAGTTGAAGGACACGGAGCCGGAGGTGGCCAGCGAGCCATTGCCCTTGGTCAGGGTGGAACGCACTTCGGCGGCCGCGCGGTTGCGGTTGTCGGTCAGGCACTCGATGATGAGGCCGACGCCGGCGGGGGCGTAGCCCTCGTAGACGATGTCCTCGTAGTTGGCGCCGCCGGCTTCCTCACCGGAGCCGCGCTTGACGGCGCGCTTGATGTTGTCGGCCGGCATGGAAGCCTTCTTGGCCTTGTAGATGGCGTCGTACAGGGACGGGTTGCCGTCCGGGTCGCCGCCGCCCATGCGGGCCGCGATCTCGATGTTCTTGATGAGCTTGGCGAACAGCTTGCCGCGCTTGGCGTCGATGGCGGCCTTCTTGTGCTTGGTGGTCGCCCACTTGGAATGACCTGACATAATGCTCCTACAAATGTACGGATAAAACTGGCAAACGGGATAAGTTTAGAGCGCTTTGCAGACAACTGCCAGCAATGCCGGCAAAGCGCCGAACACGGCGGCGAACACAGGTGTTCCGCGGAACGGACGTACGCACGTCCCGCGGAACACGTTGGCAACTGCCGGGATCAGGCCTCGGCCGGAGCGGCCACGGCGGCCTTGAAGTCGTCCGCGGAGTTGACCTGGACGCGCTTGGCGATCACGTCGAGGATCTGCTGGCGCGCCTGGTCGACCGGCACGCCGTTGAGCTGGCTGCCGTCGCGGAAGCGGAAGCTGACCGCGTTGTTCTTCATGTCCTCCTCGCCGACGATGAGGATGAACGGCGTCTTGGACTTGGAGGCGTTGCGGATCTTCTTGCCGAAGCGATCGTCGGAGTAGTCGATCTCGCAGCGGACCATCTCGTCCTCGAGGCTCTTGACGAAGCCGGCCAGATGCGGCGCGAACTCGTCGGCGACCGGAATGCCGAGCACCTGCACCGGGGCGAGCCACACCGGGAACGCGCCTGCATAGTGCTCGAGCAGCACGGCGAAGAAGCGCTCGATGGAGCCGAACAGCGCACGGTGGATCATGACCGGACGCTGGTGCGTGCCGTCGGCCGCGATGTACTCGAGCTGGAAGCGCTCGGGCAGGTTGAAGTCGAGCTGGATGGTCGACACCTGCCAGGTGCGGCCGATCGCGTCGCGGGCCTGCACGGAGATCTTCGGACCGTAGAACGCGGCGCCGCCCGGATCGGCCACGAGGTTGAGGCCGGAGTCCTTGGCGACTTCGGCGAGCGTGTTGGTCGCCTCCTCCCAGATCTCGTCGCTGCCGACGTACTTGTTCGGATCCTTGGTGGACAGCTCGAGGTAGAAGTCGTCCAGGCCGAAGTCGCGCAGCACCTTGAGCACGAAGGTGAGCAGGTTGGTCAGCTCGCCCTTCATCTGCTCGCGCGTGCAGTAGATGTGGGAATCGTCCTGGGTGAGGCCGCGCACGCGGGTCAGGCCGTGGACCTCGCCGGACTTCTCGTAGCGGTACACGGTGCCGAACTCGAACAGGCGCAGCGGCAGCTCCTTGTAGGAGCGCTGGCGGGACTTGAAGATGAGGTTGTGCATCGGGCAGTTCATCGGCTTCAAGTAGTAATCGAAGCCCTGCTTGGTGATGTTGCCGTCCGCGTCGCGCTCCTCGTCCAGGCGCATGGCCGGGTACATGGAGTCCTTGTACCAGTGCAGGTGGCCGGAGGTCTCGTACAGGCCGCCCTTGGTGATGTGCGGGGTCTGCACGAAGCTGTAGTGGTACTTGCGGTGCATCTCGCGGGAGTAGTCCTCCATCGCGTTGATGACCGCGGCGCCCTTCGGGTGGAACACGGCAAGACCAGGTCCGATCTCCTCCGGGAAGGAGAACAGGTCCATTTCGGCGCCGAGCTTGCGGTGGTCGCGCTTGGCGGCCTCCTCGAGACGGGTCTGATAGGCCTTGAGGTCTTCCTTGCTGGCCCATGCGGTGCCGTAGATGCGCTGCATGGTCGGGTTCTTCTCGGAGCCGCGCCAGTAGGCGGCGGCGGAACGCTCGATCTTGAACGCCTTGATGAAGTGCGTGTTCGGCAGGTGCGGTCCGCGGCACAGGTCCTTCCACACGACGTTGCCGTCACGGTCGACGTTGTCGTAGAAGCTGAGCTCCTTGCCGGAAATCTCGGTCGCGGTGGACGGGTCGAGGTGCGCTTCCTTGTCCTGGATCAGCTCGATCTTGAACGGCTGGTCGGCCTCCTCCTTGAGCGCCTCCTCCTCGGTGACGACGCGGCGGCGGAAGGACTGCGCGGACTTGATGATCCGCTGCATGTGCTTCTCGATGTTCTTGAGGTCGTCCGGCGTGAACGGCTGGTCGACCTGGAAGTCGTAGTAGAAGCCGTCCTTGATGATCGGGCCGACGCCGAGCTTGGCGTTCGGGAACAGTTCCTGCACGGCCTGCGCCATGACGTGGGTGGCGGAGTGACGCATGATGCCGAGGCCGTCCTCGCTGTCGAGCGCGACGGATTCGACCGCGTCGCCGTCGGCAAGCGGCGTGTACAGGTCACGCAGTTCGCCGTTGAGGCGCACGGCGATGATGTTCTTGTCGTCCGCGAACAGTTCGGTGCCGGTGGTGGTAGCTTCCACCTCCTTCGCTTCGCCGTTGACCGTAATGGAGATGGAGCTTTGCGCCATGATGTGTCCTTTGCTATCGGGGCCCGCGTTACCAATGGGCAGGCCTGGACTGGTAATCAACATGGGACACGATAGGATCGAGCGCCGACATTGGCCGTGAACGCTCTCACGGCGTGGCGGAAAGGGCTCGCTGAGTCGGCGCTCAGCGAGCTCTTTCCGCCACGCACGGTCCGGTCTCGGGAACCGCCAAGGATGCCGGCGCCGCACGCCGCGATCCACGAGTCCGGAACCGGAACGCAAAAAGGCTCCCCATCCGGGGAGCCTTGAACTGGAGCGGACAACGGGACTCGAACCCGCGGTCTCAACCTTGGCAAGGTTGCGCTTTACCAACTAAGCTATGTCCGCAAAGGATTCCGCCGTGAGAAGCGGATTCCAGTGGAGCTAAGGGGATTCGAACCCCTGACCCTCTCCATGCCATGGAGATGCGCTACCAGCTGCGCCATAGCCCCGAAACGCCTACTGCGTTCGTGGGTGATGTAGGAATCGAACCTACGACCCCTTCCGTGTGAAGGAAGTGCGCTAGCCGCTGCGCCAATCACCCGAACCTATGAAATTGTGAATGCCAAGCACTCGTGGGCGATACAAGATTCGAACTTGTGACCCCTTCCGTGTCAGGGAAGTGCGCTACCTCTGCGCCAACCGCCCGGGTCATATCCAATCCGCCGAACACGTCGGCCGACTGAGAGGTGGGTACGAGAGTCGAACTCGTCTATACGGCTTTGCAGGCCGCTGCCTAACCGCTTGGCTAACCCACCGCAAAGGTCGTCAACTCATCGGACCTTAGAGCGGACAACGGGACTCGGACCCGCGGTCTCAACCTTGGCAAGGTTGCGCTTTACCAACTAAGCTATGTCCGCAATGCTTCCCGGCGACTTACCACCGCCTGAGCACAAGTGATTACTATACACGCATCGGCCGCCCATGCAAACCACGGCGTGTCGCACCGGTCCGGCATGCTTGCCGCGCAACCGCCAATTCGCCTCCGGCATAAGGAATTCCAAGGGTTTTCGGACCGGTTACATTAGAAGGCATGAAGGAAGAAGCAACGTCGAACGACACGGTGATGATCGCCGCGTTCGAAGGATGGAACGACGCCTGCCAGGCCGCGACGAACGTCGTGCGCCATCTGACCGCCGTCTACGAGTCGCGCGAGGTGCGCAGCATCCGCTGCGACGGATTCTACGACTACCAGCAAACCCGGCCGATCGTCTGTCACGCGACGGGACGCCGGCGCATCGTCTGGCCGCAGACCACGTTCTGGGACATCGCCGTCGCCCCCGGCCGCCACCTGATCGCGCAGCTCGCGCCCGAGCCGAACTATCGCTGGCGCGAGTACTGCCGCGAATCGCTGCGCATCGCCGACGAACTGGACGTGACGCATGTGGTCATGCTCGGCTCGATGTTCGCCGACTGCCCACATACGCGTCCGCTGCCGGTGGACGTGAACTGCGAGAACGCCGACGTCGATCCCGACCAGCGCTACAGCGGTCCGGCAGGCATCCCGACGATTCTCGACGACATCGCCGCCCAGGACGGGTTCGACACGACGACGATGTGGGCGTCGGTCCCCCAGTATTTGGGCGACGGCGACTGCGCGCAGGCCACGCTGGACCTGCTCGGACGACTCTCGGATCTGCTCGGCGTCGATCTCGATGCGGGCGACCTGCCGCGCAAGGCCGAGGAATGGAAGGCGCAGGCCTCGATGCTGGTGCGCTGCAACGACGCGCTTCAAGACTACGTCCGGCATCTTGAAGCCAAGTACGACAGGCATGACAAAGCCCGCCGGGAGGCATCCCTCGGCGGGCCTCAATGCGAGCAGCTGGTGCGGGAGGCCGAGGCCTTTCTCAAGGACCTCGGCTGACGTCCCGCAGCAGTCCCTAGCGCGGGTCGATGCGGTGCAGGCCCGCCGTGCGCGATGCGGCAGTGCGGCAGGCCTGCGCCGCAGACGGTCACGCCGTGACGGCGAGCGCCGCTGCGGCCGTGGTCGTCGCCTCCAGCGGCTGCAGCACGCCGGTGATGAGCAGCAGGGCGACGATGACGGCGAGCGCGATGCGGTAAATCGCGAACGCCTTGTAGGAGAACGTGGAGACGAACTTCAAAAAGCCGATGATCACGATGTATCCGACGACGAAGGAGACGATGGTCGCGGCGATCGTGGGCCCCCAGCCGGGGAACGGCGTGCCGGCGAGGTCGCCGGCGGCGTAGTCCTTGACGGCGGAGACGGCTTCGAGCAGGCCCGCGCCGAACACGGCGGGGATGGCCATGAGGAAGGCGACGCGCACGGCGGCTTCGCGGGTGTAGCCCATGGCGCGGCCGAAAGTGATGGTGCCGCCGGAGCGGGAGACGCCCGGAATGAGGGCGAGCATCTGGCCGATGCCGAAGATGAGCGCCTCCTTGGCGGTCATGTCCTCGATGCGCTTGATCTGGCGGGCGCGGTCGTCGACGATCCACAGCAGCACGCCGAAGACGAACAGCACGGCGACGGTGATCCACAGATTGCGCAGCGTCGATTCGATCGCGTGCTTGAACGCAAGTCCGGCGATGACGATCGGCAGCGTGCCGAGGATGATGTACCAGCCGAGCAGGGCGTCCTTGTCGCCCTGGCCCATGCGGTGCTTCCAGTCCTTGCCGTTGTGGCCGAACAGGCAGCCGAACCAGTGGGACAGGATGCGGATGATGTCGTGGCGGAAGTACAGCAGCACGGCCAGCTCGGTGCCGATCTGAATGATGGCGGTGAACGCGGCCCCCGGGTCGGAGCCGATCATCAGGTCGCCGATGATGCGGATGTGCGCGCTGGACGACACGGGCAGGTATTCGGTCAGCGCCTGCACCAGGCCCAGTATGATCGCCTGAAAGAAATTCATGATCCCCTCTTGATTCCGGTCATGTTTTCGTTTGCATCGACCAACGTTACTCACCGGTCTCTAAGAATGGGCACAGCCGGCGGATTGTCTCGTCAAATGCCCACAATCGGGGATGACATCGTCCGTGCTCCGCAAGGAGGGAATGGAGGGAATATGGCAACGTACCGCAAGTCGCGCATGTGGGCGCCGGAGGGGTTCTTCGAGTGCGAGGGCCGTGGCCTCGAGTGGCTTGGGGAGGCGCATGCGCAGGGTGGTCCGCGCGTGGTGGACGTGTACGGCTGGGGCAAGGACCATCTGGACATCGAACGTGTGGATGCGTGCTCCCCCACGCCGAAGGCGGCGCACGAGTTCGGCGCGGCATTGGCGCACATGCACGATGCGGGCGCCGCGCATTTCGGCTCGGCTCCCGCCGGCTATGAGGGAACGTGCTATTTCGGCCCGCTGCAGGATCCGGTGCCGATGACGACCGGCGCGTGGGATGATCCGGCGACGTACTACGCCGAAGGCCGCCTGTTGCCGATGGTCGAGCTGGGCATCGCCCGAGGCGAGCTGACGAAGGCCGATCTGGAACTCACGCAGCGCGTGGTCGACGCGCTGCCCGACCTGCTGGGCCGGGCGGCGGCGGACAAGCCGGCCCGCGTGCACGGCGATCTGTGGAGCGGCAATGTGATGTGGACCGCCGATTCGGGGCAGTGCGAGGCGGTGTTGATCGACCCGGCGGCGCATGGCGGCCATCGCGAGGAGGATCTGGCGATGCTGCATCTGTTCGGCATGAGCTATCTGACCGAGATTCTGGACGGCTACCAGTCGGTGCACCCGCTCAAGGCCGGGTGGCAGGAACGCACGACGCTGTGGCAGCTCTATCCGATCGCCGGGCATTGCGTGTTCTTCGGCGGCGGCTATGTGAGCGAATACCGCGCCATGTGCCGTTCGCTGCTCAAATAGGCCCGTCGACGCGATCGAATTGCGGCAGCCGACGGATGACGATCGACCGCGTCGAATACGCGAATGGCCGTCGCGCCCTGTTCCATCGGGCACGACGGCCATTTGCGCATCGGCTTATTTCATCCGCTTCATACGGCGGCCGTTCAGCTCAGCGCGTCCTTGAGCTTCGAAAAGAAGCCCTTGCGCGCGCCGGCCGAGGCGGGCTTGGAGCCCTGCGCCACGTGGGACGCGTCGCCGTCGTGGCTGTCGGAGAATTCCTCGATGAGCTTGCGCTCGTGCTCGCTGAGCTTGGTGGGCACGCGGACGGCGATGTGGGCGATGAGGTCGCCGCGTTCGCCCTGCTGGCGCATGCGCGCGACGCCGAGTCCCTTGAGCGTGACCGTATCCTCCTGCTGGCATCCTTCGGGAATGGTCACGGTTTTCGCGCCGTCGAACGTGTCGATGTCGACGTCGTGGCCGAGCACGGCCCAGCTCATCGGCACCTGAATCCAGCAGTGCAGGTCGTCGCCGTCGCGGGTGAACTGCTTGTCGGGCTTGACGCGCACGTCGATGTACAGGTCGCCGGCGGTGCCGCCGCCCTCGCCGACCTCGCCCTGACCGGCCAAGCGGAGGCGGGCGTTGTCGGAGATGCCGGCGGGGATGGTCACGCCCACGGAGCGTGTGGTGCGCACGCGGCCGTGGCCGAGGCAGGACGGGCACGGGTTCTCGATGACCGTGCCGTGCCCCTCGCACTTCTCGCACGGGGCGGAGGTCATCATCTGGCCGAGCATGGTGCGCACCACCTTCTGCACGAAGCCCTGTCCGTGGCACTGGGGGCAGGTGACCGGCTGGGAACCGTTCTGCGCGCCGGATCCGCCGCACTCCTGGCACAGGCCGAACGTGTTGATCTTGACGTGGGCGGTGCCGCCGAACACGGCGGTCTTCAGATCGATGGAGGTCGAGGCGAGCGCGTCGCGTCCGGGCTGGGTACGCGGGGTCGGACCTTGCGAGCCGCCGAACGCGCCGCCGAAGAACTGGCCGAAGATGTCTCCCATGTCGCCCATGCCGGAGAAGCCGCCCGGGAATCCTCCCGCGCCCGCGTTCGGGTTGTTCGGGTCGACGCCGGAATCGTACATGCGGCGCTTGTCGGGGTCGCTGAGCACCTCGTAGGCGTTGTTGACTTCCTTGAACTTGTCCTCGAATTCCGGGCCGGCGATGTCGGGATGGTATTTGCGGCTCATCTTGCGATAGGCCTTCTTGATCTCTTCCTCGCTCGCCGTGCGTTCGATGCCGAGCACCTCGTAGTAGTCTGCCACTGTCCGTCCTTTATCGTTGTTGGTCGCGTGTCATTGTGCCATAAGCCGGGGTCAGTCCCCGATCGGACCGCCGTCCGCCGCCAGCGAGGCGGTCAGGTAACGGGCGACGGCCCTCACCGCCGCGATGGTCGCGGCGTAGTCCATGTGCGTCGGCCCGATCGAACCGACGAATGCGAGCGGCTCCCCGGTTCCAGCCGGGCCCGTTTGCGTGAGATCCGCACCTGCGACCGTGCCTGCGCCGGCCGCCCCGGCGCCATCGGCCGCGTCTGCCCGCTCGGCGGCCGCCCCGTCCGCCGTCGCCGTCCGGCCGTAGCCGCTGGTCACCACGGAGGCGTGCATCAGCCCCGGGGTGTGCGTCTCCGACCCGATGGCCACGCCGACGCCGTCGGGGCCGGGCTCTTCGCTCAGCGCGCTCATCAGGCGCATGATGACGACCTGCTCCTCGAGCGCGTCGAACAGCGGGGCCAGATCGGCCGGCGTGCGCTGGTGCGCGAGCTTGGACGCGCCGGCGACGTACATTTCGTTGGCGCGCTCGTCGTCGGCCATCGTCGCGAACGCCGCGGCGAGCGATTCGCCGACGGACGACGCGGAACGCCACGCCGGATCGGCCGTGATCGCACGGAGCCGTTCGACGGCGGCCGCGAAGGACAGGCCGGAGCACTGACGGTTGACGACGTCGCAGAATCGCGACAGATCGTCGGCGGCCGGCATCGGCCGCACGGCGAGCGTATGCTGCGCGACGCGGCCGGTGTCGGTGATCACGACGGCAAGCAGCACGCTCGCGCCGACCGGCACGATCTCGACGTGCCGGAGCGTCGCCTTGGAGAGCGCCGGAGACGCGACGACCGCGACCTGACCGGTGATCTGCGACAGCAGGCGGGCCGCGCGCTGCAGGGTGTCCTGCAGGCTGACCGAACCGGACAGGAACGTGGCGATGCCGCTGCGCTGCGCAGGCGAGAGCGGCATGACCGTGGCGAGACGGTCGACGAAGTACCGGTATCCCTTTTCGGTGGGGATGCGGCCGGCGGAGGTATGGGGCTGGATGAGGTATCCCTCGTCCTCCAGCGCGGCCATGTCGTTGCGCACGGTGGCGGAGCTCACGCCCAGATCGTGGGCCTTGGTCAGCGAGGACGACCCGACGGGCTCCTGTGAGCGGATGTAATCCTCCACGACGGCGCGCAGCACCAGCATGCGACGCGACTGCGTCATGACGCGCCTCCTTTATATATGCGTGCATGATATGCAACGGGTGCCCCGCACAAACGCGACGCGCACGTGTTGCGTTTCGTTCATATTGTATTAGCACTCCCGCGTGTCGAGTGCTAACGCGTTCGTTCTGGGAGTATTTTCGGCCGTCCTCACGCGCGACGGTCCGCATTATCCCGCCGTTGGCCTGACATTCACACAACGTACCATTCGCGTTCATTGTGAACGCTAACAGCACACAAACTCACAAAACACGCCAAAAACCACACCGCTTAGTCGGTTCGCACGGTTATTATGTAAGGGCAATGTGAGGGCATGCATGGCATGGCACAAGCCATGCGCGTGGTGTCCGAAGTATTGGAAGGAAAACTACAGACATGACCGAATTCAAGGAAACCGAACTGGACGAGCGCGCCATCAAGATGGCCAAGGTCCTTTCGGCTGATGCGGTCGAGAAGGCGGGAAGCGGCCACCCCGGTTCCCCCGTCTCGCTGGCGCCGATCGCCTACACTCTCTACCAGCACTTCATCAAGCATGATCCGAACGACCCCAAGTGGGAAGGCCGCGATCGCTTCATCCTTTCCGGTGGCCACGCCTCCCTCACCCAGTACGTCCAGCTGTACTTCTCCGGCTACGGTCTGACCCTGGACGACCTCAAGCACTTCCGCGGCGGCGCCGACACCCGCACCCCGGGCCACCCGGAGTACGGCCTGACCCCGGGCATCGAAATGACCACCGGCCCGCTGGGCCAGGGCTTTGCCTCCGCCATCGGCTTCGCCTACGGCGAGCGTTTCCAGCGCGGTCTGCTCGATCCTGAGACCCCGAAGGAAGACTCCCCGTTCTACCACAAGATCTGGGTCATCTGCGGCGAAGGCGACATCGAAGAGGGCATCTCCGGCGAGGCCGCCTCGCTGGCCGCCAACCAGAAGCTCGGCAACATCACCGTGATATTCGACGCCAACCGCATCCAGATCGAGGGCGACACCAACCTGGTGCTGGCCGAGGACGTGCTCAAGCGCTTCCAGGCCTACGGCTGGTACACCGACGAGTTCAGCTTCATCCAGCCCGACGGCTCCTACAAGGAGGACGTCGAGGGCCTGGCCGACGTGATCGCCAAGGCCGAGGCCGCCGCCCCGGACCAGCCGAAGCTCATCAAGGTCGACACCCTCATCGCGTGGCCGACCCCGGGCAAGACCAACGATCCGTCCTCCCACGGCTCCAAGCTGGGCGCCGAGGCCGTCGCCGGCCTCAAGAAGCTGCTCGGCTACGATCCGGAGCAGTCCTTCCAGGTCGACGAGGAGGCCCTCGCCCACGCCCGCAAGGTCGCCGAGCGCGGCCTCGAGGCCCACAAGGCCTGGGACGAGAAGTTCGAGGCCTGGCGCAAGGCCAACCCGGACAAGGCTGCCCTGTACGAGCGTCTGAAGGCCGGCGAGCTGCCGGAAGGCTTCGACAAGGCCCTCGACGATCTCGAGGCCACCTTCGAAGTCGGCAAGGGCGTCGCCACCCGTGGCGCCTCGGGCTCCGTCCTCAACGCCATCGCGGCCGTCATGCCGGAACTGTGGGGCGGCTCCGCCGACCTCGGCGGCTCCAACAAGACCGATCTCAAGGGCGCCGCCACCTTCGCCCCGGCGGAGTGCGCCACCAAGCAGTGGCCGGTGTGCAACGAGTTCGGCCGTCAGCTGCACTTCGGCGTGCGCGAGTTCACCATGGGCTGCATCACCAACGGCATCCTGCTGGGCTCCTACACCCGTCCGTTCGGCGGCACCTTCTTCATGTTCTCCGACTACGAGCGTTCCGCCGTCCGCCTGGCCGCCCTCATGGAGATCCCGAACCTGTACATCTGGTCCCACGACTCCGTCGCCGTCGGCGAGGACGGCCCGACCCACCAGCCGGTCGAGCACCTTGCTTCCTTCCGCGCGATCCCGCAGCTCGAGGTCGTCCGCCCGGCCGACGCGTTCGAGACCGCCGAGGCCTACCGCTACTTCTTCGAGAAGAAGAACACGCTGCCGACCGCGATGGTCCTGACCCGTCAGGGCGTGCCGACCCTCGCCGAGACCGCCGCCAAGGCCAAGGACGGCGTCAAGAAGGGCGCCTACGTGCTCGTCGACACCGAAGGCACCCCGGACGTCATCATCATGGCCTCCGGCTCCGAGGTCCAGTGGGCCGTGGCCGCCGCCAAGACCCTCGCCGAGAAGGGCGTCAAGGCCCGCGTGGTCTCCTTCCCGTCCATGGAGTGGTTCGAGGAGCAGGACGCCGAGTACAAGGAGGCCGTGCTTCCGGCTTCCGTCAAGGCCCGCGTGTCCGTCGAGGCCGGCGTGGCGATGCCGTGGTACAAGTACCTCGGCTCCTACGGCAAGCCGGTGTCCATCGAGCAGTTCGGCCTGCAGGGCGACGGCGCTCAGAACATGATCGACCTCGGCATCACCGCCGAGCACGTGGTCGAGGCCGCCGAGGCGTCCATCGCCGAGGCCAACGCCTGATTCATCGGGTGAACCGGGAGGGGCCTCGCTTCGGGCAGGCCCCTCCCCCGCCAAAAATTTGATCCAACAGGTATCAAGGAGAAAACAACAATGACTGAAGCAACTCAGCGTACGTCCGACAACGGCGTGTCCATCTGGCTGGACGACCTGTCCCGCTCCCGCATCGAGTCCGGCTCCCTGCAGGACCTCATCGCCAACAAGAACGTGGTCGGCGTCACCACCAACCCGTCCATCTTCCAGAAGGCCCTGAGCCAGGTCGGTCCGTACGACGAGCAGCTCAAGGAGCTCGGCAAGGTCGACGTCGAGACCGCCATCCGCGAGCTCACCACCACCGATGTGCGCAACGCCACCGACATCTTCCGTGAGATCGCCGAGAAGACCGACTTCGTCGACGGCCGCGTCTCCATCGAGGTGGATCCGCGCCTCGCCCACGAGACCGAGGCCACCGAGAAGCAGGCCGTCGAGCTGTGGGAGAAGGTCAACCGCCCGAACGCGATGATCAAGATCCCGGCGACCCTCGAGGGCCTGCCGGCCATCACCGCCACTCTGGCCAAGGGCATCTCCGTCAACGTCACCCTGATCTTCTCGCTCGAGCGCTACGAGCAGGTCATCGACGCCTACATCGAGGGCATCGCCCAGGCCGCCGCCAACGGCCACGACCTCAAGCACATCGGCTCCGTCGCCTCCTTCTTCGTCTCCCGCGTGGACACCGCGGTCGACAAGAAGCTCGAGGAGATCGGCACCGACGAGGCCAAGGCCCTCGAGGGCAAGGCCGCCGTCGCCAACGCTCGCCTCGCCTACGAGCTCTTCGAGAAGAAGTTCGCCGAGGATCCGCGCTGGGCCGATCTGGCTGCCAAGGGCGCCAAGGTCCAGCGTCCGCTGTGGGCCTCCACCGGCACCAAGAACCCGGCCTACTCCGACTGCAAGTACGTTGACGAGCTCGTTGCCAAGCACATCGTCAACACCATGCCGGAGAAGACCCTGAACGCTCTGGCCGATCACGGCAACGGCGCTCCGTCCATCGAGGGCACCTACGAGGAGTCCCACGCCATCATCAACAAGCTCGCCGAGCTCGGCATCGACTTCAAGGCCGTCACCGACAAGCTTGAGGCCGACGGCGTCGCCGCCTTCATCAAGTCCTGGGATTCGGTCATCGCCGACGTGCAGTCCGGCATCGACCGCGTCAACGGCTGATTGTCACGGCACGGTCGGCTGGGCAATCGCGGCTGACCGCTAGCCGATAGCGAACGAAAAAGCTTCCGTCCCGTACGGGACGGGGGCTTTTTTGTTGCCCGCACCGGCCCCGCTCGATTCCTCCCGCGTGTCAGGTATGGTGGAGACTCGTCCTCAACAGCCGAAAGCGCCCCGAAGAAGCAAAGGAAACCACCGCATGCACCTGACCGCACGCCAGCGCCTGCTCATGACGTTCACGTTCTTCTCGATGTTCTTCGGCGCGGGCAATCTGATCTTCCCGCCGTTCGTCGGCGCGCAGGCAGGGTCGTCGACGCCTGCCGCCGCAGTCGGATTCATCGTGTCGGCCGTGGGCCTGCCGATCCTCGGCGTGCTGGCCGTCACCTTCGCCGGCGGCTTCGACCGTCTGGCAGGCCGCGTCTCCCCCCGTTTCGCGACGCTGATGGGACTGGCGATCATCCTGACCATCGGCCCGTGCTTCGCGATCCCGCGCACGGCGACCACGTCGTTCGAAATGATGGTCGCCCCGTTCATCGCGGGCGACGGTGCCGCAGTCCGGGCGCCCGCCCAGCTCGCCTATTCGTTGGCGTTCTTCGCACTGGCATTCGTGTTCGCACAGCACCCCGAAAAACTCTCGAAGGTACTCGGCCGGTTCATGGGCCCGCTACTGATCGTGCTCATCGCCGTGCTGTTCGTCGCCTGCCTCGTGCACGGCACCGGCACGCCGGCGGCGCCGTCCGGCGACTATGCCGCGAATCAGATGGCCCGCGGCTTTCTGGACGGCTACCAGACGATGGACCTGCTCGCCGCGCTGTATTTCGGCATCGTGATCTCCGCCAACGTGCGCGCGCAGGGGGTCGACGACGAATCGCAGGTACGTCGCGAAACCGCGTTCGCCGGGCTCGGCACCGGCGTGCTGCTGGTCGTCATCTACGGCGTGCTCAGCTATGTGGGCGTCGTGTCGGGCGCGATCGCAGGCATCGATCCGCAGACGGACACGGGCGCGACGGTGCTCACCAATCTCACGTCGTCGCTGTTCGGCCATGTCGGCACCGCGTTTCTGGGCGTCGTGTTCGTCATCGCCTGCCTGAACGTGTGCACCGGACTGATCTGCACCTGCGCGACGTACTTCCACGAGCGGTTCCCTGTCGTTGCGGGCCGCTCGGTGAGCTATCGCGCGTGGCAGGCCGTGTTCACCGTGTTCAGCTTCCTCGTCTCGAACGCGGGTCTGAGCGCGATCATCAAAGTGTCCGTGCCGGTGCTCGCCGCGCTGTATCCGATCGCGATCGTGCTGGTGCTGCTCTCGTTCGCGCATCGCGCGTTCGGGGCACGGCTCAGCCGCGTGTACGGATGGACCGTGCTGCTGGTCGCGGTCTCGTCGTTCGCGACGTGCGTGGCCAGTCTGGCCGTCGTGTTCGGCGGGTCGGTTCCGTGGCTGGACGCCGTGCTCGCGTTGCTGCCGTTGCAGCGTTATCAGCTGGGATGGGTCGCGCCGGCCGCGTTCGGTCTTGTCATCGGCATCGCCGATGCGTGGCTGCGCGGCGCACGCTCACACTCACGTTCCTCGTGACCGGCCGGATTGGCCGGTCAGCGATCCGCGGCGATCCGCGCTCGGATGCTCCGGTAGACGAAGAAGAACAGGATGCCGGCGACGATGCCGGACGTCGCGTCGGAGATCGGCTCGGCGATGAAAATGCCGTTGACGCCCAGCCAATGCGGCAGGACCAGCGCGAGCGGCACGAGCAGGATGATCTTGCGCAGGATGGCGAGAAAGATCGCCGGCTTCGCCTGTCCCATGCCGACGAGCGAGCACTGCACGCCCATCTGGATGCCGAATATGCCCCAGCCGCTTACGAAGATCGGCATCATCCGTGAGACGATCGCGATCACGTCCGGCTTGTCGGTGAACCAACCGGCAAAGAAGCCTGGGAATGCGGCGAGCAGCGAGACGAGCGCCGTCGCCGACACGATCTGTGTGAGGAACGCCATGCGGATCGCCTGCCGCACGCGGTCCATGTCGCGCGCGCCGAAATTGTAGCCGACGATCGGCTGGATGCCCTGCTGGAATCCGGCGGTGAGCACGCTGACGATCTGCATAAGCGACGTGATGATGGTGATCGACGTGACGTAGTCGTCGCCGCCGTAGCGCTGCAGCCCGACGTTGAACACCACGTTGATCAGGCATTCGGTGATCTGCATGATGAACGGTGCGAGCCCCAGCGCCAGCGCCGGCAGGATCAGCCGGTTGAAGCGGACGTTGGCAAGGCGCAGCCGGATCGCGCTGCGTCCGGACGACAGGAACCATACGATCCATATGGTGGAGACCAGTTGGGCGATCACGTTCGCGGCGGCCGCCCCGCGCACGCCCCAGCCGAAGGCGAAGATGAACAGCGGGTCGAGGGCGATGCTCACGCCGGTGCCGATGAGCACCGACACCATGGCGACCGTGGTCTTGCCCTGCGCGGAGATGAAGTTGTTGAGGCCGAGCGTGAGCTGGACGAACAGCGTGCCGGCAAGATAGACGGTGATGAAGTCGACGGCGTAGCCGATGGTCGCCTCGCTGGCGCCGAACGCGACGAGGATCGGACGCTTCGCCAGCTGCAGCACGGCGGTGAGGGCGATGGCGAGGGCGACGAGGAACGCCGTGCTGGTGCCGAGGATGCGTTCGGCCTTCCTGAAATTGCCGCGGCCGAGTTCGATGGACGCGCGCGGCGCGCCGCCGGCGCCGACGAGCGACGCGAACGCGGAGACGGCCAGCAGGATCGGAAAGCAGATGCCGACGCCGGTCATGGCCTCGTTGCCGACGTGCGGAATGTGTCCGATGAACAGGCGGTCGATGATCGTGTACGAGGCGTTCGCGCCCTGCGCGACGATGGTCGGCACGGACATGGCCAGCGCGAGCCGGGGCACCGGCGTCGTGCCGAGCCCGGCGTCCGGCGCGTTCGTTCTTGTCGTCATGGGTTCCTTGTCCAGGTCCTGGAGGTGCGGGTTTCCGGAGTCCCGATGCTCCGGGCTGCTTCTTCGGGAGACGCCGGTCAGCGTTCCAATGTCACCGATTCGGGCACGGACACCCCGTGGTCCCGGAAGACCCGCACGGCGGCCATGTAGTCGTCCGTCGCGGCCTGCGGATCGGACAGCGCACGATGGGCGGCGTCGCCGGCCGCGGACGAGGGATCAGGGAACAGCAGCGCGACGATCTGCGCCCGCGTCGCCGACTTGTCGTCCGCGGCAGCCGGCGCTTCGGCCGCAGGCGCGCCGGACGCAGCGGCATCCGCCAAAGCGCTCCGCAGCGGTTCCAGCCCGTCCTTGGTCGCCTCGTCGATGTCGTCGAGCTGATCGTACAGGGCGAACAGCCATGCGCGGCGTGCGGCGTCGTCCGTGCCGGACAGGTGTTCGCGCGTGCGCTTGGCCAATTCGTCGGCGGGAATCGCAGGCGTCTTGGCCGGGTCGCGATGCTCTCGGTTGTCGGCGATGTCGCCCATGAGATGCTGGATCGTGATCTCGTCCTGCAGGATCGCGGATGCGGCGAACGCGTCGGCGATCGCGTCCGCGTCGACGAACCTGCCGCCTTCCGACTGGAAGCGCACGCGCTTCGGCTCGTTGTAGTAGTGCGTCATCCCGTACGTCGCGTACTGCGGGAACTCGTCCTGCAGCTGCTTGACCGCGTCGGCGACCTTGCGCATGTCGGCGAGCGGCTGGTGCACGGCGACCATCGCCAGTGCGGTTTTCGCGTCGCGCAGCGTCAGCGGCTTGCCAATTTTCGCCGTGTTCGGCGCATCATGCGCGAACAGATGCTCCACCAGATCGATGAACCCCATTGTCGTTCCTTTCCGGACCTTACGAATCTGCCGCACGACAGCATAGTCGTCTTGCTTCGGAATGTGCGGAGGTTGTTCGCAAAAAACGCTCCGGGCGGGGCTGGCCGTCTCGCCGCGGCGAAACACGGACCGAAGTCGTCGCAGGCGAGCGGGCGGGAGAGCGTGTCGATCCCCCGCCCGCCGTCGTCGCGACGCAAACTATGCCTGTTGGCCGAAGGCTTCCTTGGTTTTGGCGGCCAGCTGGCCGCAGGCGCCGTCGATGTCCTGGCCGCGCGTGTCGCGCAGTGTGGCGGTGATGCCGGCCGCGTGCAGGATGTCAAGGAACCGCTTCTCGTCCTCCGGCTTGGAGGCGGTCCAGCGGGAGCCTTCGATCGGGTTGAGCGGGATCGGGTTGACGTGCACCCAGTCGTCGCCGTAATGGTTGAGCCGCTTGGCGAGCAGCTTCGCGTGCTCGGCCTGGTCGTTGATGCCGCGCATGAGCGCGTATTCGATGCTCACGCGCCGCTTGGTGGCCAGATAGTAGTCGTGTGCGGCGTCGAGCACCTGCGTGGTGTTGAAACGCTTGTTCATCGGCACGAGCTCGTCGCGCAGCTCGTCGCTGGGCGCGTGCAGCGAGACGGCGAGGCGCACCGGAATGCCTTCCGCGGTGAGCTTCTTGATGCCGGGGACGACGCCCACGGTGGATACGGTGATGTTGCGGGCGGAAATGCCGAAGCCTTCCGGCGGCATGGCGCTGATCTGGCGCACGGCGGAGAGCACGGAGTTGTAGTTGCCCATCGGCTCGCCCATGCCCATGAACACGATGTTGCTCAGGCGCCCCGGGCCTCCCGCGACCTCGCCGTCGCGCATCATGCGAGCGGCGACGCGCACCTGTTCGAGGATTTCGCCGGCGGACATGTTGCGGGTGAGGCCCAGCTTGCCGGTGGCGCAGAACGGGCATCCCATGCCGCAGCCGACCTGGCTGGAGATGCACAGCGTGGTGCGGGTCGGATAGCGCATGAGCACGGACTCGATGTGCGAGCCGTCGAACAGGCGCCACAGCGTTTTGATGGTCATGCCGTTGTCGGCCACCTGCCGGGTGACCTCGTGGATGAGTTCGGGGAAGAACGCCTGTGCGGCCTCGGCGCGTTTGGCGGCCGGGAAATCGGTGAATTCGGCGGCGTTGACGTCGAAATGCCCGTAGTAGTGGTTGGCGAGCTGCTTGACGCGGAATTTCGGCAGGCCCAGTTCGGCCGCCTTGGCGATGCGCTGCTCGGGGGTCATGTCGGCGAAGTGCAGCGGCGGCTTGCCGCGGCGCGCATGGTCCTTGGACAGCACGTCGCGGAACGCGCCGGTGGTGCCGCCCGGCGTGATGCCGGTTTCCGGCGTGCCGGTGGTTTCAGGGGTTCCGGAAGTCTCAATATGTTCGGTCATCTCACGTCCAATACTGCGATCATGGTTCTTGACAACAACAACGTGACAGAGCGGCGGCGGACCGGTCACAACACGACGCGGCCACAGGCGGTCACAGGCGGTCACAGGCCGGTGGCCCACAAGAGCAGGCAGGTGAACGGCGCGGACAGGAGAATCGAGTCGATGCGGTCCATCACGCCGCCGTGGCCCTTGAGCAAGTGGCCCATGTCCTTGATGCCGATGTCGCGCTTGAGCATGGAGGCGCACAGATCGCCGAACGTGCCGACGACGCCGATCATGATGCCGGCCGCGACGGGCACCCACCAGCGGGTCGTCCACAGGGAGGAGTCGTACGTGCAGGCGAACACGGCGAATGCGCCAGCCATCGCGAAGAGCATGGATCCGATCAGTCCCTCGACGGATTTCTTCGGCGAAATGCGCGGGGACAGCTTGTGCCTGCCCAGCCATGCGCCCGCGAACAGGCCGCCGGTGTCGCTCAGCGCAGGCAGGAACACCAGCATGATGGCGTGCGCGACCGGATGCCCGTTGAACGTGAGCGGAATGATGAGGCACGATCCGAGCAGCGGGATGTACAGCACGGTGAACAGGGAGACCGCGACATGGCCGAGCCTGCTGTGATGCTGCTCGCCGCCCTCGTGGTTGAAGGAGGATTCGAGCCGCGCGCCCGCGTCGGTATGCGCGAGCTTGGCGGCGACGGCGGTCGACAGCCGGTTGCCGACGCTCATTTTGGCGCTGGCGGCGACGGCGGTCGACAGCCGGTTGCCGACGCTCATTTTGGCGCTGGCGGCGACGGCGACCAGCACGGCGGATGCCGTGATGCCCATCGCCATGGCGACGATGTGGTGCGGCGCGAGATAGGTGGCCACAAGCGTGGCGGCGGAGCAGCACCACAGCATGATGACGGGGATGTGCAGGCCGGCGGTCGCGAAGTCGACGCGCAGCTCCCAGAGGGCGAGCACCATGAAGACGACGATCAGCGCGACGAACAGGTCGATGCTGATCAGCAGGCAGGCGATGATGAGCGCGATAAGCACCGCTGCGGTGCCGATGGCTTGGGGCATGTTGCGCCCCGTTTTCTTGTTGATCGCGTCGATGGCCTCCTCGGCCTCTTTCTCACGCTGTTCTCGGCTTTCCATCGCGGTCCTCCATCGTTTGATCCGTGTTCCGGCACCTGTTGTGACGCGGGAAGTCGGATCGCGCCGGGCTGGACCGTGGCAACGGCCCGGCCCGGCGCGATCCATACGAGGGGAAGGGGAG
This sequence comes from Bifidobacterium miconis, assembly GCF_019331735.1. GTDB lineage: Bacteria > Actinomycetota > Actinomycetes > Actinomycetales > Bifidobacteriaceae > Bifidobacterium > Bifidobacterium miconis. The sequence continues at coordinate 37,724 of NZ_JAHBBH010000019.1, forward strand.
GTCAGACCTCCATGATCTCCTTCTGCTTGGTCTCGAGCAGCGCGTCGAGCTCGTCGGTGACCTGCTTGGTGACCTTGTCGAGCTCCTTGAGCAGACGATCGCCCTCGTCCTCGCCCATGTCGCCGTCCTTGACGGACTTGTCGATGGTTTCCTTGGTCTTGCGGCGGATGTTGCGCACGGCGACCTTGCCCTCCTCGGACTTGGTCTTGGCGAGCTTGACGTACTCCTTGCGGCGCTCCTCGGTGAGCTCCGGCATGGTCAGGCGGATCACGTTGCCGTCGCGGCGCGGGGAGGCGCCCAGGTCGGAGTCGCGCAGCGCCTTTTCGATGGCGTTGGCCTGCGACGGGTCGAACGGGGAGACGGACAGGGTGCGCGGCTCCGGCACGCCGATGGTGGCGACGGACTTGAGCGGCATGGTCATGCCGTAGGACTCGACGGTGATGCCGTTGAGCAGGGCCGGGTTGGCGCGGCCGGTGCGGATGCCGGAGAAGTTCTCCTTGGTGTTTTCGACGGTCTTCTTCATCTGGTCCTTGGCCTGATCGACGAGGTTAGCCATGATTGCTCCTTTGGTTGGTTTGGTTTGCTGGTTGATGCTTCACGTGGTGAGGCGGTTCGTCGCCGCCGTCCGGCTAGTCGGCGAGCGTGGACTCGGCGTCGGAGACGAGCGTGCCGATCTTGTCTCCGAGCAGCGCCTTGGTCACGTTGCCGGCGCCCTCGAGGCCGAACACGCGGATGCACTGCTTGTTGTCGCGGGCCATCGACAGCGCGGAGGCGTCCATGACGGCGAGGTTGTCGACGAGCGCACGGTTGTAGTCGAGCGTGGCGAAGCGCTTGGCGTCCGCGTGCTTGCGCGGGTCGGCGGTGTACACGCCGTCCACGCCGTTCTTGCCCATGAGCACTTCGTCGCAGTGGATTTCGAGCGAACGCTGGATGGAGACGGTGTCGGTGGAGAAGTACGGCATGCCGGCGCCCGCGCCGAAGATGACCACGCGGCCCTTTTCGAGGTGGCGGATGGCCTTGAGCGGAATGTACGGCTCGGCGACCTGCCCCATGGTGATGGCGGTCTGCACGCGGGTGGCCTGGCCCTCCTGCTCGAGGAAGTCCTGCAGGGCGAGGCAGTTCATCACCGTGCCGAGCATGCCCATGTAGTCGCCGCGGGAGCGGTCGATGCCGGCCTGCTGCAGTTCGGCGCCGCGGAAGAAGTTGCCACCACCGGTCACGATGGCGACCTGCACGCCCTGCCTGACGGCGGGCACGATCTCCTCGGCGATGCGGCGCACCACATGCGTGTCGATGCCGACGCTCCCGCCGCCGAACGCTTCGCCGGACAGTTTGAGCAGCACTCTGCGAGGCTTGTTTTCTCCAGTCATACACAGCCTTTCCTTGCGATGCGGCGCGGCCTGACATTGCCGCGAAACCGCAAAATTTACCGTCTATCAGCCTATCCGCAAACAACGACAGTGGCGTGAACGGGCGCACGTCGCCGCACGCGCAGCGGCATACGTCCGCGCCGTCACGAGCGCACGGCCGTCGGGACGGCGTCCGATTCGGCGTATTCGACCACCGCGTCCGTCACGTCGCGCAGATACGTCATGGACGTGCGCCAGTCGCCGGGCACTTCGATCGAATGATTCGCGCCGGGGTATTCGTGGATCAGACCGCTCAGCCGGCGCGCGCGGGATGGTTCGTACAGCGGATCCGCGGTACCCGCGCAGATCAGCGGTTCGGGCGCGTCGGCAGCGTGCCAGTCGGCGTCGCCGGGCACGGGGATCACCGAACGCGCCGGGTCGAAGTCGGCCGGCGAGAACACCGGCGTCAGCAGGGCCATGGGCAGCCCGAGATCGGCCACATGGGGCTGGATGAACGTCGACAGCGACTTGCCGACCACCAGCACGCGCGGGGCCTTCCCCGTGCCGGCGTCGGCGCGCACCTGCTCCAGCCATCGGTCCACCACGTCGTCGAGCATGGCGAAGATCCGCCGCGCGGGCGTCTTGGACAAGTCGGCGTTCACGTCGAGCCGGTCCGCATACCAGCCGTTTTCGATGAGCGCGGTCGCCGCATAGTACAGCAGCGGACGGTCGCAGTTGTATCCGGTGCCGGGCATGAGCAGCACGCGTTTCGCCGCCTCCCGCGGAGTCGTACGATTCTTGCGCCATGCGCTCATGCGGCAGGTCGGCTTGACGCCGCCCTCCCCCATCGTCGTTTCGATCATGCTGCATCCTCCGAGTCATGCGATTCGCAAAGTTCGATTCGTGTCGTAAACCACCACCACTATAGTGCGGCGCCCGCATGCGGCGGTCGCGCGGCACGCGCCACGCGGGCGTCGCGCAAAAAGGGGACCGCATCCGTACGGATGCGGTCCCCTGTGATCAGTGTTCGGTCAGAGCCGATCAGCGTGAAGGAAACACGCCGGCGTCACGGACGGATTGCCCGATGACTCACTCGGCGTCCTCTTCGCCCTTGCCGACCTCGATGCGCGCGAAGGCGGTGGCCTTGCCGCCGACCTCCTCGAACAGCTTGCCGACGGTCTTGGACGGATCCTTGACGAACGGCTGCTCGAGCAGCACGACTTCCTTGTAGAAGGCGTTCAGACGGCCCTCGACGATCTTCGGAACGATCTTCTCCGGCTTGCCCTCGGCCAGGGACTTCTCGGTGGCCACGCGACGCTCGGACTCGACCACGTCGGCCGGGACGTCCTCGCGGGTCAGCCACTTGGCGCCCATGGCGGAGATCTGCAGGGCGGCCTCGTGGGCCACGGCGGCGCCGGCCTTGTCGGTGGCGATCATAGCGACGATGCTCGGCGGCATCTCGGCGGACTTCTTGTGCGCGTAGATCTCGACGTGCTCGCCGGAGATCTTGGCGAACTGGCCGACCTTGACGTGCTCGCCGAACAGGGCGGCGGCCTCTTCGATGGCGACCTTGACGGTGCCGTCCTCGGCCTTGGCCTCGAGCAGTTCGTCGGCGGAGTTGGCGTCGGCGGCCACGGCGTAGCCGAGCACGGTGTCGGCGAACTCGACGAACTTCGGGGTCTTGGCCACGAAGTCGGTCTCGGAGTTCAGCTCGACGGCGTAGCCGGTCTCGCCATTCGCGGTCTCGACGACCTTGGAGGCGATGGTGCCCTCCTGAGCCTTGCGGCCCTCGCGCTTGCCGGCGGCCTGGATGCCCTTGGCGCGGATGATTTCCTTGGCGCGGGCGACGTCGCCTTCGGCCTCGGTCAGGGCCTTCTTGACGTCCATCATGCCGGCGCCGGTGTCTTCGCGCACCTGCTTGATCAGAGCTGCAGTGATTGCTGCCATTGGTTTGTCTCCTCTAAATCGATGTTTCCCATATATGAATGGGAGGCGATGCCGCCTCCCATCATAACGGATGCTCAGGCCTGGGCTTCGCCCTCGGCTTCAGCGGCGGCGGGAGCGGCCTCGGTCGGGGCGGCCTGCTCGGCGTTGCCCTCGGTCAGCAGTTCCTTCTCCCAAGCGGCCATCGGCTGCTCGGTCTCGCCCTCGGCCTTGGCGGCCTTGCCGGAACGCTCCAGCAAGCCCTCGGCCACGGCGTCGGCCATGAGGCTGGTCAGCAGCTCGATGCCGCGGATGGCGTCGTCGTTGGCCGGGATCGGGTACTCGACGGCTTCCGGATCGGCGTTGGTGTCGACGAGGGCCACGACCGGGATGCCCAGCTTGTGGGCTTCCTCGACGGCCAGGGCTTCCTTGTTGATGTCGACGACGAACATCGCGGACGGGGTGCGGTTCATGTTGCGGATGCCGCCCAGCTGCTTGTTCAGCTTGTCCTTCTCGCGCTCGAGGAGCAGGAGCTCCTTCTTGGTCAGGCCGGAGCCGTGCACGTCGGAGAAGTCCATCTCCTCGAGTTCCTTGAGGCGGTTGACGCGCTTGGACACGGTCTGGAAGTTGGTCAGCATGCCGCCGAGCCAGCGCTCGGAGACGTACGGCATGTTCACGCGGGTGGCCTGGGCGGTCACGGCTTCCTGGGCCTGCTTCTTGGTGCCGACGAACAGGACGGTGCCGTTGTGGGCAACCGTGGTCTTGATGAAGTCGTAGGCCTTGTCGATCATTTCGAGCGACTTGAACAGGTTGATGATGTGGATGCCGTTGCGCTGGGTGAGGATGAACTGCTTCATCTTCGGGTTCCAACGACGGGTCTGGTGACCGAAGTGGAGGCCGGCCTTGAGCATTTCGCTCATCGTGATCTGTGCCATGATGCACTACCTTTCTTGTCGGTTATTGCCTGGCCATGCGCGTCCGCGTGCAGCGTCGGCCCCGTTGTTCCGGGGCGTCGGCCGACCGACACGGACCGTCGCGGACATGGCGCGATATGGTGTGTGCCGGTTGACGATATCGGGTGGCTCCGGCCGTCTGCGACTACGGCCATTGCCGGGATGGCACACAAGTTTTCAGGATATGGCATGCCCTATACAAAAATCTCCCGGCACCTCCGCCGGGAGGCGCCGGGAGATTCGCGGACGAAAGCCGCCCAACCCGAACGCAAGCCGGGCCGGGCGCTCGCGCGGCGCGGCGGCCTACTTGGCCGCGTGTGCGCGCATGTACCGGAGCGCCTCGCGACGCTCCTCCTTCTCCAGACGGTCGAGGTAGACGTGTCCGTCGAGGTGGTCGCATTCGTGCTGCAGCATGCGTCCCATCAGGCCGCTGCCCTCGAGCACGACCTCGTTGCCGTCCAGATCGATGCCGCGCACGCGCGCATAGTCGGCGCGACGCGTCTTGTACCACAGGCCGGGCACCGACAGGCAACCCTCGTCGCCGTACTGCTCGCCGCGCTTCTCCTCCATCACCGGGTTGAGGATGTAGCCGATCCTGCCGTCGATGTTGTACGAGAACGCGCGCAGACTCACGCCGATCTGGTTGGCGGACAGGCCGGCGCGTCCCGGATCGTTCACGGTTTCGAGCAGGTCCTCGACCAGCCGGCGCACGGCCGGGGTGATGTCCTTGATCTCGTCGCACGGGGTGCGCAGCACGGGGTCGGGCACGACCCTGATCTCACGGATTGCCAACGTTACTTCTCCTCGCTGTCGTTGCTGTCGTCGTTCGCCTTGCCGTCGGCCGGCGCCTCGCCCGCATCCGCGTCGGCGGCGGGCTCGCCCTGCTGCCGACGGATCCGGTCCTGCATGGTGTCAAGCGCCTCGCGGACCTTCTTCGGAGCCGTCTCCGACACCTGCTTGACGTTCTCGGACGCCTGCTTGACGCTTTCGGACGCCTGCTTGACCGTTTCCGTGGTCTTGTCGAGCAGCTGCACGGTCTTCGGCAGCGGACGGCTCGGCGACTTGGAAGTGTAGATCACGTTCTCGATCACGTCGGCGTAGCGCTGCAGCACCTTGGGGCGCACGACCTTCAGACTCGCGGTGAGCGTGCCCTTGTCCTGGCTGAACTCCTCGTCGAGGATGGCGAACTTGCGCACGGATTCGGCGCGGGAGACGTTGGCGTTCGCCTGGTCGACGTACTGCTGCACGTACGCGCGCACCGCGTCGGACTGGGCGATCTCGGCCATCGGCATGTCCGGGTCGAGGCCCTGCGAGGCGAGCCACGACCGGGTCATCTCCGGATCGAGTTCGATGAGCGCGGAGACGAACGGCTTGCCGTCGCCGACCACGACCGCGTGCGAGACGATCGGGCAGGTGCCGATCGTATCCTCCATCGGCGCGGGGCTGATGTTCTTGCCGCCCGCGGTGATGATGATGTCCTTCTTGCGACCGGTGATGTAGATGAAGCCGTCGTCGTCGATGGTCGCGAGGTCTCCGGTGTGCAGCCAGCCGTCCGGTTCGAGCACCTCCTTGGTCAGCTCGGGCTGCTTGTAGTATCCGAGGAACACGCTTTCGCCGCGGATGAGCAGCTCGTCGTCGTCGGCCAGCTTCACCTCCGCGCAGCCGGGGTGGCCGACGGAGCCGACGCGGTTGGAGTCTTGGAAGTTGACCATGCACGGCGCGGCCGTTTCGGTCATGCCGTAGCCCTGGATGAACGTGATGCCGTCGAGCCCGTTGAAGAAATGCGCGAGGTCGACGTTGAGCGGCGCGCCGCCGCAGGCGAGGTACTTGAGGTTGGGGCCGAGCGCGGAGCGAATGGACGCGCCGACCGTCTTCATGAAGAACGCGTGCTCGATGCGGGCCGGCAGCGGGTGCCGTCCGGTCTCCTGCTCGTCCTTCGACCACTGCACGAAATGCTTCACGGCGCGGGCGAACACGCGGCCTTGAATGCCGTTGCCGGCCTTCTGCGAGGCGGCGTTGTACACCTTTTCGAACACGCGCGGCACGCCGAGCAGATAGGTGGGCTTGAAGCCCCGCAGGTCGGCCAGCAGGTGCTTGGCCCCGGGGATGTAGCCGACCACGCCGTGCGAGCCGATCGCCACGTATTGGATGTATCGGGCGAAGCAGTGCGCCAGCGGCAGGAACAGCAGCAGGCGGCTCGGCTGGTAGAGCATGTCGTTGAGTACCTCGTAGCCGTTGAGCACGGTGTGCGTGAAGTTGCGGTGCGACAGCATCGCGCCCTTCGGCTTGCCGGTGGAGCCGGACGTGTACACGATGGTGGCCATGTCGTCGGCCTTGACGCGCGCGATGGCGCGGTCGAGCTCCTCGTCGGAGACGGCCTCGCCGAAGTCCGCGACGGCGTCGAGTCCGGCGGCCTTGAAGTTGAACACGTACCTGAGCCTCTCGCGGCCGGCCCGGATCTGGTCGAGCGTGAGCGCATGGTCGTAGTCGCCGGCGAAGGCGATGACCGGATCCACGTCGGCGACGATGTTCGCCGCCTGCTTGGGCGAGTCGGTCTCGTAGATCGGCACGCTGACCGCGCCGATGGCGGCGCACGCGAAATCGACGACGCCCCACTCGTAGCAGGTGGCCGAATAGATGACGACCATGCTGCCTGGCTTGACGCCGAGGCCCATCAGCCCCTTGGCGACCTGACGGACGCGCTCGTTCATCTGGCCCGCGGTCACGTCGTGCCACTGGCGCGTCCCGTCGTCCTGCCATTGGGCGATCAGGTCGTCGGGATCCCGGGCGACGCGGTGCGCCAGCAGCGAGTATATGGTGTCCTCTTCCGTCGTGGGACGGATCGTTTTCACGGAGTATTCACGCAACATACCAGCTATGATAGCGCCGGCGGCACCGTCGCCGCGCACGTCGCGCCTAGCCCACGTCGGCCATCACGCACATCCATCGGCATCCGATGCGCTGCAGGATGATGTTCACCCAGTGATGGTCCGAGCCGATGGTCAGATGAACGTGCATTTCGAGCTTGTCGGCGCTGACCAGCATGCCGTTGAGCGACTGGGGGACCACCGGGAGCGTGCCCATGCGGTGCCCGCGCGCGGGATGCTCCATCGCGTCCCGCCTGAGGATCACGGCCATGTTGTCGAGCTTGCGCAGCGCCTGTCCGGTGACGCTGCGCTGCAGCCGCTCCAACGGGAGCCTGTCGCGCACCGCATCGGTCGCCATGCACGAGATGCGGCACGACGACATCGCCAGTGCCCTGCACTGCACGGAATCCACTTCGCCGACGAAGCATCGCGCTATGCGGTAGGGCACGGGCCTGTTCGACATTTCCAAATGAAGGAACCCCTCCTCCGCGGGAATGGGTTCGCGCCTCCACGCCCGAAACGCAGCATCCTCCATGGTCCACCTTCTCTCTGTGGTGCGGCGGCGCTCCGCGGCAGCGGCCTTGCGCCGGGGCGCCGCCGTCGGCGCCCGTTTTCCACTCCACCATACGAAAAGGCCCCCGTCAACGGACGGGGGCCAAATTGTGGATATGTTGAGAAATGTGGATAACTGTCGGCCGGTGCTCCCGACCGTTTCCGGTCAGCGGCCGTACGGGGTGACGACCACGTTGCAGCGCTGGAAGTTCTTGACGTCCACGTATCCGGTGGAGGCCATGGCGCGGCGCAGCGCGCCGATGTAGTTGACCTGACCGTCGGCCTGATGGCTGGGCCCGAACAGGATCTGCTCGAGGGAGCCGACCGTGCCCACGTTGGTGCGGAAGCCGCGCGGCAGCGTCTGGTGACGGGCCTCGGAACCCCAGTGCATGCCGCGGCCCGGCGCCTCGGTGGCGCGGGCGAGCGGGGCGCCGAGCATCACCGCGTCGGCGCCCATGGCGAGCGCCTTGACGAAGCTGCCGGAGTCGCCCATGCCGCCGTCGGCGATGACTTGGACGTAACGGCCGCCGGACTCGTCCATGTAGTCGCGGCGGGCTTCGGCCACGTCGGCGATGGCGGTGGCCATCGGCGCGTGCACGCCGATCGTCTTGCGCGTGGCGGACACGGCGCCGCCGCCGAAGCCGACGAGCACGCCGGCCGCTCCGGTGCGCATCAGGTGCAGGGCTGCCGTGTAGTTGGCCGCGCCGCCGACGATGACCGGCACGTCGAGGTCGTAGATGAACTTCTTGAGATTGAGCGGCTCGTGGTCGCGGCTGACGTGTTCGGCGGACACGACGGTGCCGCGGATGACGAACAGGTCGACGCCGGCGTCGACCACGGTCGAGTAGAACTGCTGCGTGCGCTGCGGGGAAAGCGCACCGGCGACGGTGACGCCCGCGTCGCGGATCTCGTGCAGGCGCGCGGTGATCAGCTCGGGCTTGACCGGCTCGGCGTAGATCTGCTGGATGCGCGTCGTGGCCTCGTCGGCGGGCAGGCCGGCGATCTCCTCGAACAGCGGTTCGGGGTTCTCGTACCGCGTCCACAGGCCTTCGAGGTCGAGCACGCCGAGCGCGCCCATCTTGCCCATCGCGATGGCGGTGGCGGGGCTGGTGACCGAGTCCATCGGCGCGCCGATGACCGGCACGTCGAACTCGTAGGCGTCCACCTGCCACGAGGTGGACACGTCCTCGGGGTCGCGCGTGCGACGGGAGGGGACGATGGCGACGTCGTCCAGCGAGTAGGCCAGACGGCCCTTCTTGCCCAAACCGATTTCAATTTCCTGAGACATGGTTGTAAGGCTAATGCCCGCTCGTGACAGTCCGCGTTTCGGATACGGCGCCCGCGCGCGTTACAAACATGCGCTATGACTTGACCCATATTCCAAACCACCCAAGGAGACAGCATGGCCAAAATCAAGGTCGAAGGCAAGGTCGTCGAGCTCGACGGCGACGAGATGACGCGCGTCATCTGGAAGGACATCAAGGATCGTCTGATCCTGCCCTATCTGGACGTGGATCTCGACTACTACGATCTGGGCATCGAGAACCGCGACGCCACCGACGACCAGGTGACGGTCGACGCGGCGCACGCGATCCAGCGCGAGCACGTCGGCGTCAAGTGCGCCACGATCACGCCGGACGAGGCGCGCGTCAAGGAGTTCGGTCTGAAGAAGATGTGGAAGTCGCCGAACGGCACGATCCGCAACATCCTGGGCGGCACGATCTTCCGCGAGCCGATCGTCATGAGCAACGTCCCGCGTCTCGTGCCGGGCTGGACGAAGCCGATCGTCGTGGCCCGCCACGCGTTCGGCGACCAGTACAAGGCCACCGACTTCAAGGTGCCGGGCGCGGGCCGGCTGACCGTCACGTTCACGCCCGAGGACGGTTCGGAGCCGATCCAGCACGTCGTCTACGACTACGGCCCGGACGGCGGTGTGGCGCAGGTGCAGTACAACGTGAACGATTCGATCCGCGGCTTCGCGCGCGCCTGCTTCAACTACGGCCTGATGCGCCACTACCCCGTGTACCTGTCCACCAAGAACACGATTCTCAAGGCGTACGACGGCCAGTTCAAGGACATCTTCGCCGAAGTGTACGAGACGGAATACAAGGAGCGCTTCGAGGCCGAGGGCCTCACGTACGAGCACCGCCTGATCGACGACATGGTGGCCAGCTCGCTCAAGTGGCACGGCGGCTACATCTGGGCCTGCAAGAACTACGACGGCGACGTGCAGTCCGATTCCGTAGCGCAGGGCTTCGGCTCGCTGGGCCTGATGACCTCGGTGCTCATGACCCCGGACGGGCAGACCGTGGAGGCCGAGGCCGCGCACGGCACGGTGACGCGCCACTACCGCCGCTGGCTCAAGGGCGAGAAGACCTCGACGAACCCGATCGCCTCGATCTTCGCGTGGACCGGCGGCCTCAAGCACCGCGCCGACCTCGACGGCACGCCCGAAGTGCGCCACTTCGCCGAAACGCTCGAGAAGGTGATCGTGGACACCGTCGAAGGCGGCCAGATGACCAAGGACCTCGCCATGCTCATCGGCCCCGACCAGCCGTGGCTCGACACCGACGGGTTCATGAACGCGCTCGACGAGAACCTCGCCAAGGCGCTCGCCTGACGATACCCTCCCGCGATTCCCGCACCAACGGCTTCAACGGCCCGTGCGCATCCGCCCTGCGGACGCGCACGGGCCGTTGCCATGCCGCATGCCGCAGCGGGCCCCTCTCGCGGGCAGACAGGCCATCGACTAGAATCGTCGTGCAAGCATGCGCCCGCGCGACGCACCCAAGCGACGGAGGATTTGGATATGGCTTTCCGGGACACACTCATCGCACGCCGGCTGACCGCGCTGCTGGCCGTCGCCGGCATGACGCTGTCCCTCGCCGCGTGCGCGGCATCGTCGTCGGACGGCGACGCCGCGGGCGACGCGGGCGCCACCAGTACCGGCAACGTCGCGATCTTCACCCCGTCCGACGGCGTGACGCTGTCCGGCGACACCCCGACCAACAAGTGGACGGCATTCGTGCCGTCGCTCACCGCGGCGCTCAAGCAGGCCGGCATCGCCAAGAAGCGCATTTCCACGACGTCCTCGGACAGTCTCGACAAGCAGAGCCGCGACGTACAGGACTACGTCGTCGACCACGTGTCCGCAACCGCGTCATCCAGCGACAACGCGGCGACGACCATCGTCATCGCTCCGGTGACCGACCCCGACGACACGGTGCGCCAGTACGGCGACTACGTGGACCAGCAGGTCGCGTCGTCGTCTGCCGGGAACGCCGAGTCCGGATCGGATGACGACCAGACGCTGCAGGACGCCGCGGCGAGACTGAAATCCGCGTTGACGCTCGCCCGCGAGAACGGCATGCACGTGGTCATGCTGTCGGGCACGCTGAGCGGCTTCCGACCGGACGTCTACGTGCGCATGTCCACGGCCGAGGAGATCGGACGCATCCAGGCGAGCAAGCTGGTCGACAAGCTCGAACTGTCAAAGGCCAGCACCGACAATCCGAAAAACATCGAAATACTGCTGCCATGCACGCCTGCGTCCGGTACGGACAAGACGGACGCGATGACCGACGACGGGGACGCGTGCGCCGACGGCAGCGGGGCGACGTTCGCGGCGGAGGCGTTCCGCGGCGCATGGTCCGTGCTCCAACCCTATTTCCGGTCGGGGCAGGCGGTCAGTCCGTCCGGATCGCTCGACAAGGCGACCGGATCGGGCGATTGGCAAACCGTCGCATTCGCCTCGGGCAAGGACGACACGGTGGCCGCCGAGCTGCGCGACCGGCTTGGCGCGGACGACAAGGGCAAGCCCTCCACGCACACGCGCATCGACGGCATCATCGCCATGAACGACCACACGGCCGCGCTCGTGGCCAAAGAACTCGATGATTTGGGATATACGGGATCCGCGGCCGACATCAACCCGTCGATCACCATTTCCGGCATCGTGGAGAACATCACCGGCAAGAAGGACCTGCAGCGCGACAAGGTGCCGGATCCGATCAAGGCACCCGACGAGCAGACCGGCTCCGGCGCTACGGACGATGACAAGCGGAAGGCGGCGGACGAGACCAATGCCCGCTGGCCGATCGTCACCGGATACGGCGCCTACGTGGACTCCATGCCGCTGATCGTCGCCGGGCAGCAGTGGATGACCGCGCTGGAGGACCGCATGACCCTCGCGCAGCACACGGCCACGGTCTGCCTGAACCTCAACGCCGGCAAGGCGGTCAACCGCAACACGCTGTCATTCGTCTCCCCCGGCAAGGTCGACGGGGTCAGCGTGCCCACCGTCGGCGCGGAGCTGATCGCGGTGAGCGCGTCCAATCTCAAGGCCGCGCTCATCGACCCGGGGTACATCACGCCGGCCGACGCCGGACTGTAAGGAAGGCGTCGCAGGAAAGCCGCCGCAAGGGAGATCAGGGCCTTCGGCTTGCCTCGTGCCGCGCTTCATGTGGATAACACGGCCGGTTGTCCACATGGAGTTATCCACAACACGCCGAGGAATCGAGGCTGCGTCCACATTGCCCGATTGGGCTTGTGGGCGTTCCGCGGTTCTGTTGCACTGGGTCCATGGATACCACACTCAGTTTTTCGTCCGAAGACCGCCGCCGCGCGCCCGCCGATCCGTTCGACTCCCCCTCCGTCCGTGCGCCGCGCGGCGAGGCCGCGCCAAACCCGCTCGACGTTCTGGCCTTCCGGTTCGCCGACATCGATCTGACGCCCAGGCAGCTCGGCGCCTTGGGCGAACAGTACGCCGCCGCATGGCTGGAACGCCGCGGTTGCACCGTCCTCGACCGCAACTGGCGCTCCCGATACGGCGAACTCGACATCATCGCCGTCACGCCGGAGCACATCGTGCTGTTCGTGGAGGTCAAGACGCGGCGCAACGCACGGTACGGCACCCCGCAGGAAGCGGTCACCGCGCACAAGCGGCTCGCCCTGCGCCGGGCCGGCGTGCAGTGGCTGCTGTGCCCGGAACACCGCATGGCGCATCGCGGCGTCCGCTTCGACGTGATCGCGATCACCGCGCCAGTGGGCGCCTCCCCCACCGTCAACCACATCAGGGAGGCGTTCTGATGGCCATTGGCAGCGCATTGTCGGTCGGTCTGCTCGGCCTCAAGGCATTCATCATCCAGATTCAGGCGTTCATCTCCCCCGGGCTGCCGTATTTCAGCGTGATCGGCCTGCCCGACACCTCGCTGAGCGAATCGCGCGAGCGGGTGAAATCCGCCTGTCAGGCGAGCGGGTTCCGTTGGCCGGAAACGCGCGTGACGGTGAACCTGTCCCCCGCATCCATGCCCAAGCGCGGCTCGTCGCACGATCTTGCCATCGCGGCAAGCGTGCTCAGCGCGTCCGGCGCGATACCGCACGACTGTCTGGCGGAGACGATCGTGCTCGGCGAAGTCAACCTCGACGGCACCGTGCTGCCCATTCACGGACTGCTGCCGATTCTGCTCCACGCCCGCGAGCGCGGCGTGCGGCGGCTGATCGTGCCGATGGCCAACGAGGACGAGGCGGCGCTGGTCGACGGGCTGGACGTCACCTGCGTGCGTCACGTCGGCGAGCTGATCGAGCTGATGGGAGGACGGGCCAGCTACGCGCCGCCGGACGGCGCTGCGGCCGCCGAAACGGCGGCGCGGGAGGAACCGTTCGCTCCGCCGGCGACGGGCGACATGAGCGAGGTGGTGGGACAGCGCATGACGAAGTGGGCGTTGAAGGTGGCAGCTGCGGGAGGCCATCACCTGCTGATGACCGGGCCGCCGGGGTCGGGCAAGACCATGCTCGCCTCCCGCATGCCGGGCATCATGTGCCCGTTGAACGCCGCCGAACAGCTGGAGGTCGCGTCCATCCGCTCGCTGTGCGGGGTGCTGCCCAGTTACGGGATTTCCGACGTGCCGCCGTTCGAGGCGCCGCATCATACGTCGTCGACGGCGGCGCTGGTCGGCGGCGGCAGCGGGATCGCGGCTCCGGGCGCGATCACGAGGGCGCATCGCGGCGTGCTGTTCATGGATGAGGCGCCGGAGTTTTCGTCGCGCACGCTGCAGACGCTGCGCGAGCCGTTGGAGTCCGGATACGTCGCCCTGTCCCGTTCGAAGGGGTCGACGTACTACCCGGCGCGTTTCCAGCTGGTCATGGCGGCGAATCCGTGCCCGTGCGGGTTCGCGTACGGCACCGGCGAGCGCTGCACGTGCCGGGAGAAGGATCGCGTCCGGTATTTTTCCCGCTTGTCGGGGCCGATTCTCGATCGGATCGACATTCAGGTAGAGGTGCCGCCGGTGGAGCGCATCGTCGACCGCGGCGGTGACGGCGAGCCGGGCGAGACCAGCCGCGACATGCGCCGGTCGGTGGTGCTGGCGCGGTTGACGGCGCGCGAGCGGTTTGCCCGCCAAGGCTGGTCGTGCAATGCGCAGGCGTCGGGCGAATGGCTGCACGCGCATACGTCGGCGAAGGCGTTGGCGCTGGTGAACCGGGCGTTGGAGGCGCAGCGGCTGAGTCTGCGCGGCGCGGATCGGGCGATGCGTCTGGCATGGACGCTGGCCGATCTGGCCGGGATCACATCTCCCGGATACGAGGAGATGAATCAGGGCATCATGCTGCGTACGAGGGTGTCATGAACAGCCCGGTCGGTTCGGGCCGTGCGCCCGACGGCGACGCGCTGGCGCGCGCCGTGCTCACGTGCTGTCTGGACGGCGCAGACGCGATCATGTACGCGACGGTCAAGGGGGCCGATCATGGCGCGAGGGAGGTCCTGTCGCTGCTGGCCGAATCGGGATCGGATGCCCGGAACGCCCCCAGTAGGACGACTGTGTCCGCCAAGTCGGCGCGGCAGGCGTTGGAGGATATATTCGTCCGCGGTCTGGTGCGCTGGGGCCGCAAGCCGACGCCGTCCACGCTGTCGGCGTTCCGAAGCGCGCTGGAAGGATGGCTTCGCCGTTTCGCGCGGCTTCCCTCCGTGGATGCCGAGCATGCGGCCGAATGGCTCACGTGCGGCGGCGAACAGTGGATCATCGCGCCCGGTCATGCGTGCTGGCCCAAGCAGCTCGCCGACCTGTCGATTCGCAAGGATTGGGCCGCGCCGCTGTGTCTGTGGGGCGTAGGCGAGCCGCGGGCGCTGACGAGCTGCGCGAAGCCGATCGCCGTGGTGGGATCCCGGGGCGCGAACGAGTATGGCCGCGCCATCGCGCGCGAGATCGGTCGCAGGGCCGCAGCCGACGGGCATCTGGTGGTCTCCGGCGGCGCGATGGGAACGGATGCGGCCGCGCACTGGGGCGCGCTCGCCCCGGCGCAGGAAGGGTATGGTCCCGAATCGGTGGGACGGACCGTGGCCGTGTTCGCCGGAGGACTGAACCATGTGGGGCCGCACTGCAACGGGCCGTTGTTCGAGCGGATCACGGCGTGCGGGGGCGCGTTGGTCAGCGAGCTGAGTCCGGACACCGTGCCCGAGGCCCGCCGTTTCCTGCTACGCAACCGGATCATCGCCGCATTGGCGTCCACGGTGGTCGTGGTGCAGGCGAGGCTGCGTTCCGGAGCGCTGAACACGGCGAGCTGGGCCGCCGAACTCGGCCGGGAGGTGTATGCGGTTCCCGGCGACATCGACGCGCCGCACAATGCGGGCTGCAATCGGATCATTCACGACCATCAGGCCATGCTGCTGCCGTCGGTCCGCGCCGTCGACGAATACTGCCATCCGCCGCACATGCCGGACCTGACGGACCTGCCGCAGGCCACGGATCCTTCGGCTGAAGCGGACTGTACGGCGCCGGCCGACGCGTCGTCACCGCACCCACCAACGTCACAGCCATCGAGACAGCGGACATCAGTCCAATCGACGTCGGATACGGGTACCGTGGCGAACGGAGACGGGGCCGAGGCAATAACCGATGCCGAATCTTCAGGCCACGCCGCGGTGCGCAAGGCCTTGCTCCGCTGCCGGCGGGCGCGCGTTCCCCCGACCGTCGAAGCGGTCGCCGCGCATATGGACGGCGATCCGGAGTTTGCCGAAGTTCTGGCGTTGCTCGGTGATTTGGAACTCAACGGTGCAATCGACATGCGGAACGGCATGGTATCCGTCGTATCCCGGTGACCGGACGGAGTGGCCATGCGGCGCGCGAACCGGCGGAACACGTCACTCGCGCCACTGGCATTGCGCCATGTCGACGCGCCATCCGTCTGCTCCGGCATTCACGGAATCGTCGTCCGGCGGCACAAACATGACCCCTTCAGTTTCGAGCAGACGCCGCTGCTCGCCGGGGCCGCCGAACGCGAAGCCGGGCGCGAGCGAACCGTCGCGGAACACGACGCGATGGCACGGGATCACGCCGGGCTCGGGGTTGGCGTGCAGCGCGAAGCCGACGAACCGGGCGGCGCGCGGGCGTCCCGCCAAGGCGGCCACCTGCCCGTATGTGGCCACCCTGCCGCGCGGGATGCGCCGCACCACGTCGTACACCTGCTCGTTGAAGGTTTCGCTCATGCGTCCCATTATCGCCGATTCGTCGCGCTGCGGCGCCGCGGCGTTCGTCCCGACGTGTCCCGACAATCAGGGGTATGAGTCCGAAGCATATCGAAGACATGTATGATGCGGTGATCGTCGGCGCGGGAGCGGCCGGTCTGTCCGCCGCGCTGGGAGCGCTGCGGTCCGACGCCGTGAAGGGTTTGCGCGAGGCGGGCATCGACCCGAAGATTCTGGTGATTTCCAAACTCCAGCCGTTGCGTTCGCACACCGGTTCGGCCGAGGGCGGCATCGCCGCGAGCCTCGGCAACGCGGAGACCGACGACTGGCATTGGCACTACTACGACACCGTCAAGGGCGGCGACTGGCTGGTCGATCAGGATGCGGCGAAGCTGTTGGCCGAATACGCGCCGCAGACCGTGATCAACCTGGAGCGCGGCGGCGTCGCGTTTTCGCGCACCGACGACGGGCATATCGCGCAGCGTCGCTTCGGCGGGCACACGCGGGACTTCGGCGGCGAGCCGGTGCGCCGCGCCGCCTATGCGGCCGACCGCGTGGGCCATCAGATCCTGCACACGCTGTGGCAGGAATGCGTGGGGGCGGGCGTCGAATTCGCCGAGGAATGGTATGTGACCGATCTGGTGCTGGACGGGGACGGCGGACGCGTCGCCGGCGTCGTCGCCTACGATACGCACGACGGCAAGGTCCATGCGATTCACGCGCGCAACGTGCTGCTGGCCACCGGAGGAGCCGGCCGCCTGTTCCACACCACGTCGAATTCGTGGGATCTGACCGGAGACGGCATGGCGTTGGCGCTGGCCGCCGGCCTGCAGCTCGAAGACGTCGAATTCGTGCAGTTCCATCCGACCGGGCTCGCGCATACGGGCATTCTCCTGTCGGAGGCTGCACGCGCCGAAGGTGGCGTACTGCGCAATGCGGACGGCAGGGCGTTCATGGCGGACTATGCGCCGGAGCACCGCGATCTGGCGGCGCGCGACGTGGTGAGCCGTTCGATCATGGCCGAGATCGACGCCGGCCGCGGCGTGGCCGATCCGAAGGATCCGGACGGCCCGAAGGACTGCGTGTGGCTGGACATGACCGGCATCGACCGGGAGCATATGGAGGCCGTGCTGCCGCAGGTCGTCGAAACGGTGCGCAAGTACGCGAACATCGACCCGGCCGTGGATTGGGTTCCGGTCAAGCCGACCGCGCACTACACGATGGGCGGCATTCCGATCACCACGGACGGCGAAGTGTACCGCTGGGTCGCCGGCGCCGGCTCCGACGGCGGCTCCGCCGCGCATCGCGAGATCGTATCCGGCCTGTTCGCCGCGGGCGAGTGTTCGTGCGTGTCCGTGCACGGCGCAAACCGCCTCGGCGGCAACTCGCTGCTCGACGCATGCCTGTTCGGCACCAGGGCAGGCCAGACGCTGGCCGCGCGCGTCGCCGATCATCCCGTCGACGATCCGATGGCCGACGTCACGGACGATGCGGACGAATCCGCCGCGGTCGACGCCGCGGCAGGGGTCCGTGGAGACGAACTCGCCGCGCTCCTGTCCCCCGCCGCCGATGATGGCGGCGACGGCTCCGACGACAACCCCTACCGACTGCTCGCCGATCTCGGACGCGTCATGGAGCAGGCCGTGGCGGTCCGTTGCAGTGCGCAGACGATCGACGAGGCGCTCGACACGCTGCGCGACGAGCTCATGCCGCGCGCGGCCGCACTGCACGCGCACAGCGACATGGCGGCGTTCAATCAGGAAATCACCGCGATCTGGGAGGTCCGGCATCTGATCACGCTCGCCGACGCGGTGCTGCGGGCGTCCGACGCGCGTCACGAGTCGCGCGGTTCGCTCAAACGGCTGGATTTCCCGGAGCGCGACGACGAGCGGTTCCTCGCCCACTCGATGATCGGTTCGTCGTTCGATGGCGAAAGCCGCGAACGGCCTGAGACGGCAGGCGAAACCGCTCACGGCATCCTGTGGCAGCCGGTGCGCGTCGTCGACTATCCGCCGCAGGCACGCGCCTATTGATCGCGACCGGCAGTCGGATATGACCGCCGCCTCCGCGCAATCCGCGCCCGGCCACGGCTTATGGCACAATATGATGTCGATTCTTGTGTTGAGGGAGGCAGTATGAGCGGCATGGACGATGCGCTGACCACGGTGACGCTGAAGGTGAACAGGTTCACGCCGCGTCCGGAACGCGACCGCGGCGCGCGCGGCGGTTCGCCGTTCGCCAAGAAGGGCGGCTCCCCGTTCGGCGGAGGGGCGTCGCGCAACCGTCGTCCGCGCGGCAAGCAGTGGGTGCAGGAGTATACGCTGCGCGTCCGCCCGGAGGACACGGTGCTCGACTGCCTGCTGGCGATCAAGCGCACCGTGGATCCCACGCTCGCGTTCCGCTATTCGTGCGGTCACGGCATGTGCGGCTCGGACGCGGTGGCGATCAACGGCACGCCGACGCTGCTGTGCACGGCCACCGTCTCCGACTGGGCCGAGCGGCCGAATCCGCTGGCGCAGACCGACGAGGACGGTTTCCGCCGCACCGGCGGCGCGGA
>NZ_JAHBBH010000002.1 GCF_019331735.1 Bifidobacterium miconis
ACAGGTACGATGGACGGCACGGTGGAAACCCGCGTTGAACGCGTTCGCCATCACCTTCGCCGATCGCTGGCCCGCCAGCGAGAACCAATAACCAAACCGCCAGTTACACACTTAATGGGACAGTCCCGCTCCATCATTCGCTGATGCCGTATTCCTTTGCGATCAACGCCCACAACTCCTCCGCCGCCTTGTCGACGTTGTCGTTGACGATGGTCACGTCGAATTCGCTTTCGGCGGCGAGCTCGACCTTGGCGGTTTCGAGGCGGCGCTTGCGCTGGGCTTCGGTTTCGGTGCCGCGGCCGACGAGGCGGCGGACGAGTTCGTCGAAGCTCGGCGGCGCGATGAAGACGGACAGCACTTCGAGACCGAGGTCCTTGGCGGTTTCCTTGACGCGGCGCGCGCCCTGCAAGTCGATTTCGAGGATCGTGGGCGTGCCTTCGGCCAGATGCTCCTCGACGGGCTTGAGCGGTGTGCCGTAATGGGCCATGCCGTGCACGACCGCGGTTTCGAGGAACTCCCCCGCCGCTTCCTTGGCGATGAACTCGTCTTCGCTCATGAACCAGTAGTTGAGGCCGTTGACTTCGCCCGGACGCGGATCGCGCGTGGTGGCGGAGACGGACACCCACACTTCGGGGTGCTTCTTGCGCAGCGCGTTCTCCACAGTGCCCTTGCCGACGCCGGCAGGACCGGTGAGCACGAGCAAGCGGCCGCCGTGCATGGCCTGTTTCATCTGTTCCTCGCGTTCGTCCTGAACATTTTCGTCGGACACTTCGACGGTTTGCTTCCGCACTGTCGTTGCCGCGGGAGCAGCCGTCGCCGCGGCGGCGACGGAGTCGGAGGCATCGTCACGGGCATCGTCGGCGGCGTTCGCAACACCGTCATCGGCCGGATGATCGGACGTTTCGGTCGCGTCGGCCGTCTTTGCCGCGTCCGTCGCAATGCGGACGGGCTTCACGCCATCGGCGGTCGTGCTATCGCCTGCGGTATTGTCGGTCGGTTCGGCGGCGGCAACGACCGTGCCGTGGTCCGACTGTGCGAACGTTCCGGCAGCGGACGCGTCTGCGCTATCGGATATCGACGCGGCGGCAGATTGTGTAGAGGCTGCAGAGCCCATGTCCACGACGGTCGGCGCGTTCGTGTCGTGCGGGCGCTCGTCCGCGACCTTGGTCGCCTCGAGCAGCGCCTGACGCACGTCAAGCGAAATCGCCTCCGTGGCCTGCGACAGGGCGGCGATGTCCGGACCGTGCGAGGCGATGAAGCGCGACACGGTGACGAGCACGTTGCCGCGCGTGCCCTTGAACACGGTGCGCAGGTCCTTGGCCTCGGCGCCCTGCCAGCCGTAACCGGGAGACAGGATCGGGCCGGTGAACCGCGCGGGGTCGACGCCGCTGTCGTTGATCCACTGGCCGATGGTCGCGCCGATGATCAGGCCGACGGAACCCATGCCATCGATGCCCTCATTGAACTTCTGCACGGTGCTGGCCACGCCGTACGCCACGGTTTTGCCCTTGTAGTCGCCGTTCTGGCGAATGGCGGTCTGCAGGCTGGCGCCCTCCTCGTTCGAGGTGAGGGAGGCGACGAACACGCCGCGGCCGTTGTTGAGCGCGTCGTTGATCACGCCGCCGAGCGAACGCGCGCCGTAGTACGGCAGCAATGTGATCGCGTCGGCGAGCAGCGGGGCGCCCGGCTTGAAGTAGGCGTCCGAAATCGCGGAGATCGTCGTGGACAGGCCGCCGTGCAGGCAGTCGACGATGGTGATGATGCCCATCTGGCGAGCCGCGTACAGCACGCGCTCGAGCGCGGCGAATCCCTTGGATCCGTAGCGCTCGAACATCGAGGACTGGAATTTGACGGCGGCGGCGCGGCCGGACGCGGCCTGCAGCATGCGCATGGCATACAGCTCCGCGCCCTCCGCATCGACGTTGTAGCCCCAGTCAGTGAGGAGCTTGCGATGCGGGTCGATTCCTACGCACAACGGGCCGTACTTGGCCATTGAATTGCTCAGGCGCAGACCGAAGTCCGAGCGCTGAGCTTGCTGCTCTTCACTGCTGAGGCTGTTGATCATGAGTTATCCCGGCTTTCCATTTCGAACAACTGCTGCGAATGTTCCTGAATGCTCATGATCTGATAGTCGTTCTTCTTGACGGCTTCAATGGCCATGAGCACAGCTGAAAACTCGGTCATCGTCGTGAACTGCGGAATGTCGGCCGCGATCGCGGCGGCGCGGATCGAGTATCCGTCGGAACGCGAACCGCGGGAGTTCGGCGTGTTCAGGATCATGTCGATGTTGCCGTCCTCGATGAGTTCGACGACGTTCTTGCCGATGCTGCCTTCCGCGTGCTTGACGACGACCGGCGCGTCCGGATCGGAGTCCATGCGTGTGCTGATCTTGTCGACGATCTTCGATTCGATGCCGTAACGGCGCAGCACGGAGGCGGTGCCTTCGGTGGCCCACAGCTTGAATCCGAGCTCGACCAGACGCACGGCGAACATCGGCAGCTGGCGCTTGTCGGAGTCGTTGACCGAGATGAACACGTTGCCGCCGGTCGGCAGTCCGCCTTCGTACGCGGCGAGCTGGCTCTTGGCGAACGCGTGCGGGAAGTCGCGGTCGAAGCCCATGACTTCGCCGGTCGAACGCATCTCGGGTCCGAGCAGCACGTCGACGGTCTTGCCGACCGGCGTGCGGAAGCGCTTGAACGGGAGCACGGACTCCTTGACCGCTACCTGCTGGCCGCGGTGGATGACGCCGCCGTCGCCCTTGGGCAGCAGCAGGCCGTTGGCGCGCTGGTCGGCGACGGTTTCGCCGGCCATGATGCGCGCGGCGGCCTTCGCCAGCGCCACGCCGGTGGCCTTGGAGGCGAACGGCACGGTGCGGGAGGCGCGCGGGTTGGCTTCGATGACGTACAGGGTGTTCGCCATGAACGCGTACTGCACGTTGATCAGGCCCTTGACGCCGCAGCCCTTAGCGATGGCGTACGTGCCCTCGCGCAGACGGCGGATCTGGTCGTCGGACAGCGTGGACGGGGGCAGCGTGCAAGCCGCGTCGCCGGAGTGGACGCCGGCTTCCTCGACATGCTCCATGATGCCGCCGATGTACAGCTCCTCGCCGTCGAACAGCGCGTCGACGTCGATTTCGATGGCGTCCTGCAGGAACTTGTCGATGAGCAGCGGGGAGGGCAGACGGCCGGACACCACGGTGTCGGCCTTGGCCTCGTCGAGCGCGCGGTTGACGTACTTGACGAGCTGCGCGTCGTCGTACACGATTTCCATGCCGCGGCCGCCGAGCACGTAGCTCGGACGCACCAGCACCGGGTAGCCGATGTTGTGCGCGGCCTCGCGGGCCTCTTCGAGGCTGAGGGCGGTGCCGTAGCGCGGCGCGTTCATGTGCGCCTTCTTGAGCACCTCGCCGAACAGCTCGCGGTTTTCGGCCAGATCGATGCTTTCCGGCGTGGTGCCGAGGATCGGCACGCCTGCAGCCTTGAGTCGCGCGGCGAGCGACAGCGGCGTCTGGCCGCCGAGCTGCACGATGACGCCCTTGACCGGGCCCATCTTCTTCTCGGCCTCGTAGATCTCGAGCACGTCCTCGAAGGTGAGCGGCTCGAAGTAGAGGCGGTCGGACATGTCGTAGTCGGTCGACACGGTCTCCGGGTTGCAGTTGACCATGATCGTGTCATAGTCCTTGCCGAGCTCCTGCACCGCATGCACGCAGGTGTAGTCGAACTCGATACCCTGGCCGATGCGGTTCGGGCCAGAGCCGAGGATGATCACGGCCTCGCGCTCGCGCGGGCGCAGCTCGGACTCGTCGGCGTAGCAGCTGTAGTAGTACGGCGTGACCGCGTCGAACTCGGCGGCGCAGGTGTCGACGGTCTTGTAGACCGGCTTGAGACCGTACGTCCAGCGCAGTTCGCGGATCGTGTTCTCGCCCTCGTCGCCCAGACGGCGCAGGTGCGCGATCTGCAGATCGGACAGGCCGGCCTGCTTCGCCTTCTTGAGCAGCTTCTTGGTGAGCGTCTCGGCGCCCGCGATCTCGAGCGCGGTGTCGTTGATGAGCGCGAACTGGCGGATGAACCACGGGTCGATCTTGGTCGCGTCGAAGATCTGCTTCTCGGTCGCGCCGCCCCACAGGGCGCGCTGGATCTGCAGATAGCGATGCTCGGTCGGCACCTTGATGGCCTCGAGCAGTTCGGCGACCTCGGCCTCGGACGGCTTGGCGCCATCCCAGCTGAAGCCCATGTGGCGCTTGTCGATCGAGCGCATGGCCTTGCCGAGCGATTCCTGGAAGTTGCCGCCGAGGGCCATGGCCTCGCCGACGGACTTCATCGAGGTGGTCAGGGTCGGGTCGGCGCCCGGGAACTTCTCGAACGCGAAGCGCGGCACCTTGGTCACGACGTAGTCGATGGTCGGCTCGAAGGAGGCCGGCGTGGACTGCGTGATGTCGTTGCGGATCTCGTCGAGCGTGTAGCCGAGGGCCAGCTTGGTCGCGATCTTGGCGATCGGGAAGCCGGTGGCCTTGGACGCGAGGGCGGACGAACGGGAGACGCGCGGGTTCATTTCGATGACGATGATGCGGCCCGTGTCCGGGTGGATGGCGAACTGGATGTTGCAGCCGCCGGTGTCGACGCCGACGCCGCGGATGATCGCGATGCCGATGTCGCGCAGCTTCTGGTACTCGCGGTCGGTAAGCGTGAAGCACGGGGCAACGGTGATCGAATCGCCGGTGTGCACGCCGACTGGATCGACGTTTTCGATCGGGCAGACGACCACGACGTTGTCGTTGCGGTCGCGCATGAGCTCGAGCTCGAATTCCTTCCAGCCCTCGATGCCCTCTTCGATGAGCACCTCGTCGGTCGGCGAGTAGTGGATGCCGGCGCCGGCGATGCGGTGCAGCTCCTCCTCGTCGTGCGCGATGCCGGAACCAAGGCCGCCCATGGTGAAGCTCGGGCGCACGACCAGCGGGTAGCCGAGCTCGTCGGCGATGCGGTCGCATTCGACGAGCGTGTGCGCGATGCGCGAGCGGGCCGACTCGGCGCCGGCCTCCTCGACGACCTTCTTGAACAGCTCGCGGTCCTCGCCGCGGTCAATGGCCTCGAGCGAGGCGCCGATCAGCTCGACGTTGTACTTCTTGAGCACGCCTGCCTCGCCGAGCGCCATCGCGGCGTTCAAGGCCGTCTGGCCGCCCAGGGTCGGCAGCAGCGCGTCAGGGCGTTCCTTGGCGATGATCTGCTCGAGGATCGGGGTCGCGATCGGCTCGATGTAGGTGGCGTCCGCCATCTCCGGGTCAGTCATGATGGTGGCCGGGTTGGAGTTGACCAGAATGACGCGAATGCCTTCCTCGCGCAGCACGCGGCAAGCCTGGGTGCCGGAGTAGTCGAACTCGGCGGCCTGTCCGATCACGATCGGGCCGGAGCCGATGACCATGACCGACTTGATGTCCGTACGCTTAGGCATTGCGCTTCTCCTCCTTGGCAGTCTTCGTCGTCTTCATCAGGTCGACGAAACGGTCGAACAGATATGCGGCGTCATGCGGGCCGGCCGCCGCCTCCGGGTGGTACTGGACGGAGAACGCGGGGATGTCCACGCACTGCAGTCCCTCGACCACGTCGTCGTTGAGATCGATGTGCGAGACGAACACCTTGCCGTACTTGCCGTGCTCGTACGGGGCGTCGACCGGGTCGCCGATCGGCGCGTCCACGGCGAAGCCGTGGTTGTGCGCGGTGACCTCGACCTTGCCGGTGGTCACGTCCTTGACCGGCTGGTTGATGCCGCGGTGACCGAACTTGAGCTTGTAGGTGCCGAAGCCGAGCGCACGGCCGAGCAGCTGGTTGCCGAAGCAGATGCCGAAGAACGGGTAGCCGGCGTCGAGCACCTTGCGCAGCAGCTCGACCTCGGGGCCGGCCTGCTCCGGGTCGCCCGGGCCGTTGGAGAAGAACACGCCGTCCGGGTTGAGGTCTTCGATCTCCTCGAACGTGATGGTGGACGGCACGACGTGCACGCGGCAGCCTCGCTCGGCCATGCGGTGCGGCGTCATGGCCTTGATGCCGAGGTCGACGGCGGCGACGGTGAACAGCGGCTCCTTGCCCTCGAACTCGCCGCACGGCTCGATGGTGTACGTTTCCTTGGTGCTGACCTCGTCGTAGAGGCTCAGGCCCTTCATCTGCGGCGTGGCCTTGACCTCGGCCAGCATGGACGCGACGGAGCGCAGCGTGCCGGTGCCCTCGTCGATCAGGGCGTCGCCGGAGAAGATGGCCGCGCGCATCACGCCGGCGGTGCGCAGGTGACGCACCAGCTTGCGCGTGTCGATATGGCACAGGCCGACGATGCCCTCGCGCTTGAGATCGTCGTCGAGCGAGCCGGTGGCGCGCCAGTTGCTCACGGTCGGGCTGGGATCGCGCACGATGTAGCCGGCGACCCAGATGCGCGACGATTCGGGATCCTCCTGATTGATTCCGGTGTCCCCGATGTGCGGGAACGTCTGCACCACGATCTGCCGATCGTAGCTCGGATCAGTCAGCGTCTCCTGGTAGCCGGTCATGCCGGTTGCGAACACGATTTCGCCGCTGGTCTTGCCGATGGCGCCGTAGGGGTCTCCCACATACACTTGCCCGTCCTCAAGAACAAGAACGGCTTCATCAGGGGAAAAACTCACGGCTTCGGAATCAATCTGGTTCACCAAAACCCCCTTAATTACTCGGGATATTCGTCACTCACGATAGCGGCCGGCGGGGACTGGCGAACCCGAACGAAACCGCTGGAAATGTGCTGTTTATTCGGACTCGCCGGTCGCTGCGGCGGACGTTTCGCCGGTCTGTTCGGACTGCCCGTCCTGCTCGGACGGCTGTTCGCCGGACTGGTCGGCGTCGTCGGAGCCGTCGGTCTGCGCGGGCTGCGACGGACCGTCGTCGACGGGACGTTCGATGTCGTTGCACACGGCGCTCAGCAGGCCGTGGATGAATGCCGGGGAATCGTCGTCGCACAGGGTCTTCGCGAGGCTCAGGGCCTCGTCGATGGCGACCTTGTTCGGCACTTCGTCGTTGAACAGGATCTCCCACACGGCGATGCGCAGAATGTTGCGGTCGACGACCGGCATGCGCCAGACCTTCCAACCGGTGGAATGGTCGTTCAGCGTGCGGTCGATGTCACGACGGTGCTCGGCGACGCCGCGCACGATGTCGATGGCGTAATCGGGAAGCGGGGTCTGCGCGCCCGGCTCGGCGATGCGCTCAGCAAGAAGGGACAGGATATCCTGTCCCTTCTCATCCGCTTCGTACAACGTGTTCAGAGCCCTCTTGCGGGCGGTGGAACGTGCCATGAAGCTCTCTATTCCTTTGGTCCCAGCGGATCTAGCGCCCGCGGATCAGTTGTTTTCGCGGCCGAGGTAGGAGCCGTCGCGGGTGTCGACCTTGACCTTCTCGCCCTCGTTGATGAACAGCGGGACCTGGATCTCGGCGCCGGTCTCCACGGTGGCCGGCTTGGTGCCGGCGTTGGAGCGGTTGCCCTGCAGGCCCGGCTCGGTGTGGGTGATGGTCAGGATCACGGAGGCCGGCAGTTCAACGGACAGCGGGGTGCCGTCGTGGAAGGAGACCACGCAGTCGGTGCCCTCGAGCAGGTACTTGGCCTGATCGCCGACCAGCGACTTCGGGATGTAGATCTGGTCGTAGGTGGTCATGTCCATGAAGACGAAGTTCTCGCCGTCCTCGTAGGAGTACTGCAGGTTGCGGTTGTCGACGGTCTCGAACTCCATCTTCATGCCCGCGTTGAAGGTCTTGTCGACGATCTTGCCGGACAGGACGTTCTTGATGGTGGTGCGCACGAAGGCGGGGCCCTTGCCCGGCTTGACGTGCTGGAACTTGGTGACGGTCCACAGCTGGCCGTCGAGGTTCAGGACGGAACCGTTCTTGATGTCATTGGTAGTCTGTGCCACGATTGATCACCTATTCGTTTGATTGAATGTGCGTGAAGCTTAAAAATAGCCTTCGCTATTATGTCATACCGCCTATACAGGCGTTTCCCGGACTGTTTCGGGACGCTCCCGATATGAGAAACCCCCTGAATCCATGAGGATTCAGGGGGTTTCTCAGAACGCTAGTTCGAGCGCGTCACGACGCTCGCTGATGGAATCAGGCGAGGATCTTGGTGACACGGCCCGAGCCGACGGTGTGGCCACCCTCACGCACGGCGAAGGTCAGGCCCTCCTCCATAGCGATCGGCTGGATCAGCTCGACGGTGAAGGTCGCGTGATCGCCCGGCTGGACCATCTCGACGCCTTCCGGCAGCTCGATGACGCCGGTGACGTCGGTGGTGCGGAAGTAGAACTGCGGACGGTAGTTGGAGAAGAACGGCGAGTGACGGCCGCCCTCATCCTTGGTCAGCACGTAGACTTCGCCCTCGAACTTGGTGTGCGGGGTGACGGAGCCCGGCTTGGCCACAACCTGGCCACGCTCGACATCGGTACGGTTGATGCCGCGGAGCAGCAGACCGGTGTTGTCGCCAGCCTCGCAGGCGTCCATGGTCTTGTGGAACGTCTCGATGGAGGTGACGGTGGTGGTCTGGGTCGGACGGATGCCGACGATCTCGACCGGGGTGTTGACGGCCAGCTGGCCACGCTCAACACGACCGGTGACGACGGTGCCACGGCCGGAGATGGTGAAGACGTCCTCGATCGGCATCAGGAACGGCTTGTCGAGGTCGTGGACCGGGGTCGGGATGTACTCGTCGACGGCGTCCATGAGCTTCTTGATCTGCTCAACCCACTTCTCGTGATCCGGAGCGTCATCGTGCAGAGCGCCGTAGGCGGACACGCGGATGACCGGGCAGTCGCGATCGAAGCCGTTCTCGTCGAGGAGGTCACGGACCTCTTCCTCAACGAGCTCGATGAGCTCCTCGTCCTCGACCATGTCGCACTTGTTCAGAGCAACCAGGATCTTCGGGACGCCCACCTGGCGGGCGAGCAGCACGTGCTCGCGGGTCTGGGCCATCGGGCCGTCGGTGGCGGCCACAACGAGGATGGCGCCATCCATCTGGGCGGCACCGGTGATCATGTTCTTCACGAAGTCGGCGTGGCCCGGGCAGTCCACGTGAGCGTAGTGACGCTTCGCGGTCTGGTACTCGATGTGGGCGATGTTGATGGTGATACCACGCTGCTGCTCTTCCGGAGCGGCGTCGATCTGGTTGAAGTCGTACTCCGGGTTGAGATCCGGGTACTCCTCGTGCAGGACCTTGGAGATGGCCGCGGTCAGGGTCGTCTTGCCGTGATCGACGTGGCCGATGGTACCGATGTTAACGTGCGGCTTAGTACGCTCGTACTTTTCCTTTGCCATTACTTTTGTCCTCCTGGACGTCTCGTGTAGTAAAAACCCCGGCTTGTGGCCCGGGCACTCGCTACAGTTTACTGGGTTTCTGGGTTATGTGCCACTTTGGAGCCAGAACCCAGTCAGCGCTACACGATATTAGCGCTGACTGGAGACACTGGCGAGCCTCAATGGCAGCGCGTGTCACTCGCCGCGCTGGGCCTTGACGATCTCGTCGGAGACCGACTTCGGGACCTCGGCGTAGGAGTCCATCTGCATGGTGAACATGGCGCGGCCCTGGGTCTTGGAACGCAGGTCGCCGATGTAGCCGAACATCTCGGACAGCGGGACCTTGGCGTCGATGACCTTGACGCCGGTGGCGTCGGTCAT
Source organism: Bifidobacterium miconis (assembly GCF_019331735.1). Classification (GTDB taxonomy): domain Bacteria; phylum Actinomycetota; class Actinomycetes; order Actinomycetales; family Bifidobacteriaceae; genus Bifidobacterium; species Bifidobacterium miconis. The sequence continues at coordinate 9,678 of NZ_JAHBBH010000002.1, forward strand.
GGACTGGATGTTGCCACGACGCTGGTTCAGATCGCCGATGACGTCGCCCATGTACTCCTCCGGAGTACGGACCTCGACGGCCATGATCGGCTCGAGGATGACCGGCTTGGCCTTCGGAGCGGCTTCCTTGAACGCCATGGAACCGGCGATCTTGAAGGCCATTTCGGAGGAATCGACCGGGTGCATCTGGCCGTCGTACACGGTGGCCTTGACGCCCACGACCGGGAAGCCGGCAAGCACGCCGGATTCCATAGCTTCCTTGACACCGGCCTCGATGGGTCCGATGAACTCGGCGGAGATGTGGCCGCCGGTGACCTCGTTGACGAACTCGAACGTCTCGCCGGCCTCGGTGTCGAGCGGCTCGAAGTTCATGAACACCTTTGCGAACTGGCCGGAACCACCGGTCTGCTTCTTGTGGGTGTACACTTCGTTCATCACGGCCTTGCGGATGGTCTCGCGGTAGGCGACCTGCGGCTTGCCGACGTTGCACTCGACCTTGAACTCGCGGCGCATACGGTCGACGATGATGTCGAGCTGGAGCTCGCCCATGCCGGCGATCAGGGTCTGGCCGGACTCCTCGTCGGTGGTGACCTGGAAGGTCGGATCCTCGTCGGAGAGCTTCGCGAGGGCGATGCCCATCTTCTCCTGGTCGGCCTTGGTCTTCGGCTCCACGGCCACCTGGATGACCGGGTCCGGGAAGGTCATGGACTCGAGGGAGATCGGGGCGGACTCAGCGCACAGGGTGTCACCGGTGGACACGTTCTTCAGACCGACGAACGTGTAGATGTTGCCGGCTTCGGCGGCGTCGACCGGGTTCTCCTTGTCGGCGTGCATCTGGAAGATCTTGCCGATGCGCTCCTTCTTGCCCTTGGTGGAGTCGAGCACGTTGTCGCCCGGCTTGACGGAGCCGGAGTAGACGCGCACGAACACGAGCTTGCCGTAGAACGGGTGCGTGGAGATCTTGAAGACGAGGGCCGCGAACGGATCGGAGACCAGCGGCTTGCGGTCGATCTCGACGGACTCGTCGCCCGGCTTGAAGCCCTTGATGGACGGCACGTCCTCCGGGGAGGGCAGGTAGTCCACAACGGCGTCGAGCATCGGCTGCACGCCCTTGTCCTTGAACGCGGAACCGCAGAGCACCGGGTAGGCGCGACGCTCGATGGTGAGCTGGCGGATGCCCGCGCGGATCTCCTCTTCGGTCAGCTCGCCGGCCTCGAGGTACTTCTCGGTCAGCTCGTCGCTGGCCTCGGCCACGTCGTCGAGCAGCTGGGCGCGGTACTCCTCGGCCTTGTCCTGCAGGTCGGCCGGGATGTCAGTGGTGTCGTAGTGGGCACCCTGATCGGTGGAAACGTCGTTCCACACGTAGGCCTTCATGCGGATCAGGTCGACGACGCCGGCGAAGTCGTTCTCGGCGCCGATCGGCAGCTGGACGACGAGCGGCTTGGCGCCGAGCTTGTCCTTGATGGTCTGCACGGAGAAGTAGAAGTCGGCGCCGAGCTTGTCCATCTTGTTGATGAAGCAGATACGCGGAACGCCGTACTTGTCGGCCTGACGCCACACGGTCTCGGACTGCGGCTCCACGCCTTCCTTGCCGTCGAAGACGGCGACGGCACCATCGAGGACGCGCAGGGAGCGCTCCACCTCGGCCGTGAAGTCCACGTGGCCCGGGGTATCGATGATGTTGATCTGGAACTTGTCCTTGGTGTCGTGCGTCTGGCGGTTCCAGAAGCAGGTGGTGGCGGCGGACTGGATGGTGATGCCGCGCTCCTGCTCCTGAGCCATGAAGTCCATCGTCGAGGCGCCATCGTGGGTCTCACCGATCTTGTAGTTCTTGCCGGTGTAGAAGAGGATGCGCTCGGTGGTGGTGGTCTTACCGGCATCGATGTGGGCCATGATGCCGATGTTGCGGATCATGTGCAGATCCGTAAGCACGTCAAGTGCCATTTGCTATTCCTTAGCTCTCGTTCTTGGAAATTACCAGCGGTAGTGAGCGAAGGCCTTGTTGGCCTCTGCCATCTTATGAGTATCCTCGCGGCGCTTGACAGAAGCACCGAGGCCGTTGGAGGCGTCGAGGATCTCGTTGGCGAGACGCTCGGCCATGGTCTTCTCGCGACGGGCGCGGGAGAAGTCGGTCAGCCAGCGCAGGGACAGCGTGTTGGCGCGGTTCGGCTTGACCTCGACCGGGACCTGGTAGGTCGCACCGCCGACGCGGCGGGAACGGACCTCGAGGGACGGACGGATGTTGTCGAGGGCGCGCTTCAGGACAGCGACCGGCTCCTGGTCGGTCTTTTCCTTGACCATGTCGAGCGCGGAGTACACGATGTCCTCGGCGATCGACTTCTTGCCGTCGAGCAGGATCTTGTTGATGAGCTGAGCCACGACGGTCGAGCCGTAGATCGGATCGGGCAGCAGCGTGTGCTTCTTAGCGGGGCCTTTACGTGACATATCTCTTACTTCGCCTTCTTTGCTCCGTACAGGGAACGACCCTGCTTGCGGTCCTTGACACCCTGGGTATCGAGCGCGCCACGCACGATGTGGTAGCGCACGCCCGGCAGATCCTTCACACGGCCGCCGCGCACGAGCACGATGGAGTGCTCCTGCAGGTTGTGGCCCTCGCCCGGGATGTAGGCGGTGACTTCGATGCCCGAGGACAGGCGCACACGGGCGACCTTACGCAGAGCCGAGTTCGGCTTCTTCGGGGTGGTGGTGTAGACACGGGTGCACACGCCGCGACGCAGCGGGCTGCCCTTGAGCGCCAAAGTCTTCGACTTCTTCGGCTTCGGCGAACGTCCCTTGCGGACGAGCTGTTCAATAGTAGGCAACTTGAATTCTCCGATTCAGTGGTTTCTCTTGTTTCCGTGGGACCGCCGCACTGCGCCCACACTTTGCCCACTGATCGACAGATCGGTCAAAGATAGCCACAGTCCACCGGCCCGATGGCCCGATCCTCTTTCACAGTCCGCATTACTGCGCGCGATCCATTCGATTCACGGGATATCCCAACCCGCACGCCTGTCACATAAGGCATGCCGTTGGCACACACGAATATCCATAATACGGAAACCCTCGACATGCGACACGCCAGACACCGTTATCATGCGTCGCTCGTCTGGTCCATAACCCCGATTGGCTTACGCCACCCTATGCGGCACGAGCACTAACGGACCCGGAGCAACAAAGCACGACCGCCGAGAGTCGTTCCAGACCAAGAAACAGAAAAGCCCGGAACCGAAGTCCCGGGCTTTAGCGGGGTGGCTAACGCGGCTCGAACGCGCGACCTGCTGAACCACAATCAGCTGCTCTACCAACTGAGCTATAGCCACCATCGTTGTCCCCCGCACCAGCAGTGCGCTAGGCAACAGATGGATACTATACACGAACCTTTGAGATATGCCACTTCGGCGTGTCGCGACGGTTCCACTACGTACCCACGCGTCCGATCATGTGCGTTTTCCAGATGCAAAACAGCCTGCATGTGCGATTTCGTTCACTTGGTGAACCTTAAGCAAACACTTGAAAACATTGGGCTGACACGCCGTCATACCCACCGTGTCTGATCACTTAGCGGGGTATACTATTACATGGAGGCCGGAGTTGTAGGTCGGTCGGGAAGCCGGCAGGCCGCAACGAAGCGCCGCGGTTGTGAGAACCATGCGCAACGCCTCCATATAACTTCATCCGGCGGCAACAAGGAGACATACAGACGCGCACAGGGCGGTGCGCGACGAACAGTACGAGCAAGACAGACGTATCATGAGAACCTCCTTTCAGCAGAGGGCCCGCACGACGAACCGTGCGGGCCCTCGTTTGTTCCGTCCGTCCCCTTGAATACGGGGCTATAGGAACTTGTGTGGTGTTTCAGACTCTGGTCCGAATACGCAGCCGCGGCAACAGCCGACTCCCGTCAACCGCTGCACGGCCCGCGGCACTGCGCACTCGGCCGGCAACGAACAATCGCGGCGGCAAACGTGCAACGGGCGACAACATCGCGCGGTAGACTCGCCTTCGTCACGCGAGCATGCCTTCCGTCATGCAGGCATCTCCCGCCGTCCGAACGAACGCCACGCGACAGGCGCGGCACAATCCAAGGAGCCGACATGCTGTCCTTCGAAAACGACTATTCCTGCGGGGCGACCCCCGAAATCCTCACCCGACTCGCCGAAACGAACGCGACCACGTTCCCCGGCTACGGCTCGGACGACATCTGCGCGTCCGCCAAGGCGAAGATCCGCGAAGCGTGCGGCGCGCCGGACGCCGACGTATGGTTCCTGGTCGGCGGCACGCAGACCAACCAGACCGTCATCGACGCGATCACCCCGCCGTATGCGGGCGTCGTCGCGGCCGCGACCGGGCACGTCAACGTGCACGAGGCCGGCGCGATCGAGGCCAGCGGCCACAAGGTGCTGGCGCTCCCCCACCACGACGGCAAGATCGACGCGACGGAACTCAACGAATACTGCGCCACGTTCTACGCCGACGCGAACTACGAGCACATGGTCTTCCCCGGCTGCGTGTACGTGTCGCAGGCCACCGAATACGGCACGCTGTACACCAAGGCCGAGCTCGAGGCCATCGCCGAAGTCTGCCACGCCTACCGCATGCCGCTGTTCGTGGACGGCGCGCGCCTCGGCTACGCGCTGACCGCCACCGGCAACGACGTGACGCTCGAGGACCTCGCGCGCATCGCCGACGTGTTCTACATCGGCGGCACCAAGGTGGGCGCGCTGTTCGGTGAGGCGGTCGTGTTCACGCATCACGGCGACTATTCGGACACGCCGAGGCATTTCCTCACGCTCATCAAGCAGCACGGCGCACTGCTGGCGAAGGGCTGGCTGCTCGGTCTCCAGTTCGACACGCTGTTCACCGACAATCTGTACCTGCGCATCGCCCGCCACGCGAACGAGGCGGCCGACCGCATCCGCGACGTGCTGCGGGACAAGGGCTGCACGCTCACGTTCGAGGCGCCCACGAACCAGATCTTCATCACGCTCGACGAGCCGACGCGCGAGCGCCTCGAGGAGCACGTGCGCCTCGGCTTCATGGAGCGCGCCGACGAATCGCATACCGTCATGCGCATCTGCACGAGCTGGTCCACCACCGACGAGCAGGTCGACGAACTGCTTGCACTGCTGTAGCCGTAACAGGCACCGGCGCCGGGGGCGCGTCAAACGCGAAGCACGATCACGGCTCAGCGCCCGGCGTCGGCGATAGCTTCGCGCTCCATGTCCACGAACTTGGCGACGGACGCCTCGACCGAATAGTGCTCCTTGGCGTGCGCGGCGTATCGGACGCCCCACTCGGCCAGCTCGTCCGGATGGTCGATCCACCAGTCGATGCGCTGCGCGAGGGCGGCCGCGTCGCGCACCGGGAACAGCGATTCGTCGAGCAGCGCGAACTGGCCGGCGGCGCTCAGCTCGGACGAGGCGATCACCGGCACGAGGCCCGAGGCCATGCCTTCGATCACGCTCAATGATTCGATGTCCACGATCGAGGGGTGCACGAACAGGTCGCAGGAGCGCAACAGGGCCGGCATGTCGTCGTTCTTGTGAAAGCCGATCGACGCGGGCCGGCTCAGCAGCATCTTCGCGCGCAGGCGCAGATACCGTTGCAGCGGGCCGGTGCCGCAGATCGTCAGTTCGATGTCCTTGGCGTGGCGGCAGCGGGCGATCGCCTTGATCAGGGTGATGTGGTCCTTCTCGTGGGTGAGCCGCCCGGACGCGACGATGCGGAACGGCACGGGCGCCGGCTCGCCGGGTTTGCGCTGCATCTTCGGCGTGAACCGGGCCGTGTAGCCGTTGGAGATCACGTGCAGTTTGGCCTTGTACCCGTGCGCGCGCAGCTGACCGGCGATCATTTCGGTGGGCGTGTGGATATGGCCGATGCCGCCGTACAGCCACGTTTTGAACAGCCAGTACAGGAAACCGGAGATGCCGGGCACGTATTTGAGCGGGCCGGCCGAATAGGTGACGTTCTCCGGCTGCAGGTGGAATCCGGCGGTGACGGGGATGCCCATCGCGCGTGCGGCGCGTGCGGCATGGCGGCCGAATCGGAACGGCAGGTAGATATGGACGACGTCCACGCCGCGGAAGGCGGTGCGGAACAGGGTTTCGCTCGGCTCGGCGAACTGCATCTGCTGTTTGGCTGCCACCCACGAGACGAGCGGCACGCGGCTGACGCGCGCCGGATATTCGGGCGCGCCGATGCCGACGAGCCGCACGTGATGGCCCTGACGTTCGAGTTCGTGCGCGTATTGGAGCGCCGAGTTGGACGTGCCGTTGCCCTTGTTGCCGATCGTGTCCATGACGAGCGCGATGGTCAGCGGCCGGTCGAGCTGCGGTTCCTTCTCTTCGGCGGCGGCGCCGTCTCCCTGGTGTTCGAGCATTGCTCCATCCTATCGCCGCCAACGGCCGATGCCGTTCTTCATTACGCCGCGGTCTCCCCGGCAGACGGCGGCACATGGCACAATGAGGGGCATGAGTGATATGAACGTTTCCCCGGTTTCCGATTCCGCCTCCCCCGCCTCCCCCGCCGCTGCCGACGCAGCCGGCCGCACGCTCGGCACGCCGCTGGGCAAGCATCCGACACGCGTGCTGTTCCTCGGCGCGGGCGAGCTCGGCAAGGAGGTCACGATCGAGCTGATGCGTCTCGGCGCGTGGGTGTGCGCGGCCGATTCGTACGCCGGTGCTCCCGCGCAGCAGGTGGCGCACGAATGCCGCGTGCTCGACATGGCGAACGCGGAGCAGCTGCGCGCACTGTTCGACGAGGTCAGGCCGGACATCATCGTGCCCGAAGTCGAGGCGATCGCCACGGGCGAGCTGGCCGCGGCCGCCGCGCGAGGCATTCAGGTGGTGCCGAGCGCCGAGATCGCGGCGATCTGCATGGATCGCGAGCGTCTGCGCGTGATCGCGCACGAGGAATTGGGGCTGCCGACGACGCCGTATCGTTTTGCGGGGTCGCTTGAGGAGTTGCGTGCGGGAGCCGCCGAGGTCGGTTATCCGTGCGTGGTCAAGCCGATCATGAGTTCGTCCGGTCACGGCCAGTCGGTCGTGCGTTCGGCGGATGCGATCGACGCCGCGTGGACGGAGGCGCAGGAGGGCCGCCGCGCGTCCGGAGAGGGCGACGTGTCGCGCGTGATCGTGGAGGCGCTTGCCCCGCTCGACTACGAGCTGACGGTGCTGACGGTGTCGTCGTCGGCCGGCATCGTGACCTGCGCGCCGATCGGCCAGCGCCAGGAGTCGGGAGACTATCGCGAGTCGTGGCAGCCGGCGGCGACGGACGACGGCGTGTTGGAGACAGCGCAGTCGATCGCGCGCCGCGCGGTCGAGGGACTGGTGGCGAAGGCCGCGGCGACCGGCGAGCATGGCTGGGGCGTGTTCGGCGTGGAGTTGTTCGTGCTAACGGACGGCTCGGTGCTGTTCAACGAGGTGTCGCCGCGCCCGCACGACACCGGCATGGTGACGATGATCGCGCAGCGGCTGAGCGAGTTCGCGCTGCATGCGCGCGCGATTCTTGGTCTGCCGGTGACGGAGGGCCATGTGGCGCTGGCGATGCCGACCAGTGCCGTGGCGGCGAGCCATGCGATCGTCGTGGCGGGCGACGGCGAGGCGGAATTCGGGAACGTGCCGGCCGCGCTGGCCGAGCCGGACACCGATCTGCGCATTTTCGCCAAGCCCGAGGTGCACGGTCACCGCCGCATGGCGGTCGCGCTGGCGATCGGCTCGTCCGCGGACGACGCGCGAGCCAAGGCGGCCCGCGTGGCCGATGCGCTCGACATCACCGTGCGGTAGCGCGTTGCCGGCGCGCGGCTGATGGATGTCCGTCGGCATACGGGCGCCGGGCATTCCACTGTTGTGCTGCGACGGGGTTGCGCATGTCATGGAAGGCATGACATGCGCAACCCCGTTTCGTTGATAAGCGGGACAATGATTGCAGACAACGCCTGCCACGGCGGGCCCGTTGAGCAAGGAGGCCGATCATGACCGCGAAACGACGCATCATCGTGATCATCGGAGTTGCGATCGTCGCCGTGCTGGCATGCGTGATCGTCGCGCTCGGACAGGATCGGCCCGTCGCGACCGGCGGCGACGTCGCGGCGAACTGCGCGATCAGCTATGCAAAGTCGTACGATTCCGCGCAGGCGTATATCGACGACGCCGATCCCGATCTCGTCGCCAAGGCGACGCTCGGCGAACCGACGCTGTCGATCAACGGCAAAACCGTCACGTTTACGGCGCACCTGCTGGACGTGAAGGCCGGCGCATATCGGGCCGGCGACGACGTGAAGCTCGATTTCGAGTGCAATTCGGTCGCCTCGTTCATGCCGGACGGCTACCGTACCGGCGACGAGGTGATCATCCTTGCCAACGGGAGCACGCTGCGGCAGCCGGAAAGCGTATGGCCGTTCGATCAGCGGACGTACGATGCGCTGAGCGTGCGATGACCGTGCGATGACTGGCCGCAAATCGTTGCGCCCACCCGCAATGGCAACAATCAGGTGCGCGGTCGGGGCGGCGTCGTGCCACTCCGAAACAGGCCGCTTGTAGCCCTTTATTGGTACCCTTTTACCGTTAGTTCACCCAGAAATTCCGCTGATTTGAAAGGCAATCATGGAGAAACTGGAAAAGCTCTACGAGGGCAAGGCCAAGCAGCTGTACGCAACCGACGACCCGGAGATCCTGTGGGTCGAGTACAAGAACACCGCGACGGCCGGCGACGGCGAGAAGAAGGAGGACTTCACCGGCAAGGGCCGTCTGAACAACCTCATCACCACCATCATCTTCGACCTGCTCAAGGCCCGCGGCATCGACAGCCACCTCGTCAAGCGCGTGAACGACACCGCCCAGCTGGTGCGCAAGATGGACATGTTCCCGCTCGAGATCGTACTGCGCAACACCGCCGCCGGCCACTTCTGCTCGCGCCTCGGCGTCGAGGAGGGCCTGCCGCTCAAGGAGCCGGTGCTCGAGTACTTCCTCAAGAACGACGACCTGCATGACCCGTTCGTGAACGACGACGACCTCGTGGCGCTCGGCGTGTGCACGCGCGAGGATCTCGCCGAGATCGCCCCGCTGGCCCGCCGCATCAACGAGGCGCTCATCGACATCTTCGCGAAGATCGACGTCAAGCTCGTCGACTTCAAGATCGAGATGGGACGCGCCTCGGACGGCACGCTGCTGCTGGCCGACGAGATCACGCCGGATTCCTGCCGCCTGTGGGATCAGCGCGACCACTCCGGCAAGGTCGAGCATCTCGACAAGGATCTGTTCCGCCGCGGTCTTGGTTCGATCATCCCGGCCTACGAGGAGATCGAGGGCCGTCTGGCCGAACTGGCCAAGTCCGAGGGCATCGAAGTCGCCTGATCTTCGCTTCTAGGCTCCCCCTGATGTCAGAGGGAGCCGATTTTCGTTTTATTTGCGCGTTTATTTGCGATCCTCAAGAGTTTTCAGGAAAGGATTTCCATGGTTTTTCGCGTGTACGTGGAAAAGAAGCCCGGCTTTGACGTGGAGGCGCAGCAGCTCGCCGGCGAGCTGCGCACGATCCTCGGCATGACCGGACTCCAGTCCGTGCGCATCGTGAACCGCTACGACGTGGAGGGCATCAGCGAGGAGCTGTTCGCCCAGGCCACGCCAACCGTGTTCAGCGAACCGCAGGTCGACAACGTGTCCAACGACCTGCCCGACTTCGGCGACGCGAAGGTGTTCGCCACCGAGTTCCTGCCCGGCCAGTTCGACCAGCGCGCCGATTCGGCGAGCGAGTGCATCCAGCTGATCTCGCAGGGCGAGCGCCCGACCGTCCGCTCCGCCAAGCTGTACGCCCTCGACGGCGAGCTGACCGACACAGATGTCGAGGCGATCAAGCATTACGTGATCAACCCGGTCGAGGCCCGCGAGGCGAGCCTTGCGACCAAGGAAACCCTGAAGACCGCCGTGCCGACCCCGGGCAAGGTCGAGGTCATCGCCGGCTTCAACGAGATGGACGCGGCCGCCGGCCAGCGGTTCATCGACGAGCGCGGACTGGCGATGGATCTGGCGGATCTCGAGTTCTGCCAGCGGTACTTCGCGGCCGAGAAGCGCGAACCGACGATCACCGAGATCAAGGTCATCGACACGTACTGGTCCGACCACTGCCGTCACACGACGTTCGGCACCGAACTGGACGACGTCAAGATCGACGACGCGACCGTCAAGGCCGCGTTCGAGCGCTATCTCGAGCTGCGTCACGAGCTGGGCCGCGACGAGAAGCCCGTCTGCCTGATGGACATGGGCACGATCGGCGCGAAGTGGCTCAAGAAGAACGGCATCCTCACCGGCCTCGACGAGTCCGAGGAGATCAACGCCTGCACCGTCAAGGTCAAGGTGGACGTCAACGGCGAGGATCAGGACTGGCTGTTCCTGTTCAAGAACGAGACGCACAACCATCCGACCGAAATCGAACCGTTCGGCGGCGCGGCCACCTGCATCGGCGGCTGCATCCGCGATCCCCTGTCCGGCCGCTCCTACGTGTATCAGGCGATGCGCGTCACCGGCGCCGCCGATCCGACCGTGCCGGTCGCCGACACGCTGGAGGGCAAGCTGCCGCAGCGCAAGCTCGTGACCACCGCGGCCGCCGGCTACAGCTCGTACGGCAACCAGATCGGCCTCGCCACCGGTCAGGTCGACGAGATCTACCATCCGGGCTACGTGGCCAAGCGCATGGAGGTGGGCGCGGTCGTGGCCGCGACCCCGGCCGATCATGTGCGCCGCGAGACCCCGGCTCCGGGCGACAAGATCATCCTGCTCGGCGGCCGCACCGGCCGTGACGGCATCGGCGGCGCGACGGGCGCGTCCAAGGCGCACAACGTGGAGTCTCTCGAGCTTGACGGCGCCGAAGTGCAGAAGGGCAACGCGCCGGTCGAGCGCAAGCTGCAGCGTCTGTTCCGCCGCGGCGACGCGTGCCGTCTGATCAAGCGCTGCAACGACTTCGGCGCGGGCGGCGTGTCCGTGGCGGTCGGCGAGCTGGCGGACGGCCTGTACGTCGACCTCAACACCGTGCCGAAGAAGTATGAGGGCCTTGACGGCACCGAGCTGGCGATCTCCGAATCGCAGGAGCGCATGGCCGTGGACGTGGCCGCTTCCGATGTCGATGAATTCCTCGGCTATGCCCGCGAGGAGAACCTCGAGGCCACCGTCATCGCGACCGTGACCGAGGACCCGCGCATGGTGATGACGTGGAACGGCGACGAGATCGTGAACCTGTCGCGTGAGTTCCTCGCCTCCAACGGCGCGTCCAAGCACCAGATCGTGCATGTCGAGGCGCAGCAGGCGTATGAGACGCCGGCCGCATGGCGCGAAGGCTCGCTCGCGGACCGTCTGCGCGCGGTCGTGACCGACTTGAACGTGGCGAGCAACAAGGGCTTGTCCGAATGCTTCGATTCGACGATCGGCGCGGGCACCGTGCTCATGCCGTTCGGCGGCCGCCGTCAGCTCACCCCGAACGAGGCGATGGTCGCCAAGTTCCCGGTGTTCGGCGAGACGACCACCGCGTCGGCGATGGCATGGGGCTTCAACCCGTACATCATGTCCGCGAACCAGTTCACCGGCGCCTACCTGTCGGTGGTCGAGTCGCTCGCCAAGCTCGTGGCCGCCGGCTTCGAGCATGAGAAGGCGTATCTGAGCTTCCAGGAGTACTTCGAGAAGCTGCGCGACGAGCCGGAACGCTGGGGCAAGCCGACCGCCGCCGTGCTCGGCGCTCTCATGGCGCAGATCGACCTCGGCGCCGGCGCGATCGGCGGCAAGGATTCGATGTCCGGCACGTTCGAGCATCTCGACGTGCCGCCGACCCTGATCTCCTTCGCCGTGGCCGTGGGCAACATGAAGCGCGCCACGTCACCGGAGTTCAAGGGCGCCGACCACCGCGTCGTGCGCATCGCGCCGCGCTATCTCGCGGACGGCTTGACGCCGGACAAGGACGCGCTGCTCGAGGCGTTCTCGATCGTCGAGGAGCTGACCGACTTCCACGACGCGCTGGCCGTGTCCACGCCGGGCTACGGCGCGACGGCCGAGGCGCTGTTCAAGATGACGCTCGGCAACCGCATCGGCGTCGCGCTCAACGATTCGATCGCCGCGGATGACCTGTTCACGCCGGCGTACGGCTCGTTCATCGTCGAGCTCGCGGACGACGCGAAGCTGCCGGCCGCGTCGAATCTTGTCGAGATCGGCGAGATCGGCACGACGACCGCCGCATACGAGTTCCGCGCCGCTGGCGAGACGCTTGATCTGGACGCGATTCAGGAGGCGTGGGAATCCGGCATCGAATCCGTGTTCCCGTACCGTTCCAAGGGCTCCGATGCAGGCAAGACCGTCGAGACGGTCACGTTCGAGACCCCGAAGAAGACCGTGTACGTGGGCGCTCCGGTCGCGAAGCCCCACGTCGTGATCCCGGTGTTCCCGGGCAACAACTGCGAGTACGATTCGGCCGCCGCGTTCGAGCGCGCGGGCGCGGACGTGTCGACGCTGATCGTGAACAACCTCACGCCGGCCGCCGTCGCCGAGTCGACGCAGGCGCTGGTCGAGGAGATCAACAAGAGCCAGATCGTGATGATTCCGGGCGGTTTCTCGGGTGGCGACGAGCCGGACGGTTCCGCGAAGTTCATCACCGCGTTCTTCCGTGCCCCGGCAGTCACCGAGGCCGTGCGCGACCTGCTCAAGAACCGCGACGGTCTGATGCTCGGCATCTGCAACGGCTTCCAGGCGCTCATCAAGCTGGGTCTGGTGCCGTACGGCGACATCGTGCCGATGACCGAGGAATGCCCGACGCTGACGTTCAACACGATCGGCCGCCACCAGAGCCGTCTGGTGCGCACGCGCGTCGCGTCGAACCTGTCCCCGTGGCTGGCTCGCACGAACGTGGGCGACATCCACACGGTCGCGATCTCCCACGGCGAGGGCCGCTTCGTCGCATCCGAGCCGGTGCTCGACCTGCTCAAGACCAACGGCCAGATCGCCACGCAGTATGTGGACGAGTCCGGCGTACCCGGCATGGATCTGGATGTGAACCCGAACGGCTCGCTGCTCGCGATCGAGGGCATCACCAGCCCGGACGGCCGCGTGTTCGGCAAGATGGGCCACTCGGAACGCTCCGGCAACGGCCTGTACGTGAACGTGCCCGGCAACAAGTACCAGCCGCTGTTCGAGGCGGGCGTCGAGTACTTCGCCGCCTGATCCCTAGTTCGCTGACCTGACCGGCTGAACGGTCGGGTCATATGAAAAAGCTCCCGCATTGTTCGGGAGCTTTTTCGTATGGTTGCGTGCGCGACGTACGCGGCGGGACGGATCGTGAGCACGGCGGCCGATCGAACCACGGCCGCGCTCGCGCCTGGCCTTTTTGCGCTTTCCTACAACCCGGCCGGACGCGGCGCCTCGAGATACTCGAGGGCGGAGTCCTCGAACTCGCCGGGCTGCGACGGGTTGGGATGCGGGCGGTCGTTCATGACGGCGAAGTTGAGGCCGATGAGCACGCCGCCGCCCACGAAGTTGCCGAGCAGGATCACGATGATCGCCGCGATGGCCAGCCATGGGTTGATCACGCCGTGCAGGCCGACGATGAGGAACAGCACGGAGTCCGCGACGGAATGCTCGAAGCCGAGGTAGGCGAACACGAACACGGCGACGACCATGATGATGCACTTGGTGAAGTCGTTGACGAGCTTGCCGTTGTACACCATGAGCATGCCGATGTTGATGCAGAAGTTGCAGAAGATGGCGCGCACGAACAGGTCGACGATGCCGCCGAAGCCCTGCGTGACGTAGCCGGTTTTCGTGAGGGCCGCGTTGGCCATCTGCGTGAAGATCACGCCGTCGGTGATGCTGGAGAAGCGCATGAGCACAGCGATGATGAGCCCGCCGATGAGATTGCCGAGCAGGCACAATGCGAGGATGCGCAGCGAGTGCAGCCAGTCGATGCGCTTGTGGTAGACGCCGATCGAGATGATCATCATGTTCGACGTGAGCAGTTCGGAGTTCGTGTAGTAGATGAGCACGAGCGCCCAGCCGAACGTGAGCGCGGCGATGACCTTGCCGACGAGCGCCATCGCCGGGCCGGTCGCGGCGAACGTGGCGCTGATCGCGAAGAACGCGGTGAAGAAGATGCCGACGAAGAAGCCGGCCATGACGGCGCGCTGCATGTATTTGCCGGTGAACTTGCCGGTCATGGTTTCCTTGCTGTCGAGCGCGTCAAGCACGGTGCTGATGAACGTGCGGCCCGGGAACAACGGGTTCATGCGGGGCGCGGGCGCGGCGGCCACGCCGGCGACCGGAGCCGGGTTCGGGGCCGGGCTTGCGGGCGCGGCCGACGCCGCCGAACCGCCGGCGGGGATGGTGTCGTTGACGAATGATGCGATGACTTTCTCTTCCACCCCTTTAGTGTGTCACTCTTCCGCGCGCAAAACCGGAAAAACCGATATGACGTGCCTCATATTGCCATGTTTTGCCACCGCACGCACTTCATCACGCGCCGAAATCATCATCCCCCGCCGCATCCTCGGCGGCGACGCGTTCCTCCACGGCATGCAGGTTGGCGAGAAGCACGTCGTCGTAGCCAGCGAGTGCGGCGAACGGCATGAACTGGGCGGCACGGCTGGTTGCGGACATCCGCGGATGGCGCGTGGAACGATGGCAGGGCATGGCGATGATGTCGTCGTAGCGATGCGTGGCGCGCAGCGACGATGCGAGCTGCGATTCCGCGGATTGCTGCGGCACGGCATGGGGAGGCAATGCACCAGGCCCGCCGCTGCGAGCCGCGACTGGCGTGGACGACGTGGACGGTGTCTCACGTGTCGGTCCTTCTCCCGTGGCTCCGGCGGCGTGACCGCCGATCTGGCTGTTGCGGTCGCGCCCGGTGGCGTCCTGTTCGAGGTTCATGGCCTTGAGCACCGCGTTGTTGCCGTATTTTTGCTTGATGGCCAGCAACGTCTGCTGCACGTCATGTTCGCGGCGCTGCTGCGCGTGCCGCGTTTCGCGACGTTCGTCCTCCGCGTCGACGTCGGTGAACAGATCCAACTGTTCCGCCCGTCCGGTCGGCGCAATGGCCGGAACCGCGTCATCGTTGCCGTCATCATTGCCGTCATCGTCGCCTGCATACTGCCGCAACCGGCCGACGACCATGTTCAGCCGTCGCACGCTCACGTTCGGGTCCGCGCTGACGATGCGGTCGTACAGCGCGACCATCGCGTCGGCGATGACCTTCGTCGACGACGTGTACTCCCCCAGTTCGGCCGTGCCGTTGGCCGGACGCGGCACCGTCCTGCCGAAGCGGTTCGTGGACACCGGCATCGACCCTTCGAATCCTGGCGCGCCCTCGTAGCCGACGTACAGGCCGATCTGGCAGGTTTCCTTCCCCTTCTTCACCAGTTCCAGCGAAATCGCGTCGGCCATCTCGCGCACGATGAGCCGCGCCTGCACGCGCGAATACGGCCGGTGCAGCACCTGTCCGTTGCTCAGCGAGTTTTCTGCCGGCTTGTATGCCTTGATGTCGGCGATCGTGCACGGCTCCCGGCCCCACGCATGGTCGATGAGCAGTTCCGCGTTCACGCCGAACATGCGGTAGAGCAGGTCCTCGTTGTAGTAGTCGCTGGCGCGGCCGAGCGAGCAGCGGGCGACGTCGCCCATGGTGAGCAGGCCGGCGGATTCGAGCCGACGCGCGTAGCCGCGGCCGACGCGCCAGAAGTCGGTGAGCGGACGGTGGTTCCACAACAGGCGCCGGTACGACGCTTCGGTCAGTTCGGCGACGCGCACGCCGTCGCGGTCGGCGGGCATGTGCTTGGCGACGATGTCCATGGCGACTTTGGCGAGGTACATGTTCGGTCCGATGCCTGCGGTGGCGGTGATGCCGGTGCGTTCGAGGATGTCGCGCACGATGGTGCGGGCCAGATCGTGCGGGCTCATGCGGTGCACGGTGGCGAGATAGTGCGTCACGTCGATGAACACCTCGTCAATCGAGTAGACGTGGATGTCCGCGGCGGAGGCGTACTGGAGATAGATGGTGTAGATGTCGCCGCTGGTTTTGAGATAGTAGGCCATGCGCGGCTTGGCGGCGCGATATGCGACCTTGAGTTGGGGGAAGCGCGCCAGTTCGTCGGCGTCGCACGACTCCCCCGCGAACCGGTGACTGGGGATTCTTGCACGGCGCTCCTCGTTGACGCGGGCGAGCTTCTCCTCGACTTCGAACAGCCGCGCACGGCCGGGGATGCCGTACGCCTTGAGCGACGGGGAGACGGCGAGGCAGATGGTTTTCTCCGTGCGGCTCACGTCGGCCACAACCAGATTGGTTTTCAGCGGATCCAGCCCGCGCGCCGCGCACTCGGCCGAGGCATAGAACGACTTGAGGTCGATGGCGAGGTACGTGCGGTCTGTCATGCACTCCATTATCGAACATCTGTTCGACATCCATGTTGTTCCCGCGCGTCGCCGATCATGCCTCGCATACGACGATGGGGCGAACCGGATCGCTCCGATTCGCCCCATCCGTCAATCATGCGCGGCCACGCCATGCGCAGCCACGCGCGATGGCATTCCGCCGCCCAGCGCAGGCAATGCCGGACGTCATCGCGTCAACGTCACGCCTTGGCAACCTCGACCACCAGTTCCTTGGCGTCCGGGTCAGCCACGATCTCGACGCCGGCTTCGGCGAGCGTCTCGTGGGCGATGAGGTCGCGGAACTGTTCGGCCTTCGGCGCGTCGGCGGCCGGCACGGTCAGCTTGAGGCTGATGCGGTCGGCGATGTCGAAACCGGCGTCCTTGCGGGCGTCCTGCACGACGCGGATCGCGTCGCGAGCGTAGCCTTCGGCGATTAGATCATCGTTCAGCGCGGTGTCGAGGATCACGAATCCGCCGGTCGGCAGCGCGGCGGAAACGGACGTCGCGGCTTCGGCGGCGTTCTCCTCCTCCACGCGGTTGATCAGCTCGTACTCGCCGCTCTCCAGCGCAACCTCGCCGTTCGGCGTCTCGACCACCGGAGCGCCGGTGGCGGCGTCGACGTGCCATGCGCCGGTCTTGGACGCCTTGATCGCGAACTGGACCTGCTTGCCGAGGCGCGGGCCGGCCGCACGGGCGTTCACCTTGAGCTGGTGGACGATCTTGAGGCCCTTGGTGCCGGCGTCCTCCATCGTGCAGAATTCGATGTCCTTCACGTTGAGCTCGGACTTGAGCACTTCGGCGTACGCTTCGACGTCGGCCACGTCCTCGACCACGACGGTGAGCTTGGCGAGCGGCTGGCGCACGCGGATCTGCTCCGCCTTGCGCAGCGAGAGCGTGCCCGAGACGACCTCGCGCACCTTCTCCATCGCGTTGACGAGCTTCGGATCGTCGACCAGCACGCGGCCGAGTTCGGTCGCCTCGCCGGTCTTCTCGTCGGCAAGGAACGGCCAGTCGGCCAGATGCACGGATTCACCGCCGGTCAGGCCGCGCCACACGGATTCAGCCTCCATCGGGGCGAGCGGCGCGAGCACGCGCATGAACACCTCAAGCACGGTGTACAGCGTGTTGAACGCATTCGCGGCCTCGTTCCAGAAGCGGTCGCGGGTGTTGCGGATGTACCAGTTGGTGAGCACGTCGATGAAGTCGGCGGCCGCGTCGCAGGCGTCGGAAATCGCGAACTCGTCGAGCGACTTCTGGACCTTTTCGACCAGTCGGCGGGTGCGGGCCAGCAGGTAGCGGTCCATTTCCGGCAGGCCGGCCACCTCGTCGGCGGTGAGCGCGCGGGCGTCGAAGCCGGCGCCCTTGTTGGCCGCGTTGGCGTACAGCGTGAAGAAGTAGTAGGAGCTCCACACCGGCAGCATGACCTGGCGGACCGTGTCGCGGATGCCCTCGGCGGTGACGATCAGGTTGCCGCCGCGCAGGATCGGCGAGCTCATGAGGAACCAGCGCATCGCGTCGGAACCGTACTTGTCGAACACGCCGTTGACGTCCGGGTAGTTGCGCAGGTGCTTGGACATCTTCTGACCGTCGGAGCCGAGCACGATGCCGTGGCAGATCACGTTCTTGAACGCCGGGCGGTCGAACAGGGCGGTCGCCATGACGTGCAGCAGGTAGAACCAGCCGCGGGTCTGGCCGATGTATTCGACGATGTAGTCGGCCGGGAAGTGCTGTTCGAACTTCTCCTTGTTCTCGAACGGGTAGTGGAACTGCGCGAACGACATCGAACCGGACTCGAACCAGCAGTCGAGCACGTCGGTGATGCGGTGCATGTGGCTCTTGCCGGTCGGGTCGTCCGGGTTCGGGCGGGTCAGGTTGTCGATCCACGGACGGTGCATGTTGATGTTGCCGTCCTTGTCGCGCGGGTAGTCGCCGAAGTCTGCTTTAAGCTCCTCGAGCGAGCCGTACACGTCGACGCGCGGGTACTTCGGGTCGTCGGACACCCACACCGGGATCGGGGAGCCCCAGAAGCGGTTGCGGGAGATCGACCAGTCGCGCGCGTTGGCGAGCCACTTGCCGAACTGGCCGTCCTTGACGTTCTCCGGGATCCAGTTGATCTGCTGGTTGAGCTCGAGCAGACGCGGCTTGATCTTGGTGACGGACACGAACCAGGAGCTGACCGGCTTGTAGATCAGCGGCGTGGCGCAGCGCCAGCAGTGCGGGTAGGAGTGCACGTAGCTCTTCTCCTGGAAGAGGATCGCGCGCTTGTCCTCGTCGATCTGGGCGAGCGGGCCGTCGCCGGCGCGCAGGTTCCTGAGGATCGGCAGGTTCGCGTCGAACACGAACAGGCCCTCGTAGTCCGGGCACTGCGACGTGAAGTTGCAGCCGTTGTCGAGCACGTCGGTGCTCTTGATGCCCTTCGCGTTGAGCGTGTTCATATCGTCTTCGCCGTAGGGGGCCTGGTGCACGAGGCCGGTGCCCTCGACGGTGTCGACGTAGTCGGCGGTGAAGATCGTGTAGCCGTTCGGGCCGGGCACGTTGCCCTCCGTCTCGGCCTTCTCGCCCGCGAAGTACGGGAACACCGGCCAGTAGCGGCGTCCGGCCAGCTCGGAGCCCTTGAGCTCGCGCACGACCGTGTAGTTCTCGCCGAGTTCCTTGGTGTAGTGCGGCAGGAGCGCCTTGCCGAGGTAGAACTTCTTGCCAGCGAACTTGCCCTCCGTCGGCTCGACCTCGACATAGTCGATGTCGGCGCCGACGACGATCGCGAAGTTGGTCGGGACGGTCCACGGCGTGGTGGTCCAGAACACGGCGTACGCGTCCTCGTCGCGCATCTTGACGGCGACGGAGACGGTGGTGTCCTGACGGTCCTGATACACGTCGGCGTCCATGCGCAGCTCGTGCGCCGAAAGCGGCGTCTGATCCTTCGGGCAGTACGGCAGCACGCGGTAGCCCTGATAGGCGAGGCCCTTCTCGTAGAGCTGCTTGAACGCCCACATCACGGATTCCATGTACGGGATGTTGAGCGTCTTGTAGCCGTGCTCGAAGTCGACCCAGCGGGCCTGACGGTGCACGTAGTCCTGCCATTCGCGCGTGTACTTGAGCACGGAGGCGCGGCAGGCGTCGTTGAACTTGTCGATGCCCATCTCTTCGATCTGGGCGACCGAGTCGATGCCGAGCTCCTTCTGCGCCTCGAGTTCGGCGGGCAGGCCGTGCGTGTCCCAGCCGAACACGCGGTTGACCTTGTGGCCCTTCATGGTCTGGTAGCGCGGGATCACGTCCTTCGCGTAGCCGGTCAGCAGGTGACCGTAGTGCGGCAGGCCGTTCGCGAACGGCGGGCCGTCGAAGAACACGAACTCGTTCTGGCTGTGGTCGCCGGAGGGGCGGCGTTCGACCGACTTCTGGAACGTGTCGTCCTTGTCCCAGTAGTCGAGGACGGTCTCCTCCATGTGCGGGAAGCTCGGGTTCGGCGCGACGGACGCGGTTTCGCCGCCCTCGTTCGCCTTGGGATACACATGATTGGTGGTTTCGCTCACCATGGTTCTCCTCGTCAATGTGTTGCTCTGTCCTACAGGAGCGATTGACGATCGCCATGCGCAGGGCCTCGCGGCCGGGCATGACGATCGGTGTCATTCCTGCCTACGAGGACGATGACCGGCTGGCTTCGGCCATATGGCCGACGGCCCGTCACCGCGGTACCACCTCGCTTGTCGCCGTTTGCCCGGGTCATGACACCCGCGCATAACGCGACCGCTTGAGTTCGGCTGTGTCGGGCCGATCCCGTCGGTTCTACTGAGCGCGTTTCGTGCGAGACACGCCGTTCTTCCGAAGACTCCCCGCTGATAACGGATCAATGCCTTACAACGCCGCTTATCCTAGCACGCCGTGGGGCCAACGGCCCGCGCGCGGGCCCATGACCGCGCGGATTCGGGGACACGAACGGCGCACGGCCCTGTGCGGGGAACGGGCGCGATGCCGTTTCCGCACGATGCCGTGCGCCGTGTCATGCGATGGTTCGCACACCGCCTTGCGCAACGAGGTCAGGCGACGATGAAGGTCGCCGCCTTGAGATCGTCGCGGCGCGAGGAGTGTCCGATGAGCAGCTCGAATTCGCCGGGTTCGACGATGCGGTTGGCGTCCGGGTCGACGATGGTGCAGTCGGCGACGGGGATGTCGAACGCGACGGTCCTGGTTTCGCCCGGCTCGAGTGTCACACGGCGGAACGCCTTGAGCTCGCGGTCGGTCCAGCTGTACGAGGTCACCACGTCGCCGATGTACGCCTGCACGACTTCCGTGCCGGCGCGGTCGCCGGTGTTGGTCAGCGTGATTGCGGCGTGCACCGTGTCGTGCTCGCCGAACGTGCCGTCGTCGTGCGAGGCGCCGCCGGTGATCACCGGCTCGCCGTAGGCGAACGTCGTGTACGACTCGCCCTCGCCGAACGCGAACGCCGGATCCTGCGTCAGGTCGGCGTAGCGGTCGCCGTGCTGGCCGCGGATCTGGTTGTAGTAGACGGGCAGCTGGCCGGCGTGGCGCGGGAACGTGATCGGGAGCCTGCCGGACGGATTGACGAGGCCGAGAATGATTTCGGCGATCGCGCGCCCGCCCTGCATGCCCGGGCTCGGCGCCCACAGGATCGAGCCGGTGCCGGCCGCCGGATCGTTGCAGCGCTTGGCGAACACGCCGTTCGCGCCGACGATGCTCGCGGGCAGGATCTGCGGCTTGGAGCTCATCAGCACGGTGACGAGCGGCTTGCCGGTTTCGCGCGAAACGGCGGCGAGCGCGTCGAGCAGCGCGTTCTGGCCGCCCTGCAGGTCGAGCGTGGCGGTGGAGCAGGTTTCGCCGATGAGCTGGACGACGTCGCCGACGACGGCGACGATCAGGTCGGACTGCCGTGCGTTCGCCACGGCTTCGTCGATGAGCGTCTGGTCGGCGGCGGCGGGCACGCCGATCTTCGGCCGCGGTTGGCCGTCGGGATAGTATTCGCCGGCCGGGTCGGGCACGAGGTCGACGACGTTCGCGCCGCGCGAGTACGCGACTTCGCAGTCCGTGCCGACCAGTTCGCGCATGCCGTCGAGCACGGTGGTGATCATGCCGCGCGGCTGGCCGTCGGCCATCCAGTTGACCTGTCCGGAGCTGCCGGCCCAGTCGCCGAGCTGGTTCTGCGCGTCGTCGGCGAGCGGCCCGACGACGGCGATGCGCTTCGCGCCGGCCGCGGCCGGGCCCGCGAACGGCAGCGAACCGTCGTTGCGCAGCAATGCGACCGACTCGCGAGCCAGTTCGAGGTTGATCCGCTGGTGTTCGTCCGATCCGATCACGGTCGCGATGCGTTCGGCGTCGGGCAGTCGCGGGTCTTCGAACAGGCCGAGGCGGAACTTGACGGCGAGGATGCGCGCCACGGCTTCGTCGATGAGCGACTCGTCGAGCAGTCCGGTCTTGACGGCTTCGATCGCGCCGTCGTAGAACTGCGGCGTGGTCATGATCAGGTCGTTGCCGGCCTTGACCGCGTCGGCGGCCGCATGCACGTAGTCGGGCTTGACCTTCTGCTCCCACACGGAGCGGCCGACGTTGTCCCAGTCGGTGATGAGCATGCCGCAGTAGCCCCATGCGCCGCGCAGCTTGTCGCTCAGCATCCACTTGTTGAACGTGACCGGCACGCCTTCGATCGACTCGTAGCCCAGCATGAACGTGCCGCAGCCTTCCCTGGCGACGCGTTCGAACGGCGGCAGGAACCACGATTCGAGCTTGCGGTGCGACAGGTCCGCCTCGGACGCGTCGCGTCCGCCCTGCGTCTCGGAATAGCCCGCGAAATGCTTCGCGCAGGCGAGGATCGCATCCTTCGGCAGCGGTTCGCCGGCCTTGGCGCCGCCCTGATAGCCCTTGACGATCGCGGAGGCGAGTTCGCCGATCAGATACGGGTCTTCGCCGAACGTCTCCCCCACTCGCCCCCAACGCGTGTCGCGGCCGATGCACAGCACCGGGGAAAACGTCCAGTGCACGCCGGTGCAGGAGACCTCCTCGGCGGTGGCGCGGCCCATCGCCTCGATCTTGTCTGGATCCCAGCTGACGGCCATGCCGAGCTGTTCGGGGAAGATCGTGCCGCCCGGCCAGAACGAATAACCGTGGATGCAGTCGTCGCCGATGACGAGCGGGATGTTCAGGCGGGTCTTCTCGTTGACCAGCTTGACGGCCCGGGGCAGGTCTTCGGGGCTGGCGTGCAGGATGGAGCCGACGTGTCTGTCGACGATGATGTGTTCCAGATCGCCGCTGCGCGCGTCGAGCTGCATCATCTGGCCGACTTTCTCCTCGAGCGTCATGCGGCCGATGAGGTCGGCGATGCGCTCGGCGGCGGGCAGGTCGGGGTTCTTGTACGGCATGGTGGCTGCGGTTTCGGTCATGGCACCTTCGCTTTCAACGGTGAAACCAAATATCATTGACTTTAACTACCTCTTGGTAATTTACCATGATCGCGGACGCGACACGCGATGAACCGGCCACGGCCGTCCATTAACGACAAAGGGCGCGGAACCGCATGCGACAGCGGTTCCGCGCCCTTGAACGGCGATGCCCGGACCTACTTCAGATCGTCCCAGCAGCCGGTCGCCTCAAGCGCGGCGACCGTGGCGGCCGTGTCGTCGGTGAGCACGGTGATGTGGCCCATCTTGCGGTTGTGGCGCAGCTGCGCCTTGCCGTAGTCGTGCACGTTCCATTCCGGGTGTTCGGCGATCTGCGCGCGGGTCGGCAGCACATGCTGGCCGAGCACGTTGACCATCACCGCAGGGCTCAGCAGCTTCGGCTGGATGAGCGGCCAGCCGGCGATGCCGCGAATGTGCGCGTCGAACTGGTCGATCGAGCACGCCTCGATCGTGTAGTGGCCGGAGTTGTGCGGGCGCGGCGCGAGCTCGTTGACGATCACGCGGTTGTCCTTGGTGACGAACAGCTCGATGGCGAGCGTGCCGGCCAGCTCGAAACCCTTGGCCAGTCGCAGCGCGAGTTCGTGAGCGGCCTTGGCGATTTCGGGGCTCACCTCGGCCGGCGCGATCGTCATGTGCAGGATGTTGTTGCGATGGTCGTTGCGCACGATCGGGAACGTGACGTACTGCTCGCCGTTGCCGGACACGAGAATCGACGCCTCGAACGCGAAGTCGACGAATCCTTCGAGGATGGACGGCGGGAAGCCGCCGCCGCGGTCGCCGCGCGCGCGGATCTTCTCGAGGTCGGCGTCGTTGCGCAGCACGTGCTGGCCATGGCCGTCGTAGCCGCCGGAACGGGTCTTGAGCACGCACGGATAGTGCAGTTCGTCGATCGCGGCCTCGAGCTCGTCGAAGTCGTTGACCTCGCGCCACGGCGCGGTCTCGGTGCCGTGCTCGTTGATGAACGTCTTCTCGTGCACGCGGTCCTGCGTGACACGCAGCAGGTCGGTGCCCTGCGGCGCGGCGACGAGATGGCGCACCTCGTCGATCGCCTCGGCGTCCACGTTCTCGAACTCGTAGGTGAGCACGTCGGACTTTTCGGCCAGATCGTGGATGGCGGTCTTGTCGTCGTACTCGCCGACGATCTGGAAGTCGGCCACCTGCGCGGTCGGGCAGTCCGGGGTCGGGTCGAGCACGCCGATGCGGAAGCCCATGTACTTGGCGGACAAGGCCATCATGCGGCCGAGCTGGCCGCCGCCGATGATGCCGATCGTGGCCCCCGGCTGCAGCATCTTGACCGCGCCGTGGGTTTCCTCAGACAAGCTGGGCATTGGATTCAGCCACCTTTTCCTTGAGTCCGTCACGGTATTCCTGCAGCGCGTTCGCGAGCCGCTCGTCGTTGGTGGAGAGGATCTGCACCGCGAGCAGGCCGGCGTTGGTCGCGCCCGAGTTGCCGACCGCCGTGGTGGCGACCGGGATGCCGCCGGGCATCTGCACGATGGACAGCAGCGAGTCCCAACCGGACAGGGCGTGGGAGCGCACCGGCACGCCGATGACGGGCAGCGTGGTCTGCGCCGCGACCATGCCGGGCAGGTGGGCCGCGCCGCCGGCGCCGGCGATGATGACCTTGAAGCCGTTGCCGCGCGCGTTGTGCGCGAATTCGCCCATGAGTTCGGGCGTGCGGTGGGCGGAGATGACCTGCTTGTGATAGGGCACGCCGAACTGGTCGAGGATGTCGCACGCGTGCTTCATCGTCTCCCAGTCGCTGGCCGATCCCATGATGACTGCCACTTCGGGCTTGCCGTCTGCCATAAGAACCTCCGAAAGCGGAAAAACACAATAAGTACGTTTCAACTGTACGCAAGGCGGGCTACAGACGGAGCCCCGCCGCCGGCCCGGTGTCGGGCCCGCGCCGGCCGGGACGCACGCCGGGCGGCCGGCCGACGCCCGATCGGCCGTCAGTCAGCCGTCGGCTGGTCGTCGATGCTGAGCAGGCCGCGCAGCCAGTCGAGTTCGGCCGCAAGTTCGGCATCGTGCACGGCGATGATGCCGCGGCGGTACGGATCGTCGATCTGCTCGGCGGACAGCGGATTGCCGGCGTCGCAGTAGAAATAGTGCACGTCGCCGTGCGACAGGTAGTCGTACCGGCGGCGCAGCACCGCGTCGCGGTCGGCCCGGTCCGGCACGACGGACAGGAACGTGAGCACGACCGTCCATCGCGTGAAGTCGGTGACGTTGAATCCGCCGGCGTTCTTCAGTTCGTCGACGAGCCGGTCGCGGCCGGCGTCGAGCAGCGTGAACAGCCGGCGCTGGCGTCCGTCGCGGATCTGTGACTCTTCGGCGATCAGTCCGGCCGCGACGAGACGGCCGGTCGCCGGGTAGATCGCGCCGTCGCTGAACCTGCGCGCGTATCCCTGCAACTGCTCCATCTTCTTGCGCAGCTCGTAGCCGCACATGGCGCGCTCCGACAGGAATCCCAGAATCATCATCTCGATCAGGCTCATACGGATGAGTATATCTCGTTTCGACATATCAGATCGGGGCATTCGCCCACGGCGTCACCGGCAGGCCATCGGCACGCCATCTCCACGTCACCGACTGGCCGCCGGACCGTCGCCCGACGTCGTCGGACGGGCACGTCGCACGACGCAACACGGCGCCGCACGACGACATACGACGAAAGGCCCCGTCGAATCCGCGTGGTGCGGACCCGACGGGGCCTCGTTTCGTCAATCAGCCGTCAATCGGCGACGATCATGGGAACGCTCAGTCCTCGTCCTCCGGATCGTAGTCAACGCCGGTCTCGGCGCGCTGCTCGTCCGTGATCGGAGCCGGGGCACCGGTCAGCGGATCGCGGCCGCCGCCGGCCTTCGGGAAGGCGATGACGTCGCGGATGGTGTCCGCGCCGGCCAGAATCGACACGGTGCGATCCCAGCCGAGCGCGATGCCCGCGTGCGGCGGGGCGCCGAACTTGAACGCGTCGAGCAGGAAGCCGAACTTCTCCTTGGCCTCGTCCGGCCCGATGCCGAGCACGTTGAGGACGCGGTCCTGGATGTCGTCGCGGTGGATACGCACCGAACCGCCGCCCATCTCCTCGCCGTTGCAGACGATGTCGTAGGAGTCGGACATGGCGTGCTCCGGGTCCTGATCGAACTTGTCGATCCAGTCCTTGCTCGGCATGGTGAACGGGTGGTGCATGGAGGTCCACTTGGAGTGGCCGACCGCCACGTCGTCGTCGTCCGGATCGTCGGTCGGCTTGAACAGCGGGAAGTCGACGACCCACGTGAACGCGAACTTCTTCGGGTCAAGCAGGCCTTCGCGGCGGGCCAGCTCCACGCGCACGGCGCCGAGCAGCAGCTGCGAGGACTCGCGGGAGCCTGCGGCGAAGAACACGGCATCGCCCGGCTCGGCGCCGACGGCCTCGCGCAGGCCGTTGCGCTCCTCTTCGGACAGGTTCTTGGCGACGGGGCCCTTGAGCTCGCCGTCCTCGGCGAAGACCACGTACGCGAGGCCCTTGGCGCCGCGCTGCTTGGCCCACTCCTGCCACGCGTCGAACTGGCGGCGCGGGGTGGCGGCGCCGCCCTTGAAGACGACGGCGCCCACATACGGGGCCTGGAAGACGCGGAACGGCGTGTTCCTGAAGTAGTCGGTCAGCTCGACGAGCGGGTTGCCGAAGCGCAGGTCCGGCTTGTCGGAGCCGTACTTGTCCATGGCCTCCTGCCACGAGATACGCGGCAGCGGCAGCTGGACGTCGTAGCCGGCGACCTTCCAGATGGCGGCGATGACCTTCTCGGCCATGGCCATCACGTCCTCCTGGTCCACGAAGCCCATCTCCATGTCGAGCTGGGTGAACTCGGGCTGGCGATCGGCGCGGAAGTCCTCGTCGCGGTAGCAGCGGGCAAGCTGGTAGTAGCGCTCGACGCCGGAGACCATGAGCAGCTGCTTGAGCAGCTGCGGGGACTGCGGCAGCGCATACCACGAGCCCGGCACCAGACGGGCCGGCACGAGGAAGTCGCGGGCGCCTTCCGGCGTGGACTTGATGAACGTCGGGGTCTCGACCTCGGTGAAGTTCATCTCCTCGAGCGCGTGGCGGGCGGCCTTGGCCATGTCGGAGCGCAGCTTGAGGTTGTGCTGCATGGACGGGCGGCGCAGGTCGAGGTAGCGGTACTTCAAGCGCACGTCCTCGCCCGGCAGCTTGTTCTCGGACTCGTTCTCGAGCGCGGTGGACACCTGGAACGGCAGGGCGTCGGACTTGGCGAGGATCTCGATGGACTCGGCCACGACCTCGATCTTGCCGGTGGCCAGATGCGTGTTCTCGTTGCCGTCCGGACGCAGGCGCACCTCGCCGACGACCTGGATGACGAACTCGGAGCGCAGCGGGCGGGCCATCTCCTCGTCGTAGATGACGACCTGCACCAGACCGGTGTTGTCGCGCAGATCGATGAAGGCCACGCCGCCGTGGTCGCGGCGACGGTCGACCCAACCGGCGAGGGTCACCTTCTGGCCGACGAGCGCCTCGGTGACGTCGGTTGCATGATGTGTTCTGTAAGCCGTCTGGCTCATGCTTCCTCTACTCCTTTGATTTCCACGGTTTGCCGGGCCACCAGCGTATCCGGCTCCCAAGACTGCGCATCGGCCTGCGTCTGCTCGCCGGTGACGATGTTCTTGACTTCGTCGTGAGCGTTCTCATCGGCCTTGTCCGCCGGGAACCACACGTACGGGATGCCGAGCTTGTCGGCGTACTTGATCTGCTTGCCGAGCTTGGCCGCGGTGGGGGCCACGTCGGCGGCGATGCCGCGCTCGCGCAGCGCGTTCGCGATCAGGTTCGACGCGGGACGATCCTCCTCGTTCCAGACGGCCACGAGCACGGCCGCCGGCGAGACGCGGCTGGCGTGCGCACCGGCCGTGTGCAGCATGTACGACACGAGGCGGGACAGGCCGATTGACAGGCCGACGCCCGGATACTTGCGGTTGCCCTGCGAGGCGAGGTTGTCGTAGCGGCCGCCCGAGCAGATCGAGCCGAGCGCCGACGCTCCGTCGAGGAACGTCTCGTAGACGGAACCGGTGTAGTAGTCGAGACCGCGGGCGATCTTGAGGTCGGCGATCACCGAGCCGGGGCGGATGCGGGCCGCCTCGTCGACGATCATCGCGAGCGTGTCCAGTCCCTGCCTCGCCAGCGCGTACGCGTCGGAATCGGACGCGATGCCGTGCGCCTCGCACAGCGCGTCGAACTTGGCGGACAGCTCCGCGCCGTCGGCGGCGGTCAGGTCGGCCAGCTCGAGGCAGGCGCGCGCCTGCGCCTCGCTCGCGCCGCAGCCTTCGACCAGCAGCTTGGCGACTTCGTCCGCACCGATCTTGTCGAGCTTGTCGATCTCGCGCAGCACGCCCTCGATGTCGGTCAGGCCGAGACCGCGGTAGAAGCCCTCGGACAGCTTGCGGTTGTTCGCGTGCACGGTCGCCTTCGGCAGGCCGAACTCGCGCAGGCGCTCCAGCGCGGAGACCATCACCAGCGGCAGCTCGACCTCGTAGTGGTCGGGCAGGTCGCCCTGGCCGATCACGTCGATGTCGGCCTGCACGAACTCGCGGAAACGGCCCTCCTGCGGACGCTCGCCGCGCCAGACCTTCTGGATCTGCCAACGCTTGAACGGGAAGGCGAGATCGCCGGAATGCTCGACCACGTACCGGCTCAGCGGCACGGTGAGGTCGAAGTGCAGGCCGAGACGGTCCTCGACCGGGGTGTCGTTCTCCTGACCGACCTCCTGCAGGCGGCTCAGCAGGTAAATCTCCTTGCTGGTCTCGCCTTTCTTGAGCAGGCTGGAACCCTGCTCCACCGCGCGGGTCTCGATGCCGATGAACCCGTTGAGCTCGAATACCCTACGTAGCGTGTCGATGACACGCTGCTCCACGACACGTTCAGAGGGGAGCCACTCTGGAAATCCTGAAATAGATGCGCCTTTAGCCACGGTTCCCTATAATAAGGGAGGTTGCGGAAAACGCGGAGCCGGCTTTCGGCCGGGAACGCACGTTTTGCAACCCCTCTACCACCTTGTAGCTTAAGGAGCTGGCCATGGCCGACGAGAACGTCACCGAAGAGAAGAACACCGAAACCACCGGACAGGCGAGCACGCCCGCCCCTGAGTCACAGGCCAGCGCCAAGCCCGCACAGCCGACACCCGCAAGCATGCCGAAGCCGCACGCGCCGTCCCCGGCCGCGTTCGCCAAGAAGGCCGCGCACCCGCACGCCTCCGCCCCGGCCCCGGCCAACGACGCCTACACCGAGGCCGACGTCAAGGCCGCCGAGGCGTTCGGCCGCGTCGACGACAACGGCACCGTCTTCGTCAAGGACGGCGAGGGCGAGCGCGAGGTCGGCCAGTTCCCGGACGTGTCCAAGGAGGAGGCGCTGGCGCTGTACGCCCGCCGCTTCCTGGACCTCAAGGCGAAGCTGAACCTGCTGGCGAACCGTCTGAAGGCGTCCAACGTCAAGCCGCGCGAGATCGACGAGTCGCTCAAGTCGCTCGCCGAGGAGACCGCCGAGCCGGCCGTGGTCGGCGACATCGCCGCCCTCAAGGCGCAGTTCGAGTCGCTCAAGGCCGAAGGCGCCGCCAAGAAGGCCCAGCTGGCCGAGGCCCGCAAGGCCGCCGTGGCCAAGGCCGTCGAGGAGCGCACCGCGATCGTCGTCAAGGCCGAGGAGCTGGCCGCCTCGCTGGGCGAGAACACGAACTGGCGTTCCACCGCCGACAAGTTCCGCTCCCTGTTCGACCAGTGGCAGGAGCACCAGCGCACGAGCGGCGTGCGCATCGACAAGACCGAGGCGGACGCGCTGTGGAAGCGCTTCTCCGCGGCCCGCACCAAGTTCAATCAGGGCCGCCGCAAGTGGGCGCAGGAGCGCGACAACGAGCGCAACGCCGCCAAGGAGGCCAAGGAGGCGATCATCGCCGAGGCGAACGAGTTGAAGGATTCGACCGCCTGGGGCGAGACCTCCCGCAAGTTCAACGAGCTGATGGACCGTTGGAAGCAGGCCGGCCGCGCCGGCCGCAACGAGGACGACGCCCTGTGGGCGCAGTTCCGCGCCGCCGCCGACACGTTCTTCAACGCGCGTCAGGCCGACCGCGACCAGATCTCCTCCTCCGAGAAGGAGAACCTCGCCAAGAAGGAGGAGCTGCTCGCCAAGGCCGAGGCGCTCGTCCCGGTCGCCGACGAGGCCGCCGCGAAGAAGGCCCGTCAGGCCCTCGCCGCCATTCAGGAGGAGTGGGACCAGATCGGCTACGTGCCGCGCGACGACATGCGCCGCATCGAGGGCCGCCTCGACGCGGTCGACAAGCAGATCAAGGCCGTCGAGGACGCCGCCTGGAAGAAGACCGACCCAGAGGCCGACGCCCGCAAGTCCAGCTTCGAGGAGCAGCTCAACGCGCAGCTCGCCGAGCTGAACGAGAAGATCGCCGCCGAGTCCGATCCGAAGAAGAAGGCCAAGCTTGAGGCCGAGAAGGCCACCAAGGAGCAGTGGCTGAACGCCATCAAGTAGCGGGCCCGCCCGGCGCCGGCAGGCGCCGATGAGCCGCCGATAAGCAAAGATCCCCTCCGCTTCAATCACGCAAGACGTGAACGAAGCGGAAGGGATTTTTTCGTATTGTTCGTATCGCCCGACGGCTGCCGTTACAGTTCGGCCTTGCCGTCGCGCCAGTAGCCCATGAACGCCGCACGGCTGCGGTCGAGCCCGTGGTCGCGCAGCAGGATGCGCCGGATGTCGCGGACCATGGCCGCCTCGCCGGCGGTCCACGCGTAGAAACCGGTGAGCCGGGCGTCGTCGGGGGTCTCCCACAGCAGGTCGCGGTCGACGTCGGGCTCGTCGAACGCGGTCGCCTCTCCCTTCTGTGCACGGCCGAAAACGTCGCCGGTCGTGGACGCATCGGACGGCGCGCCCGCCGACGAACCGAGGCGTTCCAGATACGCGTTCACCCGCTCCCCCAGCAGCGCGCCGCGCCGATTCCCGTCGCGCGGAATCCACTCGACGGTCAGCGTGCCGCCCGGAACGGGCAGGTCGAGCCGGTCATCGGCGCACGGCACTTCGATCAACGCCGTCAGCGAACCATTCCAGCCGGATTCCGCCAACGATCGCAGGATGCCGCCGATCGCCGGCGCGGCCGTTTCGTCGCCGACGAGCAGCACCTCCCCCGCGTCGCCCGGGTGAAAGTCGATGCCGCCGCCGTACTCGGCGGACCGGGCGTCGGGCGCGACGAGCACCGCCATGTCGCCGGGACGGGCGTTGGCCGCAAACGTTCCCGCAGGACCGGCGTCGTCGTGCAGTACGAAATCGACGACGACCCGTCCGTCGCCGGCCGCGCGCACCGTGTACGTGCGCATGACTGGCCGCCGGTCGAGCGGCAGTCCGCGCCACACGTCCCACCACAGGCCTTGCTCGCGGCATTCGTCCGTCAGCAGCGGCGAGCGCTCCCAGCGCGGGTCGTCGGCAAGCGACAGCAGCACTTTGATGCGCTGGTCGTATCCGGCGTCGAGCACGTCGCGCAATTCCGCCCCCTCGAACGTGACGCGCATGAAATGGGGCGCGAGTCGGCGCTTCTCGGCCACCACGGCGCGGAACGGAAAGAACGACGGTCTTTCGGTCGCTTCCATATCGTTGCTCCTTGTCTGTTCCTATGATCCGGTCATTTCCAATCGTCTCTCGCCATGGCGTTCAGCCCTTGATCGGCCGCATCTCGCGATCGCACGCGGTCTCACACGGCCGCACGCGATCGCACGCGCGTCGGCGCGGGGCCGGCGGTCATGCGCGGAACCGCGCGAGGCTGTGCCGCGCGTCGGGCACCATGAGCGGCAGCCCGGTGTCGGGATCGGTGATAATGCGCGCCTGCGTGTCGAACACGTCGGCGACCATCCGTTCGCTGATCACATCTTCCGGGGCACCGTAATATGCGCGCCTGCCGTCACGTAATGCGAGGATCCAGTCGGTGTAGCGGATTGCTTGATTGAGGTCGTGCAGCACCATCACGATGGTGGTGTGCTCGGTCGCGTTGAGCTCGCACAGCAGATCGAGCACTTCCAGCTGGTAGGCGATGTCGAGATAGGTGGTCGGCTCGTCGAGCAGCAGGATGTCGGTCTGCTGGGCGAGCGCGAGCGCAATCCACGCCCGCTGGCGCTGCCCGCCGGACACTTCGTCGACCGGCCGGTCCGCAAGTTCCGCCAGTCCGGTGACGGCGAGCGCGTGGGCGACGGCCCGCTCGTCCTCGTCGCGCCATGTGCCGACGAGCCCCTGATACGGGTGCCGGCCGCGCGACACGAGATCGGCGATGGTGATGCCTTCCGGCGCGATCGGCGACTGCGGCAGCAGGC
Organism: Bifidobacterium miconis; assembly: GCF_019331735.1. GTDB lineage: Bacteria > Actinomycetota > Actinomycetes > Actinomycetales > Bifidobacteriaceae > Bifidobacterium > Bifidobacterium miconis. Next base: position 41,815 of record NZ_JAHBBH010000002.1, read on the forward strand.
CGACGATCGTGGCGACCTGACGGGTGGGCAGCGTGTTGATCGCCTTGCCGTCGAGCAGCACGCCGCCGCCGGACGGCGTGAGCAGCCGTGCCAGGGCTTTGAGCAGCGTGGACTTGCCGCAGCCGTTCGCGACGATGATCGCGCCGATTTGGCCGGCGGGAATGTCGAAGTCGAGTCCGTGGATGATTTCGCGCCGGTCGTATGCGAGTCGTACGCCGTCGGCGCGCAGCGTGTGATGCGCGCGTGCTGCGGACGTCGGACCGGCGGCGGATGCGTTGCCGGAAGGACTGACGTTCATGCGAACACCTGCTTTCTGGACATGCGGACCATGAGCGCGATCAGCGCCGGCCCGCCGATGATGCCGGTGATGACGCCGACCGGCAGCTGCACGGGAGGGACATGCTGGGCGACGATGTCGGACAGCAGCACGATCGACGCGCCGACGAGCCCGGCCGTGGCCAGGGCCGGCCGGCTCGGGCCGGACAGCCATGCCGCGATCGGCCCGGACAGGAACGAGACGAACGCGATCGGTCCGCTGGCCGCCGTCGCGGATGACAGCAGGATCACGGCGAGCACAATTACCGTTGCCTGTACCAAGTCCACGCGCACGCCGAGTTCGCGCGCGGCCGCGTCCCCGAGCCGCAGCACGTCGATCTGCCGGACGAGCAGCATCAGCGGAGCGCCCGTGAGGACGACGATCACGGCGAGCTGCGGCACGTCGGTCCAATCGGACGATGCCAGCGAACCGGTCAGCCAACGGGATGCCGCCTGCATGTCCCATTGGTCGCCGCGGATCAGCACCCATGAGGTCGCCGCGTTGAGCGCGGCGGCCAGACCGATGCCCATGAGCAGCAGTCGGGTCGGCGCGAGCGTGCCCTTCCATGACAGCCATGAGACGGCGGCCGCCGTGGCGAGACCGCCGGCCATGGCGAGCAGCGACAGGCGCGTGCCGGACCAGTGCAGCACGATGATGCCGACGACCGCCGTCAGATTCGCTCCGGAGGTGATGCCGATGATGTCGGGACTGGCCATCGTGTTGCGCAGCATGAGCTGGAAGCTGGCGCCGGCCATGCCGAATGCGATGCCGGCGAGCGCGCCGACGATCACGCGCGGCAGCCTGAGCTCGCCGATGATGAAGCCGACGCCCGGCACGTCGCGCCCCGCCAGAACATCGAATACGGCCGACGGTTCGTAGAACGTGCGCCCGTAGGACAGGTCGACGTAGCACAGCGCGATCGCAAGCACGCCCAATGCGGCGAGCACCGCGGCCCGCCGTCGGTTCGCGCGGCGGCGCACCGCACGCAGTCCGTTCAGCGCGGTCAGGGACGTCGCGGACGCGGACGACGCCTGCGGCGCATCGCAACGCTGATCTTCGTTCATGTCACACCTCCGCTGTCTTTCCCGCGCGCACGAGCGCGACGAACACGGGCGCGCCGATCAGCGCGGTCACGATGCCGACCTCCACGTCGGCCGGCCGGGAGACGACGCGGCCGATCACGTCGGAGGAGACGAGCAGCAGCGGGCCGATGAGCATGCACAAGGCGATGATCCTGCGATAGTCGGAACCGACGATGATGCGCGCCGCGTGCGGCACGACGAGCCCGACGAATCCGATCGGGCCGGCGAGCGCGGTCGACCCGGCGCTCAGCAACACCGCGCCGGCCCATGCCAGAGCTCGGGCGCGCGTCACGTTCACGCCGAGTCCGGCGGCCATCTGATCGCCGAGGGCGAGCATGTCGAGCTGGCGGGCGCTGACGGCGGCGATGGCGAAGCCGATGAGCAGCATCGGCACGACCGGCGCCATGAGGTCGAATCGCGCGCCGGAAATGCCGCCGACCTGCCAGAACCGGTAGGTGCTGATCACGTCGGCCCGGGGCAGCATGATCGCCGAGGTGAGCGAGCCGAGCGCGGATCCTAGCACGGCGCCGGCCAGCGTGAACTTGAGCGGGGTGGCGCCGGTTCGTCCCAGCGATCCCAGCACCCAGACCAACGCCGCGGCCGCCGCACCGCCGACCAGCGCGACGATCATGTACTGGGCGGGCGTGGACAGCCCGACCGTGGCGATCGCGCACACCACGGCGAACGCGGCGCCGGAGTTGAGGCCGAGAATCGACGGATCGGCGAGCGGGTTGCGCATCACACCCTGCATGAGCGCGCCGGAGACGGCCAATGCGGCCCCGACGAGCATGCCAAGCACGGTTCGCGGCACGCGCAGCCGCACCACTTCGCCGGTGATGCCGGCGTCCTGTCCGGCGTCGCCGGCGGCTCCCGACGGCATGGAGAACGCCTGGATCACCTGGCCGAACGTCACCGAACGCGAACCGAAGAACACGGACAGCACGCAGGCGACGACCAGCGCGACGACCATGACCGCGACCAGCAGGCCCGTCGCGCCCGCGCCGAAGCGGGAACGGGCCTGCCGCCGCGGTTTCGTCGGAGCTTCCGGCTCTCGCATCGCGGGAACGCGGATCACTGGACCTTGGCCGCCGCTTCGCCGAGCATCTTCATGTAGTCGGCGGTCGTGGCGGGGATGGACAGGGCTGTGGGGTTGAGCGCGTTGGCCAGCACGGTGTCGTCGTTGATCACGACGACGGAGCCGCGCTTGACCGCCGGGATCTTGGACAGCAGCGGGTCCTTCTGCAGCGCGGCCAGCAGGTCCGGGGTGCCGTAGGTGACGATCACGTCGATGTCGGCGTACTGGTCGGCGTTTTCAGCGGACACGTCCTGATAGAAGGAGGTCGCGTTCTCGCTGATCTTCTTGACCGAATCGGGGGTGTCGAAGCCGAGGTCGTTGAGGAACTGGGCGCGCGTGTCAAGCGTGTTGTAGATGCTGAACGAGGAGAGCTTGGAGGCGTCCATGTACAGCACGGCCGCGGTCTTGCCCTTGATGGCCGGATACTTGGCGCTTTCGTCGGCGATGGTCTGCTCGAGGTCGGCGATGAGCTTGTCGCCGGCGTCCTTCTTGCCGATCGCCTCAGCGACGACCTTGATTTCGTCGCGCCACGGTTCGCTCCACGCGGTCTTGATGTAGGGGACGGTGGGCGCGATCTTGGACAGGGTCTTGTACTGGTCCTCGGTGATGCCCGAGTAGGGGCCGAGGATCAGGTCGGGTTCGGTGGAGGCGATGGCCTCGGCGTCGATGTCGTCGGATTCGTCGTGCAGCTGCGGCATGTCGGCCTTGGAGACGCCCTTGTCGTCGAGGGCCTGCTTGGTCCAGGACAGGAAACCGTCGACGGTTTTGCCGTACGTATTCTTCTGCATGGTGACGGGGATGACGCCGAGCGCGATGAGCGCGTCGTCCGCGCCCCAGCCGACCGCGGCGACGCGCTTGGGCTGGCTGTCGATGGTGGTTTCGCCGAGGGCGTGCTTGATGGTGACCGGGAATGCGGCGTCCGAACCGGCATCCGACGATGCCGACGCGTTCGTGGAGTCGGTCGCGTTCTGCGCGGTGCCGCACGCGGCGGCTCCGATCAGGGTGGCGGCGGCGAGCGCGGCGGCGATCAGCTGACGAATCGTCTTGGCGTGGTGCGCAACGGGCATGGTACTTCCTCTTCTTGATCGATGTCGTTTCGAATGGATGGAACGACACGGGATGCGGCCGGGCGTAACACCCCCTGTCCGGTCTTCCCGTGAACCATGCGTACGTTACCGCATACGGAGCGGGAACAACAGTCTTGTTTTTGCGACGATGATGTGGTATGGGCCGACTGCGCGCGGTCGCCGGCGGATAACGCGACGTCCGGTCACCGCAACGCCCGGCCGCAACGGCAAGAGGCCGCGGTTCGCATGGAACCGCGGCCTCTCATTCTTGGCTCGCTGTCGGCTTGGTCGAGCGACGTCACTCGGCGTCGGCGTGCGACGACGGCGACGTGCCGGCGTCACCGGACGCAGTCGCGTCGACCAGTTCGGTCCGGTCGCCGCCGTCCGTCGGCTTGCCGCCCTCGGCGTCGGCGCCGGCTTCGGCCTCCGGCTTGGCCGGCTCGAAGTCCTCGCCGGTGAAGGTGAATTCCTCGTCGAGCACGTTGTCGCCCTCGGTGCCCACGGTCACCTTCTGGCCGTCCTTGAGCTCGCCCATGAGGATCTTCTCGGAGATCGCGTCCTCGATGTCGCGCTGGATGACACGGCGCAGCGGACGGGCGCCGAGCAGCGGGTCGAAGCCCTTCTGCGCGAGCAGGTCCTTGGCGGCGTCGGTGAGCTCGAGCGACATGTGGCGGTCGAACAGGCGGTCGTTGAGCTGCTTGACGTCCAGATCGACGATCTGACGCACCTGCGGCTCGGTGAGCTGCTTGAACACGATGATGTCGTCCAGACGGTTGAGGAACTCGGGGCGGAACTGCTGCTTGAGCTCCGTGCTCACCTGGTCCTTCATGCGCTGGTAGCTCGACTCGGTGTTCGTGCCGAGGTTGAAGCCCGTGTTCGCCATCTTCGCGATGTCGCGCGTGCCGAGGTTCGTGGTCAGGATGATGATGGTGTTCTTGAAGTCCACCTTGCGGCCCTGGCCGTCGGTCAGGTGACCGTCGTCAAGCACCTGCAGCAGCGTGTTGAAGATGTCCGGATGCGCCTTCTCGATCTCGTCGAACAGCACGACGGAGAACGGCTTGCGGCGCACCTTCTCGGTGAGCTCGCCGCCCTCCTCGTAGCCGACGTATCCCGGGGGCGCGCCGAACAGGCGCGACGCGGCGTACTTCTCGGAGAACTCGGACATGTCGACGCGGATCAGCGCGTCCTCGTCGTCGAACAGGAACTCGGCGAGCGCCTTGGCCAGCTCGGTCTTGCCGACGCCGGTCGGGCCGGCGAAGATGAACGAGCCCGCCGGACGCTTCGGATCCTTGAGGCCGACGCGGGCGCGGCGGATCGAGCGGGACAGGGCCGAAACGGCCTCGTCCTGGCCGATGATGCGCTTGTGCAACTCGGCCTCCATGTTCATGAGCTTCTTGGACTCGGCCTGCGTGAGCTTGAACACCGGGATGCCCGTGGTGTTCGAGATCACCTCGGCGATCACGTCCTCGTCCACGACCATCTTGACGTCGGATTCGCCCTGCTTCCAGGCCGTCTCCTTCTCCTTGCGCTCCGCCTCCAGCTTCTCCTGGCTGTCGCGCAGCTTGGCGGCCTTCTCGAAGTCCTGGGCCTTGATGGCCTCGTCCTTGTCGGCGGCGAGCTTGGCGATGCGCGTGTCGAGGTCCTTGAGCTCCGGCGGCGCGGTCAGGCGCTTGATGCGCAGGCGCGCGCCGGCCTCGTCGATCAGGTCGATGGCCTTGTCCGGCAGGTTGCGGTCCTGGATGTAGCGGGCCGACAGCTCGGCCGCGGACTGCAGCGCGCCGTCGGTGATGGTCACCTTGTGGTGGTTCTCGTAGCGCGAGCGCAGGCCCTTCAAAATCTCGATGGTCTCCGCGATCGACGGCTCGTGCACCTGAATCGGCTGGAAGCGGCGTTCGAGCGCCGCGTCCTTCTCGATGTACTTGCGGTACTCGTCGGTCGTGGTCGCGCCGATGGTCTGCAGTTCGCCGCGCGCGAGCATCGGCTTCAGCATGTCGGACGCGCCGAGCGCGCCGTCGGCCGAGCCGGCGCCGACGATCGTGTGGATCTCGTCGATGAACAGCACGATGTCGCCGCGGGTCTTGATCTCCTTGAGCACCTTCTTGAGGCGCTCCTCGAAATCGCCGCGGTAGCGCGAGCCGGCCACCATGGAGCCGAGGTCAAGCGAGTAGACCTGCTTGCCCTTGAGCGTCTCCGGTACGTCGCCGGCGTTGATCTTCTGCGCGAGGCCCTCGACGACGGCGGTCTTGCCGACGCCGGGCTCGCCGATCAGCACCGGGTTGTTCTTGGTGCGGCGGGAGAGCACGACCATCACGCGTTCGATTTCCTTGGATCGTCCGATGACCGGGTCGAGTTTGCCTTCGGCCGCCTCGGCCGTCAGGTTGCGGCCGAACTGGTCGAGGATCGCGGAACCGGTCTGCGCGCGCTTGTCCTGCACGCCGCCCGCGTTCGCGAGGTCGCCCTTGTTCTGGCCGTCGCCGGTCGCGGAGTTGCCGCGGATCATGTCGATCGTCGCACTGCGCAGCTCGCCCAGATCGACGTCCATCTTGATGAGCACCTGCGTGCCCACGCCCTCGCCCTCGCGAATCAGACCGAGCAGGATGTGCTCGGTGCCGATGTAGCTGTGTCCCAGCTGCAGCGCCTCGCGCAAGCTCAGCTCCAGCACCTGCTTGGCGTGCGGCGTGAAGGGTATGTGCCCACCGGGGGCCGCGTTGCCCTTGCCGATCATCTCTTCGACCTGCTTGCGGGTGTCCTCGAGGGTCACGCCCTTCGAGGCGAGCGCCTTGGCTGCGACGCCCTCGCCTTCTCGAATCAGGCCGAGCAGCAGATGCTCGGTGCCGATATAGTTGTGCTGGAGGGCACGAGCCTCTTCCTGCGCCAGCACGATGACGCGCCGGGCACGGTCGGTAAACCGTTCGAACATGCTTGTCCTTCCACTCTTGTTATTCACTGACACTCTACCGATTTGCGGTGACGTTTCTTCCCGTTGTCCCACGAATTGCGCTAAGAACGCAACGCGAGACGTTATGCTGGTTTTGTCAGGTTATGTCAAGGAGGGCATGATGACCGGGAATACGACTCTGGCCGACATCGTGGTCGGCGTAGACGGATCGGACGAATCCTTCGCCGCGCTGCGCTGGGCGCTGCGCGAGGCGCAGCTGACCGGGCAGCGGGTGAACGCCGTGTACGGATGGACCCGCTCGTGGGACATGGGCTCCGAAGCGAGCACCGAGGAGGGATGGGCCCAGCTGCGGGCGCAGATCACCGAACGGCTGCGCGCGTGGGTGGATGAGGCGGTCTCCGGCTTGGACGACGTGTCCGCGGATGACGTGACGCTCACGTCGGTGCATGCGTCCGGCACGTCCGCGCTGCTGCGGATCGGCAAGGACGCGCAGCAGATGGTGGTCGGCCGCCGTTCGCTGGGACGCGTCGCCCGCTGGTTCACCGGCTCGTTCTCCGCGTCGCTCGCGGAGGAGGCGACGGTGCCGGTGACAGTGGTGCGCATCTTCACCGACGAGGACGAGACGATGCAGGATGCGATCGCGAACGCGCTGACGCCCGGCGAGGCGACGGTCGGCTACGCACGGCCTGCGGACGGCGGCGGCAGGCCCGTGGTGGTCGGCGTGGACGGTTCCGCCACGTCGCGCCGCGCGCTGGAGTTCGCCGCGCATGAGGCGCATGTGCACGGACTGCCGCTGCATGTCCTGTTCTGCTGGCAGCTCAAGGATCTGGGCATCGTGCCGGGATACGAGAACGCCGTGGCCCCGGTCGCCGAGGGCCAGCGCCGCGCGGAGCACCTGCTGGACGGGATGCTGGCCGACGAGTCGTTCGACGAAAGCCTTGCCGTGCAGGCGCACGCGTTCCATATCTCCGCGGCGAAGGGCCTGATCGCGGCGTCCCGCTATGCGAGCCATCTGGTGGTTGGCTCGCGAGGCCTGTCCGGCCTGGACGCGCATTTCCTCGGCTCGGTGTCCAAGCAGATCGTCAATCTGGCCGAATGCACGGTCACGGTCGTGCACTGAATCGGTCGTGCGCTGAATCATCGAATCGGCGCGAACGATCGACAAGCATGCCATAACGACGAGGGGCGACCGGATTGCCGGTCGCCCCTCGTTCGCGTTCTCCTGAACGGTACCGGCCGCCATCGGCCGACGCTGCGCTCACAGCTGCGAACGCAGCACGATCACGCCCTTGCCGACTTCGATTCCGGCATCGGCCAGCCGTTCGATCAGCTCGATCTGGCCGCGTTCCTCGCGCGGCGCCTGCGCGACGACATCGATGTGGAAGTCGTCGTAGGCGGGCTTGGACTGCACCCACAGGTGGGTCGGTTCCGGCGGATCGATCTCGGAGTGTTCGCCGCACCCGTGGTCGATGGAGACCACGCGCCCGTCGTCCGGGCTCCACTTGTTCGCGCACACGCCGAACAGCATGTTGAGTTCGCCCTTGAGCTGGATGAAGAAGCCGCAGTTGGCGCACACGTTGCCGTCGGCGGTTTTCGTCGACAGCGATTTCGGGCCGTGCTGTCCCTCGTACCAGCGCTTGGCCGCCTGCGCCCGTCCCAGCGGGGTGAGCACGTGCCGGCGCGACAGGTTGAATTCGCGCACGGCGTCGTCGACGTCCTGCTCGGACGTGACGGACGGCTCGCCGGCATCTTCCGGCGCGACGGCGGACGCATCGTGCGTGGCGGCATCGCCGGCCGCAACGGACTCGGCCGCGTTCGCCACGGCATCGTCGACGGCGTCATCCGCGGCTTTCGCGTCATCCGCACCATCCGACGTCGCGGCCGCATCGGCGGCACGCTCCTCCGTCGTCTGCGGCGCAGCGGCGACGGGCACGTCGGCGGCGGCCGGACCATCGTCCGACGCAGCGGCATCGGCCGCATCGGAACCGCCGGCAGGCGCGGCGTCGTCGGCAGGCGCGTCCTGCGACGCCGCGGCGGCGACGGGTTCCGTCCTGCGGAACCCCTCCTCGATGCGCGGATCGTCGGGATCGGTGCCGATCGAATCGGTGACGGACAGGTCGGTCGGCTCCAGACGGTCCTTCCACGGCACCCACGCCGGCGGGCGCAGGGCGTCCTCGGTGGGCACCAGCGTGGACTCGTTGACCGTCCAGCGTTCCGTCTCCTCGTCGTGGAACAGCGTGACCGTCCACTGCCAGCCCTCGTAGCCCTTGAGCAGGCAGGCGAAGCGGAAGTCGGTCACATGGTCGCCCAGATCGGAGGACGCGACGAACGGGCCGACGAGCGCGGCCTCGCCCTCCGCGGCCTCGATGGCGACGTCGCGCGCCAGCTGGACCGGATCGATTGTCGTTTCGGGCATCATCATTCCTGTACGTCGAAGTTGTCGGCGACCGCGCGCAGCAGCGTGGCCAGCTTCTTGCTTTCCTGCTGCGACGGATAACGGTGGCGGCGCAGCGTGGTGCCGGCGGAATCCAGCAGCTTGATGAGATCCTCGACGATGGCGGCCATGTCGTCCGGCTTCGGGCGGGTGGCCTTGACCAGCGACGGCAGGGCCTCGACCAAGGTCACGCCCATCGCCTGCGGGCCCTTGCGGCCATCGACGACGGAGTATTCGACCTTGGCGCCTTTGCGCAGCGTGGTGACGCCGGCCGGCAGCGCCGCGGAGGGCAGGAACACGTCCTTGCCCTCCTCGTTCGTGATGAAGCCGTATCCCTTGTTCGCATCAAACCAACGCACTCGTCCACTGGGCATCTTGTCTCGCACCTCTGTCTTTGCCTCGGTATCGGCGGGCCCCATGCCCGCCGTCACATTCAGATCAAAGACTCAGTGTACCTCAAACCCTGCTCAGTCTCACCGGCTTTTCCTGTCGGGCTTGGCGGATTTGCGGTCGGCCGAACGCGTCCAGACGCCCTTGCCCGCACCGGCCGGATCAGTCGCGACCGGGGCCGCGACCTTCGGTTCGACGGGCGCGACTGGCAGCACGACGGTCAGGGTCAGGCCGCCTCCGTCGCTGCCCGTGGCGCAGATGAAGCCGCGGTGCGCCTTGACGACGGACTGGGCGATGGCCATGCCGAGACCAGTGCCGCCTTTGAGGCGGGCGCGCGACGGGTCGGCGGTGTAGAAGCGCTCGAAGATCTGCGAACGGGACGCCTCCGGCACGCCGGGGCCGTGGTCGGAGAACCGCACGATCGCGTAGTTCATGCCGACCTGCATGTTCTGGCCGACTTCGATGGCCTCGATGAGATGGTGCATCGACGTTTCGGTGGCGGGCATGCGCGAGAGCGATTCGGGGCTGATCGAGGCGGGCAGCACGCTCATCGACACTTCGACCGGCGAGTCGGCCGGCGTGTAGCGGTGGATGTTGCCGACGATGTTGGTGACGACCTGGCGCAGTCGCGAACCGTCGCCGGTGAGCGTGACCTGCGGCATGTCGCCTTCGACGAACACGAAGCGCGATCCGTTGCCGTCCTCGTCGCGACGCAGTTCGAGACGCCCCTCGCGGATGCCGCGCTCGGGGTCAAGCGCGTGCAGGTCGTCGGTCGCGTCGGAAACGATCGACGTGAGCGGCACCTGCTGGGTCAGGTCGATGCCGCGGCCCTCGTCGAGCCGGGCGAGCGACAGCAGATCCTCGACGAGCACGGTCATGCGGGCGCTGGACGCCTCGATGTGCTCGATGGATTCGTCTGCGCGTTCGAGCGCGCCCGGGAACTCGCGCTGCATCTTGTACAGCTCCGCATAGCCGTGGATGGCGGCGAGCGGCGTGCGCAGCTCGTGGCTGGCGTCGGAGACGAACCGCTTCATCTTGTCCGTCGTCTCCTGCTGCTCGTGGAAGCTCTGCTCGATGCGGGAGAGCATGGCGTTCAGCGAGGCGGCGAGCGAGCCGACCTCCGTGTTCTCCGGGGCCGAGGGCACGCGCTGGCTCAGGTCGCCGGCGGCGATCTTCGCGGCCGTCTTCTCGATGCGCTTGAGCGGGGCGAGCGTGGCCTGCACGACGAGCATGCCGATCACGCCGCCGAGCAGGACGACGGCGATGCCGACCATCGCGCTGTAGCGCGTGATCGTGTCCGCGGTGTCGTACTGGTCGCTCAGCGACAGGCCGATGTAGATAGTGCCGCGCGTGTACTGCTGTTGGTTGGCGTCGAGATCGATCCAGCGCAGCGCGATGACGCGCCACGGCAGCCAGGCCTTCTGGATCGTGTCGCGGCCCGCGCGTTCGTTGGCCGGATTCGCCCCGTCGAACGAGACTTTGGCCGCGGTGGTGAACGGCTGGCCGAGCGAGACGGAGTTGTCGTTGGACGGCAGGTCGGGCTTGGACACGACGCCGCCGCGCAGGTTGGGCACGACCGCGTCGGTGACCGTGTTCTCCTTGTAGTCGCGCATCTGCACGAAGTAGCTGGTCATGCTCAGCGAGCCTTCCGACTTGCTCATTTCGTTGAGCAGTTCGGTGTTTCGGGCGACGAGCTGGCTTTGGTTGATCAGCTGCGAGTCGGTTTTTTCCAGCAGGTAGTTGCTGACCAGCTGCCGGATGGCGAACGAGAGCGAGAACGATCCGATGGTGAGCAGCACGATGATGCAGGCCACGAGCTTGGTGGCCAGCGGGATTGCGTCGATGTGCCGGCCGATGTGCCGCTTGAACCAGGAGGGCTTGGTTTCGGATGCGGTTGCGGCGGCCGGCATGCCCGGAGCCTGCGCGTTCGGCGGGACCTGGGCTGCGGGCGCCGTCGACGCGCCCGGCTCGGCCTGCGCCGGACGGGCGCTCGGAGCCGCCGCGGGAGCCGGCTGCGGACCTCCCGGCGCCGGCGTGGTGTTCGTGCCGCTCATGCGCCCGGGGCCGTCTTCGGTTCGCGGATCATGTAGCCGATGCCGCGCTTGGTTTCGATGAGCGGCGTCACCTTGCGCTGTTCGCCGTTGGCGTCGGTGTAGGTGATGCCGTCCACCTTCTTGCGCAGGTACGAGATGTAGGATTCGACGATGGCCGCGTCGCCGCCCCAGTCGTACTGCCAGACGTGGTCGAGGATCTGCGCCTTGGAGAGCACGCGGCCCTCGTTGTCCATGAGGTAGCGCAGCAGCTTGTATTCGGTCGGGCTCAGGTCGATCGGCTGGCCGGCGCGGGAGACGTCGTGGGAGTCCTCGTTGATTTCGAGATCGCCGACGCGGATGATCGGGTCGTCCTCGATCTGCTCGCGCGTGCGGCGCAGGATCGCGCGGATGCGGGCGACGACCTCTTCGAGGCTGAACGGCTTGGTGACGTAGTCGTCGCCGCCGACGGTCAGGCCCATGACCTTGTCCTGCGTGTCGTCGCGCGCGGTGAGGAACAGCACTGGCGCGCCGATGCCTTCCTGACGGATGCGGCGGGTGACGGTGAATCCGTCGATGTCCGGGAGCATCACGTCGAGCACGATGAGATCGGGCTGGGTTTTCTCTATCACTTCGATGGCCTCGGAGCCGGACGCGGCGGTGGCGACTTCGAAACCGGCGAAATGCAGGGACGCTACGAGCAGTTCGCGGATGGAGGGTTCATCATCCACAACAACAATCGATGCTTCAATGGGCTTGTTCATGCCTCCCAGCATGTCGCGCCCATCTGGAGGTTTCCTGAATGTCGGCTGATTCTTGTCCAATGGCGTATCCGATGGCTTGCCGATGGCCGGCGGCTGCGTCGACCATCATCTCGGCATCGTCCCCGCCACGATTCCTCGCTACGATTCCTTCTTCCACATGCCGGCCTTGCGCCGCATGCGGATCTCCTTGCGCGTGAGCGGCCGGTTTTCGTCGAACTCCTCGCCGGCCTCCTCCGCGTCCTTGCGCTTCTTGGCGATCTGGCGCATCACCTTGCGACGCATGCGCCGGCGGATCACGATGGTCGCGACGATGACGGCGACCAGCACGGCCAGCACGACGGCCAGCACCGCCACGCCGACCACCACGGAGGAACCGGATGTGGAGGTTTTCTTGACGGTCATGATCTCGTCCATCATCGCCGTGGCGGCGCCCGCCCAATCCGGGGTGTCCTTGAGCAGCTGGTCCCCCGCTGCCTTGGACAGGTCGTCGACCGTGGACTGCCGGCGCAGCCACTCGTCCGAATTCGACGAGACGGCCACCACGAGATTGCCGTCGTCGGAGGCAACGGCCAGCATCACGGTGTTTTTTGCGGGGTTCATGCCCTTGAGCGCCCCCTTGGCCCATGCGTCCGCGTCCACTTTGACGCCGAAGGTGCGCAGATACATGAGCTTGACGCTCACGCCGGTCTCCTTCTTCGTCTCGGCGATCGCGTCGGTGACCTTGCCCAGATCGGAACCGAGCAGATTCTGCGTGTCCGTGATGTCGTCGGTGAACGCGCCGGTCTGATCGGACGAGCCCGAGCCGGAATCCGCATCATCGGCCATGGCCGGAGCGAACAATCCCAAGCACACGATCAGCGAAAGCAGTGCCGAAAGCATTGCGATCATTGGCGACACGCCGTGCCGCGACCTTTCGACCACATAGGTCGTTTTTCCGTACCCGTTTTCGCGATTTGTCATATCGTCCACCTTAGCGGCCGGTTGCGCCAAGCAGCCGCCGCTGGCACAACCGACACAGAACCCGTTCTTGGAAAGGAGAACGCCATGCCCCAGTACCAAGTGGATTCCGAACAGATCCAGTCCTCGTCGGCGGCCGTCAACGCCTCCGTCGCCTCCATCCGCCAGGCGGTGAACGGCATGTACGCCAATCTCAATAACCTGCAAAGCGTGTGGAGGGGCGGCGCCGCCACCCAGTTCGCCAGCGTGGCCGAGCAGTGGCGCGCGGCCCAGCAGCAGATGGAGGCGTCGCTGGAATCGATCCAGCAGGCGCTCGCTTCGGCGTCCGCGCTCTACGCCGACACCGAAGCGCAGGCCATGCGCCTGTTCTCGTGACGGGGCCCGTCACGGGGCCCGATATACGCGAAAGGCTCCCCGCGTTGTGCGGGGAGCCCTTCGCTCAGCGTTCAATCAGCTGTTTCGTTCAGCGCATGGCTGCCGATCAGTAGCCCATGTCGGCGCCGGCGGCCGGGGCGGCCGGCTTCGGCTCCGGCTTGTTGGCGACCACGGCTTCGGTGGTCAGGAACAGGCCGGCGATGGAAGCGGCGTTCTGCAGCGCGGAGCGGGTGACCTTGACCGGGTCGGTGACACCGGCGGCCAGCAGATCCTCGTAGGTGTTGGTCGCGGCGTTCAGACCCTCGCCGTCGGGCAGGGAACGAACCTTGTCGATGACCACGTCACCGGACAGGCCGGCATTCTCGGCGATCTGCTTGATCGGGGCCTCGATGGCGCGGAACACGATCGCGGCACCGGTGGCCTCGTCGCCGTCGAGCTTGACGTCGTTCTCGGCCTTGGCGGCAGCCTGAACGAGGGCCACGCCGCCACCCGGCAGCAGGCCTTCCTCGATGGCGGCCTTGGCGTTGCGCACGGCGTCTTCGATGCGGTGCTTGCGCTCCTTGGCCTCCACCTCGGTGGCGGCGCCGACCTTGATGACGGCAACGCCGCCGGCCAGCTTGGCGAGACGCTCCTGCAGCTTCTCGCGGTCGTAGTCGGAATCGGACTTCTCGATCTCGGCGCGGATCTGGGCCACGCGAGCGTCGATGTCCTCCTTGGAGCCAGCGCCCTGCACGATGGTGGTCTCGTCCTTGGAGACGATGACCTTCTTGGCGTGGCCGAGCACGGACAGGTCGACGGAGTCGAGCTTGAGGCCCAGCTCGTCGGAGACGACCTGAGCGCCGGTGAGGATGGCCATATCCTGCAGCATGGCCTTGCGGCGGTCGCCGAAGCCCGGGGCCTTGACGGCGCAGGACTTGAAGGTGCCGCGGATGTTGTTGAGGATCAGGGTCGGCAGCGCCTCGCCGTCGACGTCCTCGGCGATGATCAGCAGCGGCTTGCCGGTCTTCATGACCAGCTCGGCGATGTGGACCACGTCCTGCTGGCTGGAGACCTTGCCGGAGGTGAGGAGGATGTACGGATCCTCGAGCACCGCGGTCTGGTCCTCGGCGTTGGTGACGAAGTACGGGGCGATGTAGCCCTTGTCGAAGCGCATGCCCTCGGTGAACTCGAGGTCAAGGCCGAAGCGGTTGTTGTCCTCGACGGTCACGACGCCGTCCTGGCCGACCTTGTCGAGGGCCTCGGCGATCTTCTCGCCGACTTCCGGATCCGCGGCGGAGATGGTCGCGGTCGCGGCGATCTGGTCCTTGGTCTCGACGTCCTTGGCGGCGGCGACGAGCTCCTTGACGATGGCGTCGGAAGCCTTCTCGATGCCGCGGCGCAGCGCGATCGGGTTGGAGCCGGCGGCCACGTTCTTCAGGCCCTCGTGAACCAGAGCCTGGGCGAGCACGGTCGCGGTGGTGGTGCCGTCGCCGGCGACGTCGTCGGTCTTCTTGGCGACTTCCTTGACCAGCTCGGCGCCGATGCGCTCGTACGGATCCTCGAGATCGATTTCCTTGGCGATGGACACGCCGTCGTTGGTGATGGTCGGGGCGCCGTAGGTCTTGTCGAGCACGACGTTGCGGCCCTTCGGGCCCAGCGTGACCTTGACGGTGTCGGCGAGCTTGTCGAGGCCCGCGAGCATTCCCTGACGAGCTTCCTCGTCGTACGAAATGATCTTTGCCATGGTTGTTGTCCTCCAAATGGCTTCACGGTACTTGTTCTCACTGCGGAGGGCGGCGTGGCGGCCGGCCGTCAGCTGCCGGTTATCACTCTCGCCTTCCGAGTGCTAATTGGGAGATTAGCACTCTCGGTGCCCGAGTGCCAACCGGAGTCCGGCGATTGCGCTGATGGCAAACGGCAGGGGCGCGGCGAGGGAACAAAAAAGTCCCCGGACGCCTGTGCGTCCGGGGACTAGCTACGGGATTGGATCCGAATCCGGCGATCCCTACAGCTTGATCACCTTCGTGGCCTGCATGCCCTTGGGCCCGTGCTCGGCCTCATATTCGACCTTCTCCCCTTCTTCCAGCGTTTTGAACCCATCACCCTGAATCACAGAATAATGGACGAATACGTCGTCACCACCGTCATCCGGGTTGATGAAACCATATCCTTTACCAGCGCTGAAGAACTTAACGGTTCCGTGTGCCATAACCATTCTTTCCTAGGGAATCCGAATATCGCGGATACATGGAAGAACACACACAGCACTACCTCGCGCTCCCCCTACCTCGCGACTCTACCCATTGTAACGGCTAACGGGACTAACTTTGCCCATCGACCGCGAAAATGTTGGATTTCCAACGATTTTTTCTATTGACTCGCGTCAATTCGGGGGAGTCGCCTCATCGTGTCCGAAGCAAACCACGGTCGGGTCCCGGCTTCCTGCGCCGCCCCGGCACAGCCCGAAGACGGGGCCCGGCGAGGCTCAGTTGCGCAGCACCACGATGACCGGCACGTCAATGCCCGTGGCCTGCTGCACGTCCGCGATGCCCAGCTGCGCGGCCACGTCCTTGGCCGTGGCCAGATCCGTCTCGTTCTGGTACCAGACCACCGTGGACGCGGGCAGATTGTCGGTGGTCGGGTTCGAGGCCTCGACGCTGGTGTATCCGGCGGCGGTGAGCACGCCGGCCTTTTCGGCGGCATAGCCGTTGATGCCGGCCGCGTTGACCACGCGCACCGAGGTCGCCTTGTTGGCGGTCTGCGCGTTCTGGTCGGACGAGGAGTTCTGATCGGCCGAATTCTGGTCCGAGGAATCGGAGGAATCCGAATTCTGGTCGGAGGAATTCGTCTGGGACGAGGACGAGTCGGTGCCGTCCGCAGACGCGGAGTCCTTGGACTGGGCGCTCTGGTCGAAGGACGACGAGTCGATGCCGTCGGAGGACGCGTCCGAAGCGGCGTCCTTCTTGGACGAATCGCTCGCCCCGGAACCGCTCTGGGTGCCGGAGGAGACCGACGTCGAGGAGTTCGAGGACGCGCCGGACACGAACTTGGAGAACTCGCCGGTCATCACGCCCCATGCGAGCGCGCCGGCGAGCGCGGCGACGATGAGCACGATCAGATACGGCAGCGTGCGCGCGCCGACGGACCGTGCGCCGCGATGCACGCCCACCGGGCCGACCGGAGGAGTGTCGAATGAATCACGCGCGTACGATTCATAGGTTTCCTTGTCTTGCTTCGCCATACCAGCCCTTCCGTCACGAAACTACGCACGAGTCTAACCGCCACCTTGCCCCAAGGACGACACGCACGCCCCTCATGCACCGGATATGCACACTTACGGAAACGCCGGAAACGTACCGGGAGCGGCTCCGCGGCCCGTGTTCGGCCGGCGGTGCGCCTACAGTGAACGGCATGGAAGCAACGCATGTCAAACCACTGTCCGAACTCGTCGAGGCCGGCTGGGCCGAGGCGCTAGCCCCGGTGGAGCCGCAGGTGCACCGTATGGGCGATTTTCTGCGCGCCGAGCTGGCGGCGGGACGCCATTACCTGCCGGCGAGCCGCAATATCCTGCGCGCGTTCACGATCCCGTTCGATTCGATCAAGGTGCTCATCGTCGGCCAGGACCCGTATCCGACGCCGGGACACCCGGTGGGCCTGAGCTTCTGCGTGGCGCCCGACGTGCGCCCGCTGCCGAAGAGCCTGATCAACATCTACAAGGAGCTGGTGGACGATCTCGGCGTGCCGATGCCGTCCAACGGCGATCTGACGCCGTGGACCGAACGAGGCGTGATGCTGCTCAACCGATGCCTGACCGTGGGCGTGGGACGGCCGAACAGCCATCAGGGCAAGGGCTGGGAGCAGGTCACCGACGCGGCGATCCGCGCGCTCAACGCGCGCACCGACGCCGCCGGAAACCCCAAGCCGCTGGTGGCGATCCTGTGGGGGCGCAACGCGCAGAGCCTCGAACCGCTGCTGACGAACGCTTATATCATCAAGTCGCCGCATCCGAGCCCGCTGTCCGCCTCGCGCGGCTTCTTCGGCTCGAAGCCGTTCTCGCGGGCCAATGCAGCCCTGACCGCCATGGGCGCCGAACCCGTGGACTGGCGGCTGGATTAGGCGGCCGGGCGGCATCGCCGGACCGTCGGGAATGCTTGGACGCGATGAACGCCGCATTCCCGCTCGGCGGCCGCAAGCCGCGTTCGCCGAGCGGGAATCTCAGCCAGTGCGGTTAGAGTGGGGCGCATGCCTTTGTTCCCCATGCAATCGAATCTTTCCCCGCAGCCGGCGCCCGCCGCGCCGTCCCCGGCCCCGACTCAGGGCCTTGCGCCGGACGACGCGACGCTGGCCCGCCAGCTGGCCGACCGCATCCGTGCGCGTTTCGCCAAGACGCTGGTCGGTCAGGACAACCTGCGCGAGTCGCTGATCGTCACGCTCGTGGCCGGCGGCCACATCCTCATCGAATCCGTGCCGGGTCTGGCGAAGACCACGGCCGCGCAGACGCTCGCCACCAGCGTGTCGGGCACGTTCAAGCGCGTCCAGTGCACGCCGGATCTCATGCCGTCGGATCTGGTCGGCACGCAGGTCTTCAACTTCGCCTCGCAGAAGTTCACCACGCAGATCGGCCCAATCCACGCGAACTTCGTGCTGCTCGACGAGATCAACCGCTCGAACGCGAAAACGCAGTCGGCGATGCTCGAGGCGATGGCCGAGGGCGCGACGACGATCGGCGGCGAGCGCATCGCGCTGCCCAAGCCGTTCATGGTGATCGCCACGCAGAACCCCATCGAGGAGGAGGGAACGTTCAACCTGCCCGAAGCGCAGATGGACCGTTTCATGATGAAGGCGGTGATGACGTATCCGACCGCCGACGAGGAGACGCGCATGCTGTCCCTGCTGACCACGCGCGGTTCGGACACGCTTGATCCGACGACGCTGAACGACGATGTGATTTCGATCCGCGACGTCGAGTTCCTGCGCTCGTCGGCGCGGCGCGTGCACACGTCGGAGGCGATCATGCGCTATGCGGTGGATATCGCGGCCACGTCGCGCGGCGCCGGCACGCATCCGGTCAAGGGGCTCGCGCAGCTGGTGCGTCTGGGCGCAAGCCCGCGCGCTTCGATCGCGCTGGTGCGCATCGGCCAGGCGAACGCGCTGCTGGCGGGCCGCGACTACGTGATTCCCGAAGACGTCAAGTCGTTCGTGCTCGAAGTGATGCGCCACCGCATCATGCTCACGTTCGAGGCGATGGCCGACGGCGTGAGCGCCGATCAGGTGATCGATTCGATCGTCAAGGCGGTTCCCGTCCCATGATCGGACGCAACCGTTCCGACGACCCGATCCGCAGGAGGATCGAGTCCCTCGGCACGTCGATGAGCCTGCCCACGGTGCGCCGCGCGCTGGGTCTGCTGGAGGGCGAGCACGCGTCCGGACGCCGCGGCGGCGGCGATGACGTGATGGACGTGCGCGTGTACGAACCGGGCGACGAGGCGCGTCTGATCGACTGGAAGTCGAGCGCCCGCCAAGGCCGTCCGATGGTCGTGCAGCGCGAGCGGCACGTCACGAGCCGCGTGTGGATGCTCATGGACGCCGGCCGGCAGATGACCGGCTCGTGCGCGAGCGGCGAGACCGCGGGCGACGTGGCGGCGAACGCGCTGCGCATGTTCGCGGCCCTCTCGCTGCGCCGTTCCGACGACATTTCACTGGTGTTCGGCGATGCCGCGAGCATCACCCGCGTGCCGTTCAACGGCGGGTTCAGCCAGTTCGAGCACACGCTCGACCGGGCGATGGAACGCGAGTGGAGCCACGACCGCAACATCGACGCGTTGCTCGCGTACGCGCGCCGCATCCGAGACCGGGACGCGCTGATCGTGATCGCCACCGACGAGCATGCGCTGCGCCGCGAGCACGTCGGCACGATCGGCCTGATCGCGCGCACGCATCCGGTGGTGCTGATCGACGTGGCGACGCTGAATCCGTTCTCGGCCCCCGCTGGAACCGCGGTCGTCGACGGCGCGGACCGCCGCCGCGTCCCCGCGTTTCTGCGGTCCGCCGTCGCGGCCGAGCAGGTGCGCGCGCATCGCGAGTTCAACGCGGAGGCGCTGCGCCGCGAACTGTCGCGGTACGGCTCCCGCATGATCCGCGCCGCGTCGAGCGAGGCCATGTTCGACGAGTTCGTGCGGCTGGTGTCGTTGTCAACGGCGTCCGCGGCCTTCAACCAGCTGCATGCGTCCCGGCATGACCAGAACGACCAGAACGAACGACGCATGGGAGGTGCGGCATGAACGCGATCGCGGACGGCATCGCCGATTTGCATCCCCTGCCGCAGCTGACGCTGACGACCCCGCTGCTGGCGACGATCGTCGGCGGTCTGGCGCTGGCGATCGCGCTGGCCGTGCTGACCGTCGTCCTGTCCCGGCCGAGGCGGGCGTCCGCGAAGGCGCAGCGCCGCGGCAATCACGCGACGGGCGGCGACGCGACGGCATGGCGCGCCCGCATCGACGGCATCGTCGCACGGTACGAATCGGACGAGCTGACGCGGGAACAGGCGTTCGCGGCGTTGGCCGAGACGGCGCGCGACTTCGCGGGGGCCGCGACGGGACGGAACATGAAATCCAGCACGCTGCGCGACCTGTCATCGATGCCGCGCGACGCGGGCGACCGGCAGGGCCTTGACCTGCTGCGGCAGACCGTCGCCGCCCTGTACCCGCCGGAATTCGCCGACGCCGCGCTCAACGGACACGCCGCGTCGATCAGCGTGCGCGAGGCGGCCGGCTGGGTGTCGAATCTTGTGGAAAGGTGGCGCTGATGCTTTCCTGGCAGTGGCCGTGGGCCGCGGCGGCGGGCGCATTGTGCGTCCTCGCCGTCATGCTGCTCGTCGCCGCGTTGGGCAATCCCCGACGCGGCCGGAGCAACCGGAACGGGAACGCCGCGGACGCCGGGCGGGCCGGAGGCGCCTCCGGCGACCTGACGGTGTTTTCGCTGGACGATGATCTGAACACCGAACAGGCGTCGAGGCTGTTTCACCAGTGGCGGGCGCTGGGCCGTCTGGCCGCGGCGCTGCTGGCCGCATCGCTGGCGCTGTGCGTCGCGCTGCTGGCGCGCCCGTCCGTCATCGACCGCAGCGAGGAGTTGTCGAGCAGCCGCGACATCGTGCTGTGCCTCGACGTTTCCGGCTCCACGCTCCCCTACGATCGCGAGGTGCTGGAAACGTACTTGGATCTGGTGTCCAACTTCCAGGGCGAGCGCATCGGCCTGAGCATTTTCAATTCCACGTCGCGCACCGTGTTCCCGCTCACCGACGACTACGCGCTGGTCGCGCGCGAGCTGAAGAGCGCGGCCTCGACGCTCAAGGGCGTCGAATCGCAGGCCGACATCGACAAGATGAGCGACCGGCAGTACCAGAAAATCTCCGACTGGCTCGACGGCACGCAGAACCGCACGAACGCGACGTCGCTGATCGGCGACGGCGTGGTCAGCTGCGCGGCGATGCTGCCCGGCTTCGCGTACGGTTCGGGCGGTTCCGGCGACGCACGCCAGCGTGCCGCGTCGATCGTGCTCGCCACGGACAACGTCGTGTCCGGCAAGCCCACGTATTCGCTGTCGGCGGCGCTGGATCTCGTCCACGGCGCCGGCATCACCGTCGACGGGCTGTTTTCCGGCCCCAAGGCCAGCGAATCGGAATCGACCACCACGGACATGAAGAAGCTGATCGAATCGCACGACGGCATCTTCCTCACCCAGTCGAACGGCGCAAGCGTCAACGATCTCGTGCGCAGCATCGATCAGCGGCGCACCACGCACACCGAGACCACGTCCAAGGCGTCCGTCTCGGACGCCCCCGGCTGGTGGACGCTCGCACTGGCCGTGGTCGCGGTCGCGTGGCTGGCCGTTACATGGAGGTTGCGCCGATGAACTGGCACGGTTTCACCCTCTCCCCCGCGCTCGGCTGGCCCGCCGGCGCGTGTCTCGCGCTGCTGCTGGCGGCGCTGGCCGTCGCGCAGATCGTGCTGCACGTGCGCCGGCGCGGCGCGAGCGACGAAACGGTTACGGCATGCGTGCGCCGCGTGCTGCTGTGCGTGACGCTCGCCGTGATGACGCTCACGCCGAGCGTCGTGTCGACGACGAGCAGCCGCGCGGTGAACGCCACCGACGTGGTGATCGCCGTCGACGTGACCGGCTCGATGGCCGTGCAGGACGCGCAGTACGGCTCGTCGCAGACCGTCAGCCGGATCGACACGGCCAGGCAGGCCGTCAAGGACATCACGTCGCTGTATCCGGACGCCAGCTTCATGGGCGTGCGGTTCGGGGCGAGCGGTTCGCTCGACGTGCCGCTGACGCCCGACGAACGGGCGATCGGCAACTGGGCGGACACGCTGGCCGTCGAGGCCACGTCCGTCTCGTCCGGCTCCAGCCTCGACGCGCCGCTCGACACGCTGCTGCTCGATCTCAAGTCGGTGCGCGAGGCGCATCCCGACGACGCGATTATCCTGTACGTGATCAGCGACGGGGAGCAGACCGGCACCAAGCCGCGCCGCTCGTTCTCGACGCTGCGCAAGTACCTCAGCGACGGCTTCGCGATCGGCGTCGGCTCGACGCAGGGCGGCAAGATACCGGTCATCCGCGATGGCACGTCGTCCTCGTCATCGTCGCAGTCGCAGAACGAGGCGTGGGTGACCGACCCGGACACCGGCAAGCCGGGCATTTCCAAGCTCGACGAGAAGAATCTGTCCGACATCGCCGACGAGATCAGCGGCACCTACCTGCATGCGGACCAGACGACCACGTTGACGCAGGGCGCGTCGAAGCGGGCGTCGTCCCGCTGGCAGGTGACCAGCACGGTGAAGCGCCGCACGCGCACCACGCCCGTGGTGTGGCCGCTTGCCGCGTTCGCGCTGGCGGTGCTGACCTGGGAGGCCGGCGCATGGATCGTCACGTCAAGGAGGCTGCTATGAGTGCCACGCATGGACGTCGCGCCCGGCGCGCGGAACGCGATGCGAACCGTCCGCTCGCCGCGGACGAGAGCCGCGCGGACGATGCCGGGACGACCGCGTTCGCCGACCCGTCCGGCGCCGACACGGCGCTCGGCTCGGATGCGCGCCGCGCGCGGGCGGGACTGCCCGTACGCATCATGCTCG
The DNA here is from genome assembly GCF_019331735.1 of Bifidobacterium miconis. Lineage (GTDB taxonomy): Bacteria > Actinomycetota > Actinomycetes > Actinomycetales > Bifidobacteriaceae > Bifidobacterium > Bifidobacterium miconis. The sequence goes on from NZ_JAHBBH010000002.1 coordinate 64,317, forward strand.
GTGCGCTGGCGGCGCTCGCGCTGGCCGTGACCGTGCTTGCCGCAGTGAACCTGCGGGCGGTGACGGCCTTCAATCAGGCCACGAGCAGCCTGCACGAGCACATCGCCGCGGCTCGGTCGGACACGCCGGACTGGTCCAAGCTCAGCGCCGTGCAGGAACAGACCGACGCGCAGTTCGACGAGGCCGAGGCCGCGGATGCCGTGCTGCTGCCCGGCATCCGCGAGTCGATCGCGGCCAACGCGGCCGTATCGGACCAGCTGACCGCGCTGGTGAAGCAGCATCTTGCCGCGCAGCAGGGCGGCGACGGCAATGCCGGCGACAACGGTGCGGCCGGCACCGACAAGCAGGGCCAATCGTCCGATTCGTCTGGCGCGCTGACCGACGAGCAGCGCAAGCAGGTCGAGGACCTGCTCAAGGCCAACGAGCAGTCCACGCCGTCCGACAAGGGCAAGGGCACGTCCAAGGAGTCGACGGTCACCAACAACACGGGCAACACGAACAAGCCCTGGTGACGGCGAGCGCGGCAGTACCGGCGATCGCGAAGCCCGGCGGATTGTCCACATGAAATGTGGACGACATGCTGAGCCGTACGGCGGGAACCCAGTGGGTTCCCGCAGGCGAAGTGAGCGATCGCAATACGGGCGATCGCGAAGCCCGGCGGATTGTCCACATGAAATGTGGACGACACGCCGGGGTGTGGATAACTCCGACCATTCGACCACATGCCCCGTTCCGGCTGGACGAACGCGGCCGAGCCCGATTCAATGGGCGCATGAGCATGTTTGACCAGACTTCCGCATTCGGCGGCGCGCCATCGACCTTCGGCGCGGACTACGTGTGTTCCTGCCACGGCATCGTCGCCGCGAGCCAGAGCCTCGTGCACGCGCGCGTCGCCCAGACGCGTCTTGCGGCGGATGACACCGCGACGCCCCAGGCCCGTTCCATGACGATGCCTTGGGAGGGCAATGCGGCGTCGCTGTTCCGCCAACGGCTCGCCGATTGCGCGTCGGCCGCGCAACGGGCGCTCGACGACGCCGAAGCCACGCTGCGCATCGCCGGGGCAGGTGCATGATGGGCTGGCAGGTTACGTCGTATGTGTCCGGCGGCCGGTATTCGACGGCCGAACGCGAAGACTACGCATCGCTGGCCCGCCTGATGGACGACGTGGCGGCCGACTGGCGCGCCGCGGCCACGGCTTGGAGCTCGGCCGCATTGGAACTGGCCCGGGATCAGGCGAGTCTGACCTGGTGCTCCTCGGTCGTGCCCGACGAGGGAGTGACCATCAGCCACTCCTCGCTCCCCTACGGCACGCTCATCCAGCGCTGCTCCGACCATGCCGCCGCATGCGAGGCGATCGGCGGCGAACTGGACGAGATGTCGTCGCTGCTCATCCGCGCGCATTCGCTGTACGAGGACTGTGAATCATGGGCCAGACGCCTGGTCACGGAGACATTGCAGATGACGGCCACCGCATTGCCGAAGCATTCGCTGTTCGGTACCGCGGCGGCGGTCGCTTCCGGCATAGCCGTCGGATCGGCGTCCGAAGGCGGGTTCAATCCGATCTACGGGCTCACGTCGACCGCATGGGCGCAGGAAGGGCTGCTGTCAGGAGCGGCCACGTATCTGGGCGGCATCCATCCGGGACTGGCGCCGATGCTCACCAACGAGGTCAACGTCGCCGCGGGCGCGCTGGCGACGGGCACCAAACCGTTGAAGGACACCATGCAGGGCGATTGCCTGACCGTGGTCGAGGTCGAGCCGAACGCCATGGTGGTCGGTTCGTCGACGTCGGTGGCCGAATCATTGGAGAACCTGCGGCGTTTGGCCGAAGAGCGCCTTGGGAAAATCGATTTGGGCAGCGGACTGTCCTACGCGACGATCGCCGTGCAACGCTACCGCCGCGAAGACGGATCGTCCGCATGGCTGGTGACGATCCCCGGCACGGACGGCGAATGGGACTCGCCGTTCGGCTGGATGCAGAACATCGAGCTCATGAGCGACGATCCGCGGCAGCGCATGCAGGCGGACAGCGCGCGCATGGTCGCCGAGGCGATGCGGCAGGCCGGCATCGGCGGCGACGAGCCGGTGGCGCTGATCGGGCATTCGCAGGGCGGCATCGTCGCGGCGACGATCGCATCCGACCTGGCCGACGAATACGACATCCGGCATGTGGTGACGGCGGGCTCGCCGGTCGCGAACCATCCGATCCCGTCGAAGACGTGGGTGACCAGCATCGAAATGGACGACGAACTGGTCGCCGCTCTCGACGGCGCCGAGAATCCGCGCACCGGCAACTGGCTGACCATACGGGGCCATGCGACGCGTTCCGTGCAGACCACCCCGGCGGGCGTCGGCGCGGACGGTTCCTGCGCGCCGGGCAACGGCGTGTCGTCGTGGGGCAAGGACTTCGCCGCAGCCGAAGTGACGGGGGCACCGGAATCCAAGGAGATCACGCACTGGCTCAAATATCATCAGGCGGCCTACAGGAACGCCACCGATCTCGGTTCCCCCGCGGTGGTCACCCACGAGCGGCATTTCCAACAGGTCATCGAAGGAGAGCTCGAGGAAACCCGCTACTATCGCGGCCGCATGAGCCTCTACGGCGCCTCAGCCGCCCCGTCGTCCGCGCACCGCATCGACACGGACGCCTTCGGCGGACGCGACTGACCGCGTGGCCGCGGCTGGCTGCAACCGTCCTTGCCGTCATGCCGACGGCTCGAGGGTCATGACCAGCCGGTCCTCGCCCGCATCGCGTCCGTGGTCGAGCTCGGCGGTCAGACGCAGGCGCATGGCCCGGGCCAAGGACTGCGCGACGGCGAGTCCCAGCCCGGAGCCGCGCTTGCCGCGCGAGTCGTCGGCCTGATAGAACCGATCGAACAGCTTGGCGGGATCGATGTCGGCCGCCGCCTTACGGCTGATCGGGTTGGAGAACGAAACGCGATCGCCGTGCTGCGCGATCGCGGGCGCGCCGGCGCCATGCCGCAGCGCGTTCGTGACGAGATTGTCGACGATGCGCCGCAACGCCGTCCGATCGGCCTCCAACGTGAACCGTTCGTCGTCGAACGCGACGGTCGGCTCCCACCCGCGCTCCTCGAATTCGGGATAGTGGCCGACGAGCACTTCGGCCACGAGCGGCTGCACGGCGACCGGTTCCAGATCGAGCGTGCGGTCGGGATCGTTCGCCCGCGCGTAGGCGAACAGCTGGTCGAGCAGCCCGCGCATGTCGTCCAGCCGCTGCAGCGCCGCCGTCAGATGGCGCTCGCCGTCCGCAGGCTGCGTTCCCTCCATCGCCAGCTGGATATGCCCCTGCGCGCCCATCAGCGGCGTGCGCACGTCATGCGCGAGCGACGACAGGTCGCGCTGGAACTCCTGCGTCTTGGCCATCGCGGCGATCCGCTCGGACTGGATCGCGTCCAGCTGCGCGTTGATCGCCCGCGCCAACTCGCGACTCGCCCCGCCCGGCACCTCCACGCCCAGCCGGGCGTTGCTCTCCGCCGGGCGGTCGCGCAGGAACCGCGCCATCCGCCGCATCTCGCGCCGGTACATCGCCGCCCCGATCGCGAATCCCGCAACCAGGCCGACCAGCAACCCCACAAACCACATGGCAACGATTGTCAGCACACGTCGCGACGGCGGTTGACGAGAAGCGTGGCGCCGACGGACAGGACGATCCATCCGGCGAAGCAGATCAGCGCGTGCGCCCAGACCGGCATGCCGAGCGACATGCCGCCGGCCGTCGTGGCGAACAGGCCCGCGCCGTCGAAGTACAGTTTCGTGTTGTTCGACGGCAGCCATGGCGCCAGTTGCCCCGCCCACGGCGCGTACACGGCGATCGTCGACAGGACGATGTTCAGCAGCGATCCCATGATGCCCGCGCCGACGAGCACCGCGGCGGCGACGCCGAACGCCTTGCTGCGCGCGATCATCGCCAGGGTGACGACGATGAGCACGAACGTGACGACGCCCAGCATCTTCAGCCCGCAGAATCCCAGATAGACGCCGATGCTTTCCGCATACCGGAACCGGACGCCGAGCGCAAGGCACGCCAGCTCCAGCGAGGCGATCGTCACGACCGTATTCCACGCGGCCAGCAGGGCGGACAGCAGCAGCCGGCCGGCGACGTACGCCGTGCGGCCACGGCGTCCGGCGAGGAGGTTCTTGACGAATCCGGCGTCCCAATCGTCCATCACGGCCAGCACGGCAAGCACCGCGACGATCATGGACAGCACCGAGCCGTTGCCCAGTCCCGAACTGGACAGCATCGCGGTGTGCGAGTTCATCATGCGGGCGGACGCCGCCAGTCCGGAGGCGGCATTGGCCGTGACCGACACGCCGTCGGCGTCGGTCTGCTCGGCCCCGGTGGCGGCGCCGAGCAGCATCAGCGTGGTGAGCAGACCGGCGGTCAGCAGGACGACCAGTATTGTGACGACCCAGAATTTGCGGCCGTGGATGAGCCGGTACAGGTCGGAGCGCAGCAGGTTGATCATCATCGGCTTCCTTCCGTGCGGGCGCCGTCCATGAGGGCGACGAAATAGTCTTCCATGTCCCGTGATTTCGCGGCCAGTTCGAGGACGGTCTGGTTCGTCTCGTGCAGGATGCGGGAGACTTCGGCCGCGTCGAAGCCGCCGGCGATGGTGATCGAGCCGTCCGGTTCGGCGGCGAACCGCACCGGATCGGCCGGATTGTCCGGCAATCGTTCCTCGAGGACGGCGAGCGCGGTCGCAGTGTCGGCGGTGCGCACGGTGAGGCTGTCGCCGCATTCGGATTGGACTTGTTCGGCCGTCATTTCGCGTACCATATGGCCGTTCGCGATGACGCCGTAGTGGGTGCACATGCGTTCGAGCTGGTCGAGGACATGCGAGCTGATGACGATGGTGATGCCGCGCCGCTGGTTGAGCCGGACGAGGTAGTTGCGCATGGTGCGCGCGCCGTCCGGGTCGAGGCCGTTGAGCGGCTCGTCGAGCAGCAGCAGGTCGGGATTGCCGACGAGGGCGAGCGCGAGTCCCAGCCGCTGTTTCATACCGAGCGAAAAACCGCCGGTCTTCTTGCGGCCGGTGCCGCCGAGGCCGACCTGATCGAGCAGGTCGCGGCAGACGGGTTTCGGGTCGGCCACGCCGAGCGCGAGCGCCTGCGCCATCATCGTGTCGAAGGCGCTCATGTGCGGCAGGAGGCCGGGGTTCTCGATGAGCGCGCCGACGCGTTGCACGCCGCCGGGCGCATTGCCGAACAGCGTGATCTCGCCGCCGCTCGGCGTGGCGAGTCCGGCGATCATCTTCATCACGGTGGATTTGCCGGTGCCGTTCTTGCCGACGAATCCGTAGATCGCGCCCTGCGGCACGGTCATGGCCAGATCGTCGACCGCCCGTTTGCCGGCGTACCGTTTGGCGAGTGACCGTATGCGAATCGCGTCCATCGCCGTTCCTTTCTCTCGGTTCGTTGTCGAGACCCACTGTATGGAACGGATCTTGCGCAATCGCCACCCACCTCATGCGAGAGTCTCACGAAAACCTTGCGAAAGTGTGACGATCGGCGACGCGCCGCCCGCCTCGCACACTGACACGTCGAGTTTGAAGCCGAGCCCCCAGACGGTCCTGATGTACGCATCGGTGCCGGAGGGCTTTAGCTTGGCGCGGATCTTGCTCACGTGCGCGGTGACGGTGTTGTCGTCGACCATGTACGGCTCGTTCCAGCACAGTTCGTAGACCTGTTGTTTGGTGAACACCGTGTTGGGATGGGCCATGAGCAGTTCGACGATATTGAATTCGATGTTGGTGAGGCTTACCGGTTCGCCGTCGATGGCAAAGACGCGCGCGGCCGGGTTCAGCGTCCAGCGGCCGGCGACGATGGCGGGGGAAGCCGGTTCGGCCGCGGCGACCGGCGCCGACGCGCGTTCGGATGGCTTCCGGTCGTCGGCTTGCCCGGGCGAGGGGGCCGAAGCGCATGCGCCGCTTCCGTAGCCGCGGCCGCGCAGCTGGGCTTGGACGCGCACGACGAGTTCGCCCAGATCGAACGGTTTGACGAGATAGTCGTCGGCGCCGAGACGCAGCACGGCGACGCGGTCGGCGACTGCGTCACGCGCGGAGATCACGATGATCGGCACGCCGGCTCCGCGCTCGCGCAGCATGGCGATCAGCCGTTCGCCGGTCATGCCGGGCAGCATGAGATCGGTGACGATACAGTCGAACCCGCAATCCGCGCCGTCGCCGACCGGGCCCGACGTTCCGCGGTCCAGCAGCAGCCGGGCCTCCGAACCGGAGTATGCGGCCGTGCAGGCGAATCCGGCGCGCTCCAGCTGCGTGCAGGTCACCTCGTTGATGTCCGCGTCGTCCTCAATCACCAGTATTCGCGCTTCGTTCACAACCACTCAGCATACGACACCGCCCGGTTCACGGCTGGAAGTACCCTAGAACCCATGAAGCTCACTGATATTTCCCCCGCAATCGCACTGACCCCGCTCGACGGCCGCTATCACAACGCCACCGCCCCGCTCGTCGAATACCTGAGCGAGCCGGCCCTCAACCGCGAGCGCATGCGCGTCGAGGTCGAATGGATGATCCTTCTGGCGAACGGCTTCGACGGCAACGGCAACCAGCCGATCGTCGACGGCGTCAAGCCGTTCACCGACGCCGAAAAGGCGTTCCTGCGCGCGATCCCCGAGGATTTCGGCGCCGAGGGCATCAAGCAGCACGCCGCGCACGAGGCCGTCACCCACCACGACGTGAAGGCCGTGGAGTACTACATCGACGACCAGATCGACAAGGCCCCGGCCGAGCTCGCGAACATCAACGACGCGTTGAAGACGCTCGTGCACTTCGCCTGCACGTCCGAGGACATCAACAACCTGTCGATCGCCCGTTGCGTGAAGAACGCGATGGAAAACGTCTGGACCCCGGCGTTCAAGGAGATCATCGACCATCTGGCCGCCAAGGCCGACGAGTACCGCGACAAGGCGCTGCTGAGCCTCACCCACGGCCAGCCGGCCACGCCGACCACGCTCGGCAAGGAGCTCGCCGTCTACGTGTACCGTCTGAACCGCCAGCTCAAGCACATCGAAAACCAGGAGTACCTGGGCAAGATCAACGGCGCGACCGGCACGTTCGGCGCGCATCTGGCCGCCTGCCCGGACGTCGACTGGATCGCCGTCTCGCGCGAGTTCGTCACCAACCGCATGGGGCTGACCTGGAACCCGCTGACCACGCAGATCGAATCCCACGACTGGCAGGCCGAACTGTATTCGACCGTCTCCCACGCGAACCGCATCATGCACAACCTGTGCGTGGACGTGTGGATGTACATCTCGCGCGGCGTGTTCGCACAGGTGCCGGTCAAGGGCGCCACCGGCTCCTCCACCATGCCGCACAAGGTCAATCCGATCCGCTTCGAGAACGCGGAGGCGAACTTCGAGATCTCCTGCTCGCTGCTCGACACCCTGTCGGCCACGCTCGTGGAGTCCCGCTGGCAGCGCGATCTGACCGATTCGACCACGCAGCGCAACATCGGCTCCGCGCTCGGCTATTCGCAGCTGGCCCTGTACAACCTGATGGGCGGACTCAAGTCCATCCACCCGAACGACCACGTGATCTCGCGCGAACTGGACGAGAACTGGGAGGTGCTCGGCGAGCCGATCCAGACCGCGATGCGCGCCTGCGAGCTGCGCGGCCTGCCCGGCATGGACAAGCCGTACGAGAAGGTCAAGGAGCTCATGCGCGGCCACACGATCGACCGCGAGCAGGTCGAGCAGTTCATCGACCAGCAGTCCTTCGATCCCGAAACCGCGGCGCGTCTCAAGGCGCTCACCCCGGCCACGTACACGGGCGTCGCGAGCAAGCTGGTCGACTTCGACCGCTGACCCGTATCGCATGACCGCCGGCCGGCCGCAGACGCGACGATTCGCACGCAGCCGGCCGGACGACGGTCATCGACAGCAACCGTACGCACCTATCGCAAAGGGTTCCGATGAACAGTCAGGAACATGCGACCGATTCCGCCGGCGAGCGCACCGTCTCGCCGGCGGAATCGCGTTTTACGCACCCCATCGCGCCGGACATCGAGCACGACGATCCGAATCACCCGCACATCAACGACGTGCCGCCGAAGCGCATCCACGACGTCGGCGACCTGTTCCGCGCGATTCTCGCCGTGCTGCTCGCCGCCGTCGCGATGCTCTCGTCCGTGTATCTCAACGGCATCACCACCGGCGTCGAATCGGACGCGCACACGGCCGGCCGGGCGCTGAACTGGCTGGTCGACCTGCCCACGTCGATGCTGCAGCAGCTGGCGATCGTCGTGATCGTGGTCATGGTGTTCACCCAGCTGCTGATCAGCCGCGAATGGGTGCAGTCGGTGATCGCGATCCTCGCCATGTTCGGCGGGTATGCGGCCGCGTGGGGCATTTCGCTGGGCGTCACGGCGATCGGCAACGAACGGCTGCTCGCCGCGCTCGGTTCCGCGAACGCGTGGTTCGGAGCCGGTCTGCTGCCGGGATTCTACGCGGGCTCCGCGGCATTGCTGACGGCCGCGGGGCCACGTCGCACCCGCTCGACGGTCAAATGGGGCTGGAACGTGCTATACACGGTGGGCGCGCTGCTGGTGCTCCTGTCCGTGAACTCCGTGGCCGGCGTGCTGGTCTCGTTCGCCGCCGGCCGACTGGTGGGCATGCTGCTGCGGTTCCTTGTCGGCACCAAAAACCAAGGCGTGTGGGGCGAAGGGCTCGTGCAGGCGCTGGCCGGCATCGACCTGCACGTCACGTCGCTGGAACGACGGCTGGACGGCGGCGTCTCCTCGCACAGCACGCTGAAGACGACGCTGGACGACGATCTGGTCGAGGGCTCCCGCCTGTACGACGCGACCGACGACCGCGGGCGGCATTTCGCCGTGTCCGTGCTCGACAGCCAGGTGCGCACGGCCGGCTATGTCAAGCAACTGTGGCAGTGGATCCGGTTCACCGGCGTGTCCATGCGGCGCGACCGTTCGCCGCGCGAGGCGACGCAGCATCACATGGCGATGATCCTCGGACTCAAGAACAGCGGGCTGCCGACGCCCCGCGTGTACGGCGTGGCCGACACCGGCGAATCGTCGATCCTCGTGTTCCAGGGCGCGGACGCGATGAGCGAATGCAATCTGCACACGCTGTCAGACGACGATGCGGTCGCGCTCATGCGGTTCCTGTCCGTGGCGAACCGTCGCGGGTACACGCACCGGCGCATCACGCCGGACACGCTGGCCCGGCTCGAATCGGGCACGCCGATCATCGCCGGATGGCAGAACGGCGACGACGCGAGCACGCCCGCGAACGTGGCGCTCGATCAGGTGCAGCTGCTCACCCTGCTCAGCACGCTGATCGGCCCAGACCGGGCGGTGGCGGCCGGCAGCCACGTCTGGGGCGACGACACGCTCGTCGCGCTCACGCCGTTCGTGCAGAAGGCGGCGATCCCGGCCGGCACGCGCGCGCTCGACGAGTGGGACAAGCGCACGCTGGACGATCTGCGCGCCCGGCTGCGCGCGCTCGCCCCCGACGAGGCGGCCGAGTCGATGGAACCGGTGAAGCTCTCCCGGTTCAGCCTGCGCTCGTTCCTCGGCATCGCGCTGCTCGTGGTGGCCATGGCGGTGGTGTTCACGCAGCTCAAACCGGACGAGGTCATCGCCGCGGTGAAGAACGCGAATCCGGAAATGGCGGTCGTCTGCCTGCTGCTCGGCTTCGTGGCGTGGCTGGGCTCGGCGCTCGAGCTCGGCGCGTTCATCGACCGCGACAAGCGCGACGTGACCGGCATCATCATGTCGCAGGTGGCGCAGAGCTTCGCGATGATCTCCATGCCGGCCGGCGTGGGGCCCGCGTTCGTGAACCTGCAGTTCCTGCGCAAAAGCGGCTACCGCACCACGCCGGCGACGGCGATCATGGGCGCGAATCTGGTCGTCTACTATGCCGGCACCGTGCTGCTCATCCTGCTGCTCGGCCTGTTCACCGGCAGCGACGCGATCAGCGGCATGATCCCGACGAACACGCTGATCATTCTGCTCGGCGTCGCGCTGATGGCGCTCGCCATCGCGCTGATGATCCCGCCGGTGCGCCGTCTCGCGGCGGAGAAGCTGCTGCCGTTGGTGAAAACGTATGCGCGGCAGCTGGTCGACGTCCTGTCCGATCCGAAACGGCTGACGCTGAGCATTGTCGGCATGCTGGTGCTCAACGTGGCCACCGGACTCGGCTTCTGGGTGGCGCTGCTCGCATTCGGGCATATGACCAATCCGATCGAAACGCTGTTCATGTTCCTGCTGGCCAATGCGGTCGGTTCGGCCATGCCGACGCCGGGCGGCCTCGGCGGCGTAGAGGCGGCGCTGGCGTTCGCGTTCGGCGCGGTGGGCGTGCCCGCGGGCGTGGCGCTGTCGGCCACGCTGCTGTACCGCGTGGTGTTCTACTGGCTGCGCATTCCGCTGGGCGCCGCGGCGATGCGCTGGCTGGACCGACGCAACCTGATCTGAATCCGGCCCGGATCCGGCTCACGTCCGGGATGAACATGTTTCGGACACGATCGAACATGATCGAACGGCGGCGCGCGCCGACACAGCCCCGATTTTGGGATAAAATCATGCGAAAACCGTTGGAAAATGCGGTATTTGGCACTATCGTGCGCTATTATTCAGTATGAACCTGTGGTGAGGCCGACCTAAGTAGACCCCACCCCTGACCCAAGAAGGATGCTTTATGGCATACAACAAGTCTGACCTCGTCTCGCAGATCGCTCAGAAGTCCAACCTGACCAAGGCTCAGGCCGAGGCTGCCGTCAACGCTTTCCAGGAAGTGTTCGTTGACGCCATGCGTTCCGGCGAGGGCCTGAAGCTGACCGGCCTGTTCTCCGCCGAGCGCGTCAAGCGTGCCGCCCGCACCGGCCGCAACCCGCGCACGGGCGAGACCATCGAGATCCCGGCGACCTACGGTGTGCGCATCTCCGCCGGCTCCCTGCTGAAGAAGGCCGTCACCGAGTGACGTTGCCCTTCACGGCATGACAACGGAAAGCCCCCGACCACAGACGGTCGGGGGCTTTGTTGTTCGTGCCGCAGGCGTCCGCCGCGTCACGTCCGTCATGGCGAACCGCCGCCGCGTCACAGCGCGGCCATCAGGCGTTCGTAGTCATCGGACGGATCGGCGTCGAACGGGTCGAGCATCACCGCCTCGCGGTGCTCCGGACCGGTCAGCGTCAGCCGTGTCCAATCGCAGGAGAACTGGGCGCCGGCGTCGAGCGCGGCGGCCACGAACCTGCCGCGCAGCGCGGCGCGCGTGTCAGCCGGCGGTGCGCTGAGCGCCCGCTGCGCGTCGGCGTCATCCAGCAGCCGGATCATCATGCCGCGTCGCAGCAACGCGTCGTACACCGTGCCGGAGGCGATGTCGTGATAATCCATGTCGAGCTGCGCGAGCTTGGACTGGGCGATCATGCCGCCGCGGCGCGCGTGCAATGCCTCGAACAGGCGCAGCTTGGCCGCCCAGTCGACGCGGTCCGCAAGCTGCTCGGACCGTCCGGACTCCAGCAGTTCCAGCACCTGTCGCCATGCGTCGACGGTGCGCGCCATGTCGCCGGCGTCGGCGTCCGATTCGCCCGTCAGCTCGCGGTGATCGGCCATGAACCGTTCGACGATGCTCAGGTATCCGCGCTGGATCTCGATCGCCGTCATTTCGCGGCCGTCGGCCAGCCGAAGCTTCGCCGTGCGACAGGTCAGGTCGCGGCTGACGGCTCGGTTCGCCTCGCCGGGATCGGCCAGCGCGAACGCCTCGCAGCCGGACGGCCTGCCGAGCCGGGCCGACTCTTCGATCGCGCACAGCACCAGATGCGTGACGGCGAGCTTCATGCGCGTGGCCCACTGGGAGCGGTTGGAGTCGCCGATGATGACGTGCAGCCGGCGGAACTCCTCCGGATCGGCATGCGGTTCGTCGCGCGTGTTCACCATGGGGCGCGAGCGCGTGGTCGCCGAGGAGACGGCCTCGTCGAGATAGTCGGCGCGCTGCGTGATCTCGAACCCCTCGTCGGTGACGCGGCCGGCGCCCGTGTAGAGCTGGCGCGTGATGAGGAACGGCAGCAGCTCGTGCTCGACCTGCTCGAGGGAGACATAGCGGCGCACGAGATAGTTTTCGTGGCAGCCGAACGAATGCCCCGCCGAGTCGGCGTTGTTCTTGAACACGTGCACGCGCAGATGCTCGCCGTATCCGGTGTCGCGCAGTTGGTCCTGCGCCTGGGACGCGAGCCGGCGCATGACCAGCTCGCCGGCCATATCCTGCGCCAGCGCGTCGATCGGGCGGCGCGCCTCGGCCGTTGCGTATTCGGGATGCGAGCCGACGTCCAGATACAGTCGCGAACCGTTGGCGAGGTACGTGTTCGTGGAACGGGAACGGGAAACGATCGGCCGGAACATCGTCATGGCGACCTGTCCGGCGTCCACGGGCCGGCTCGCGCCGGTCACGGATACGCCGTATTCGGTTTCCACGCCGAAGATACGCGCGAATCCCTCGAATTCCGGGGACCGTTCGACGGTTGCCCCCGGTCCGCTGTTGCCGCTGTCGCGCAGCTGCGGCATCACTCGCCGCCCTTCTGCACGAAGCTCGACACGTATTCCTCGGCGTTGGTCTCCAGCACGGATTCGATGTCGTCGAGCACCGAGTCGAGCGCGTCGCCGGCCGTTTCGGCGGTCGCGGCCGCGGATGCGGCCTGCGCGACGGCGGCGTTCTGCTCGTCCTGCGCGGCGGCGTGCTCCTGCGCGTGCGCCTGTGCGAATTCCTGAGGCATGGCGGTCCTCCTATACTCCCTGATAACTGCTCCCCGATAACAACGATGCTCCCCGCGATCGGACGATCACGGGGAGCATGCACGTACGGTCACTGCACGATCTTAACCGCACCGACGCGCGCACGTCGCGCCGTCAGTGCAGGTATGGACGCAGTTCGTCGATGATCAGGCCGTTCGAGGCGACGATGTCGTTCTCGCGGCGCCAGTGCACCAGACCGCCGTTCCACGTGCGCAGCTTGGCCTGCGCCTCCCAGCACACGACGGCGCCTGCGGACACGGCGGGCACGTCCCAGCGGTGCAGGTTCGGCTCGAAGTACGCGTCGTACGTGCCGTCGGCGACCTTGCACAGGTCGAGCGAGGCCGGTCCGACGCGTTTGATGTCGGCGGGCTGGCCGGCGATCGCGCTCACCACGTTGAGTGCGCGCTTCGACTCCTCCGGCACGTAGGACATGCCGTAGCTGACGACGGAGCCCTTGAGGTGCTCGGTGGTGGAGGGCATGATCTTCTCGCGCTTGTCGCCGATCTGCGTCTTGCGGATGCGGATCGCGCCCTGCCCGCGCGCGGCCAGATACGTGACGCCGAGGGCGGGCGCGTGCACGACGCCGACGATCGGCTGCGCGGAGCCCTCTTCGTTGAATTCGAACAGGGAGACGGTGATGGCCCATTCGGGCATGTTGCGCGTGTAGTTGATGACGCCGTCGATGTTGCCGACGCACCAGTAGCGCTCCCCCGGCTGGCACTGCTCGGGACGGTCCTCCCAGCGGCCGTCGAAGTTGTCGACATAGGACAGTCGGTTCACGATGAACCGGGAGAGACGGTCGTCCACGTCGAGCGTGGACTGTTTGGTGGGCGACAGGTCGATTCCCTTCAGGTCGCGCGGGTTGAGCTGGTCGGTCAGCGCGTGGCGGCCGGCGTCCTGCGCGATGCGCGCCACTTCGAGTGCAAGCTGTCTCAGTTCCATCGTCATGTTCCTCGGTTTCCTCGGTTTTCTCAGCGGTGCGCTGATGATGCGGTCCGTCTGTCTGTTCTCGTGCGTCGGAGTGCCGGAAGTTCCGAGGAACCCGGCGGCCGGTCGCGCGGTACGCGTCATGGCGTCGTGTGCTGAGCAGAATTTTACCGAGGAAATGTGATGTTTTCGTCTACGGCCGTGATGATTCCGGCAGCCGAGTCGGATTCGTCCACAAAGCGTTCACATGCCGTGCGGCCGAAGCCCAACGGGTCGGACATGTCGAGCGTGAGCAGGTCGGAGGCGCGTTCCGCCGGGCGGCTCGCGTTGCCGTACGCGTCGAATGCGGCGTCGCCGAGCGGGGACGCGTCGGCGTGACGGCGCACGGTCAGGTGCGACCACGAGGCGGCTACGACCTGTTCGGGATACCGGTTCACGACCGCGGCGCGCAGCCACGCGCGCGTGTCCTCCGGCGCGTGGTCCGCGGCCGCGCGCACGTCGGCGTCCGTCATGACCCGTTCCGTGTGCGCGGCGAGCTTGGCGAACACGCAATGCGCCGGGTCGAGCGCGGCCCAGCTCAGGTCGATGGCGGCCAGCCGCGGATCGGACCAGTCCAGCGAACCTTTGCGGCGCATTTTCTCGAGCAGCTGCCATTTGAACAGCCATTCGAGACGCCCGGCCTCGGCGGCCATCGTCAGGCGCGCGTCGTCGTCGGCGTGGCGCACGGCGGCCACGTCGGCGAGCGACTGTCCCCACATCGCCATGATCGAGCGCGTCGAACGGTCCGGCCATGCGGGCTCGCCGGTCGTGTCGGTGCCGTGGATCATCGCGGCCGCGGCGTATACGGCGGAACGCAGCGCGACCTGCATCAGCCATGCGGTCGTTTCCCCGCCGTTCGCGAGCGGCAGCGGCTGGGCGAGCGTCAGGTCGTGCGACACGTCGTGCATGGCGGCGACCGGATCGGCGAGTTCGAGCTGGTCGAGCAGCTCGGGCAGGTCGTATCCGGCTTCGTCGGCGTGTTCGGCGAGCCACAGCAGCATGGACGTGACGCCGAGTTTGAGCGCCTGCGGCACGTCCATGCGGTTCGCGTCGCCGACGATGACGTGCAGGCGGCGGAATCGCGACGTGCTGTGCGATTCGTCGCGCGTGTTGATGATCGGCCGGTCGAACGTGGTCTGCAGGCCGACTTTCATGTGGACGTAGTCGGCTCGCTGGGACAGCTGGTAGCCGGCCGTCTCGCTCTTCTCGCCGATGCCGACGCGGCCGGAGCCGGCGTAGATCTGCCGCGAGACGAAGTGCGCGGTCATGAGCCGCGCGATCACGTCGAACGGCACGGCGCGCTCGGTCATGTAGTTTTCGTGCGTGCCCCAGCTGGCGCCCTTGCCGTCGACGTTGTTGCGGTGCAGCACGATCGGCGCGCCGGTCGCCTCGGACGCGCGGCGCGCGGCGGCGAGCATGACGAGGTCGCCGGCGTGGTCGTAGCGCACGGCTTCGAACGGGTCGCAGGTTTCGGGCGCGGAGTATTCGGGGTGCGCGTGGTCGACGTACACGCGGCCGCCGTTGGGCGCGATCACGTTGACGATGTTGAGCTGGGGCGCGTCGGTGAGCATGTCGGGGCGTGCGGCGGCGCGTTCGAGGCGTGTGCCGCGCGCGTCGTTGACCGGGTCCTCCTGCCGGTAGTCCCAGCGAATGCGCGCGCGTGCGCCGTCGGCCGCCGCGCCGACCACGTCGAACGACAGCTGCACCGGGTTGGCCCGTTGCCCGTCCGCGCGCGAGACCGCGTATTCGGTTTCGGTGCCCATGACTCGTTTCACGCTCATGCCGTGTCTGCTTCCTGCTCGTTATTGGTGTGATGCCGTAATGATGATATTGCGCGATGACGTTGCCGCGCGATTGTCGCATGCGATCGCACTGCATGCTGGCGTGCGATCGGTTCATGCCGTTCGTCCTGCCCGCCCGGACGACTTGGCCGAGCGGGACCGGTCGAGATTATTCGGAAGTCTCCGCCCTATTCGGAAGTCTCCGCCGCCGGACGGATGCGCACGATGCGACCCGCGTCCATGCCGTTGATACGGCTCCACTGCTCCGGATCGGCGTCGAGCACCGAGTCGCGCGTCTCCGCGAACTCGTCCCCGACCGCCGCGCCGATCATCGCGGCGTTCAGCGCAACCGGCGAACCGGAGACGATCGACGCCTTGACGGCCTTGGTCTTGGCCCGGTCGACGATGTTCTTGAGCATCGCGCCGGACGCCACGTCGGCAAGGAACACGGCCGACCACACGCCCTGGTCGTTCATCACGTCACATAGATGCCGGTGTTCGTCACGCGCGTACGCGTCGTCCACAAGCGCGCGCGTGAGCGCGTCGGCGTCCGTGCCGGTTTCGATCGGCAGGTCGTCGGTCAGATAGTGGCGCACGATCGAAGCGGCCTGAGCCGCGCCCGGCCGGTCGATGTGGATCTTCACGTCGAGTCGTCCGGGCCGCAGCACTGCCGGGTCGATCATGTCGATGCGGTTGGACGCGCCGATCACCATGACGTTGTCGAGCCGTTCCACGCCGTCCAGTTCGGCCAGGAACTGCGGCACGATCGTCGTCTCCACGTCCGAGGAGACGCCGGAACCGCGCGTGCGCAGCAGCGAGTCCATTTCGTCGATGAACACGATGACGGGCCGGCCGTCGGCGGCGCGCTCGCGCGCGCGTTTGAAGATCAGACGGATCAACCGTTCGGATTCGCCGACGTACTTGTTGAGCAGCTCCGGTCCCTTGACGGACAGGAACACGCCGGCGCCCGCCCCCGATCCGGCCGCGAGCGCGTGCGCGACGGCCTTGGCGATGAGCGTCTTGCCGTTGCCGGGCGGGCCGTACAGGAGCACACCCTTGGGCGGGTTCAGGTCGTAGCGTTCGAACAGCGCGCGGTGCAGGAACGGCAGCTGCACGGCGTCGCGGATGCGTCCGATCTGCTCATCGAGGCCGCCGATGTCGTCGAACGTGACGTCCGGCGTTTCCTCGAGCACCAAGTCGGCATCGTTGGTTTCGGGCAGCAGTTCGAGCGCGAATCGCACGGACGGGTCGACGGTGACGCGGTCGCCCGCGTTGATCGCGGCGGCGGACGCTGATGCGAGCGAGCCGGCGCGGCGGACGAGCTGCGGGTTGCCGCTCGCGTCGGCGACGACGAGCCGGCCGTCGCCGAGCGTTTCCTTGACCGTGCGGATCATGCCGAGCGTGTCGGTGCCGCGCTGTTCGACGAGCACCATGTTTTCGTTGAGCATGACGGTCGCGCCGGCGGTGAGCCGGGCCGCGTTCACGTTGGCGGCGACGGGCACGACGAGACGGCGCGTGCCGTTGAGGATTTCGGCGCTGGCATGCTGGACGCCGTCCTCGTCAACGCGCGACGAGTCGACCCTGACCATGGTGGCGAAGGTGAGCGGCGGCTGGGCGAGCTGGGTCAGCTGCGACTTCGCCTTGGCGAGTTCCTTGCTCGCCCGGGTGAGCGCCTGTGCGAGCGCATGGTTCTTCTCCATCAGGCGGTCGTTGAGTTCCGCCAGTTCCTCGGCGCTGCGCTCTTCGCTCATGATCATCCCTTCCGGTCGCGTTGCGCTACCATGCTACGGATCTTGCGCGCGGCGAGCACGGCGATGACCACGATGAAGACGACGATGACCACGTCCTCGAACACGCCGAGCGCGCCAAGGATCGAACACCACTGGTCGCCGAGCAGGTAGCCGGCCGAGACGAGCACCGTGTTCCACACGGCCGAGCCGAGCAGCGTCCAGCCGGAGAACTGCAGGAAATTCATGCGGTTGAAGCCCGCCGGAATGGAGATGAGCGAGCGGACGACGGGGATCACGCGGCCGAGCAGCACCGACCAGGTGCCGTATCTGGTGAACCAGTCGTTGGCCTTGTTCACGTCCTTGCGGCTCACGCCCGGAATCACGTCGGCGGCGCGGTGAATGCGGTGCAGGCCAACCCAACGCGAGACGCCGTAGAGCGCCCACGCGCCGAGCAGCGAGCCGACGGTGGCCCAGACGACCGCCTCGACGAGGTTCAGCGTGCCGCGCGCGGCGGTGAAGCCGGCCAGCGGCAGGATGACTTCGCTGGGAATGGGCGGGAAGATCGATTCGAGGGCGATGGCGAACGCCACGCCGAGTCCGCCGACCGTTTCCATGAGGGAGACGAGCCAGTCGGTGATCATGCCGATCAGGCCGGTTTCGCCGGTGGTGCACACGGGGATTTCGGAGGTTGCGAGAACGAGTCCGGAAAAAGTCATAGGGGTCATTGTCCCAACGTTTTTCGACAATCAGTGGCATGTGCAGCGAAACCTTGCAAGACCTTGACACCCGCGACGGCGACTGTCGCGGCCGTTCCGACGCACCGGCCGCGGTTGCGCAGTCCGGCACCGCGGATGCGCCGACGTTGTCCCGTCCCGGACTGCTGGTGATGGACGTGGACTCCACGCTGATCGACGAGGAGGTCATCGACGAGCTGGGCGCGGCGGCCGGCTGCGGCGAGCGCATCGCCGCGGTGACGGAGCGCGCGATGCGCGGCGAGCTCGATTTCGCGGAAGCGCTGCGCGCACGTGTGGCCCTGCTGGAGGGTCTGCCGGATTCGATATTCGCACAGGTGCACGATGCATTGCATTTCACGACCGGCGCGCTTGATCTGATCGACGCGTTGCACGCGCACGACTGGAAGGTGGGCGTGGTGTCCGGCGGTTTCCACGAGGTGGTGGATATGCTCGCCGCGGACGCGAAGCTCGACCATTGGATCGCGAACCGCCTGGAGGTGAAGGATGGCCGGCTGACCGGCCGCGTGCTCGGCGAAATCGTCACCAAGGACGTGAAACTGCGCTCACTGCGCGCGTGGGCCGACGAACTCGGCGTGCCGATGACGCAGACCGTGGCCGTCGGCGACGGCGCGAACGACATTCCGATGATCCAAGCCGCCGGCCTCGGCGTCGCGTTCTGCGCCAAACCGAAAACGCGCGCCGCCGCACCACACGCGATCGACACCCGCGACCTGCGCCTCGTCCTCGATCTCCTACGTCCGTGATTCCGGTCTGTGAATCCAAGCCTTGCCTTGGACCGCGAATGACACGGCGATTGGTTTCACACCGTCATATCTGTATCGGCTGCGGCTCGGCATGATTCCGCTGGTGTCTTGATCGTCTTTTCAATGCTCAATGTCGTGGGCATTGTGGGCATAGACGGTACATCGATACATGCTCGTGGGCATGGGCGGTACAGGAACGCGCGAAAATGGGCCCGTTCGTATACCGCCCATGCCCACGATCCCGTACACGGTCGGGTTATACCCACGATCAATGACCGCAAATGGTTAGGTTATGCCCACGATCGAAATCCCTCTGCCGATAGAATCGGCGGGGAACACCGGTATTGTCCCGTCTATGCCCACAGCCGACATTGCCGGCAAGAATCTGCTCGGCGTCGTAACAATAAACGCCGAACATCGCATGGCGTGAACGACCACGTCAGCGCGTGAACACGGAATAGTCGCCAAGCGCCGCTGCAGGTCGCATCTCGGTGTAGTCGGCATAGTCGATGCACGCGCGCATGTATTCGTTGTGCTTCAAATCCAGCGGATTTTGACTTTCCTTGAACGTTTCAAACGCCTTTTCGCGGTCGTCATAGATCACGTACACATACCCGTACAGGCCACCTGGTTCCTCGTTCAGGAACCAGGATTCGATGTGCGCGCCCTCCGCGGGCATCGTCGCATTGCCTTCCTCCAGATGATCGTTGAGGTACTGAAACCATTCGCGGGCCAGTTCCTCCTTACCGGGTTTGATATGGAATCGATCAAGTGATGTATACATGTGCTCTCCTTCCGCAGCATATCCGATCACGAAACCACACTGCTCCCAGCCCCCTGACAGAGGGGCGCATGGCGGGTTCCAGTGATCGTGGTCCCCGTTCGTCGTTGCAGAACGAACGGGGCCACCGTGTTGTCATAAAGGCGTCACGCGCAGTGGGCGGTGGCGGCGAGGCGGGCGCCGCGCGCCCAGTCGGCGGCCTTCATGGCCTTCTTGCCCTGCGCCTTGACTTCGAGCAGTTCGAGCGGGTCGGACAGGGTGCCGACCCACACGTTCTTTTTGCCGGCGTGCAGCACGCCCGCGGCGAGGTCCTTCGGCGCGTTCGGGTTCTCCATATCGGTCGGCTGCGCGCGCAGCACGTGCAGCACGGTCGGCTCAGTACCGTCCTCGTCGTCGGCGTGCAGTTCGCACCATGCGCCCGGGTTCGGCGTGCAGGCGCGGATCTGGCAGTCCACGTCGTTGACGGGCGCGTCGAACACGATGTGCGCGTTCTCGACGGTGATCTTGTCGGCTTTCGGATAATCGCCCTCCTGCTGGGCGACGGCCGCGGCGCGCCCGGCCTCGACGGCCTGCATGGCGCGCACGAGCACGCTCGAACCGCTGTCGGCGAGGCGGGCGAGCAGTTCGCCGGCGGTTTCGTGGCGGCCGATGTCGGTGCCGCACTGGGAGACGATCGGGCCGGCGTCCATCGCGCGCGTGATGCGGAACACCGTGACTCCCGTGGACTTGTCGCCGGCCCAGATGGAACGCTGCACGGGGGCGGCGCCGCGCCACTGGGGCAGCATGGAGAAGTGCAGGTTGTACCAGCCAAGCGGCAGCGCGTCGAGCACTTCCTGGCTGAGGATCTTGCCGTAGGCGACCACGGCGGCGGCCTGCGCGCCGGTGGCTGCCAGCTCGTGCACGAAGCATTCCTCGGACGGGTCGGATTCGATGACCGGCAGGTCGAGTTCGAGCGCGGCCTGCTTGACCGGGTTCGGGGTGAGCTTGCGGCCGCGGCCGACGGGCGCATCGGGGCGGGTGAGCACGGCCACGACCTCGAAGTGCTCGGTGTCGGCGGCCAGCGCGCGCAGCGACGGCACGGCCACGTCGGGGCTGCCGGCGAACAGGATTTTCAGCATGGTGTCCTTCCTCACTATCTCACGTTGTCATGCGACGTCTCGCATTGCCGCGCGATGACGGGCAATGTCCCGCCGCATCAAGCGTCACAGCGTCACATAAAGCATTGCGGACCTCCCCGAAGGACGCCCGCGAAGTACGATTCGCGCATCCGCCCGACCGCGAGCGGTGCAACGACGACATACTACTCCCTGCCGCGCCCCGTACGGCCCGCGCATGGCCCGCAAACGAAACCGCAAACGAACGCCGAACACAGCCCCCGCGTATGGAACCGCATGCGCATACGCGCGAGGCCGCGAACCGTACCGGCTGCCGCCGCCGGCTACCGCACGGAGGGGATGTTCACGCCCTGCGCGATGAGGATTTCGCGCAGCTTGCGCGAGTCGGAGAAGCGGATGCCGCGGATGCCGGCCTCGTTCGCGCCGACGATGTTCATGGCCTTGTCGTCGATGAAGATGCTGGTTTCGGCCTTGATGCCGAAGTCCTTGAGCGCCGCCTCGTAGATCTCCTTGTGCGGCTTGCGCAGCTTGACGAAGCCGGAAACGAGCTTGCCGTCGAGCTGCTGGAGGATCTTGCAGTTCTCCTCCGCGCAGTGGAACAGTTCCTTTTCCCAGTTCGACAGGCCCCACACGCCGATGCCGGTGGCCTTGAGGTCGTTGACGAGCACGCGCATGCCGGGCACGATGCCGGTGAGCGAATCCTCGAAGTTGTCGACGTAGTACTGCAGGATGTCGGCCCACTTGTCGCCGTGGGTCTCGCGCATCCACGCGACACCCTCGGCGGGCGTGGCGCCGGCGTCCATGAGGTCGTTGCCGTCGTAGAAGCCGGACACGTCGTTGTCGAGGAACTGGTCGATGGTCTCCTGGCTGTAGCGCGCGATGAGCGCGGCGGCCGGATCCCAGTAGATGAGCACGTTGCCGAAGTCGAAGATCACGTCGGTGATCGGCTTGCCCGCGGCGCCGGCGGCGTTGCCGTCCGCCATGAGCACGTCGTGTTCCATGTCCGGCTCTCCCGGCCAACCCTTCATATGGTCCTCCATTCCAACCATGAACGTCGGTATGAACGTCAATATGTTCCACGGCTATCGTCCCACGCCGCGCCGACCGGACGCGCATGTTTCAACCGCGGCGGATGAACGCGACGCGACGGCACGGCGAATCATGGACGTCGGCCGGATCGGATCCGTCAGATCAGGTCCTTCGGGTCGAGCCGGAACCGCAGCTCCCCCGGCTCGCGCGCGGCGACGTGCCGGGCGACGATCATGCGCAGCCGGATCGCCAGTTCGGCCCTGCGCGACTGGGCGACGCGCACCACGGCCTTGACACGGTCCGCCGTGTCGGCGAATTCGCGCGCGTTCACGGTGGACGGCTGCGGGATCGGCACGGGCCCGAGCATGGCCGGCATGTCCTCGCCGCCGACGCTCACCGTGCCCCACTCGCCGCCGGGCAGCGCGCCGAGCCGCTGTATGGCCTGCATCACCGCGTCGCGCCGCCCCCACACGCAGGCGGCCGCGAGCACGGGCGGCAGACCTGTCTGCGCGCGCTCCTCGATCTCCTTGGCGGCCAGCAGCCGCGAATCCCAGAGCATGAGCGACTGGGCGATCACCGGATCGGTTTCTCCGATGAGCAGTCCCTGTCCGCCGCGTGAGCGTGGCGCGCACAATGCCATCGACCGCATCCAGTTGGCCAGTGCGTCCGGCCTCGCGTCCACGCCGGGCGCATACAGGCTGGTCCACGCGTCGAGGATCGCCACGGCCCGGTATTCGCGGCCCGCGACGCCGTCATTGCCGTCAGCCGGCAGCACGCGCGGCTCGCAGCCGGGGGTGGCGATGACGATCTGCGGAAGGCAGGGAATCGCTTCGACGAGTCCGCGCGGCTGGCTGCGCGACGAGACGACGATCGGCACGCCGCGGAACAGTCCGGCGAGTTCCTGCGCGGTGCCGGCGGCGCCGACGCGCACGACGCGCAGCCGATCGCCGCCGCAGCCGGGGCATGTCCAGTTCACGACGGCCGCGCCGCACCAGCGGCAGCGCACGCCGTTCGTACGCGGATCGTGCTCGAGCGGGCCGGTGCAGCGCGGGCAGCGCGCCTGACGGTGGCAGCGCGCGCAGCTCAACGCTTCGGTGATGCCGTCGGCGGGAATGGACAGCAGGACGGGCCCGCGTTCGAGCGCCTTGGTGAGGATGCGCACGGCGGTGTGCGGCACGCGCGCGCCGATGCTCGGGTCGGCGAGCCGGGCGAGTTCGTCGCGGTTGAGCCAGCGGATCCACGGGCTGCGCTCCTTGACGACGGCGGGCAATGGCCTCACGGCCGTGCTGAAGCCGGTGGTGGGGGTTTCACGCACGGCCGACGGGTCGCCGTCGCCGTTCGTCTCCCATTGGCTGATGGGACTGCGCACGTTGGCAAGACTGACGAACACGCCGCCGTGCGCCTTGGCGCGCAACCGCAGCACGCCGCGCGCGTTCGGATACGGCATGAAGCCGTCCATGTTCTGATATGCAAGATCGTCGACGATGGCGAACAGGGCGGGGCCTCCAACCGGCGCGTACATGGCTGAGCGCGCGCCGATCGCGCAGCGCACCTGGCCGGTGGCGACGGCCCGGTAGGCGCGGTACCGTTCGGCAGGCGGCATGGCGCTGCCTTCGAGGATCGCGAAATCGCCGCTGTAGCCGCCGTTGGCGGACTGGTTCGGTGCAAACGGTCGCAGTCCGCACGCGCCCGTCAATACGGCGGCGAGGTCGTTCACTTCGCGGTTCGTCGGCAGCACGACGACGGCCGGCTTGCCGGCGAGCAGCGCGGTCAGGATCATCCACGCCAGATCGTGCGCCCATCGTGCGGCGCCGGGCAGCGCGTCGACGACGAACGAGGCGAACGCCGAGCCTTCGAGCGCGTCGCGCAACTGCCGCGCATGATCGTATGACTGCGCGAACCGGTCGAATCCGGCGTCGCAGGCCCGCGACTGCGCGTCCGCGAACCGCCGCCGGCCCTGCCATGCGCCGGATTCGGCGAGACGCTGCTCCTGGTCGACGCGGGCGACGCGTGCGGGCACGGCGAAGCGCAGGATGTTGGCCCGGGTGCCGCCGTACGCGTCGGCGATGAGCTCGACGTCACGCCGCATGGCGGCGGAGACGAGCGGTTCGAGGGTGAGCACGCGTTCGATATAGCGCAGGGACGATTCCGGCGTGTCGCTGGAATCCGTGCGGTTCCAGATGATGCCGCTGACGCGCTGACCGCCGAAGCGCACGCGCACCATCGCGCCGGGCTGCGCCTGTTCTGACTGCTTCTCGTCGATGAGATAGTCGAACGTGCGGCCCAGATGCGTGGCCTGCACGTCGAGCACGACCTGCGCGATCGGCTTGTCGGAGGCCGGTTCGCGTTCGGCCGGCGCGCGACGGCGGCGCTTGCGCGGGGCGAGCCCGTCAAGCGCCAGCTGTTCGGCGTGCGGCGTGGTCATAGGTCACTGTTGTACCACATGGCCGGCGCGAGCCGAAGACGGCGTGCGCCGGCCGTCGCAGGCCTGCAATGCAGGTCCGGCGGCGATCACCGAACCGCACCCCGACGCGCCCGGCTCACGCCTTCCACCACGGGCGCAGCGGATACCACTTGCCGTCCGGGTGTCCGACGCGGTCGGGCTTGACGGCGAGGAACTGGTGCACCTGAATGCCGTCGATCTCGAAGTTGAGCGCGCAGGCGGCCATGTACAGGCCCCATACCTTCGCGCGCTCGAATCCGACCTCCTGGACGGCCTCGTCCCAATGCGCGGACAGGTTGCGGTTCCAATGGTGCAGGGTAAGCGCGTAGTGCTGGCGCAGGTTCTCCTGATGCACCACGTTGAAGCCGGCGTCGTGAATGCAGCTTTCGATGAATCCGGGCGCGCCGAGGTCGCCGTCGGGGAAGATGTAGCGGTCGAGGAACTCGTCGGTGCCGGGCTTGCCGTTCGGCTTGTCGTGACTGATGGTGATCTGGTGGTTGAGCAGGCGTCCGCAGGGCTTGAGGAGCTT
The DNA here is from genome assembly GCF_019331735.1 of Bifidobacterium miconis. Lineage (GTDB taxonomy): Bacteria > Actinomycetota > Actinomycetes > Actinomycetales > Bifidobacteriaceae > Bifidobacterium > Bifidobacterium miconis. The sequence continues at coordinate 88,978 of NZ_JAHBBH010000002.1, forward strand.
GAACATCTCCGTGAAGTAGCTCTGGTAGTTCTTGACGCCCACATGCTCCATCATGCCGATCGAGCAGATGCCGTCGAAGTCGCGCTCGGGCACGTCGCGGTAGTCCATGACACGCAGTTCGGCGAGATCCTCGAGCCCTTCGTGCCTGATCCACTCCTGCCCGTATTCGATCTGCTCCTTCGACAGCGACACGCCGAGCGCCTTGATGCCGCGTTTGGCGGCCTCGATGACCAGCGTGCCCCAGCCGCAGCCGATGTCGAGCAGGCGGTCGCCGGGCTTGAGGCCCAGCTTGTCGAGCACGAGACGGATCTTGTTGAGCTGCGCGTCCTCCAGGCTCGTCTCTTCGCTCGGGAACACGGCGCACGTGTAGGTCATGGTGGACCCGAGGAAGTTGCGGTAGAAGTCGTTGGACAGATCGTAGTGGAAGCTCACGGTTTCGCTGTCGGCCTTTTCGGTGTGCGGCAGCAGGCCGGACTTGATGCGTGCGAACTTGGACGGGCCTTCGGTGGCCGGCACGGGCGCCTTGCGGATGCCGTGGCTCAGGATCGAGCCGGCGACCTTGGCGACCGAGAGCGGCGACAGCGGCCTGACGTACGGCGCCAGCGACAGCAATTGGCGCAGTTGGGGGTACGGGTCGGCGTAGTCGATGCCGTCGATGTCGAAGTCGCCGAGCACGTAGGCGCGCACGGCGCCGATCTCGTTCGGATGCTCCAGCAGCTGGTAGACGGCGTTCGGGGTCTTGACCCGCACGGTCAGGTCGGCCGTCTGCGGGCCGAACGCCGAGCCGTCGAACGCCTCGACGCGCAGCAGCGGATTGGGTTCGATGAATTCGCCGACCATTTCGGCGACGGTCATCGTCTTGCCATAGCTCATGGTTCGCCTCTTTCTTGATGATGTGTGATATGCGTCGCCGCGCCGAGTCCGATTCGCGGGAATCATGCGGCGGCTTGCGCATAAAACTTGCACAGCTTGCACAAGGCGCCCACCGCGAAACATCTTCACGGCAGGCGCCATAGTCTGTCATTGGGTTATATGCCGGCGTTCGCGCGTCGGTTTGGTTGTGTCCCAGCGGGACCGGCCCGGCTCGTTCATCCGGCTCCGGTTCGCCGACTGACGGTGCGTCACGCGGCCTGAGCTTCGATCGCGTCCTTGAGCGCGTCGACCTTGTCGGTGCGCTCCCAGGTGAAGTCCTTGTCCTCGCGGCCGAAGTGGCCGTACGCGGCGGTCTTCGAGTAGATCGGGCGCAGCAGGTCGAGCTCGTCGATGATCGCGGCCGGACGCAGGTCGAACACCTCGCGCACGGCCTTCTGGATCTGCTCGCGGGTCACGCCGCCGATTTCGGTGCCGTACGTCTCGACGTTCACGGACACCGGGTCGGCCACGCCGATCGCGTACGCGACCTGCACCTCGACTTTGTGCGCGAGTCCCGCGGCCACGATGTTCTTGGCGACCCAGCGCGCGGCGTACGCGGCGGAACGGTCGACCTTGCTCGGGTCCTTGCCGCTGAACGCGCCGCCGCCGTGGTGGGCGGCGCCGCCGTACGTGTCGACGATGATCTTGCGGCCGGTCAGGCCCGAATCGGCGGCCGGACCGCCGAGCACGAACGAACCGGTCGGGTTGACGAGCACGCGGTAGTCGTCGTGCTCGACCTTGTCGCCGAGCACCTCGTCGAGCACCGGCTTGATGACGTGCTCGACCAGCTGCGCCTCGAGCCAGTCGTGCGTGGCTTCGGGATCGTGCTGCGTGGAGATGAGCACCGTGTCGAGACGCACGGCACGGTCATTCTCGTCGTATTCGATGGTGACCTGGGTCTTGCCGTCCGGGCGCAGGTGGGCGACCTCGCCGCTCTTGCGCACCTGGGCCAGACGGTAGGCGAGACGGTGCGCAAGATGGATCGGCAGCGGCATCATCACGTCGGTCTCGTCGGTCGCGTAGCCGAACATCACACCCTGATCGCCGGCGCCCTGCGCCTCGTAGCGCTCCTCGCGAGACGCTTCGGACTCCTGCTCGTGGCTCAGACGGGAGACGCCCTGATTGATCTCCGCGCTCTGGCCGGTGATGGAGACGAGCACGCCGCACGAGTCGGCGTCAAGGCCGACCTCGCTGCTCGTGTAGCCGATGCGGCGCACCACGTCGCGCATGACGTGCTGGACCTCGCAGTAGCCCTCGCTGTTCACCTCGCCGAAGATGAGGAACTGGCCGACGCCGGCCACGGTTTCCACGGCGACGTGCGAATGGATGTCCTGCCGCAGCAGGTCGTCCAGAATCGCATCCGAAATCTGGTCGCAGATCTTGTCGGGATGGCCTTCGGTCACCGATTCGGCCGAAATCAAACGACGCTCCATACGCGCACCTTCTTTATGCCGCGACTGTTCCCCATCCGCATCCGCCCGCGGCCACGACGAATCGAATTGCTGCCATTGGCCGGCATCCGCGTGGTCGGCAACCTTCGTTGCACCGGTTTCATCGGCAGAAATGACCATCGCGTACTGCATCGCCCGCCATTAGCTCAACATAATACGCCCCACCGGCACTGTTTCGTGGGAGTTTGTTTCTCGCACGACGTACCAATGGGGCGTATACGGTAAAATTTTCGACTCTTGCCCGTCAACTGTCTATCGATCCATCGGCTTCCGCCGACTCCGCGGACGACATGGCCGGCCGGCGATCAGTTGCCTTCGCTCAGATCGTCCTCGCCGAGGGTTTCCTCGAGCAGGCCCTCGTTGATTTCGCGGAACGCGATGGACAGCGGCTTCTCCTGATTCTGGTATTCGACCAGCGGGCCGACGTTCTGCAGCAAGCCCTCGTTGAGCTGCGTGAAGTAGGAGTTGATCTGGCGGGCGCGCTTGGCGGCGAAGATCGCCAGCGCGTACTTGGAATCGGCGTGCTCCATCAGATCGTCGATCGGCGGATTCGCAAGTCCCTGCGGACGGGGATCGGTGCCAAAAGCCATAGTGTTGTTCTCCAAATCATCAACATGAGCGTTACAGCTATTCCAACTTTGTTAGTATAGCGTAACCCCTCAACACGCGGACATGCGGGACCAGCATGACACGAAACCGGTCTAGGGTAAGGGGCATGAGCGAACACGAACCCTCCCCCGCATCCTCCGCCGTTCCCGCCGTCATCGAAACGCAGCCGGACCGCACCGACCTGCCGCTGGCGGTGATGCCGTCGGTCATCGCCTCGATGATCGAATCGTTCCGCGCCAATCTGCCGTTGCTGCGCGACGTGGCGCGCGTGCGCATGTACACGGACTGCACGATGGACGAGGAGACGATCCTCGCGCGCTCGGCCGACGCGGACGCGGTGATGGTGATCGGATTCCACGTTCCCGACGCGATGCTCGACCGATTCTGCGGGTTCAACGGCGGGCCGGGCCATGTGCGCTGCTTCGCGTTCGGCGGCACGGGCGTCGCCAGCTACATCGATCTGGCCCGCACGCGCGAGCATGGCGTGCGCGTGTGCAACATCGTGCATTACGGCGATCACGCGGTGGCGGAGCACACATTCGCGCTGCTGCTGGAGCTGGCCCGCGAGGTCGGCCGTCTGAACGCCGAGGTGCGGGCCGGCGACTGGACAGGCGCGGACGGCTACGCGCTGCACGGCAAGACGATCGGCCTGGTCGGCTTCGGCGGCATCGGACAGGCCGTGGCTCGCATCGCGAACGGATTCGGCATGAAGGTGGCCGTCTGGAATTCGCATGTCGATCCGATGGCCGCGGCCGGACTCGGCGTGGACCTGATCGACGACATGGGAGACCTCATGGAGCGCTCGGACATCGTGAGCCTGCATCTGCCGCTGCTTGCGGAGACGGCGGGCATCGTCACGATCCGCGAGCTGGACCGGATGCGTCCGGGAACGCTGTTCCTGAACACGGCCCGCGCCGAGATCGTCGAACCGGGCGCGCTGACCGCGCGGCTGCTGCGCGGCGACGTCCGTGCGGCGCTCGACGTGTACGAGCGCGAGCCGCTGCCGCTGGACGACCCGCTGCGGCGGGTGCCGGGCATCGTCCTCACGCCGCACGTCGCATGGCGCAACGACGAGGCGTACGTGGGCCTCACCCGTCAGGTCGTCCAGTCGATCCGCTCGTTCTTCGCCGGCGGCGACTTCAACGTTGCCAACTGACGCGATACCCGAGACCCGGTCCGGTCACGCACGGCGCGCGGGCCGGATCTCGCGCCGCAGCGTCATCCGGTCCACCGTGAACGCGCACAGCGCGAACACCAGAACCGCGCATACGAACGGAATCCACGCCTGATACAAGACGATCCGCCGCGTCCCCTCAGTACGTATCACGCTGCCGGACAGCAGATTGTGGATCCAGTACAGCGACTTCGGCAACGCGCCGTCGTACAGGTCGCCGTTGTACCACCACGGATTGAGCACGGTGTACAGCGCGACCGCCGCGATGAGCAGGATCGAGCCGCCCGTCCAGCGCATCACGCCGCCGTTGAACACCCACGCGACCAGCACGCCGACCAGCATGCCCAGCGAGGCGACGATCAGCATCAGCGAGAACATTTTCATCGACATGTACAGCCAGTCGACATCGAGCGCGTCCCGAACCGGGTCGGAGGAACACGCAAGACCGGACCATTTCAACGGGCATGTCGCGCCCGCATACAGAAACCGCTCCGAACGCAGCGCCCGCATGTAGGCCAGCACGCCCAACGGCGACTCCAGCAGGGCATCCCACTGCGTTGGCGACGTGAATTGGAGCCGAGCCAACGAAACGCCTGCATACAGCATCGGCATCAATGCAAGCGTCGATGCGGCGGAAATCGCCACGTTCGCGATCATGGCCGCGTTCACGAACGATCGGCGCGAAACGCCGTGGCACAGTTCCACGTCGAAGAATCCAACGAACCAGACCACGCCGACCAGAAACAGGAACGGGAACATGCGCGCTTCGACATCCACGAAGACGGGGCCAGCGCTCACCCCGTCCCATGTGGACAGCTGCGCGTACACGGCATACGCGGAGATGCCGAGCGTCGCCAGCGGTGCGGCGAGCATCACCGCGTACAGGATCGCGCAGCGCTTGGCCATGGCGATGAACTGCCGGCTGACATGGGATTGCTGTCTGACCATGATCGTTACTCCTTCTCGTCCGTCGCGGCTGCGGCGTCGCATGCGGCGTCGCGCGCGGTTGCGTTCGTGGTTTTGTTCGCGGTTCCGTTCGCGGCGCCGCGTGAAGACGATGCTGATTCGGTCTCGCCGGCGCCGTCCGCCGCGCCGCCGGTCGACCTGATGACGTAGTCCTGCAGGCCCAGGCCGCTGGCGACGATGCCTTCGGGCAGGTCGTCCGCCGCGATCGCACCGCGCACGGTGACGCCGGACAGCTTTCCCATGCTTTCGCGCGCGAGGACGCTCAGCCCCGCTTCGTCGACAAAGTCGCCGACCGCGTTCGAGTCGCCGACGAGCACGGTGGCGCGAGAACCGACCGATTCGGCGGCGAATTCGTCCGCGACGCAGCCGTGGTCGAGGATGATCGCGCGTTCGATCACGTGCGCGATTTCGTCGATGAGGTGCGTGGAGACGACAATGACGTGCGGCCGGCTGGCGTACGTTTCGAGCAAGAAGCGGTAGAACAGTTCGCGGTTGGCCGCGTCGAGTCCGAGCACCGGTTCGTCGAGCAGCAGCACATCGACCGGCACGCACAGTGCGGCAACCAGCTGCACGATGTGACGCTGACCGAGCGACAGGTTGCCGTACGCCTTGCCCGGTTCGACGCCGAATGCGGCGAGCATGCGCGCGGCGAATCCGTGGTCGAACCCGCCGTAGTAGCGTTCTTCGCGGCGGAAGATCGTGCCGAGGCGCACCGGCCACAGGAACGGCCGCGTTTCGTTGGCGAGATAGATGCGCCCCTGCGCGGCTTCGTTGTCCCGCACGTTGGTGCCGTCAAGCATGACCGTGCCAGAGGTGGGCAGCAGCCGGTTGGCGATGAGCGACATGAGCGTGGACTTACCGGCGCCGTTGCGGCCGAACAGGCCGTAGATGGCCGGCTGCAGGGCGAGGCTGACGCGGTCGAGCGCGGGGCGCGCGCCCGCGTTGACGCCGGCGCCGTACGTTTTGGTGAGGTTGGTGATGGTCAGGCTCATGATCGGTAGCCTTTCGTGATGATGGCGGCGAGTTCGTCGGCGGCGATGCCGAGTCGCTTGGCCTCGTCGATGAATCGGGGGACGCTTTCGGCGAGGAACGCCTCACGCCGGGCGTCTTTGGCGCGTCGCTGCGCGCCCGCGGTGACGAACATGCCCAGTCCCCTGCGCTTTTCGAGCAACCCCTGTTCGACGAGCAGGTTCATGCCCTTGAGCACGGTGGCCGGGTTGATGCGGTATGCCGTGGAGATTTCCGTGGTGCTGGGCACCTGGTCGCCCTCCCGGTAGGTTCCCGCGACGATTGCCTCGCCCAGCTGGTTCGCCACCTGCCGGAACAGCGGTTCCCCGCTGGAATCGTCGAAATGCACGCATCCCCTCCTTGTCTCCCGCTACTTTATTGGTTCATTACTTATGTAACTAACCATATAACCAAGACGCCGCTGCTGTCAAGAGCGGCGCACGGGGGCGTTCGCCGCCGGACCGGTTGACTTACAGCGAGGCGGCAGCGATGAGTTCGCGCGTGTAGGCGGATTGCGGATTGCCAAGCACGGCGTCGGTGGAGCCGCACTCTTCGACCCGGCCGTCGTGGAGGACGAGGATGCGGTCTGCGATGTGCCGCACCACACCCAGATCGTGCGACACCATCACCAAAGCCGTTTCACGTCGTGTTTCACGGATGGCGGCGAAGGCGTCGAGGATCTGGATGCGCGCGGCCACGTCGATGGCGCTCATCGGCTCGTCGGCGAGGATGACGCGCGGCTCGTTGACGATCGCGCGCGCGATGGCGACGCGCTGCGCCTGCCCGCCCGACAGGTCGATCGGATACCGGCCGAGGAACACGGCCGGGTCGAGTCCGACCGTGCGCAACGCGGCGGCCGCGCGGGCGTCGATCTCGTCCCGGGACAGGTCGCGCCGCTGGATGCGCAGCGGTTCGGCGACGGACCGTCCCACGCGCCAGCGCGGGTCGAGCGACGAGAACGGATCCTGGAACACGAGTCCGGATTCGCGGCGGATGTCGTCGCCCGCATACGCGACCGTGCCCGAATCAGCGGTTTCAAGACCGAGCATGATGCGAGTCAGCGTGGATTTGCCGGATCCGGAGCCGCCGATGACGGCGAGGCATTCGCCCGGGAACACGTCGGCGGACACGTCGAAGAGCACCTGACGGCGGTCGGCGCGGCGCCCGAAGGACTTGTTGACGTTGCGGGCGGAGAGCAACGGGGCATGTGACATGGATGTGGCGGGCATGACGGTACTCACTGATGCTGAGGTGGTTGAGTGTGCGCTCCCCCGGTCTCGCCTCGCGAGCCGGCCCCCTCAGCCGAGAGGGCCGAGGCTCCGCCGGCTTTGTCGCCGTTGCCGGCAACGAGAGTAGAAGCGTTCAGGGAGAGGGTGCGGGCGGCGGAGACGAGATTGGCGGCTTCGGGCGTGGTCGGGTGCTTGAGTAGCGCGGCGGTGTCGCCGAAATCGGCGATCGCGCCGTCGTCGAGCACGTAGCAGCGGGTGGTGGCGCGGGCGAGCACGGCGAAATCGTGCGTGATGAACAGCATGGACGCGCCCGCGTCGTCGACGAGCGAGACGAGCAGGTCGACGATCTGACGTTGGACGATCGAATCGAGCGCGGTGGTCGGTTCGTCGGCGATGATGAACCGCGGCGACGTGATCAGCGCGGTCGCGATGCCGACGCGCTGCTGCTGGCCGCCGGACAGCTGATGCGGGTACTTGCCGAGCACGTCGTCCGGCAGGCCGACCTTGGCGATCATCGCGCGCACGCGGTCAAGCCGTTCCGTTTTCGTCAGGTCGTAGTGCAGACGCAACGGCAACGCGACCTGCCGCGCGACCGTCATCACCGGATTGAGCGACGAGCCGGGATTCTGGAACACCATGCCCATGTATCGTCCGCGCAGATCGGCCAGCGCAGCGTCAGGCGCGCCGACGACCTGCCGGTCGCCGACCATGATCGACCCGGACACGCGCGCGTTCGCCGGCAACAGTCCCATGATCGCGCGCGACATCATCGACTTGCCCGACCCCGACGAGCCGACCAGTCCGACGCGCTCCCCGTCGGCGACGCCCAGATCAACGCCGCGCACGATCGCCTTCCCGCCGATCGTCACGTGCAGTCCCCGCACCTCAACGCTCATGTCAGCTCCTCCGCAACTCGGGATTGGACAGTGGGTCGGCCGCGTCGCGCAGCACGTCGCCGAACACGTTGAGCGCCACGACCACAATCGTGACGATCAGACCCGGCCACAGGACGGTCAGCGGATACACGTTGATGAACTTGACCGACGTGGCGAGCGAATGCCCCCAGCTCGGCACGCCGCTCGGCACGCCGATGCCCAGATATGTGAGCCCGCTTTCGGCCAGCACGGCGGTGCCCGCGGACAGCGACAGCTGCACGAGCAGCACGGGCAGCGTGTTCGGCACGATATGCCGCACGAACGTCCACCAGCCTGACGCGCCGGCCGCGAGCGCCGATTCGACGTACGACGATCGCGCGGCGAGCAGTGCGGCCGGGCGGGCGACGCGCGCCAGATTCAGCCCGTATCCGAATCCGCAGGCGACGACGATCACGGTGATGGACGCACCGAGCGGCACGGCGAGGATGAGCGCGAGCAGCACGGTCGGGATCGAGATGAGCGCGTCGATGACGACCACGCTCGCGCCGGCGAGCGCCGACTTGCGCGCGACCATCGCGGCGACGAGCAGCAGTCCGAACGCGCCGGCGAACAGGACGGTGAGGACGACGATGAGCAGGTTGGTGCGCGAGCCGGCCATGAGCCAGCTGAGCACGTCCGCGCCGGTGCCGTCGGTGCCGAGCCAGTGCGCGGCGGACGGTTTGGCCCACACGTGGTAGCCGTCGGTGGCGAGCAGCGGCTGCGGCGTCCAAAACAAGGAGACGAGCGCGACGAACAGCCACAGGCCGAGCACGACGAGCGCAAACTTGCCTTCGCTGCGCCGCCACATGGAACGAAGAACAATCATGCGATCACCTCCGTAGCGTCCGCGGCCGTGGCCAGCCGCGGGTCGAGCGCGCGGTGCAGCAGGTCGACGATAAGGCCGACGAGCAGGAAGAACGCGGCGAGCATGAACAGTTCGCTTTGCACGGCGATCAGGTCGCGGTTGCCGACGTCGGTGACGAGTCCGGAGCCGATGCCGGGCAGTGCGAACAGGTTTTCGATAACCATGACGCCGGTGATCATCTCCGCGAACGTGAGGCCGATGACGGAGACGAGCTGCGGCATGGCGAGCCGCAGGCCGACGCCGGTCACGGCCTGCGCGCGCGTCATGCCGCATGCCATGGCCATGTCGATGCGCCCCGATCCGGCGATGTCGCCGAGCGCGGAGCGCGTGTAGCGCATGAGCGACGCGCCGACGATGATGCCGACGGTGAGTGCCGGCAGGATGAGCGACCAGACGGCCTGTCCAGGCGCGGCCCATCCGTCAAGCGGGAAGCCCTGCGAAGGAAACAGGCCGATCAGTCCGGTGCCGCGCGCGAACAGCAGGATGAGCAGGAGCCCGCCCCACAACGCGGGGATCGCACCGCCGATCAGTCCGGCGACGTGGAACGCGGTGCGCGCGGCGTCCGATCGCGCGAGCGTCGCCGCGACGCCGAGCGGCACGCCGATCATGATCGCGACGAGCAGTCCGAGCACGATCAACGGGAACGTGATCGACGCGCGTGCGGCGATGAGCGACGTGACGGACCGTCCGGTCAGGATCGACGTGCCGAAGTCGCCGCGCAGCAGTCCTTCCGCCCAGTCGGCGTACTGGACGACGAGCGGCCGGTTCAGTCCGAACTGCTCGCGCAGCGCCTCGACGCGCGACGCCGGCGAGTTGAGTCCGGCCATCACGGACGCGACGTCGCCCGGCAGGATCCTGAGCGCCGCGAACACGACGACGGACACCCCGAACAGCGCCGCCACGAACAGCAGCAATCGCCGAACTATGAATCTCATGGCATTCCTTCACAGCAAACGCAACATAACGGCATAACGAGCGTGGGATCGGGATGTCCTGTTTCCGACCGTATGACTTGGCCCAACACACTACGTGTGTTCTTCGCAGCATAGCTGCTCACTTCGCCTACGGACAGTCCACTGGACTGTCCGTTTAACGGCTCAGCCCGGAGCGTGTCGGGAATAGGACATCCCGATCCCATGCGGACATCAGATCACACTGATAATGTCCCCGCTACTTCGTGTAGGTGACGTTGTAGAGGGGCAGGAGGGTCTGGTTGAGGTTGACCGGGAAGCCAGAAACGCCGTTCGCCCATGCGGTGGTGACGCGGTAGTTGAACAGCCAGTCGGCCGGCGCGTCTTCGGAGACGATCTTGGCGGCCTTGGCGAGCAGTTCGTCGCGCTGGTCGTCGGACGTGGCGGCGATGGCCTGCGCGTACAGCCGCTGGACTTCCTTGTTGTCGTAGTTGTAGTAGTAGGTCGGGTCGGCCCACTGGTAGAAGTCGTGGCTTTCGTTGTGGTCGACGAGCGAGATGTCGTAGTCCTTGTTCGTGTACACGTCCTGCAGCCACGTGGAGAATTCGACCACGTTGACCTTCAGGTCGATGCCGATCTTGGCGAGCTGCGAGCGCAGCTGGTCGCCGAGTTCGGTGCCGTAGATGTTCGCGTAGGTGAGGGTGAGCTTCAGCGGCTTGTCAGTGCTGTAGCCGGCCTCCTGCATGAGCGCCTTGGCCTTGGCCTCGTCGTGCGGGTAGAGGCCGGTCAGGTCCTCGTAACCGGGGTCGAGGGACGGGATGGGGCCGCCGAGCGCCTTGTCGGCGCCGCCGCGCGAGGCGATGAGCTCCTCGTGATTGATGGCGTAGCGGATGGCCTGGCGCACGCGCTTGTCGGACGTGTTCTTGCCCTTGGAGTTGAACGCCATCACGTATTTGTCAGTGTCGTCGCCGGCCTTGACCGTGTAGTGCTCGCTGTCGGAGGTGAACGGTTCGGCGAGGTTTTCGGTGATGGGCGCGAGCACCTGCACGTCGCCGGATTTGAGCGCGTTCACGGCCGCGTTGTCGTCGGCGAGGTACTTGACGACGACGGTTGCGGTCTTGGCTTTGTGCGAGCCCCAGTACCTCGGATTGGCCTTGAGCGTGATCGAATCGTTGGCGACGAACTTGGCGACGGTGTACGGGCCGGAGCCGATCGCCTCGGTTTTCGCGTCGTACGTGGCGTCCTTGTCGAAGACGAGGCCGGGGCGGCCGGTGAGCGTCCACAGGAGGTTCGAGTTAGCGGTCTTCAGCGTGATGGTCACGGTGTTCTTGTCGTCGTCGGCGGCGACGGACTTGACCATGCTGAGGCTGTCGGCGTCGTGGTACTGGTTCTTGATGAGCTGGTTGATGGACCATGCGACGTCTTCGGCGGTGAGCGCGTCGCCGTTGGAGAACGTCATGTTGTCGTTGAGATGGAACGTGTAGGTCAGGCCGTCCTTGCTTTCCTCCCAGCTTTTCGCGATGGACGGCACGACCTGGTTGTTTCCGTCGCGTGCGACGAGTCCTTCGTACACGTTGCCGATGAGCACCTGGTCGAGCGCGGAGCCGGACGTGTTGCGGATGTCGAGGTTGGTCGGCGCGAGTTTGAGGCCGATGGTGACGATGTCGGCCGCGTTGCCGCCGGTTTCGACGGTGGACGGGTTGCCGCCCTGTGCGCCGGCGTTCGGCTTGGCGAGGTTGACGCCGACGATGATCGCGATCGCGACGATCACGCCGATGACGGCTCCCAGCCACCACTTGGGGCCGTTCTTCTGCGTCTTGGCACGACCTTCGAGACTGCTGTCCGTGGTTGCGCCGGACTGTCCGTGCGCACCATTGTTGTCTGACATGGTTCTTCCTCTGAAATTATCGCTCTATATGACAAAACGGCTGGCCGCCCATACGGGTCGACCGCCGTTCGTCATTATAGGCATGTCCGTGTGGAGCGCGCGTCGACGTTGCCGCCGATTGCCGCGCGCCGTGGCCTGCACCGTGGCCCGCGCACCGTGGCCGTTACGTCACCATCGCCGCCCGCAGCGTTTGCCGCCGACGCCGCCTTTGCCGTCCGATCCCCATGGCCCTCGTCCTTCGGCGCGCAGCACGCCGAGATGGTGCTTCATCGCGACGAGCATGACGTGCGCGTCCTCGAGTCCGAGATGGCGTTCGTGGTGTTCGGCGTCGAGCGCGCCCTGCCGTTTGGCGTACGAGTCGAGCTTGTTGTCGCCGTACGGATGCTCCTCGCTGGGCGCGGAGCCGGGATCCCAGCGCTTGCTCATCGGCATGGTGTCGATGATGGTGATGTTGCCGGCGCGGTAGCTTTCCGCGTATCCGGCCACGTTGAGCATGAAGAAGCCGTGCTCGAACGCGGCGTTGTGGGCCACGTACGGCTGCGCCTCGAGCCGGCGCAGGAGCCCCTGCTGGGCGGCGGGCCATTCGTCGAACAGCCGCAGGCCGCTTTCGGGGCCGCGTTCACGCACGTCGATGCCGGTGAGCTCGCGGATGAACTCGTTGCCGAGGCGGGCGGCGCGGGCGGGCACGCCGAATGCGAGCCGGGACTGGCCGTAGGCGTCGCCGGCCTCGTAGTAGTCCTGCTCGTATTGGTAGGCGCTCGTTTGCGCCGGCGAGGGCGAGTTCATGTTCATGAATTCGAAGCCGACGTCGATGACGTACACGCGGGCCGGGTCGATGCCGGTGGTTTCGATGTCGATGCCCATGACGGCGTCGACGTCGCGCCCGGGCAGGTAGGCGTCGCGCCAGTCGGGCCTGCGATAGTCGCGCAGGCGCGCGTTCGCGACGTCCTGAGCCGATTTCTCCGGCTGCGACGACTGCGACGTTGCCGATCGCGTCGGCTTGTCGTCGCCGAACAGCATCGCCGATCCGGCCTGCGACGTGGCGCTGCCCAGATTGGCGCGCATCATGTCGCGTCGTCCGGCCCGCTCCTGTTCGCGCTGCCGGCCGCGACGGTCGGCGCGCGCGTTGGCGACGTCGGCGCTGCGATCCTGAATGTCGGCGAGCGCCGCGTCGTTGCCGTCCGTGGCGTGCAGAACGGGCACGGTGGCGCGGCGACGGCGTTCCTCGGTCACGGTCCATCGGCCTTCGGCGACGCCGCGTGCGATGAGCAGCGCGAGCTCGTCGTTGAGACGACGGTTCGCGTAGGCGAGCGCGCGCGGCAGTCGATAGGACGCGATGATGCGGTCGAAGTCGGTCATGAACGCGGTGCTGCACTGCGCGATGATCGGTTCGAGCCGGTCGCGTACGGCGTAGTCGCGTGCGATCAGATCGTGCGGATCGGATGCGGCGCCTGCTTCGAGGTCGGCGTCCGACGCGCAGCTGACGCCGCCGGCGAGGTCGAGCGTGCGCACCCAGTTCCAGTCGATCGCATGGCCGTCGGCGTCCTTCGGCATGGCGGCGGACCACATGCCGATGTCGTCCTTGGCTGATTCAAGCCAGGCAAGGCCGGCCGCAGGCGTCTCCGTCGCGGCCGGCGTGTTCGCGGCGTCTGCTGCGTTCGCGGTGACGCTCACAGGTCGAATCCGAGCTCTTCGGCTGCCTCGGTGGGCACCGGATTCTCGGCCCACAGGTCCTCGAGGTTTTCGGTGGTGGCGAGCGACCGGATTTCCGCCTTGTCGATGTACAGTTCGCCGCTCAGGTGGTCGGTTTCGTGCTGGAAGATGCGGGCCGGCCAGCCGTGCAGGTGTTCTTCGTGGCGCTTGCCGTCCTCGTCCTGCCAGCGGGCGGTGATGTCGAGCCAGCGCTTGCGCACGGCCTGATAGCCGTCGAAGCTCAGGCAGCCCTCGTAGAAGCTGCGGGTTTCCTCACCGATCGGCTCGTAGCTGGGGTTGATGATGACGTGGAACGGGAATTCGGCGATTTCGCGCGGATCGTCCTCGTCGTCGCGTACATGGTCCTCGACGACGGCGAGTGCGAGGCCGAGGCCGATCTGCGTGGCCGCGAGGCCGACGCCGGGTGCCTCGAGCATGGTGGTGTGCATGGTGTCGATGAGCTTGTCGAGCGTCTTGCGGCTCAGCTGGCCGGCGTACGGCATGGTTTCCTGGCGCAGGACGGGCTCGCCGGCCTGCACGATCGGCAGGATGCGCTCCTTGCCGCCGGTTTTGATGAGCTGTTCGACGGCGCGGTTGAATTCGATGTCGACTTTGGCGTTCTTTCCAAACATGTTCGTGATGTTCCTTGTGGTCCGTATGCGGGAGCGGATGGTTGCGACTGAGGCCGGTTACAGGGCGAGCTCGTCGGCGACGACCTTGGCGAGGCGGGCGCAGACCTCGTCGGCCTGCTCCTGCGTGGCGGCCTCGGCCATGACGCGCACGAGCGGCTCGGTGCCGGAGGGGCGCAGCAGCACGCGGCCGGTGTCGCCGAGCAGTTTCTCCTCGCGTTCGACGGCGGCCTGCACCTTGGCATTCGTGGTGGCGGCCATCTTGTCGACGTTCGGCACGTTGACGAGCGTCTGCGGCAACTGCGGGAAGTCGGCGGCGAGCTGCTTCAAGCTCTTGCCGGAGCGGACGACCTCGTTGCACAGGGTGAGCGCGGTGAGCGTGCCGTCGCCGGTGGTGGCGAATTCGCGGTTGATGACGTGGCCGGACTGTTCGCCGCCGAGCGTGTAGCCGCCGCGCAGCATCTCCTCGAGCACGTAGCGGTCGCCGACCGCGGTCTGCACGGTCTTGATGCCCATGTCGCGCAGGGCGAGCTTGAGGCCGAGGTTGCTCATGACGGTCACGACGAGCGTGTTGTCGGCGAGCTTGCCGGCCTCCTTCTTGGCGCGCGCGAGGATGCCCATGATCTGATCGCCGTTGACCATGTTGCCGTCCTCGTCCACCGCGAGGCAGCGGTCGGCGTCGCCGTCGAACGCGACGCCCATCACCGCGTCGGTGGCCTTGACCATGGCCTGCAGCTGCTCGGGGTGCGTGGAGCCGGCGTGCTTGTTGATGTTGTAACCGTCCGGCGAGGCGTTGATGACCATGACCTCGGCGCCGGCGCGGCGCAGCGCCTCGGGGGCGACCACGGAGGTGGCGCCGTTGGCGCAGTCGGCCACGATCTTGAGGCCCTTGAGCGGCTTGGGCTGGGTCTTGTCCGGGTTGAGCGGGGCGATGGTGGAGACCAGATGGTCGATGTACAGGTTGGTGGCGGTCACCGTGTCGTGGCTGACGCGGCCGACGCCGGCGCCGGTGGGGCGCTCCCAGTCCTGGCCGAGCACGGCTTCGATCTCGTCCTCCTTGGCATCGGGCAGCTTGAAGCCGCCGCGCGCGAAGAACTTGATGCCGTTGTCGGGCATCGGGTTGTGGGAGGCGGAGATGACCGCGCCCATTTCGACGTTGAGCACGCTGGTCAGGTAGGCGACGCCCGGGGTCGGGATGATGCCCGCGTCGATCACGTCGAAGCCGCCGGCGGACATGCCCGCGGACAGCGCGGAGGCGAGGAAGTCGCCGGAGACGCGGGTGTCGCGGCCCACGAGCGCGCGACGGCGCCCCTCCGGCTGGTTCTCGTCGCGGGCGCCGGCCTTGCCGAGCACGCGCACGGCAGCGTCGCCCAGATCGAGCGCGAGCCTTGCGGTCAGGTCGCGGTTGGCCAATCCTCGTACACCATCGGTTCCAAACATCTTCGGCATGTCGATACTTCCTCTACCCATGAGTGGTCGTTTACCGTGACCATCGTACCCATCCGGGGCGGCCGAGTCACTCCCCCACGCATAATGCCGCCCAATTTCCCCGCATTGTGTTCGAGCGCGGGATCCGTTCCCGGCAACGCAACGGGAAAGGCTCCCCGCCCGGCACGAAGTCGGGACGGGGAGCCTTGTCGTCATTCGGCGCACGACGCCGAATCGGCGAACCGCCTTACAGCGCCGCGTTGAAGTCGCGGACCTTGAGGGTGCGCTGCGAGGATTCCACGTTGCTGCGGATGATGCGCTGCAGCGCGTTGTCGGCGGTCTCGTGGCTGGAGAGCCACTCGTTGCCGAGCTCGACGAGCGTGGCCGGATCCGCGTAGATCGGGTAGAGGCCACCGAGCAGCGCCTCGGCCATGTGGAACGTCTTGTTCGCCCACACCCAGTCGACGATCTCGAAGTACTTCTCCGCGTACGGGTCGGCCAGATCGGCGCGCGGGGTCGCGGCGAAACCGCGGGCCACCGCCTCGAGCTGCGAGTTGGTCAGCTCGTCGTTGTGCAGGGCCTGGTCCCACGCCCACGCCTTCGCGTCGGCCGTGCCGCGCACTGCGCGGGCGCCGTAGGCGAACTCGCGGTTCTCGGTGGTGTCGCGCTTGGCGAGCTGAGCGTCGATGTCGGCCTCGCCGAACACGTTCACCGAGGCGAGCGCGTTGACGAGCGTCCACGTGAAGTTGTTGTCGATCTCGAGGCCGTCCAGCTTCACGGTGCCGTCAAGCAGGCCCTTCGCGTTGGCGGCGAACGCCTCGTCGCCCTCCTCGCCGTAGCCGAGGTAGGCGGTGGCGAGCTGGAACTGCTGGTCGGAGCCGGCCGGGGCGGCGGACGCAAGCTTCCACAGTTCGGCAGCCACGTGCTCGATGACCTCGGCGCGGTCGGCCGGCGCGGTGTAGTGCCATGCGGCGGTGCTCATGCAGCCGAGCGCGTAGCGGAACGTGGTCGACTCGGTTTCGGTCGACAGCAGGCGCAGCGTCGTGTCGACGAACTGCGCGGCGGCCAGCTCGCCGTCGCGGGTCATGTCCCACAGCGCGAGCCAGATCACGGCGCGGGCGAGCGCGTCGTCGAAGCGGTACAGGTTCTCGGTCGCGAACTTGAGCGACGCGTCGTCGAAACGCAGCTTGGTGTACGTCAGATCGTCGTCGTTCACGAGAATCAGCGCCGGACGCTGCTTGCCCGCGGCCGCGGCGACGACCGTCTCCTCGCCGTCGACGTCGAGTTCGAAGCGGTCGGTGCGCATGATCTTGCCGGTCGCCGGATCCTCGTCGTAGAAGCCGACGGCGAGGCGGTGCGCACGCAGCACGGGATGCTCGATCGGCGCGCTCTGCTTGAGCACGAGCGATTCGATCGTGCCGTCGGCGGCGGTCTCGACCTCGGTGGCGATCGTGTTGATGCCGGACTGCTCGAGCCACTGGGCGCTCCACGCCTTCAGGTCGCGGCCGGAGGTCAGTTCCAGCTCGCTCAGCAGGTCGGCGAGCGTCGCGTTGGAGTACGCGTGCTTGTTCAGGTAGGCGTTGATACCCTTGAAGAACTTCTCGCGGCCCACGTAGAACACGAGCTGCTTCAGGACGGAGGCGCCCTTGGCGTAGGTGATGCCGTCGAAGTTGACGTACGTGTCGTTCAGGTCGTTGATCGGGGCGACGATCGGGTGCGTGGTGGACAGCTGGTCCTGGCGCAGCGCCCAGCTCTTCTCGCCGGAGCAGAACGTGGCCCACGCGTCGTGCCATTCGGTCGCCTCGGCGGTGGCGAGCGTGGACGTGAACTCGGCGAACGACTCGTTGAGCCACAGGTCGTTCCACCACTTCATGGTCACGTAGTCGCCGAACCACATGTGGGCGAGCTCGTGCAGGACGGTCACGACGCGGCGCTCGGCGAGCGCGTCGGTGACCTTGGAGTCGAACACGTAGGAGTCGCGGATGGTGACCATGCCGATGTTCTCCATCGCGCCCGCGTTGTACTCGGGCACGTAGATCTGGTCGAACTTGGCGTACGGGTAGGGCACGCCCCACGTCTTGTCGTAGAACGCAAAGCCCTTCTTGGTGATGTCGAACAGGTAGTCGACGTCCTTGGCGAACGCGTCGGCGAGCGACTGGCGGCAGTACTGGGCCATCGGCACGACGCGGCCGTCCTCGTTGCGGTAGGCGGTGTGCCATTCGGCGTACGGGCCGGCGC
This sequence comes from Bifidobacterium miconis, assembly GCF_019331735.1. Classification (GTDB taxonomy): domain Bacteria; phylum Actinomycetota; class Actinomycetes; order Actinomycetales; family Bifidobacteriaceae; genus Bifidobacterium; species Bifidobacterium miconis. The sequence continues at coordinate 106,892 of NZ_JAHBBH010000002.1, forward strand.
AGATCGCGGTCAGGTAGGAGCTCATGACCGGCGTGGTCTCGAACGTCCAGTGCCTGACGGCTTCCGGCGCATGGTCGCCGAGCGTACCCTCCTCGGTGTTGCGGTCGGTCGCGTCGACGGACTTGACCGGCATGTTCGAGGTGACGATCCAGCTGGAGGCGGCGAGCACGTCGAAGTCGAACGTGGCCTTGAGGTCGGGCTGGTCGAACACGGCGTAGACGCGGCGCGCGTCCGGCACTTCGAACTGGGAGTAGAGGTACACGTTGCCGTCGGACGGGTCGACGGAGCGGTGCAGGCCCTCGCCGGTGTTGGAGTAGCGGCACAGCGCCTTGACGACGACCTCGTTGTGCTCCTGGAGGTCGGTCAGTTCGATGCGGCTGTCGGCGTAGGCCGCGGCCGGGTCGAGCGCGGCGCCGTTGAGCGTGATCGCGGACACTTCGTCGGCGATCAGGTCGAGGAAGGTGGAGGCGCCCGGCTTGGCGTCGAACGTGATGACGGCGGTGGACGCGAAGTTCTTCGCGCCGACGGTCAGGTCGAGCGAGACCGCGTAGTGGATGGGCGCCGCGACGACGGCCTTGCGCTCTTCGGCTTCGATGCGGGTGAGGTTTGCTCCTGGCATGTCACTCCTTGTTTCAATCGTGAGGCGGCGTGATCGGTTGTGCCGTTCACGCCGCCTCTGCTTGTCGCTTGTGCGGGAAACTTACTGTCTACTGTTCGATCAGGTCGTTGGCGATGTCCGCCACGACCGGGACGATCATCGGCTTGCGGTGCAGCTGGCGCGCGACCCAGCCGCCGAGCGTGCGGCGCATGATCTGCTGCAGCTTGTACGTGTCCTTCGTGCCGCTCATCATCGCGTCGTTCAGCTGCTCGACGATCTGGTGGCGGACCTTGTCGAACTCGCTTTCGTCCTCGGCCACGGCGTTCAGGTAGATCTTCGGGCCGGAGACGACCTCGCGCGCGTCGGTGTCGACCACGACGAAGCTGGACACGAAGCCCTCGGTGCCGAGGATGCGGCGCTTCTCGAGCTCCTCGTCGGTCAGCTCGCCGATCGAATCGCCGTCGACGTACACGTAGCCGCACGGCACGGAGCCGACGACCGCGGCCTTGCCGTGGTACAGGTCGACGACGTCGCCATCCTCCGCGAGCACGACGTTGTCCGGGTTCACGCCGGTCTTGACGGCGATCAGGCCGTTGGCGACCAGATGGCGGTTCTCGCCGTGGATCGGCATCGCGCACTTGGGCTTGACGATGTTGTACATGTACAGCAGCTCGCCCTCGTTGCAGTGGCCGGAGACGTGCACGGCCGCGTTGTCGCGGTTGACGACGCGAGCGCCCAGCTGGACGAGCTTGTTGATGACCTTGTACACCTCGTGCTCGTTGCCCGGGATCAGGGAGCTGGCGAGGATGACCGTGTCGAACTCGTTGATGGTGATGTCGCGGTGGTTGCCGTCGGCGATGCGGCCGAGCGCCGCCATCGGCTCGCCCTGCGAGCCGGTGCACATGTAGACGATCTTGTCGTCCTGCACGTCGTGCGCCTGCTTGAGGTCGATGACGGTGTCCTCCGGCAGGTGCAGGTAGCCGAGGTCGGCGGCGATGGACATGTTGCGCACCATCGAACGGCCGACGAAGACGACCTTGCGGCCGTACTTGTGCGCCGTGTCGACGACCTGCTGCACGCGGTGGACGTGGCTGGAGAAGCTTGCGACGATGATCTTGCGGCTGGCCTGCGCGAACGCCTGATCGAGCGCCGGGCCGATCGAGGTCTCCGGCTTGACGAAGCCCGGCACCTCGGCGTTGGTGGAGTCCATCATGAGCAGGTCGACGCCCTGCTCGCCGATCTTGCCGAACTCGACGAGGTCGGTGATGCGGTGGTCGAGCGGCAGCTGGTCGAGCTTGATGTCGCCCGTGTCGATGAGCGTGCCGGCCGGGGTCTTCACGTACACGGCGAGCGCGTCCGGGATCGAGTGCGTCACGTTGATGAACTCGAGCTGGTAGGGGCCGACCTTCATCTTGTCGCGGCCGGTGACCGGCACCATGGTCGGGTGCTGGTTGTGCTCCTTGCACTTGGCCTCCACGAACGCGAGGGTGAGCTTGGAGCCGATGAGCGGAATGTCCGGGCGGAGCTTGAGCAGGTACGGGACGCCACCGATGTGGTCCTCGTGGCCGTGGGTGAGCACGAGCGCCTCGACCTTGTCGAGACGGTCCTTGATGTAGTCGAAGTCCGGCAGGATCAGGTCGACGCCCGGCTGCTCCTCTTCGGGGAAGAGCACGCCGCAGTCGATGAGCAGCAGGTGGCCGTTGTATTCGATGACGTTCATGTTGCGGCCGATTTCGCCGAGGCCGCCGAGCGGCACGATGCGCAGCGAACCCTTGCGGTACTTCGGGGGCGCGATGAGCACGGCGTCCTGCTGGGGCGCGGTGGCGGGCTGGCCACCGCGGGAGACGCGGCGCGGGCCGGACGGGCGGCGGCCTTCGGAGCGTTCGCCGCGCTCGGAGCGGGGGCGGGACGACTTGCGAGGGGCCTTGCCTTCGGCCTTGTCGCCGGACTTGCCGGAGCGGCGGGTGCGGCCGGACTTGGCGGACTTGCGGTCGGCCTTGTCGGACTGCGAGGCCTCGCCGGCTTCACGTCCGTCGAGGTCGCCGAGCAGTTCGACGGCCGCCTGGGCCGCCGCGATCTGCTCGCTTTCGGTCTGGTTCTGGGTTGCGCTGCGCTTGGTGGAGCGCTTGCGCGTGGTGTTCTGCGATGTTTCTTGTTCTGTAACCATTTCCTAGTTGGATTTCCATTGTTTGGTGTTCCCGCCTGTGCTGGGAACGACGTATGATGGCGGCCCCGTTGCGCCGGAGCCGCGGACTGCACGGCACGTGGCCCGGCGGGCAATCCGGCCTGATGCGCGCGCCGTGCCGCGGTCCGACCGTTACAGCAGGCCGGCAGCGCGCATGCCGTTTTCGGCGCGCGACAGTTCGGAGGGGCCGGGGCCCACGTTCGGCAGGCGCATGGTGGTGTCGTCGAGTACGCCGCGCACCTTGAGCGCGGCCTTGGCCATGACGGCCTGGAAGCCGTTGCCGTTCATCGCCTCGACGAGCGGGGCGAGCCGGACGGCGAGACGCTGCGCCTCGTGGATGTCGCCGCGGTCGAACGCGTCGGCGAGGTCGCGCATGGGGCCGGCGGCCGCGTGGGCGATCACGGAGATGATGCCGACCGCACCGACGGACAGGAACGGCAGGAAGAGGCCGTCGTCGCCGGAATACCAGGTCAGGCCGGTTTCCATGCGCTTGCGCACCGCGCCGGCGATGTCGCCGGTGGCGTCCTTGACGGCGGTGACATGGTCAAGCTCGGCCATGCGGCAGTAGGTTTCGAGCTGGATGTGCAGGCCGGTGCGGCCGGGCACGTCGTAGATGATGATCGGCTTGTCGGCCGAGTCGTTGACCGCCTTGTAGTGGCGGTAGACGCCCTCCTGCGAGGGACGCGAATAGTAGGGCGCGACGACGAGCACCGCGTCGGCGCCCGCCTCCTGAGTCTGCTCGACCATGCGCACGGTGTGCGCGGTGTCGTTGGAGCCGGCTCCGGAGATGATCGGCACGTTCACGGCCTCGCGCACGGCGCGCACAAGGTCGACCTTCTCGTCCATGTGCGTGGTCGGCGATTCGCCGGTGGTGCCGTTGACGACGATGCCGTCGGCGCCGTCTTCGACCAGCTGCTTGGCGACGGCCTGCGCCGCCTCGAAGTCGACGGAGCCGTCAGCTCGCATCGGGGTGATCATGGCGGGCAGGATGCGGCCGAACGGGGCCGGATCAAGAAGATGCATCGTCTCAGTCATACGGTTTACGGTACTTCTCGGCCGGGACGCTTGGCCCCGGCCGGAAATCGAACGGCCCTTACAGGTCGAGGAAGTGGTCGAGGCCGACCGTGAGGCCCGGATAGGCGCCGGAGGCGACCTTGCGCACGGCGAGGAGCACGCCCGGCATGAAGCTGATGCGGTCGAAGCTGTCGGCGCGGATGGTCAGCTGCTCGCCGGCGTTGCCGAAGAGCACCTCCTCGTGCGCGTTGAGGCCGCGCAGACGCACCGCGTGCACGTGCACACCGTCGACGACCTGTCCGCGCGAGCCTCCGTCGGTTTCGGTGGCGTCGGGCATGTCGCCGAGCCCGGCGGCGCGGCGAGCCTCGCCGATGGCCTGCGCGGTGTGGATGGCGGTGCCGGAGGGCGCGTCCACCTTGGTCGGGTGGTGCAGTTCGATGACTTCGGCGGATTCGAAGTACGGTGCGGCGACCTTGGCGAAGTGATCGGCGAGCACGGCGGAGATCGCGAAGTTCGGCGCGATGAACACGGTCTGCCCCTCGCGAGGGGCTTCGGCGAGCGCCGCCTTGACCTGCGCGAGCTTGTCGTCGGTCCAGCCGGTGGTGCCGACGACGACGTTCACACCCTGCTTCACGAGCGCGAGCACGTTGTCGAGCGACACGCTCGGCACGGTGAATTCGACGACCACGTCGGTGTTGTCCGGCGTGATCGCGGTCAGGTCGTCGCCGGCGTCGAGCGCGAGCGCGAGCTGAGCGTCGGCTGCGCCGTTCACCGCGTCGACGACGTGTGATCCCATGCGTCCCTTGGCGCCCACCACGGAAACTCTGATCATGTTGTTCTCCTTACGTATGCCTGTGCATCACAACGGGTCTGGCGACTGCAGTGATGCGTGGGCGACGGTTCTGTCGTTTCCTGACCCATCGTATCGTCACGTCGGCCGGCGCCGGCCGGAACGCGGCGTCGCGTCCGCATCGCAGAACGCCCGATCCGGTCAGCCTTTTTCCGGTCAGTCGTTGTCGGACTGTTCAGGCACGCCGCCGTCGCGCAGTTCGGCGAGGATCTGCGCTTCGGTTTTGCTCAGCGCCCGCAGTTCGCGTTTCGTCTCGTCCGGCTCGCGCAGGTAGTACAGGGTCGCATCGATGCTGTCGAGTGGCACGCGTTCGATGGCCGACAGCAGCAGGCGGTACCAGTCGAGCTGCACGAGCTTGCGTTCGATGTCCTTGGGGCTGACCGGCCGGTGACCGGTTTTCCAGTCGACGATGGTGTACCGCTTGCCGTCGTTCGCATCGTCGAGTCCTCCGTAGAACACCGCGTCGAGCTTGCCGTTGACGATCGCGTCGCCGATGCCGGGAATGGCGGCGACGATCTGCCGTTCGGCCCATGCGGGGCGGCGTTTCGCCCACCGCGATTCGGCGAGCCGGCGCTGCCAGACGGCGAGTTCGCGATCCTTGGCGGACACCGTGTCGCCGTTCGCTTCGCGCCGTCGCAGCTCCTGCTCCCGCGCGGCGAGTTCGTCGATCATCGTCGCGCGCGACACCGGTGCGGGAGCCGTGCCGAACGATATGCCGCCGGTGGTGTCGGCGAGCGAGCCGTAGGCCGCATCGTCGAGCGCATCGTCGATCGCGCCGTCGTCCCAGGCGTTGACGAAGCGTTCGGCCCACGAGTGGAACAAGGTTCCCGCCTCGGCCAGTGGAGAGGCCACGTGGGGGATCGGGCGGACGATGCCGCGCCATATCCGGCGCCGTTCGCCGTCGCCGAGGTGTCCGGCCCTCGCCTGCAGCGAAGTGACGGACTGCCGGCTGTTGTCGAGGATGCGCAATGCTTGTTCCCGCACATACTCGTCGAGTTGTCCGGCGTCGTCGAATTCGCGCGGCATGAGGTCGGGGTCCGCGGTGAGGAGCGTCGCCCGGCCGAGCAGCGAATCCCGGTCCGGCGTGTTGCCGGGGTCGTCCGTGGTGTCGGATGCACCGCCGTCTCGTGCCGTGCCATGCGCCGCGATTGCGCCGACCAGCCGGTCGATCACGCTTGGGGACAGGGATGCCGGCCACGGCAGGGTCGCGTCCTCGTCGTGCGGCTCGAGCGGTGCGGCCCAAGCCGCTTCGACTACGTCCCGCTCGTAGTCCGCGGCGTGCTCGCCAACGAAGAACCCGTCCGGCCGGTCGGCGCCGATGCCGTCGAGCGACGGCATGGCGGCGCCGGTCTCGACCGTATCGGCTGCGGCCCGTACCTCTTCACCCGCTCCGTCCGCGGACCGCGAGGTGTCCGTCGCGACCAGATCGGCGTGGTGGCACAGCGAATCGCGCACTTCGGTCCAGAACACGGAAGGCTTGGCCTCGTTCGGCTTGCGGCCGGGCCGGTCCAGCGTCGGGCGCGGGTCCCGGCCTGTGCCCGGATAGCGGCTGTAGGTGAGCAGCGCGTCGTGCCGGGCCCGGGTGAGCGCCACATAGGCGAGCCGGCGTTCGTCGGCGAGCAGGCGGCGCCCGTATTCTTCGGATTGGGTCACGTACCAGCCGTCCGGGTCGACCTCGTCCATGTCGTCGCCGATGTCCTTGCCGCGCAGGTCGCCGTATATCTCGTCGTCGATCACCTCGACGTCGTCGAGCATCGCAAGCGCGTCCTGTGGATCGCCGCCCGGAGTGGCATCGTGCGGGAAACGCGGCAGGATGCCGGCGTCGACGCGCACGGGTACCGGCACGGCCGCCGGATCGTCAAGCCATGTCGTCACCGTGGCCTGATATTCGGGAGGCGTCCAGGATTCGCCGTTCATGCCGCCGGCGTGATCCTCGTCGGCTTCGATGTGCAGTCGTCCCTTGCTGCTGGGGAACGTGCCGGCGGCCATGCCGGCGACAGCGACCGCGTCCCATTCGAGCCCCTTGGACTGGTGGATGGTCATGAGCACGACGTCGGCCGGCGTGTCGGGTGTGGCCGTCGCCTCCTCTTCGACGGTGGCCAGGGAATCGGTCCATGCCATGAACCCGCGCAGTGTGGGCGTGCCGCCTTCCACGATCTCGGACAGGTAGGTGTCCACCAGGGATTCGATCGCGTCCACGCCGGCACGCGCCGCGGACGGGTCCACGGGCCGGTCCGGATGCGCGACGGCCTGGGCGACGATCATGTCGATGTCGAGGCCCAACGCCCGCACGGCGGTTTCGATCACTTCCGCAAGCGGATGGTTCACGGCGGCCTGCACGGCACGCAGCGCGACGCCGGCGCGCACGATCGTGGCCCGGGCCTGCGCTCCGAGGCTCGGCTCGCCCGCAACGAGCCCCTGCAGGTCCTTGCGTTCGAGCAGGTCGGCGAGGAACACGGCGTGGGGAACACGGTCGCGGTAGTCACGGACCGCGGCGGCGACGGTCTCAGGAACGGGCAATCCGGCATGCTCGTCGCCGTCGTCTCCGTCGTCGGTGTCGCCGCTCACTCCAGCATCGGTGTCAACCAGTCCGGCCGCGACAAGCGCCCGGTACCGGGCCCGGGTGTCCAGCCGTTCGGCCATCCGGGCCAACGCGGTCAGGTCGTCGGCGTGCAGCCCGTACCGCGGCGTGGCCAGCAGGCGCATGAGCGCGTTCGTGTCGGTATGGTCGGCGGCGGCGTGGAGCAGGGCGAGCAGGTCTTGCACGTCAGGGCGTTCCAGCAGCGCCGAATAGCCGACCACCAGCGTGGTCAGCCCGGCGCGTTCGAGCCCCTGCGCGAACTCGGCCATATGAGTTTTGGCACGGAACAGCACCGCCACGTGCGGCGTCGCATCCGTCTCGGCGCCGTTCCCGTATCGGGCGATCGCCGCCTTCGCGAACCGCGCCACCGCATCGATCTCCTGTCCGAACGTGGTCAGCCCGAGCACGCCGACCGTGCCTTCGGCCGCCTTGTCGAAGGCGGCGAGCGGGGCGACGTCCACTTCCCTCATGAGCGAGCTGCCGGCGCGGCGCGGGGGCACGCGCAACGGGGCGGTCAGATTGTTGGCCGCCTCGAGCACGATGCGCGAATTGCGTCTGGTCACGCTCAGCGGGTAGGGGCGGGCCGACTCCCCCATGCCGAAATCGCGCTGGAACATGCGGAACGCGCCCGGGCTGGCGCCTCGCCACGCGTAAATCGACTGGAACGGGTCGCCGACCGCGTTCACCGCGGAGCGCCCGCCGGTTGCGGAGTGGAACAGCGCGGCGAGCAGCATGGCCTGCGTGGTGGACGTGTCCTGGTATTCGTCGAGCAGCACATGCGTGTACCGGCGCCGGTAACGTTCGCCGATCGAGGGGAATCGCGACACGAGCTGATATGCGGCGACGGTGAAATCGCTGAATTCCGCCATGTTCTGGCGCCGCTTCTCGCGTTCGTACTCTTCGACGAGGGTGAGCAGCACTTCGCGGCGTTGTGCGGTGTCTCGCAGGGCGGCGCATCGCCATACGCACAGATCGTGCAGCTCCGCGCGATAGGTCTCGCGCTTGGCCGCGTACTGCGCGTCGGTGTCCTTTTTGGCGCGGCGGGGCTTCTTCGGTTTCGGCTCCTCGTCCGGCACCGGCGCGTCCCCGATCGCCTTGTCGAGTTGGCCGATGAAATCCTTGTCCCACTTGCGGATGCGGTCGATCGCCTCGTCGACGGTCGCGGTGTCGCCGCCGATCATGGCGTTGCCGATCGCATGCGACAGGTCAAGCACCTTGCCGACCACGGCATTGAACGACCCGTAGTCGTCGGCGAGCAGCAGGTCGGTGTGCCGTCCGACCACGGTGGACGCGAGCTGGATCGCGCCGGCTTCGCTCAGCGGCTGCGTGTTCTGGTCGAAGCCGACGAGCAGGCCGTACTGGCGCACGATCGACTGGAAGAAGGCGTCGTAGGTGGATACTTCCGGTTTGAGGAACGCGCGGCGTCCGTCGCCGCCGGCGTTGCCCGCCACGGCGGCCGAAACGCGGTTCAGCAGTTCGCTGGCGGCTTTGCGCGTGAAGGTGAGTCCCAGAATGCGTTCCGGGGAGACGCCTCGTTCGATCAGATTGATGATGCGTCGGGTCATGGTGTAGGTTTTGCCGCTGCCCGCGCCCGCGACGACGAGCACGTCGGCTTCGGCGGGCGCACCGATGACTTCGGCCTGTTCCGGACTGTCGGTGAAGGTGGTCTCGCTCATGCCTGCCTCGTTTCGAAGATGGTGTCGATGCGGCCGGCGCACGCCGGACATGCCGCCTTCATGCGGCAGAATCTCACGTGCGAGGCCTGTGGATGGACGATGAGCCGTTCGCTGCGGCTGGCGGCCGCGGCGTAGAAGACGCGGGCGATCATGGTCAGCGCCCAGACGGCCTGCGTGCCCCGAAGGGCGAGGAACTGCTCCCATGCGTGCCCGCTCACGCCGCGCGGAGGATCCGGCGGCAGTTCCGGCAGATCCGCGAGTTTCGCCATGTCCTTGTAGTAGTAGCGCGGCGTGTATGCCGTCTCGTTGAGCCGCCCTTCGGCGAACAGCGCCGGCTGGTACAGGCTTTCCGCCCCGTAGCTTTGGGCGGGCGCATTGTTGGCGGAAACGTGGAACAGGCAGCTTTGCGCGATGCGCGGCATGGCGTGCAGCGCGGCCGTTCCCCGTTCGCCGCCTTCGGGGAACGCCAGTCCCAGCTGGTAGCACACGAGCTGCAGATCGTTGAACACGGCCTGTGTGGAGGGCACCGAGCCCGTTTTGTAGTCGATGAGACGGATCCGTTCCTCGCCGTCCGGCAACGCGCGGTGTTCCATGCGGTCCATGCGTCCGGTCAGACGCACGGTGAGCCCGTCGCGCATCGCCTCCGGCCAGCCGCCGACCAGCGTGCCCATGATGGCGGCCAGTTCGCTCGGTTCGACCGAGCTGACGCCGTCCAGCGCGTTATAGGCGGCGGCGATGTCCCCGAGATCGAACAGCGCGGTGAACGAGCGTTCGCATTCGGCCGATTCGAGCGTGCCGACGGTGAAGTTCTTCGCGTTGCCGACGGGATACGCGGCCTCGTTAGAAGCGACGAAATAGTCGGCTATTCTGCCGAATACGGCTTCGGCGGTCGCGTCCTTGCGCGCGGCGTCGTATCGGTCCTCCGGCCTCGCGGTGACGGCCGGGTCGGCCCGCAGTGCACGGTAGAGGTCCATCATGCCGTCGCGCACCCGTTCGATGCGCGCATCGATCGGAAGGTCTGCGTAGCTGCCCGGACGGTCAAGCCCGTTGGCGCTGGCCTGACGGGCGACCTCGTGGACGAGCGAGCCGAACGATGTGGACGTGCTGCCGGCCCGGGGGCCTGCAAAGCGGTTCTCCATCAGCCAGCACACCGGGCATGCCCATATGCCGTCCACGGCGGAAGGCGAGAGCGTGACGGTCATGGCACCGGTTCCGACCTCATGTCCGGCAGTCTCGGCATCGTCGTGGTTCGCGGCGGTTTCCGCGCAGGCACGGGAGGGATTCGGGGTCGTGTTCGCGGAAGAGGCCGTCTCCGCATGGGCGCGGATCGTCGCGACATGATCCGCCACGAACGGCCAGTTCCCGGGATCGGCCTCGGGCACGCCGTTGTCGGCAAGCAATCGCAGCGCGGCGATCGCATCGTCGCTTGCGGGCGAAGCCTCCGGTTCGACGGCGAGCGCCACGCGGGCCGCGGCGACGAGACCGCGCGCGGTCGCATCGAGTCCGGAGTACAGGTCTCCCTGGCCGACGTCCACGTACGGCAGTCGCGACTGCGGCGTCGTGCGGTCGAATCGTTCGGGCAGATAGGCGTACAGGAAATCGGACGGATTCAGATCGTCGTTCGCAACGGCGCTGATCACGGCGCGTTCCACGGCACGGGTGAGGGCCACGAGCAGGCTTTTCTGCTCGCCGGCCAGCACCGCAGCCAGCTGCGGATCGCCTCCCCGGTCGCGTGAATCGCGGGAAAGCGCTCCGGTGAGCATGACGTCGGCGAGGTCTTCGCCGCCGAACATGGTGTTGCGCGCGGCGAGATTCGGCCAGACGCCCTGCTGCAATGCGGGAATCCAGACCAGCGGCCAGTGCAGTCCGGCGGATCCGGCCGGCGTGGTGAGCGTGACGGCCTGATCGACCGGGGCGATCTTCGCGAGCGAGTCGGCTTCGATGCGCATGCCGCGCACCTGCGCGATGAATCCGGTAAGCGTGCGTGCCGCCGCCGAACCGGAAGCGTAGTCGAACAGGCGCATCGCTGCGTCGAGACGGTCGTTGGCGGCACGCCCCGCATCGGTGTTGTTGAGCGCTTCGCGCTGCCATCGACGGGCCACGCCGCAGGAGTCCCATGCCAGCGCCAGTGCATACTGCGGCTCCTGCGATGCAAGGTCGTGCAGACCGGAGGATATCGTGCCGATCAACGACCATACGCGCGCGAATGCGGAGACGTGGGGATCCTTGCCGCACACCGATCGCACGGCATCGGTCACCGCGTCCGTGTTCGCGAACACGAGCAGCAGGTACAGCGCTTCCATGCCGAATTGCAGGTCGTCGCCGGCCGCGGCATCGGCGTCCATGAGACTGTCGTCCGTATTGATGCGGCTGTCGGACCGTGCCTGGCGCACCGTGTCCTTCAGATCATGCCAGTCACGGATCAGTCCGGCCAGCGATCGTTCCGCGTTGCCGGCGTCGGCGTCGTCATTGCGGTCGCGGTCGGGCTGCGGGGCATCCCGCTCCGGCAGCACGCCGGCCAGCGCGGCGAGCGCGCCCATCGCGGACTCTGCGACGGACAGTTTCGCCGGATATCCCTCGTGGTCGTTGCCGCCGCCCACGCTGATCAGCGGGCAGTTCATGATCGTCGCCACGCGGGAGCGCACGTACACGGCGGCGGCGGACAGGCTCATGCCCAGCTTGTCCGGCGTCGTATCGCGCAGACGCGCCAGTTCGAGCAGGGCGAACAGGCCCTGCACGAACGGCTCGTCCTTGAGCGGCCGGGTGACCGACGAGTATCGTACGGGCACGCCGTCGCGTCTCAGCCGTTCGCCGAGCCTGCGCACGGTGGCGTTGTCGTGCGCGATGACGGCCATGTCGTTCCAGTCGCGGCGATCGGCAAGATGCGCGGTTTTGATCTGCCAGACCACGTCTTCGGTTTCGTCGGTCGCGCTGCGGTACAACGCGGCGCCGAGGCTGCCGTCCGCTATCAGGGTCGCGTCCTTGACCGCCAAGATCGGCAGGCTGCCGGGCAGTTGCGGCAGCTTGCCCGGGCGCGACGGCAACGGCAGCGGTTCGTTCTGCGGGGAACTGATGGACAGCGAGATCCGAGACGCGACGAGGTCCCGATACGTGTGGCCGGCCGCATGGCCGGATGCGCGTCCGTGTTGTGCACCCGTTGGATCATGATCGTCGACGGTGCCGGTCTCGCCGTCGACGGCGCCGCGGATGGATGCCGGCCGGATGCGCAGCATGGTCGCGTGCAGTCGCTGCCGCAGTTGGGCGAACAGGTATTCGGGGTAGGATCCGCGGAACGCCTGCACCGACTCGTCCGGATTGCCTACCAGCACCAGTCGGGTCGCTCTCGACCGCAGGGCTTCGAGAAACGCGAATCCGGCAAGCGTCAGATCCTGGCAGTCGTCGACGACGACCAGCGCCGGCAGCTCCGACGGCTGGGCGTCACGGGCCGCATGGACGCCTTCGACCAGCAAGCGGGAGGAATCGAGCCGGAATTCGTCCGGATACGATGCGCCGATCGCGGCCGCATATTCCCGACGCAGCGCGAAGGCAAGACGCCACTGGACATGCAGCCGCTCCGTGCGCGGCGACCACGCGGACAGCGCTCCGAGCAGCGCGGCTTCGTTGGACGCCGACGCTCCGAGCTCGTTCATGCGGGCGAGCATGTCTCGCAGCTGCATGACGAATTCGTCATTGACGCCTCGTGCGAAGCCGGCGACCGGTTCCGCCGAATCATGCGCATCGTCTTCGGAACCGTCGTCGCCGGTCATGACTCCGGTCCAATCGTCGACGGCGAAGTATTCGCGCAGCAGGGCGCAGGTCTCGCACGGCTCGCCGGCACGGACGTGGCCGACATGCGCGTCGACGACGCCGCGCAGCAGGGCGTCCTGTTCGGCGCCGTTGAGCAGCTTCGGCTGTGGCAGTCCGAGTCGGGAGCGGACGGCGGCAATCAGCCGGAAGGCGATGGCGGACAGGGTGGTGACCGGTCGGGCCTGCGACATTGGTCCGGTCCGGCGGATGATCAGGTCGGCGAGACGGTCGGCGTTTTGCCTGCCGGACACGGCCATCTGGACGTTGCTGCCGCCGAATGCGTCGATGCCGTGGCGCAAAGCGTCGAGCGCGAACGTGGTTTTGCCGCTGCACGGAGGGCCGGCGACCAGCAGCACCGGGCGCTCGCCGTGTATGACGGCGTGCAACGCATCGTCCGGCGCGACGATGAAGGCGGCGTCGCCGGGGCCGGCGTCGGCGCGATCGGATCCGTCGTCGATCGGCAGGTCGAGGAGTTCGTATCGTGAAGCCGTCGTATTTCCGTTCATGGATTCCACCCTAGATTCCGGTCTGCCCGTTGCCTGGCCGTGCCTCTCCTCCGTCATGGCGCTTTCCTTCCGCTTGTGTCCGTGGGCGTCGATTCGTGCCGCCGCCCGCTGTTTTCTGTAACCGGACAAAACGAGTATCGGCGTGTCGCAACGCAGCCGATCGTCGACGAACCGCGTGGAAAACGGCAAAACGGCCGCCGGCATACGCATTGCGCGTATGCCGGCGGCCGTTGCATGGTGCCGATCAGTACGGCCGGCTCGATCGCCGCGACCGATCGTTCAATCGGATCAGGGCGGGACGGCTCGAGTCAGCCGCGTGTCGACGGCACGGTTCAGTCGTTGAGGAAGACGGTCATCTCGTTTTCGCCGCGGTTGGCCCACGCGAAGTACGGTATGAGCGTGGCGGTGACCGGCTCGCGCTTCACGGGCGCATACGGTGCGTACAGCGGGGCGAACGCCGGGGATTCGGCGGTCGCGCCGGCCGGAACCGGTTCGCGCCACGCCGGCACTTCGAGCTTGACCATGTCGCGGGTCACGTTCTCGACCTCGCCCTGGCCCTGTTCGTCGATGCCCTTGGCTCCCGCATGGAACTCGAACGGCACAGCCTTGACGGATGCCGGATCGTTCAGGATGGCGTCGACGTCGGCATGCAGCAAGTGCAGATTGTCGCCGTTGTCCTTCTCTTCGGCGCAGAATGTGATCGGGCCGCGCACGAACGCGACCTTGCCCACGTCCTCGCGCACCATCGGGTTCGCGGCCAGCATGCGCACCGGCATCGGGAAATCGAACGCGATCTCGTCACCGTCGCGCCATTCGCCGGTCAGATACAGGTAGCCGTCACGCACCTCGCGCGTCACGCGGCCGTCCTGCTCGCCGGAGGCCTTGAGCGCGACCGCCGGATCATCGCCGGCCCAGCCCGGCAGGCGGAACGCGAGCGTGAACTCGGCCGGGGCGTCCAAGCGCACCGCGACCGTGCCGTCGCCCTTCCACGGCAGGTTCGCGGCCACGTCCAGCGTCACCTCCGCGCCGTTCAGCGTCGCCTTCGCCACGCCGCCCATGTACAGGTGCGTGTACAGCGTGGACGCATCATCCGCCACCGTGTACGCATACTCCTGCACCGATTCGACGATGCGGGCGATGTTCGGCGGGCAGCACGCGCAGCCGAACCACTTCTGACGCACCGGCTTGACGTGCCAGACGCGGTTGTCCTTGTGACATGCCTCCGGATACACCTCGAGCGGGTTGACGTAGAAGAAGCTCTTGCCGTCGAGCGCCATGCCGGCGAGCGTCGTGTTGTACAGGGCCAGCTCCATCACGTCCGCGTATTCGGCCTTCGGGGCGAGTTCGAGCATGCGGCGGGCGAAGAACGCGAGCGAGATCGCCGCGCACGATTCCGAATACGCGGAATCGTTCGGCAGATCGTAGTTGTACGAGAACGCCTCGCCATGCACCGTGCCGCCGATGCCGCCGGTGATGTACAGCTTCTTGTCGACGATGTTGCGCCACAGCGTCTCGCACGCCTTGACCAGCGTCGGATCGTCGGACAGCTTCGCCACGGCGGCCATGCCCGAGTACAGGTAGCCCGCACGCACCGCGTGGCCGACCGCCTCATCCTGCTCGCGCACCGGCTTGTGCGCTTGCGCGTACGGGTAGTCGAACGTCCAGTCGGTATCGGAATAGCCGTCCCTCTTGTCGCGTTCGCCCTCGTAGCGGAAGTAGTTGGGCTCGGTGCCGCGCTCGTCGACGAAGAACTTGGCGAGGTCGAGGTACTTCTTTTCGCCGGTCAGGCTGGAAAGGCGGGCGAGCGCCATTTCGGCGATCTCGTGGCCCGGATAGCCCTTGAGCTGGTCCGGGTTCGGGCCGAAGACCTCGCCCACGTAGTCGGCGAAGCGTTCGGCGGCCTTGAGCAGCTTGTCCTTGCCGGTGCCCTCGTAGTAGGCGATGGCGCCTTCGATGAGATGGCCCAGACAGTACAGCTCGTGGTGCCAGCGCAGGTTGTGGAACGCGCGGTCCATGCCGTTGAGGATGTAGTACGTGTCGAGATAGCCGTTGTCGAGCTGGGCGGCGCACACGATGTCGATCGCCGCGTCCGCGGTCTTCTCGAGCTCCGCGTCGGGATGCTGGGTCAGGCTGTAGCCGACCGCCTCGATCCACTTCGAGAAGTCGGTGTCCTGGAACACGAAGCCGTAGAACTTGTCCGGGTCCGGGTGGGCCGGGTCGTCGGGCTTGGATTCGAAGCCGCGGTAGGTGTAGGCCGGCGGCACGAACTTCTTGCCTTCGCCCTCCTTGCGGGCGTTCTGCGCGGCGGCGGCCTTGAAGTTGTGCATGCAGTAGCTGGGCGCGGCGCCGGGCACGTTGTCGTTGAGCGCGTTCCACTGGAACGGGATCACGGCCGTGCGCACCAGCTCCTGTTCGGTGTGCCAGAACGGATCGGTGACGGTGACGTTTTTCAGCGGCAGCGGTTTGCTGTACTGGGTCATGGTATCTCCCTTGATGTTGCGAACCGATTGTTTGCGATGACACGTTCACTCTACGGTGCCGGGCGCGGGCGGCAAGGTGGACTTTTCGTTGCTTGAGTGGAGAAACCGGCTCTGTTTGCATATGCGTTTGTTTTTCGCGCGAATAAGGCGCTTTACGGAAAGACCGGCATGATTGACACGATTCTGTTCGGTCCGCCACCAGTCCACTTATACCCCCTACTTATCCACAATCGGCGTACCCGCCCGGAGAGCTGCTTGTTGAAATCACGGGGATTCCGGACCTTTCGACCACAGGGGTCGACATTCGGCCGGCGTCGCGGCGCGATCGTGTATGCTCGCCTCACCCATCGTCCGACGGGCCGGCGTGAGGAACGCGCCGCACGCCTGCGGGCGACCGGCCAAAGGAGGTCACCATGCCACACGGCAACGCCGCGACGCCGGCGCATTCGCACGCCGCGACCTTGGACGGACTCCCCTGCGGTCGGCCTCCGGCCTTGCCGGGCCATGCGTTCGTCCGAACGCTCGGCCGCGGCAGCACGGCGGACGTGCATCTGTACCGGACGGACGATGGGACGCGTCTGGTGGCGGTCAAGGTGTCGCGTGCGCCGCTCGACGGGAGCGCCCGCCGCCGTCTGGTCGCCGAGGTCCGTGCCCTGTCCGGGCTCGGCGGGCATCCGCATGTGCTCGCCATCCATGATGCGGGAGTGACCGACGACGGCCGGGGATGGCTGATGCTCGATCATGCACCGGGCGGATCCCTCGGCGATCTGCTTGCCCGCCGCACGCTCAGTGCCGGGCAGACCGCGGACTGGGGAGTTCGATTGGCCGGAGCGCTTGCGTCAGCGCATCGCCGGGGCATTGTCCACCGGGATGTCAAGCCGGCGAACGTGCTGATCGACGGCGAAGGCCTGCCGATGCTCGCCGATTTCGGCGTGGCGGCCGACGTGTACCGTTCCGACGAATGGACCGGACATTCGACGCTGTGGGCGGCACCGGAGGTGATGAACGGTGACACCGGCGGCGATGAGGCGTCCGACGTGTATTCGCTGGCGGCCACGTTGTTCGCGGCATATGCCGGCCACGCGCCGGTCGGATACGCGCCGGTCGGATACGCGCCTGGCGGCCTGTGTGACGGCGCGGACGAGATCACTGGCGGGGTTACCGGCAATATTGCCGGCAACGGCGTGGACGACGACACGGGCGACGGCACGAATGGCGGCGCGCACGCGCTGCGGTCCGCGGACATGCCCAAGGATATGCCCGCTCCGTTGGCGGATGTGCTGCGCAAGGCGCTTTCGCCATCGCCCGCGGAACGGCATGGGTCGGCGTTGGCATTGGCGCGGGATCTGCAGCGCGTCCAGCACCGGCTGTCGCGCGTCATGACGCCGATAGTCGTCGACGGGATTCCGCCGTATCCGGAACGAACCCGGGCCGGCATCGGCGTTGCGGGATCTTCCGGAACGGTTTCCGGAACCGACCCTGATTCAGGTCCTGGTTCAGCTTCTGATTCATTCGGGACGAATCCCGGTTCATTGAACGCTCCGGAATACTCGGGCACGGCGGCATGCCGGCGGAACGGCGCATCGCCGTGCCGTGTTCGTCGGCATGCCGCTTCCTGCCGAAACACACACCGCCGAGACCGGTATACGGCCGTCGGGCACCGAAAACCGTCATTCACCGCCGCGGCATTGGTCACGGCCGCGATCACGGGCTCGCTGGCCGCCGCCTATGCCGGCATGGACTCGCTGCCCTTGCGGCAAAGACCGTTCCCTGCCGGCGCGGCGTCCCCGCTCACCATCTCAGACTCCGATTCGGCGGCGTCGATGCTGCGGTTCGACGACATCGTGCCGGCTCCCGAACAGCTGACCGGCGTGGCGCAGGGAGACACGGTCACGTTCACGTGGTCCAATCCGGATCCGCGGGAGGGGGACTCCTATCTGTGGTCACCCGCCGTCGCGAACAGCGGCGACGCCGAAGACATCGCTGCGGAACGCATGCGGCAGTCGGGAATGCGATCCGTCAGCGGCACGACGCTTACGCTGCGCGGCGACGATGCCGAACCATGCGTCCATATCAGCATCATGCGAGCCGATCGTCGAACGTCGGCCCGTCCCGCAACGTCATGCGTGCAGCGCCGGACAGGCGACGCCAACGACGATGCCCTCGACACCGACGACCAATGATCCGATGATCCAATGATTCCCCAGCCTCACGGCCTGAAGACGGGAGCACTGCCATGTCCCCTTTCCGTTCCATGACGCCGCGTCGGGAAACGTCCGACCGGCATGCGTCGGTTTCCGCGGTCGAGCCCGCGGCGCGTCGCCGGCAGTCCATGCCGTCGTCATGCCGTCCGCACGCCGGATCGCATCACCGTCACCAGCACCGCAAGCGCGAACGACGGCGCGTCGCGAACTTCTGGTTCGCGGGCATATGCATATCGGCCATTGCGTTCGGCGCGTTATGGGTGTCCTCGGCGACCAGCCGACACGTGACGCTGGATGACGGCACGGTATGGGTGACCTCGCTCAAGGATCGCAAAGCGGCCCGTTTCAACGTGCGCATAGGCGAGACGACCGCCGCGGTCGCAGCGTCCGCCGCCCGCTTCGACGTCGTGCAGCACGGCGACGACATGATGCTCTCGGACGGAGCGACGGCCACTCGGCTACTGGCTTCGTCATTGTCCGAGGACGGATCCGCCGTCATCGACGCCGACACGACGCTGCTGCTCGGCGGAGGCACCGCCGCGCTGGTCGATGACGCTTCGGGATCCGTCTGGCTCGTCGCCGCGGATGATCTTGGGTCGGTCGACCCCACGCACCCGCATCTGGAATTGGGAGAGGGCGGCAAGGCCGCGGTTACCAGCGACGGCATGTTCTACGGATACCGTCCGGCTGACGGTTCCGTGCTGCGCGTCGCGAAGCCCGGCGCCTCCTCGGAACGCATTGCCATGGTGAACGATGGCGATCCTCTGGCCGCAGACGATTTCACGGTAGTATGCGGCGTGCCGATCGTCAGCCGGAACGGCATCGTCCATTGGCCGTCGGGCAGGGTCGACACCGGTGCCGACCGGCTGTTGCTGCAGTCGCCCGGCGCCGACGAGGAATCGGTCTGCACGGTGGCGGTCGCGGACCGCTACGGCCTGCATCTGGTCGATCCGAACGCCGCGGATCCTCTGGCCGCCTCATGGTCCGACGCGCAGCCTGCGGAGCCGGCGCGACCGGTGTCCGCGGCCGGCTGCATCCACGCGGCGTGGAGCCGCGCCGAGGACAACTATCTTCGCGTCTGCGGCCATGACGGCATTGAATCCGTGGGACAAGAACCGTTCTCCACGTTGGAGACGGTGAGCGCGACTTCCGATTTGGTGTTTCGGGTCAATCATCGGTACGTACTGCTCAATGACGTGTCCGACGGCATGGTATGGCATCCTGACCGTTCGACGCAGACGGTCGGCGTGCAATGGAGCGCAGTGCAGGCCGATGACGTCGAAGCCAGCGAGGGCAACGACTCCTCCGTGAACGGCCAACGCGAGTTCGCCGCCACGTGCGCACCCGACTCGGCTCCGATGCGCGCCGTGGACGACGAGATCGGGGTCAGGGCAGGCGGCATGCAGATCCTTGACGTGCTGCGCAACGATGAACAGACCGACTGTTCGGTGCTGCGCATCGTCTCGGCGGAGGTTCCCGCCGACGCGCAGATGGCGGTCCGTCCGATTCACGGCGGTCGATATCTGCAGCTGGATGCAAGTCGGGCCAAGCCCGGAACCGTCGCTTTCCCGTATACGGTCGACGACGGTCGCGGCCACGCTTCCACGGCGACGGTGCGTCTGGAACTGACCGGAGCGGACGGTAACCGCTCCCCCATCCAGTTCGACGCGCCCTGCGAATACGACGTCGAGCAGGGCGCCGTCTACACGGCGAACGCGCTTTCCGGGTTCCGCGACCCGGACGGCGATCCGCTGTCGTTGGCCGCGGCCGCTCCCCACGCGTCCGGCAATCGGGTGTCCGTGTCCGCACGCGCCGATGGACAGCTGACGTTCGATCCGGGCACGATGGAATCGGGACGGATCGGCGTGGAGGTGATGGTGTCCGACGGGCAGGACATCGGATACGGCATGGTGTACTTCTCCGTCCATCCTGCAGGCACGCTGCCCGCCACCGTGGACGCGGTCAGCGTGCAGACGGAGCCGGGGCGCAGCATCACCGTCGATCTCGGGCCGAGCGTTCACGCCACCTCGGCGCAGCCCGTGACGCTGGCGTCCGCCGAGGCTCCGTCCGGCGCTCAGGTGACGTTGGGCCCGGACCTGTCGCTGTCCTTCGAAGCCATGCAGGAGGGTGTTTACCATGTGCCCTATGTCGTCATGCAGACGGATGTGCCGACGACCGGCTTGGTGCGCGTCGACGTGGCGCACGTCTCGGGAGACGAGGCGATGCCCGTGGCCGCGAACGACGTGGCGCTGCTTGGCTCGGACGCCACGGCCATCGTGGAGCCGCTGTCCAACGACGTTGATCCCATGGGCGGCGTGTTGAGCGTCACGTCGGTCCGGGCCGATGCGGCGTCGGGCATTGCGGCTGGGCTGGTGGATCATCATCGCGTGTATCTGACCGCACGCCGCATGCCGACGAAGCCGGTGACCGTCTCCTACACGGTGGCGAACGCCGCGGGATCGTCGACGGGAACGATCGTGCTGCACCCGCCGGCGTCCGCCGCATCGGGGGTCGCGCCGACGGCCCCGGATCTTGACGTGCAGGTGCGGACCGGCGGCATCGCGTCGGTCGATGTGCTCGGGCGTGTCCTGCACGCGGACGGAGTCGACATCGAACTGCTCGATGATCTGCGCTACGATCCGGACACGTTCCGCGGGCTGGCGTTCGTTTCCAACGGAAGCGTCCGTTATCAGGCGGATTCGCGGCCCGGCGTATATTCGCTGACGTATACGGTCCGTGACGATGAGGGCAATGCGGCTTCGGGAACGATCACGGTAACCGTGCACGAGGCCGACGCGGACCGCAAACCAGCACCGACGCCTCAGCATGTCGACGCGCATGTGGCGGCCGGTCATGCCACGCGAATCACGATTCCCCTGTCCGGCATCGATGCGGACGGCGACGACGTCGTGCTGCTCGGTTTGGGCAACGCCACGCCCTCGCTGGGACGCATCACCGAAGTCGGCGCGGATTATCTGGCGTACGAGGCGTATCCGGATTCGGTGGGCACCGACACGTTCTCCTACGCAGTGGAGGATTGGACGGGGCAACGCGCGCAGGCGACCGTCCGCGTGGGAATCTTCCTCGGGAACGCGCAAGCCGGCGTGATGGCCCGGGACGACGAGATCCGATTGCGTCCCGGCACGTCCGCGTCGGTGCCGGTCACGGCCAACGACATCGCCACGCATGGCTCGCAGCTGGCGATCGACGGGAATCCCGACGTACGCAACGTCGACGACGTCCACGTCAACGGTGCGATGATCGAACTCACCGCGCCGCAGGATTCCGGCACGGGGTACGTGACGTACACCGTTCGGGATCCAGCCGGGCTGCGCGACACGGCGACGCTGGCCGTGATCGTCGACGAGAAGGCCGTCATCGAGCCGCCAGTCGCCTACGACTACCGTGTGCCGTCCGCGGCGACGATCGACCGCAAAACCGTGGAGGTGGACGTCTCGCCGTGGATCGCCAACCCGTCGGGTTCGATCGGAGAGCTGAAGGTCGACGTCGCCCGACCGGAGACCGACCACGCGCGCATGCTGGACGACGACCCGTTCACGGTCAGCATCGATCTGACCGACGAGGCGCATGCCGTTGCCTATACGGTGACGAACACGACGCACAACGTCACGGCGACCGCATTCATCCACGTCCCGGCCTATGGCGTGTTCCCTCCGACGCTGCGCCCGAAAGCCCCGCGGCTGTCGGTGCATGCGGGCGATACGCTGATCATCGACATCGCCGATCATGTGCGCGTGGGCGCAGGCAAAACGGCGCGCGTGAGTTCGCCCGAATCGGCGAGCGCCACCAAATCGGACGGAGGAAACCCGGTCGTCGACGATACGACGCTGCGGTTCGCCGCCGCGACGGATTATGCGGGACCGGCCTCGATCACGTTCGTCGCCGCGGACGCCGAGCCCGGGGACGATACGAGGATCGTCAATTCGGCGGTGCTCACGCTGCCGATCACGGTCATCGGCAATCAGGAGTCCGCACCGACATTCGTGCCGGCAACCATCGAATTGGAGGCCGGGGAACGCCAGACCGTCGACCTGCGCGCGTTGACCGCGGCTCCGCCCGGTCATGCGGCGGACCGATCCGGACCGTCATATGCGTATTCCGGCGGCATATCCCGGTCGGCGGTGTCGGCGACGGTCACCGATGCCGGCGTCATGTCCATCGAGGCCGCCGTCGACGCGACACCGGGGACCGCCGTGGAGATACCCGTGTCCATCGGCCATGCGTCCGGCACGGTGGATGCCGCGATGATGGTGCGGGTGATCGCTTCGACGCGTCCCCTGGCCCGCCTCAGGGACATCGCGGCGGATGCCCGGTCCGGCTCGCTCATTCAGGTTGACGCGCTGGCCGACGCGTACAACCCGTTTCCCGACGTTCCGTTGGAAATCGTCTCGTGCGAGACGGAACACGGTTCCTTGCTTACGGTCGCGGATTGCGGTCGCGACGGCTCGGTGTCGGTCAGAATGCCGGAGGCTGCTGGCGCCTCATTCGTCGTGCATGTCACGGTCGAGGATGCCACGCATGATCCGAATCGCAGGGTGAATGGCACGGTCACCGTGTCGGTGGCCGATGTGCCCTCCGCTCCGATGCCGTCTCCCGTGTCCGGCGATCCGGAAGACGGGGCGGTGAGCCTGTCGTGGACGCCCGGGGCGGCAAACGGCAGCCCGATCGCCGAATACCAGGTGTCGTGGGATGGAGGGAGGCAATCCTGTGGATTGGCCACCGTATGCCGCATCACGGGTTTGACCAATGGCAGGGACTACGCATTTTCCATCCGCGCGCGGAATGCGGTCGGCTGGTCCGCACCGTCATCCGTGGTACGTGCCACACCTGATGGGATTCCGTCGGAGCCGACCGCCATCACCGTGACCGGCGGATATCATCGCGTCGACGTTCATTGGCGGGCGCCCGACAAGGGCGGCGTCCCCGATCGCTATTCGGTGTCCTTGGCCAATGTTCAGGGCGGTTACGAGTCCACGCAGACCGTGACCGGACTGGAGGCCTCATTCGTCGTGCCCGACGAGGCGATCGCCAATGGATCATCGTTCCGGGCCACGGTCGTCGGCCGTAATCGCGCGGGCGAGGGCCGTCCGGGAGTATCCGCCGGCACGGCGCAACCATGGGGAGATCCCGGGCCGATCGCCGTGTCCCTCGAATCCGTGGATCGCAAGGGTGGCATGCGGGTCACGGTGCTGGCCGGCGAGCTGCGCAACGCGGGATGTTCGGGCATCACGGTGGATGGCGACGTGCAGGCGACGCTGGATTGCGGCTCGCCGATGGTGTCGTTCACCGCGGACCGGTCGATGTTCGGCAGGCCGATGCGTGTCCGGGCAACGCTGAATCCCGCCAAAACCGGCGCCGTCGCGGTGTCCGCGGCCAGCGGGGACGTGGTCGTCGGGTATGACGTCGAGGCGCCGTCCTCGCTGTCGTTCGCCTGCGAGGAATCGCGGTGCACGGCGTCGTGGGCCGCGACCGGCGCGTATGACTCCTTCTCCGTGTCCGCATCGGGATTCGCCGAACGGATCGTGCGCGACGCATCCGCGACTTTCGAACTGTTGCCGTGGCAGACGTTTGCGGGCTTTCAGGTCCGTCAGATACTCAACGGCGTTTCGGGACCTGCCGCGACCAGCGGGGGCCAACCGTATGTGCGACGGGTGAAAGCGACCATCGAGTTGCCGGACAATGTGTCGTGGAGTCCCGACGCCGCGCACGTCATCGACGTCAATGGCGGAAGCGTCGAGGCATGGGGGCGGAACGTGTCCGCGTACATCGACATCATGCCGCCGGGCGGACCATCCTGCGCGATGTCGTGGAACGGGGGAAGCCAGAAGCTGGACGTGTCGCAGTGCCATATGAGTGCGGCCGGCGACACCACGTGGTCCGTCCGCGTGGTGTCGAACGTCGGCGAAACGGACATCGACCATGCGGTGCGCGGCGGTGTTGTCCAAGGCTTCAGAGCGGCCGGTTCGGACCGTGAGGATCCTGACGGCAAGGATGAGGGCGAGAGCGAAGGCAAGGGTGAAGGCGAAGACGGCGAGGATAAGGACGGCGAGGACGGCACCGAGGACAAGGACGGCAGCGGCGAGGAGGGAAGCGGCGAAGGAAGCGAAGGCGGGACGGAAGGTTCGGACGGTTCCGGGGCAACGGAGACGGAGCCCGAAACTGGGATCGAGGGAGAAGGTTCCGGTTCCGAATCCGACCGGCATGCCGGCGATGCGGCGAATACGTCCTTCCCCAACGCTTCGCAAGCATCTCCGTTCCGGACGCCGACGTTCAGCGAGTCCGTCATGATCCGTCTCACCCATGATCGCCCGCAGGCCCGGATGCCGCCGGTCTCCGTGATCGCGAGACGCCACGAAACGCTCACGGCACGGCACCGGCCCGGTGCGGTCGACGAACGGCAACCAGAAGACAGCAAGGAGCGGCGATGAACGACCAACTTCCCTTCGACGACATGACGTGCCTGTCCGACCAGACACGGCTGTCCCGACCGCAACCCGCGCGGGAGACGGTTCGGTCCGCGAATGCGTCTCCGGGAATGGCTGAGTTCCCGTCCGACGACACGATCATCGGCCAACCGTCGGTCCGGCGGCAGGCCACGATATCGCCCCGGGTGCGGGAGCGATCCGTCAAGGAGTCGAACCGGAACGTGGAACACGGTTCCGGTGCCGCCCACGCGCACGGCGGCATGGCTCGGTTCGCGGAATCGTTCCGCCTGCTCGTCGACAATGTCTCCGGCGTGGTCGTGGGCAAGTCCGAACCGATACGGCTGTGCGTCACCGCGCTGCTGGCCGGCGGCCACGTGCTGATCGAGGATGAGCCGGGCACCGGGAAAACCCAGTTGGCAAGGGGCTTGGCGAATTCGATACGGGTCCCGTTCAAACGCGTTCAGTTCACGCCGGATCTGCTGCCGTCCGACATCACCGGAGCCATGGTGTACGACGCCAAGCAGGATCGTTTCCTGTTCCGGGAGGGGCCGGTCTTCGCTTCGGTGGTGCTTGCGGACGAGATCAACCGCGCCTCTCCGAAAACGCAGTCGGCATTGCTGGAAGTCATGGAGGAGCGGCAGGTCACCGTTGACGGGGTCTCTCATGCCGTGCCGAGCCCGTTTCTGGTCATAGCTACGCAGAATCCGGTTGATCAGCTGGGCACCTATGGATTGCCGGAAGCGCAAATGGACCGGTTCCTGATACGGACGTCGATCGGGCATCCGGAACGCCGAGCCGGTCTCGACATCCTTCGTTGCCTTGATGTCGAGGATCGCGCCGCCGAAGTCCGTCCCGTGTGGACGGCCGCGGACGTGGCCGACATGCGCGCCGCCGTCCGACGGGTGCATGTGGAGGACCATCTGCTCGAATACGTCATGCGTCTGGTCGAGGAGATCCGCCGGTGCGAGCATGTTGCGGCCGGCCCGTCGATGCGCGGCGCGATCGCGCTGGCCCGGTGCGCGCGCGTCCGGGCCGCGGCTCAGGGGCGGGCCTATGCGCTTCCCGACGACATTCGGGAGCTGTCGGTTCCGGTGTTGGCCCATCGTCTCGTGCTGTCGTCCAAAGCCGTGTTCGAAGGAGTGTCCGACCGCCATGTCGTCGAAACGGCGCTCGGCGGCGTGCCGGTGCCGACGTCCGGGCTGACGGCCGGCCTGTAATCGTCGTCGATCGTTGTCCGCCACTGCTGAAGATCGTGATCGGCTGTCCCGTACGGCGCGATAACGAGCGGTGACGCACTCGTTCCGCACGTCGATCGCGCGTCATGCCGTCACGCGTCGCGCCGACGCCCTTGTCGGAATCCCGAGGATCAGGAGGTTTGCCATGCATCGCCATGTATCGAACGCAATGACGAGGTTCGCGGCGGCATTGCGCGCGATGTCGCCGCTTGGACAATGCACCGCGGCGTTCGGGATCGTGTGCCTGCTGGCGGTTCCGTTCACCGGATGGCAGGAGGCACTCGCCGCCGGGGTCATGCTGTCGTCTCTGCTGGCCTTGGCCGTCGTCGCTTCGCGGGACGTTGCTTGCGGAACGGTATCGCTCGACGTGTCCGCTTGCCGGGTGTCCGTGGGCGATGCGGTCGACGTGAACGTAACCGTCACCAACACCGGTGCCGCGACCGTGCCGGGCTGCCGGGCGCTCGTGCCCGTCGGGGCGGAGCTTCGCCGCATCGTCCTGCCCCGGGTCGACGTCGGCGGGGAGGATCACGTGCGTATGGCAATCGACGCACGGTCTCGCGGCGTGATGAACGTCGGTCCGGTGGTCGTCCATACCGGCGATCCGTTGGGACTGATGCGGCGCGAACGGCGTGTGGCCGAGCCACGCGCCGTGACGGTGCATCCGCGCATTGTCGGCTTTTCCATGCCCGATTTCGGCATCACGCATGATCTGGACGGGGCGCCGAGCATGCGCGTCGTCGACGACGATCTGAACTTTCATGGGCTGCGTGAATACCGTCCGGGAGACGATCTGCGCGGCGTGCATTGGCTGAGCACCGCAAGAACAGGCCGGCTGATGGTTCGCCAGTACGAGGCGTCCCATCGGATCGACGTGGGATTGGATCTTGACGCCGTGGAGTCCGACTATGCGGACCATGACGAGTTCGAACTGGCCGTCAGCGTGTTCGCCTCCATCGGAGCCCAGTGCCTGCTCGCATGCCGACCGTTGTCGGCCTGTGTCGGCGGCGAGCGCATCCGTCCAAGGAACGCCATGGAATTCCTTGATTTCTGCAGCGCGATCGTCCCGCGGCGCACCGTCGAACCATCCCATGCCGCACCGTCGGGCAACGGCCATGCGGCCACGGACGCGCGAAACAACCACGTTCTGCGATGCTCGGTCATCGGGTCGCGGCACACGGCCCGAAACGGCAATGCCTTTCCTGCCGTCTCGACGAACACTCCCCACATCGTGCTGCGGACGGCGCAACCGCATGGCGACGACGCCCATGGGCGGAGCGACGGCGAGCGCCCCGCACCGATCACCACGCAGGGCCCGGTCACGGCACGCATCGGCACGCTCGACGCGTTGCCCTCGATCATGGAGGGTTGGTCATGATCATCTCCGCCATGTTGTCGAACGGCATTCGCCGCGCATTCCGATCCCGTCGAACGGCTTATCCGGCTTCGGCGTCTTTGCCGCGCCAAGCCGGATCCCGGTCCAGGCCAGCGCATCGGCCCGCATCGCACGAGCCGCAGCCGCTGCACGAGCTGCAACCGCATCGACCGTGTCAAGCCGTCCCCGTTACCCGGAACGGACGCGACGGCGCACCGGCATGGGACGCGCTCATCGTGACCGGCATCGTCATGCTGTTGGCGGCTTCGAATCTGATCGACGTGTATGGTTCCCTGACGCTATGGGCGTTCGCCGCTCTGCCCGCGACCGCTATCGGCTTGCTGGCCGCCGGACTGGAGACCGCAACGGTCCGGGGCGTCTGGTTCAGGATCGCGCTGATCGTGTCGGCGCAGTGCGCGTCAGGCCCGCTGCTTTCGCTGATGCCGGGAGCATCGGCACGGCAGTCGTATCTGCCCATGCACATGGCATGGGCCGAAGCGCCGTTGTCCGGATGGGTGGATGCGATTGCCGCGTTCACATTGATCATTGCCGTGGATCCTCCCCTAGGCGCGGCATACGGATGTCTGTCCGCGGCATGGACGATCTGTCTGTGGGGATCGTTCCTGACGGCGATGTGCATGCGTTCCGGCGTTCGGGGCTCGCGCAAGGCCTTGGTTGCCGGATTGGTGACGATATCGGCATTGTTCGCGCTGTGCGCGCTGCTGGGCACGTCAGTCGGCGTGCATCGTACGGGCAGTGGCTTGGCATCGGCCATGCTGTTGTCGGCATGGGGCTCGCTCCGTTGGAAACTGTGGGAGCCGCGGCGTACGGCCGCCGCGATAGCCATGCTGGTCGCGGCCGGATTGCTGGCCGCCGGCGGGTGCATGCTGGCATCGTCCTCGCGGCTGGTGCTGAGGGACCGCTACGAGCCGCCGCCGGAGGCGTATGGCCGCACCAGCCCGCTCAGCGGCATGCGCGATTTCCTCAAGTATCACCATGACGACGTGCTGCTTTCCGTCACGGATCTGCCTTCAGGGGTTCCGGTTCGCTTGGCCGTGATGGACGCTTTTGACGGCAACGTGTGGGGATTGTCCGACTCCTCGGAATATGGCGCTTCATCGCGGTATCGTCTGGTTTCCGCCGATATCGGGCGATCCGATGCGATCGGGCAGGATGCGGGCACCGGTAACGCCGCCGGCGAAGCGGCCGCGCCCGAACACAGTGACGGGGCAACCGGCCGGGTCCGTTTCTCGGCCACGTTCACCGTCGGCTCAGGATTGGACGATCATTGGCTGCCGCTTGCCGGCACTGCGTCCGCCATCAGCGTGCGCCACGCATCGTCGGCAGCGGACCCCGCCGAACAGACCGGGCAACCCCCGACGAACGTGTACTACAACTCCGACACGCGTTCGGCATGGTCATCCCATGCACTGCCGGAAGGCATGTCGTACACGGAAACCGGCGTCACCGATCCGGACATTCCAGCCGAACGGCTCGCTCGGGCCATCGCCGCCGACGCGGAGGAGGCCATCGCCGCCGACATTCCAGATACGCTGGCCACGTGGGCAGTCTCGGTCGCCGACGGTCTGGACGCCGACGGGGCCGTCGCGGTCGCGCTGACGGAGGCATTGCGAGACGAGGGATGGTTCTCCAACGGGTTGGCGGGCGATTATCCGTCAGCCGCGGGGCATGGCCATTACCGGCTGTCGACGATGTTTGCCGGCGAGATGATGGTCGGCAACGGCGAACAGTATGCGTCCGCGATGGCGTTGGCCGCACGCGCGCTCGGCATGCGGTCGCGGGTGGTGCTCGGCTTGGCGCCAAAGGATGAGACCGGCGGCATCAGCGACGGTCGCGCGGTTCGTCAGGAGGATGGCTCCACGATCACGCAGTTCACCGGTGCGGATGTGACCGCATGGGTGGAGATCAGATTCGAGGATCTTGGCTGGGTGGCCCTGCACCCGACTCCGCCGGAAACCAGGATTCCGGATGATTCGGCGCATTCGGTGCCCCCGGACCCGCTCACCTTGGTTCGCCAGCCCCCTCCCCCGCTCACCGACCTGCTGCGGGATGAACTACAGCACCGGGGCACGGCGGATCTGTCGGGACAGGATGCGGACGAACCGTCGGAGCAAGTATGGCCGAGCGCTGCCATGGTCCGCGTGCTCCGGCTCACGGCGCTGTATGGCAGTCCGGTGTGGCTGGCTCTGGCATGGTGCTATGCCGTCATGGCGTTCAAGATGATGGCGCTGCGGCTGCTGCGATGCCGGGGATCGCCGAACAGGCGCATTGTGGCCGGCTGGGCGTCGTTGCTGGACTTGGCGCGGCATGGCGGCGTCGGCCTGCAGGATAGCACGAGAACGGAGCAGGCCCGCCTTGCCGCCTGCCGGTTCGGCATCGACGAGGCGTCGCTGCGCTCGCTGTGCGACGAGGCGGATTATGCGGAGTATTCCGGAGACGCGGTGTCGGACGAACGGGCCGAATCCTATTGGCTCGCCGTGCTGGCGGCCCGTCGGGCGATGCTCATGTCGCTGCCGTGGCCGCAACGGATGCGTGCGCGACTGTCCCTGGCACGTCGTCGTTCCGCATCATCGTCCCGTCGTCCCCGTCGTTCCTTCGCGAAAATGGCCCGGACGGAATGGCTCAGACTATGGCGAGCCCGCAACGGCGAACCCATGACAAGCCAGTGACGAACCGTCCTCAAAACGAATGATGGCCCCGATCCCATGTCGGGATCGGGGCCATCATTTCATCGGGCGTTCATGCCGTTCATCCGGGCAAAGGCGCCGGAAGCGACTGACGAACCCGACGGCCGAGCGTCAGAAGAGCGCCAAAGCCTTCAACGCACCCGGCCGTATGGTTCCGCAGGTCACTCGACGTCGTCCTGACCGCCCTGGTCGTCCAGAAAGTCGTCCGGGTTGAAGTCGTCGCCGAGCTTCAGGTCGCCGAAGTCGAGGTTTGCGAAGTCCACGTCGGACAGGTCGGCGTCGGAGAAGTCGGTGTCCGCGTCGGTGCCGCCGCCCAGACCGAAGTTCGGGTAGATGGTGTCGCGGATCGCCTTGTCGGGCTCGACCACGGCGTTGCGGTAGCGGGCGAGGCCCGTGCCGGCCGGGATGAGCTTACCGATGATGACGTTCTCCTTGAGGCCCTTGAGGTCGTCGACCTTCTGGCTCAGGGCGGCCTCGGTGAGCACGCGGGTCGTCTCCTGGAAGGAGGCGGCGGACAGCCACGAGTCGGTGGCGAGCGACGCCTTGGTGATGCCCATGAGCTCCGGGCGTCCCGCGGCCGGCTTGCCGCCGTTCTTCACGGCTTCCATGTTCGCTTCCTTGAAGCGCGCCTGATCGACCAGTTCGCCCGGCAGCAGGTTGGTGTCGCCGGAGTCGATGACGGTGATGCGGCGCAGCATCTGGCGGACGATGACCTCGATGTGCTTGTCGTGGATGTCGACGCCCTGGGAGCGGTACACGGTGTGCACTTCCTCCACGATGTTGACCTGCGCGGCGCGCGGGCCGAGGATGCGCAGGATCTTCTTCGGATCCACGGAACCCTCGGTCAGCTGCTGGCCGGCCTCGACGTGCTGGCCGTCCTTGACGAGGAGCGGGGCGCGACGGGTCACCGTGTAGACGATCGGCTCGACGGTCTGGTCGTCCGGGGTCAACGTCATCTGGTAGACGTGGTCGGCTTCCGCGTCGGTCTTGATCACGCCCGGGAACTCGGCGATGGGCGCCTCGCCCTTCGGGGTGCGGGCTTCGAAAAGCTCGGTGACACGGGGAAGACCCTGGGTGATGTCGGAGGCCGCCGCGACGCCGCCGGAGTGGAAGGAACGCAGCGTCAGCTGAGTACCGGGCTCGCCGATGGACTGGGCCGCGACGATGCCGACGGCCTCGCCGACGTCCACCAGCTTGTTGGTGGCCAGCGACCAGCCGTAGCACTTGGCGCACACGCCGCGCTTGGACTCGCAGGTGAGCACGGAGCGGGCCTTGACCTCTTCGACGCCGTGCGCCACGAGATCCTTGAGCACGTCCATGCTCAGCGCGTCGCCGCGCTTGTACAGCACGGTGGTGCCGTCGGCCGGGTCGATCACGTCGGAGGCGAGCAGACGCGAGTACGGACCGCCGTCGGCGGCCTTGACCAGCGTGAGCGTGCCGTCGGCCTGACGGTCGGCAACGCGCATCGGCAGACCGCGCTTGGTGCCACAGTCCTCCTCGCGCACGATCACGTCCTGCGAGACGTCGACCAGACGACGGGTCAAATAACCCGACTCGGCGGTACGCAGTGCGGTATCGGCCAGACCCTTGCGGGCGCCGTGCTCGGAGATGAAGTACTCCAGGACGGACAGGCCCTGACGGTAGTTGGACTCGACCGGTCGCGGAATGACCTCGCCCTTCGGGTTGTTCACGAGGCCTCGGATGCCCGCGATCTGGTTGATCTGGGTCATGTTGCCTCGTGCGCCGGACTGGACGATGATGGCCAGGTTGTTCTTCGGGTCGAAGTGCTTGACGACCGCGTCCGACACCTTTTCGGTGCACTTGGTCCACTCGTCGATGATCGCCTGACGACGCTCCTCTTCCGTGAAGAAGCCGAGGTCGTACTGCTGGTTGATCTTGTTGACCTGCGCCTCGGACTCGGCGACGAGCGCCTCGCGCTCCGGCGGCTCGGTGACGTCGGAGAAGGCGAAGGTCACGCCCGACCACGGGGCGCGGGTGAAGCCGAGATCCTTGAGCGCGTCCAGCGTGGCGGCCACCTGGGCGGTCGAGTAGCGGGTCGCGATGTCGTCGACGATGCGCGAGAGGACCTTCTTCGGGGCCTGCTCGTTGACGAACGGGTAGTCGGTCGGCAGCGTCTCGTTGAACAGGAGGCGGCCCATCGAGGTGGCGAACAGCACGGTGCCGTCGGAGAAGCGCTCCTCGTGGACGACGTCGGGGCTGCCCGGCTCCGGATCCACGACGGTCACGTCGCCCGGCTCCCAGCCGGTCGGCAGCACGAAGTCCTTCGGCAGACGTACGAGCACCTTGGCCTGCATGTCGATCTCATGCAGGTCGAGCGCCATCTGCATCTCGGCCAGCGAGGAGAACACGCGGCCCTGGCCCTTGGCGCCCTCGGTCACGGTGGACAGCCAGTACAGGCCGAGGATCATGTCCTGGGACGGCATGGTCACGGTGTGGCCGTCGGCCGGCTTGAGGATGTTGTCGGACGCGAGCATGAGCGAACGGGCCTCGGCCTGCGCCTCCGCGCTCAGCGGAAGGTGCACGGCCATCTGGTCGCCGTCGAAGTCGGCGTTGAACGCGGCGCAGGCGAGCGGCGGCAGGTGGATGGCCTTGCCTTCGACGAGGATCGGCTCGAACGCCTGAATGCCCAGACGGTGCAGCGTAGGCGCGCGGTTGAGCAGCACGGGATGCTCGGCGATGACCTCTTCGAGCACGCCCCACACCTCGGTGTCGCCGCGGTCGACCATGCGCTTGGCGCTCTTCATGTTCTGCGCGTAGTTGAGGTCGACGAGGCGCTTGATGACGAACGGCTTGAACAGCTCGAGGGCCATCGGCTTCGGCAGGCCGCACTGGTGCATGCGCAGCGACGGGCCGATGACGATCACGGAACGGCCGGAGTAGTCGACGCGCTTGCCGAGCAGGTTCTGGCGGAAGCGGCCCTGCTTGCCCTTGAGCATGTCCGAGAGGGACTTGAGCGGGCGGTTGGACGCACCGGTGACCGGGCGGCCGCGGCGGCCGTTGTCGAACAGGGAGTCGACGGCCTCCTGCAGCATGCGCTTCTCGTTGTTGAGCATGATCTCCGGGGCGCCGAGCTCGATGAGTCGCTTGAGTCGGTTGTTGCGGTTGATCACGCGACGGTACAGGTCGTTGAGGTCGGAGGTCGCGAAGCGGCCGCCGTCCAGCTGGACCATCGGGCGCAGATCCGGCGGGATGACCGGAATCACGTCGAGCACCATGGCCTCCGGCTTGTTGCCGGTGGTCAGGAACGCGTTGACGACCTTGAGGCGCTTGAGCGCGCGGGCCTTGCGCTGGCCGGAGCCGGTGTCGATCTCCTCGCGCAGCTGCTTGGAAGCGGCCTCGAGGTCGAAGTCCTGCAGGCGCTTCTTGATCGCCTCGGCGCCCATGCAGCCTTCGAAGTAGTCGCCGTAGCGGTCCTCCATCTCGCGCCACAGGTCGACGTCGCCTTCCATGTCGCCGGCCTTCAGGTTCTTGAAGCGGTCGAACACGGCGTTCAGGCGCTGGATCTGGTCGTCGTAGCGCTGGCGGATAGCCGCCATCTCGCGCTCGGCGCCGTTGCGCAGCTTGGCCTTGTTGGCTCCGGTCGCCTCGCCGGCGGCCTCGAGCTCGTGCAGGTCGGCCTCGACCTTGCGCGCGCGGTCCTCGATCTCGTTGTCGCGGCGCTTGGCGAGGTGGCTGATCTCTGTGTCGAACTCGTCCTGCAGGTCGGGCAGATCCTGATGACGCTGCTCCTCGTCGACCTTGGTGACCATGTACGCGGCGAAGTAGATGACCTTCTCGAGGTCCTTCGGCGCGATGTCGAGCAGGTAGCCCAGTCGGGACGGCACGCCCTTGAAGAACCAGATGTGCGTCACCGGGGCGGCCAGCTCGATGTGGCCCATGCGCTCGCGGCGCACGCGGGACTTGGTGACCTCCACGCCGCATCGCTCGCACACGATGCCCTTGAAGCGCACGCGCTTGTACTTGCCGCAGGCGCACTCCCAGTCGCGGGTCGGGCCGAAGATCTGCTCGCCGAACAGACCGTCCTTCTCCGGCTTGAGGGTACGGTAGTTAATCGTTTCAGGCTTCTTGACCTCGCCGTGGCTCCAGCCGCGGATGTCGTCGGCGGTGGCCAGGCCGATACGAAGCTTGTCAAATGCGTTGACGTCCAGCACTCTATTGTCCTGTCTGTAAAACTGTCTGTGAAACTATCTGTGATGTCGGTATGCACGGGGCCGCGCGCCCAATCACGCGCGCGGCGGGTGCGGCACTCACGGCCGCACGCACGGCCGCCCCGGCCCGGTCCGGCCGGCTCCCGCGGGCAATGTCACGCGGAAGCCGGAAACCGGGAACCAGACCGAGCGGCTAGCGGAATCACTGGTACTCGGGCTCCGGAGCCTTCTGGTCCTCCTTGGCGGCCGCGTCGGGGCGGGCGCCGATGTTGAAGCCCAGATCGTCTCCGGCGGAGACCGGATCGTCGTCCTCGTCCTTCATGTCGATGGCCACGCCTTCCTCGTTGAGCACCTCGACGTTCAGCGACAGGGACTGCATTTCCTTGAGCAGCACCTTAAACGACTCGGGGATGCCCGCCGGCGGCAGGTTATCGCCCTTGACGATCGCACCGTAGGCGCGCACGCGACCGTCCACGTCGTCGGACTTGGTGGTCATCATCTCGTGCAGCGTGTAGGCGGCGCCGTAGGCCTCGAGGGCCCACACCTCCATCTCGCCGAAGCGCTGGCCGCCGAACTGGGCCTTGCCGCCCAGCGGCTGCTGCGTGATCATCGAGTACGGACCGGTGGAACGCGCGTGGATCTTGTCGTCGACCAGGTGGTGGAGCTTCAGCATGTACATGTAGCCCACGGAGATCGGCTTGCCGAAACGCTCGCCGGTGCGGCCGTCGAACAGCCAGGCCTTGCCGTCCTCGCCGACCATCTGGTCGCCGTCGCGGTTCGGCAGTGTGGACTTCATCAGGCCCTTGATGACCTCGGGCTTGACGCCGTCGAACACCGGGGTCGCGACCGGGGTGCCCGGCTCGCCCTTCTCGGCGCCTTCCGGAATGTACTTCTTCCACTCGGCCTCGAGATCCGGGTCGAGGGAGATGTCCCAGCCGGAGTGCGCGATCCAGCCGAGGTGCAGCTCGAGCACCTGGCCGAGGTTCATTCGCGACGGCACGCCCAGCGGGTTGAGCATGATGTCGACCGGGGTGCCGTCCGCGAGGAACGGCATGTCCTCTTCCGGCAGGATGCGCGAGATGCAGCCCTTGTTGCCGTGGCGGCCGGACAGCTTGTCGCCGACGGTGATCTTGCGGTGCTGCGCGATGTACACGCGGATCATCTGGTTGACGCCGTTGGGCAGCTCGTCGCCGTCCTCCTCGGCGTCCTCGCGGGTGATCTCCTTGACCGCGATGACGGTGCCGGTCTCGCCGTGGGGCACGCGCAGCGAGGTGTCGCGCACCTCGCGGGACTTCTCGCCGAAGATGGCGCGCAGCAGGCGCTCCTCCGGGGTCAGCTCGGTCTCGCCCTTCGGCGTGACCTTGCCGACGAGGATGTCGCCGGCCTCGACCTCGGCGCCGATGCGGATGATGCCGCGCTCGTCGAGGTTGGCCACCGCGTCCTCGCCCACGTTCGGCAGGTCGCGGGTGATCTCCTCGGCGCCCAGCTTGGTTTCACGGGCGTCGATCTCGTACTCCTCGATGTGGATGGAGGAGAGCGTGTCGTCCTGCACGAGGCGCTGCGAGATGATCACGGCGTCCTCGTAGTTGTAGCCGTTCCACGGCATGAACGCGACCAGCAGGTTCTTGCCGAGCGCGATCTCGCCCTTCTGGATGGCCGGGCCGTCGGCCAGCACGGTGCCGGCCTCGACGCGCTCGCCGCTCTTGATGATCGGGCGCTGGTTGTAGCAGGTGGTCTGGTTGGAGCGCTGGAACTTGGACAGCTTGTAGCTGGACTGCGTGCCGTCGTCGTTCATCACGCGGATCAAGTCGGCGGACACGTAGATCACGACGCCCGGCTTGTCGGCGATGATCACGTCGCCGGAGTCGTACGCGACGCGCCATTCGGAGCCGGTGCCCACGAGCGGGCGCTCGGATTCGACCAGCGGGACGGCCTGACGCTGCATGTTGGTGCCCATCAGCGCTCGGTGGCCCTCGTCGTGCTCGAGGAACGGGATCAGCGAGGCGCCGATCGAGACCATCTGGCGCGGGGAGACGTCCATGTAGTCGACGGAGCTGACCGGGACGTCGACCGCCTCTTCCTCGTCGGCTCGGGCGAGCGCGACGTCGGAGACGAACTTGCCGCTCTTGTCGAGCTTCTGGTTCACCTGGGCGATCACGTGGTCGTTTTCCTGATCGGCGGTCATGTACTCGACCTCGTTGGTCACCTGACCGTCGATCACCTTGCGGTACGGGGTCTCGATGAAGCCGAACGGGTTGACGCGGCCGAAGGTCGCCAGCGAGCCGATCAGACCGATGTTCGGGCCTTCAGGGGACTCGATCGGGCACATGCGGCCGAAGTGGGACGGGTGCACGTCGCGCACCTCCATGGAGGCGCGGTCGCGGGACAGGCCGCCGGGGCCCAGGGCCGACAGACGGCGCTTGTTGGTCACGCCGGCCAGCGGGTTGTTCTGGTCCATGAACTGCGAGAGCTGCGAGGTGCCGAAGAACTCCTTGATGGTGGCGTTCACCGGGCGGATGTTGATCAGCGACTGCGGGGTGATCGCCTCGGAGTCCTGGGTGGTCATGCGCTCGCGCACGACGCGCTCCATGCGGGACAGGCCGGTGCGCAGCTGGTTCTGGATCAGCTCGCCGACCTGGCGGATGCGACGGTTGCCGAAGTGGTCGATGTCGTCGGTCTCGACGCGCAGGTCGACGTCCTGGCCCTTGCGCTTGCCCGGGAACGTCGCCTCGCCGGCGTGCAGCGTCACCAGGTACTTGATGGTGGCGATGATGTCCTCGCGCTTGAGCGAGCGGTCGTTGATGTCGTGCTCGAGGCCGAGCTTGCGGTCGATCTTGTAGCGGCCGACGCGCGCCAGATCGTAGCGCTTGGTGTTGAAGTAGAAGGAGTCGAGCAGGTTGCGGCCGGCTTCCGGGGTGGCGGTGTCGGACGGGCGGATCTTGCGGTAGAGGTCGGTGAGGGCCTCGTCCTGCGTGTCGACGGTTTCCTTCTCGAGCGCGTCGAGGACCAGCGGGTAGCCTTCGAACGCGTCGCGGATCTCCGGCTTGGTCATGCCGATGGCCATGAGGAAGACGATCGCGGACTGCTTGCGCTTGCGATCGACGCGCACGCCGAGCACGTCGCGCTTGTCGATTTCGAACTCGAGCCACGCGCCGCGCGACGGGATGATCTTCGCGCCGAAGACTTCCTTGCCGGAGGTGCGGTCGGTGGAGCGGTCGAAGTAGACGCCCGGGGAGCGCACGAGCTGGGAGACGATGACTCGCTCGGTGCCGCCGATGATGAAGGTGCCGTGCGGGGTCTGCAGCGGGAAGTCGCCCATGAACACGGTCTGGGACTTGATCTCGCCGGTGTCGCCGTTTTCGAATTCGGCGTTCACGTACAGCGGCGCGGAGTAGGTGTAGTCCTTCTCCTTGCACTCCTGCACGGTGTGGCGAGGCTCCTCGAAGTACGGGTCCGAGAAGGTCAGGGACATGGTCTGGGCGAAGTTCTCGATCGGGGAGATCTCGTTGAAGACCTCGTCGAGGCCGGACATATGCGGCACGGTGGTGGTGCCGTTCTTCTCGTCCTCCTCGACGCGCTTCTTCCAGCGGTCGGAGCCGATCAGCCAGTCGAAGCTGTCGGTCTGCACGCCCAGCAGGTAGGGCACATCGATGGGCTCGCGGATGGAGCCGAAGTTCACACGGTCCGACGCCTTGTGCAGATCAATGTCGTGCTGGTCGGCGCGTGCGATCATGGTGGTGGTGTTCGTCGTAGCTTCAGTAGCCAATGGACGTTCCTTATCGCTCGCTTGTTCGTTCGATACTCTTGTTCCACGACAAGCGCCTTGCAGGCCGCCATATGCCTAGGATTGCGGGCGCTTCGTCTTTGTCAGCATGCCCGCCATATGACATGCATATACGCAAATATCAAACGATAGCACGATTGCGAACGTTACGCAATGCCGCGTGTTGCCCCGTCACTGCACGGTGATCGTCACCGGATCGCTCACCGTCTTGGGGAAGTCCTTGAGGCTCAGCTGCGCGGTGTACGTGCCGGCGTTCACGCGCGGCAGCTCCGAGTCCGCGACGCACTGCGTGCCGGTCGAGTCGGCGTTCCACGTGATCGTATACTTGTCGGAGTCGCCCTTGGCCATGAGCAGCATGCGCGAGTCCGACTCGCACACGTCGGATCGCCAGATCGTCTGCTTGCCGGACGAGATCGTGAGCACTCGGCTCGAATCGGAACCGTCGATCAGACAGCCGGCCTTGCTGGAACCCGTGTACGTGATCGTCGCCGTGAAGTCGAGCGAGCCGCCCACTGCGACGCTTTGCGAGGCCGGCGTGAGCGACAGTTCCACGTTCGACGACGAACAGTCGGTGATGTCGTTGGTTTTGATCGGATCGGGGACGACGCTGCGGCTGAGCGCGACCCGTTCGCCGTGCCCCAGCGCGTCGCCGAGCGCGCCGAGACCGCGGCCGAGACTGTAGATGCAGAACGAGACGAGCGCCAGCGTCACGACAAGCACGATGCCGACGACGATGCGACGACGGCGATAGATCGCCCGCTGCCGTTTGCTGAGCTTGCGATCGCGTTGCCTGAACGCTTTGGATCCGACTGGCCGCCCCGACTTCCGCTGTACCATAGTCATTCAGTGTATACCACGCCTTCCGATGCGCCTCCGGCCCCACTCGGGACGCGCCTTCAATACAGACGTTCGGTCAAGACGCACCGCGGTCGCGCGCCGGTCACGGCCGTTCGTCGAACGCGATGTCGATGCGCCCGTCCTGATCGCGGAACACCCGCACCAAATACGGAAAATCGTGGTCGATGGCGGCGGTCTGCGGCCGTCCGGTGCGTTCCAAGCGGTCGATCAGCTCGTCGAACGCCACGACGTCGGGAAACAGATCCTGCATGTCCCGCCAGCTGCGCGCGTTGAACAGCGCGAGCGCCGTCCTCTCGAACCGCGCTCGTTCCTGCGCGTCCTTCTGTCGGCGTCCCAATGCCAGCAGGAACCCGCCGCGGATGCGCGTCGTCATCACCGACGCTAGATACGTGCCCTGCATGACGGCAAGGCGGACGATCGGCAGGCCGGCCTTGTCGCCGA
The DNA here is from genome assembly GCF_019331735.1 of Bifidobacterium miconis. Taxonomy (GTDB): domain Bacteria; phylum Actinomycetota; class Actinomycetes; order Actinomycetales; family Bifidobacteriaceae; genus Bifidobacterium; species Bifidobacterium miconis. Next base: position 145,806 of record NZ_JAHBBH010000002.1, read on the forward strand.
GTCCGCTCACGTCGGCCATGAACTCGTTGATCGAGGGGATGTCGTCCAGCGCGAACTCGCCGGTTTCCGAGCAGGCCTGCACGGGATCGCTCCAGTCGACCGGCGGCAGGTCGCTGTCGGCGCCGCCAGCACCATCCGCATCGTCGTCATCGTCCACGGGAAGCTCCACCGGGGCCAGCGGGTCCACCGACGGCAGCGGGTCGCCGAGATCCCGCCACTTGCCGGTCGAATCCGAACTGACGTCATCGTTGAACGTGAACCCATCCGCCATCTGCATCACCGTGCCCTCTCTCAACACCAGCTCAACACCAGCCAGCTCCAACCTACCAGCGGCACGGGTCAGCGGCGGGCAGCGGCCGGTCCGCACGCGCCCGCACAACCGACGCACACCACGCATCCCGCGCGCGGTCACGCGCAACATACGAACGCCAACGTCACGGCGGTCAGCGGGGCAAACGCACTCCCCCGCCCGGCAGCATCTCGATCAGCCCGTCCTCGTCCAGCGAAGCGACGCATTTGTCGAGCTGGATATGGTCGGCCCACAGCGATTCGATCTGCGCATGCGTCAGCACGGTTTCGTCTGCCGGCAGATTACGCAACGCATGCAGCACCAAACCGCGCACCTGCCGGTCGGTACCGGCGAACCGCTGGCGCGGCCGGGTCCGCCGCTTCCCCAAGCCTGGACGGCCAGCGGCAAGAAACGCGCAGTCCTCGCGCACCGGGCAATCGTCGCACAGGGGGTTCTTCGCGGTGCATACGGTCGCGCCGAGTTCCATCACCGACTGGTTCCACGTCACCGACCGCGAGGCGTCGGCCGGCAGCACGCGGTTCGCGAGATCCCGTTCGGCCGGCGTCGCCGATCCGCCCAACGATTCCGCACCGCGGAACACGCGCGACAATACGCGCCGGATGTTCGTGTCGATCACCGCGATCCGCTGCCCGAACGCGAAGCTCAGCACCGCCGACGCCGTGTAGTCACCGATGCCGGGCAATCCGGTCAGCTCGTCGTACGTGCGCGGCAACGCGTCGGCGTACCGGTCGCGCACCACGCGCGCGCATTCCTGCAACCGCAAGGCGCGCCGCGGATAGCCGAGCCGTCCCCACGCGGTGATCACTTCGGCCGTGGGCGCATCAGCGAGCGCCGCCGCGTCCGGCCACGCGCGCATCCACGTCTCCCAGTACGGCACGACGCGGCTCATCTGCGTCTGCTGGCTCATGACCTCGGAGACGAGCACGCCCCACGGGGTCGCGCGCCCGAACCGCCACGGCAGGTCGCGCGCGTTCGCCTCCCACCATGCGGCGAGCTTGCGGCGGACGGATTCGTTGCGTTCGATGTCGCTCATACGAACCGTTTCCGTTGTGCCCAGATCAGCGTCCGGCCGCAATTTCGGACTCGCTGCACGAGACAATTTCATACCTCACCTCGCTCTATCGAGCTCGTCTCGGCGTCGCTACTCGGATAAGTATTCCTACGGAATACTTCTTCGGCCAAAGGCCTCACTTCGCCTGCGGAAAGTCCACTGGACTTTCCGCTTCACGGCTCAGCACTGGGCTTCCTCCTCACGCTCCGCCGGCAAAGCCCAGCTGCCTCCATGCCTCGTAGATGGCGATGGACGCGCAGTTGGTCAGGTTCAGCGAGCGCAGGCTGGGGCGCATGGGAAGCCTCACCTGTTCGGCGACGTGCGGGCCGGCCATGATGTCCATCGGGTCGGGGATATCGCCCGGTTCGGGGCCGAACAGGAGAATGTCGGTCGGCTTGTATTCGACTTCGGTGTACAGCTTCGTGGCGTGGGCCGTGAACGCGATGATACGCGAGTTCGGCATCGATTCGACGAGGTTGTCGAAGTTCGGGTGGAGCACGACGTGCGCCATGTCGTGATAGTCGAGGCCGGCGCGGCGTAGCTTCGTGTCGCGCAGGTTGAAGCCGAGCGGCTCGACGAGGTGCAGGATCGTGCCGGTCACTGCGCACAGGCGGATCGCGGAGCCGGTGTTGCCGGGGATGCGCGGGCTGTAGTAGCACAGGTGCGGAGTGGCGGTTTCGGCCTTGGCGGCGTCCTCGGCGGACAGCATCGCGTCGACCACGGAGATCGGGTTGCCGTGCGCGTCGGTCACGAGTTCGTCCGGACCGTAGTTCGACTTGCGGTAGCCGTATTCGAACATCTTCTCGACCTTGGCTTCCGGATTCTGCTGGTTTTCCGCCTGTTCCGCCATATTCCTCACCTCTTATGTTCCGTGCACGCTTGCGCAATCCGACATTCGAGCATAAAACAGCCCCTGAACCAAGCCTTTTGGCCGCCAGTTCGACGATTGAGAGGCTGATATGGACTTCTGTCGAGGTCAGTTTGACGATTGAGAGGCTGTCGGCGGACGAGATCGTCGGAAAACCATGCCCGCAATGGTCCCAAAACCGTATTTATCGGCATAGGCAACGAGGAGGAGGGCCTCTCGATCGTCGAACTGACCTGCACAAGACCTGAAATCAGCCTCTCGATCGTCAAACTCCCTGTCTGATCCTTACGATCGAAAACGATTCCCGTCCGTGTCGACTGCATGCCCTACGACAAAGCCCCGAGGAACCGGCCTCGGGGCATATGATCATGACGCATCAGTTCTTGAACGAGTGGATCGGCGCGGGGATGCGGCCGCCGCGGGTCACGAACGCCTCGCAGGAGGCGGTGTTGACCGGCATGATCGGCGCGTAGCCCATGAGGCCGCCGAAGTTGGCCACCTCGCCCACGCCCTTGCCGTAGACGGGGATGACGCGCACGGCGGTGGTCTTCTGGTTGACCATGCCGATGGCCGCCTCGTCGGCGATCAGGCCGGAGATCGTGGCCGCCGACGTGTCGCCGGGGATGGCGATCATGTCGAGGCCGACTGAGCACACGCAGGTCATCGCTTCGAGCTTTTCGAGCGTGAGGCATCCGGAGGCCGCCGCGTCGATCATGTTCTTGTCTTCGGAGACCGGGATGAACGCGCCGGACAGGCCGCCGACATACGAGCTCGCCATGATGCCGCCCTTCTTGACCTGGTCGTTGAGCATCGCGAGCGCCGCGGTGGTGCCGGGAGCGCCGACCTGTTCGAGGCCGATCTTCTCGAGCACTTCGCCGACCGAGTCGCCCACGGCCGGGGTGGGCGCAAGCGACAGGTCGATGATGCCGAACGGCACGCCGAGCCGCCGCGAAGCCTCCTGCGCGACGAGCTGGCCGACGCGCGTGATCTTGAACGCGGTGCGCTTGATCGTCTCGCACAGGAACTCGAAATCGCGTCCCTTGGCCGCGTCGAGCGCGCGCGAGACGACGCCCGGCCCGGACACGCCCACGTTGATGACCGCGTCGCCCTCGGTCACGCCGTGGAAGCCGCCGGCCATGAACGGGTTGTCGTCGGGCACGTTGCAGAACGCGACGAATTTGACGCAGCCGTACGAGTCGTTGTCGCGCGTGTTGTACGCGATGTCCTTGATGACGCGGCCGAGCAGTTCGACGGCGTTCATGTCGATGCCGGTCTTCGTGGAGCCGACGTTGACGGACGAGCAGACGATGTCGGTTTCGGTCAAAGCCTGAGGTAGCGATTCGATGAGCAGGCGCTCGGCCGGGGTCATGGCCTTGCTCACGAGCGCCGAGTAGCCGCCGATGAGGTCGACGCCGACCTCCTTGGCCGCGCGGTCGAGCGCGTGCGCGATTTGCACGAAGTCCGCGGAGGTCTTGCAGGAGCTCGCGCCGACGAGTGAGATCGGGGTGACGGTGATGCGCTTGTTGACGATCGGGATGCCGTAGTCCTGTTCGATGGCCTGGCCGGTGGCGACGAGGTCCTTGGCGTACGTGGTGATCTTGCGGTAGATGTTGTCGCAGGTCTTGTCGACGGTGTCTGCCGCGCAGTCGAGCAGCGAGATGCCCATGGTGATGGTGCGCACGTCGAGTTTTTCCTGCTCGATCATCTGGTTGGTCTCGTGGACCTCCATGATATTCAGCATGGTTGCGTTCCTTTCGGTTCGGTCCGGCGAGACTATATGCGGTGCATCTTGGTGAAGATCTCCTCGCGCTGGCAGCGGATGCGCACGCCGATGTCGTCGCCGAGGTCCTCGAGGTTGCCGACCATGGCGCTGAATTCCTTGTCGGAGTTCGCGTAGTCGACGATCATCATCATGTTGAAGAAGCCGTCGATGATGGTTTGGGAAATGTCGAGCACGTTGACGTTGTGCTGGGACAGGTAGGTGCAGACGCGTGCGATGATGCCGACGGTGTCCTTGCCGACGACGGTGATGATTGCCTTGTTCATGAAGCTCCCTGATCGAGACGAAAAAAGCGGGTGCCTTCCAGTATATGGAAGACACCCGCATCTCATGTTTCCCGTCTCACGCCGGACGGACATGCGTCATGTGGCGATGTCAGACGGCCAGCGTCTCGGCGTCCACGTGCACCGGCACGAGCTTCGGCTCCACGTGATGCTCCTTGAGCAGGAAGGAGCACGCCAGCACGATCACCACGAGCGCCATGCCGAACAGGTAGCCGTAGCGGGATCCGTCCACGAAGCCCTGCGCGGGGTTCGCGCCGCCGCCGGCCGTGTAGTTCGTCTGGCCGAGTCCGAGCAGGCAGGTGGCCACGGCGGTGGCGATCGCGCCGCACACCTGCTGCATGGTGTTCATGATCGTGCTGCCGTCGGCCGCCATGCGCCCGGGCAGCGACTTGAGCGCCGCGGACTGCGCGGACTGCTGGATGAACGGGATGCCGACCATGACGATGATGTGCGCGGCAAGGAACAGCGCCACCGGCGTGGACACGCCAATCATGAAGAACAGCGCGCCGCCGACGATGGTCAGTGCCGAGCCGAGCCAGACGAGTCGCTTGGCGCCGTGGCGGTCGAACATGCGGCCGGCGGCGAGCGTGCACAGCGCGTTGATCACGCCACCGGGCAGCATGAGCAGGCCGGCGACGGTGGAGCTCAGGCCCATGCCGCGCTGCAGTTCCTGCGGCACGAGGTACATGAATGCAAGCGTGCAGGAGAACGAGCAGCTGATCATGATGGCCGGCGTGCGGAACGCCGCGATGCCGAGCGCGCGCAGGTCGAGCAGCGGGTCGGCGATGGTGAGCTGGCGGCGGGCGTAGAAGGCGAGCACGATCACGCCGACGACGAGCAGCGCGATGACGGCCGCGGAGAAGCCCATGTCGCTGATGAGGCTCACGCCGGCGACGAGGCAGCCGAAGCCGATCGCCGAGGCGAGGATGGAGACCATGTCGACCTTCGGGCGGGTGCGTTCGATCGGAGTCACGAAGAACAGCGCCGTGCATGCGATCGCGATGATCGCGACGACGGCGAACAGTGCGAAGATGGCGCGCCACGAGAACGCGCCGATGAGCGCGCCGGCGATGGTCGGGCCGATGACGGGCGCGAACATGATGACGAGGCCCGCCACGCCGTTCGCCGCGCCGATCTTGTGCGGCGGGAACACGCGCATGATCGCCGCGTACATGGTGGGCAGCACGATGCCGGTGCTCACGCCCTGCATGATGCGGCCGGCCAGCAGGATCGGGAACGAGGGCGCGACGGTGCATACGATCGCACCGATCAGGAAGCAGACCAGAGCGAACAGCACGAGCGTCTTGGCCTTGACCCACTTGAGTATGAAGCCCACGCACGGCAGCACCACGCCGATGGCGAGCATGTAGCCGACGACCATCCACTGCGCGGTGCCGGACGAGATGCCGAAATCGGACATCAGGTCGGGCAGGGTGATGTTCATGGACGTTTCCGACAGCATGCCCAGGAACACGCTGATGTACAGGCCGAGCATGACCTTGTGCGGATGATCGAAATGCTGGTGCGCGTCCGGCACGAACGCGTCGTCGGACAGTTGGTCTTTACGAATGGTTGTCTGGTTGGCGGACAACGGAATCCTCTTCTTCAATCGACGTCGCTGCCGTCGCGCGGCGCCCGCCGGACATGCGGCCGCGCACCGCGGAATGCGGTGTGCGGCTTCATTGGCGAGCGCCGACAACCCCTAACGTCCGGGTCACGATCGGCAACAAAAAATCGCATGCCATACGGCGAACAAAACACCATATGGCATGCGATTATCAAGACGAGACGCGATCGTAATACGCTTTTCGATTTTTCGTAAGTACGCCCGGGCGTGTCGCGAGGAATCGCACTAAGTGTGATGCCGTGCCGCATCAGCCTCCCCGTATCATCCGTCAACGCATCATCATGCTGGCGGCAGCCTCGGCTCCCTCGGTTGAGGGAGCTGTCAGCCGCAGGCTGACTGAGGGAGCGTCACGACACGTCAGTGTCGTCAACAAGCCAGTATTGCGCGCAGCGCAATACCTACGCCTACGCCTCGCGGCTCGCCGACGGAGCGGCGACCGCGGCAAGGGCTCTCGGCGCATGGAAGCCGCGCTTTGCGAACTCGTCGGCGATGAGCTGGGCGACCTCATGGCCGCGGCCCTTGTCGACGAGCGCGATGATGGAGCCGCCGAAGCCGCCGCCGGTCATGCGGGCGCCGTACGCGCCGTTGGCGCGGGCGGTGTCCACGGCCACGTCGAGCTCGGGCACGGTCACCTCGTAGTCGTCGCGCAGCGAATCGTGCGACGCGTTGAACAGATCGCCGGCGGTCTTGATGTCGCCCGCGGCGAACGCGTGGACGAACTGGTCGACGCGGCCGATTTCGGTGACGACGTGGCGCACGCGCTTGACCATCGTCTCGTCGCCGAGTTCGGCGACCTTCGCGAGCACGTCGGCGAGCGCGGCGGCCGGATCGTCAGCGGCTTCCACCTGTTCGCTGATCTCGCGCAGGTTGGCGACGCCGAGCAGTTCGGCGGCCTTCTCGCAGGTGGCGCGGCGCTGGGCGTACTGGCCGTCGTTGAGCTGGTGCGGGGCCTGCGTGTCGACCACGAGCAGCTCGAGACCGTACTTGTCGAGGTCGAACTCCTGCTGGGAGACGCTTTCGAGCGGCGTCAGGCCCGGACGGCAGTCGAGGCGGATCGCGTGGCCGGCGGTGCAGCGCATGGACGCGTTCTGGTCGAGTCCGCCGGTGGAGGCGCCGGCCATCTCGTTTTCGGACTTGATGGCGGCGTCGATGAGCGTGACGCGGCCGGCGTCGGTGGAGCCGTAGCCGAGGCCGTACACGTCGTCGAGCGCGAGCGCGGTCGAGCAGGTCATCGCGGCGGACGAGCTCAGGCCCGAACCGAGCGGCACGCAGGAGACGAACGCGGCGTCGAAGCCCTTGACGGCGTCGAAGCCGGCTTCGCGCAGCGCCCACGCCACGCCGGTCGGATACGCGGACCAGCCGTCCACGCCGCGCGCGGCGAGACCGTCGAGATCGGCTTCGGCGACCTTGTCGGGAGCCACGTCGGACACGACACGCACCTTGGTGTCCTCGCGTGGGGAGAGCGCGATGAACGTGCGGTGCGGCAGCGCGATCGGCAGGCACAGGCCCGCGTTATAGTCGGTGTGCTCGCCGATCAGGTTGACGCGGCCCGGAGCGGCCCACACGCCTTCCGGCTCGGAGCCGTAGGTCTTGGCGAACAGCGCCTTGGCCTGGGCCACGCCGTCCTCGTGGGAGATCGGTTCGATGAATTCAACAGCAGTCATTGGTGTTCTTTCTGTGTTTTCTCTGTCATTTCGACCGAGCGCAGCGAGCGGAGAAATCCCGTACGGGAGTCGCCAGGATTTCCCGGCTCGACTGCGTCCCGCCCGAAATGGCAACGGGAATAATAATTGGCGAAAATCAGTCGGCGATGTCCACGTCACCGAGCTCATGGAAGCGCTTGGCGATGAGTTCCGGCGTGGTGTCGGAGATCCAGGCGGCCATGCCGGACTCGGAGCCGGCGAGGTACTTGATCTTGTTGGCGGCGCGGCGGAACGAGAAGAACTGCAGATTCAGGCGGTAGTTCTCGCGGCGCGGGTCGTGGATCGGGGCCTGGTGCCATGCGGCGATGTACGGCAGGTCCATGCCCTTGCCGTCGCCCTTGTCGAAGAACGCGTTGCCGCGCTTGAGCAGGTGCGAGTACATCGAGGCGAGGTCCCAGCGCTCCTGATCGTTGAGCTGGTCGATGGTGAGCACGTCGCGGACAGGCGCGACATGCACCTCGAGGGGCCAGCGGGCGGCGGCCGGCACGTAGGCGACCCAGCTGTGGTTGCGCATGACGATGCGTTCGCCGGCTTCGATCTCGGCGTTCATGAGGTCCTTGAGCAGGTTGCCGCCGGTCTTCTCGTGGTAGGCCTCGGTGTGCTTGAGTTCCTGTTCCATCTTCGGCGCGATGAACGGGTAGCAGTAGACCTGGCCGTGCGGGTGGGCGAGCGAGACGCCGATTTCGGCGCCGTGATTCTCGAACGGGAAGATCTGCTCGATGCCGTCCATCTTGGAGATTTCGGCGGTGCGGAACGCCCATGCCTCGACGACGGTGCGCAGGCGGGACACCGGCAGGTCGGCCGGCAGACCGTTCTCGTCCGGGTCGAAGCAGATGACCTCGCAGCGGCCGGCGGCCATCTTCTTCTCCCACAGCGGGTTGCCGTCCACGTAGGTCACGTCCTCGGAGCGGCCGGGCACGCGCACCATCGACGGGAAGCGGTTTTCGAACACGACGACGTTGTAGTCGGTGTCCGGCACCTCGCCGTCCTGGTACGGGTCGCCGGGCTTGCGCGCGGCGAGCGGGTTGCCCTTGGCGGTGGCGCCCGGGCCGGCGGTGATCGGGCGGTTCATGCGCGCGGTCGCCATCGGGATCCAGTCGCCGGTGAGCGGGTCGCGGCGCATTTCGGGGGCCGCGTACGGCACCTCTTCGCCGGCCGCGTTCAGCTGGTTGGCGAAACGGTAGGCCAGCGGGCGCGGATCGTGCAGCTCGCGGGTCTTCTTGCCGGAGACGTACTCCGGATCGTCGTCGAGATAGAAGAAGTCGCGGCCGTCGGCCAGCGTGGTCGGCGTGATGCGAATGTGCTCCTTCGCGTATTCACCCGGCGTGTAGTTGGCGAATTCTGCCATGTGAATCACTCACTTTCCTCTGTATGCTCGCTCTGGTGGGCCAGCACGAGCTCCTTCACCAATTCCTTGGTCTTGTTCGCCGAGTCGGGGTCGAGCCCGTCGTCGGTGATCACCGTATCCACCTGATCGAAGCGTGCGAACAGCGACAACGAGGTGCAGCTCCACTTGGTGTGATCGGTAAGAATGATGGTTTTGTCGGCGATGTCCATCATCGCCATGTCGGTCGCGGCCTCGAGCGAGTTGGGCATGAGGAAGCCGCGCGGCAGCGACACGGAGTGCGTGCCGAGGAAGACGGTGTTGACGCGCAGGGATGCGACGACCTTGTCCGCGATCGGCCCGACGAGCGAGTTGGACCGCGTGATCACGCCGCCGGTCACGATGACTTCGACGTCCTTCGATTCGAGCGCCTGCACGAGTTCGGCGACGGGGATCGAGTTGGTGAGGATCGTGATGCCGCTGGACTGCTGCGATTCGAGCAGGTGCTGCGCGAAGACATACGCCGTGGTGCCGCCGCCGATGGCGATCACGTCGCCGGGGGCCACGTATTTGACGGCCTCCTGCGCGATGGCGTCCTTGAGGCCGATGTCCATCTGCGACTTTACGGAGAACAACGGCTCGCTGAGCAGCGTGCTGGTGGTGACCGCGCCGCCGTGGACGCGCTTCAAGAGTCCCTTGTCGGACAGTTCGGCGATGTCGCGGCGGATGGTCATTGCGGAAACGCCGAGTTCCTTGCTCAGCGCGGTGATGCGCACCGCACCGCGGGTGCGCAGCCTGCTCAGTATCAGATGTTGACGTTGTGAGGAGATCATTCGAACATTATCGCACACATGCGCGCACAAAACAAACCGAAATGAGCGTTTCGCGCCGCAACACGCCGACAAACACACAAATCATGCCAGCGAACCGCACAAAAACGCACGCATCATCATCCGCGCCCGACGCGAACCGGTCACGGATCCGCCGCGGATCATCCGCATTCCGGCCACAACCCGCACGGCAACGCCGACCGGCGCAGGCGGCAATCGTTCCGTTTTTCGTCGTCCAGTGCCACAATGGGACGCATGACCTACGTATCTGAAAGCTTCTGGCACGACGCCGTGAACAAAGCCACCACCGACCTCTTCACCTTCGGCTACAAGAACATCGTCAAGCCCTGCTTCGTGTTCAACCACACGCCCGACGTGGCGCACGACCAGATGATCGAATTCTGCCGCGTCACCAAGAACATCCCGCCGCTGATGTGGCTGCTGCGCGAAATGCTCGACTACACCGACCCGATCCTCGAAACGAACGTGATGGGCGTGGACTTCGCCAACCCGTTCGGCCTGTCCGCCGGACTCGACAAGAACTGCGACATGCCCGTGCTGCTCGACAACGCCGGTTTCGGCTTCGAGACGGTCGGCTCGACCACCGCCCGCCCGTGCAAGGGCAATCCGCGCCCGTGGTTCCACCGCCTGCCCGAATACGATTCAATGATGGTGCACGTGGGACTGGCGAACGACGGTTCCGCCAAGGTGATCGAGCGCGCGGAGAAGGCGTGGACGAAGGCGAAGAGCATGCAGGTTTCCGTCTCGATCGCACGCACGAACGACGACCGGTGCGGCGATCTGGACGAGGGCATCGAGGACTACTGCACGTCGATGCGCCGCGCCGCCGGCCGCACCGCGATGGTCGAAGTGAACGTGTCCTGCCCGAACACGCACGCCGGCGAGCCGTTCACCGAGACGCCGGAGGCGCTCGACCGACTGTTCGCCGCGCTCGACAGGATCGAGCGCCCGCAGCCGACGCTCGTCAAGATGCCGCTCAACAAGAGCTGGGACGAGTTCCGCGAGCTGCTCGACGTGCTCGCCGAGCACAACGTGCAGGGCGTGAGCTTCGCGAACCTGCAGAAGGACCGCACCGGCATGGAGATTCCGCGCGACTGGGAGGGGGGACTCTCGGGCGGCCCGACGTACCGCGCGAGCAACGCGCTGGTGCGCCAGGTGTACCGCGAGTACGGCGACCGGTTCGCGATCGCCGGCATCGGCGGCGTGTTCACGCCCGAGCAGGCGTATGAGAAAATCCGCTGCGGCGCGAGCCTCGTGATGTTCATTTCCGCGCTCATGTACCGTGGCCCCCAGCAGATCACCGTGTTGAAGCGCGGCCTCGCCGAACTGCTGCGCCGCGACGGCTACGACAACGTCGCCCAGGCCGTCGGCGCGGACGCGTGACGCTCGCCTCCCCCGGCCCCTTCCCCGTCAGTGGGAAAACCGGAAGCGAAGCTGACTGAGGGGCAGTCGGAAGATTCGTTCGCATCCATACGATGCGCGATCTCCCGGCTACCCCTCACCTGTCATTCCTGTCATTGGCGATGTCACTGGCGACAGGCGCCATGCCTCGTTCAGTACGCGCCGCGCACATACTGCGGCTGATACGGCGCGTCGGCCGTGGCCAGCCCAAGCTTGTACGCCGCGCGCAGCGGCCAGTACGGTTCGCGCAGCGCGGCGCGGCCGATCTCGACGGCGTCGGCCTCGCCGCGGGCGACGATCTTCGCCGCCTGCTTCGGCTTGGTGATCAGTCCCACCGCCGTCACGGGCACGTCCGCACGGTCGCGCACCTGCGTCGAGAACGGCACCTGGTAGCCGGGCTTGACCGGAATCGTCACGTTCGGCACGATGCCGCCGGTCGACACGTCGACCAGATCGACGCCGTGCTCGCGCACGACCTTCGCCACGTCGACGGTCTGGTCGAGATCCCAGCCGCCGGCGGCCCAGTCGGTCGCGGAAATGCGCACGAGCAGCGGCATGTCCTCGGGGATCGCCGCACGCACCGCGTCGACGATCTCCACCAGGAAACGCATGCGGCCGGCCAGATCGCCGCCGTATTCGTCCGTGCGCTCGTTGCTGAGCGGGTCAAGGAACTGCGAAATCAGATAGCCGTGCGCGGCGTGGATTTCGATCGCCTGGAATCCGGCGCGCACGGCGCGGGCCGCCGCGTCGCGGAACTCGCCGACGATGCCGTGGATCTCCTCCACGCTCAGTGCGCGCGGCATCGCGTAATGGCCGTAGGCGATCGGGCTGGGCGCCACGGTCTGCCAGCCGCCCTCTTCGAACGGCACGCTGCCGCCGGCGAATCCCACGCCAAAGCAGCCGGTCGAGCCCTTGCGGCCGGCATGGTTGAGCTGCACGGCGGGCACTGCGCCGGCCTGCTTGATGCCGTCGACGATCCATCGCCACGCCTCGACCTGATCGTCGTTCCACAGGCCCGTGTCACACGGCGAAATGCGGCCTTCAGGAGCCACGGCGGTCGCCTCGCAGATGATCATGCCGAACCCGCCCATCGCGCGCGACACGTAATGCTGGTAGTGAAACGGCGTCGGCTTGCCGTCGCGTGCCACGGCCGAATAGGTGTCCATCGGCGGCATCCAGATGCGGTTGCGCACGGTCACGCCGCGCAGCGTCATGGGCGTGAACAGCGTGGCCGAGCCCTTGCCCTTCTTCATCTTCTTGCCGCTTTTGCCGTCTTTGCCGTCGGTATCGCCCATCGTGCTTCCTTTCCGAATGCGAACCCGAACGCGGATCCCGCCGGATCCGCGTGCTTCCCCCGATAAGGGTGCGCTTCCGCCATTGTACGACGAACGGTCAAACGGCATATACGACGAGCGTCCGCCGTAACGGGCGGGCGCTCTCATGCCGTCGGGCTTGCGTGGCCGTCACCGGCCGCTGCTGGTCGTGCCCGACTGCTGGCTGTTCGAACTCTGCTGGTTGCTGGTTCCCTGCTGGTTCGACGTGCCGCTGTTGGACTGGCTCGAATTCGACTGGTTCGACTGATTCGAGTTCGACTGGGTCGAATTGCCGCCGGTCGAGTTCGAATTGGACGAGTTGTTGCCGGTCGTGCCGTTCGAGTTCGTGGTGCCGCCGGTCGAATTGTTCGTGTTGGTGTACGTGCCCAGCGTGCGGCCCTGAATCGTGGTGACCGAATTGCTGGTGGCCGTGTACTTGGACGACGGCGTGCCGTAGTCGTTGCCCACGTCCTTCGACATGCCCTTCTTGTCCGCGTACGCGTCCATGAACTCCTTCCACGCCGGGGCCGCGATGGTGCCGCCGTCCCAGTAGCCGCGGTAGGTGCCGTTGATCGCGATGTTGGCCACGGGGTTCTGCATCGGGGCCTGCGCGTCGCCGACGAGCACGAACGTGGCGATCTGCTTGGGGATGAAGCCGCCGGTGGCCATGTACATGGTCTCGTTCGTACCGGTCTTCGCGAAGGTCTTGCGGCCGCTGCTCAGCTTGGCGAACACGCCGGCGCCGTCGGAGCGCAGCGTGCCCTGGTTCATCGTGTAGGCGACGGTCTGCACGATCTCCTTGTCGATGGCCTGATGACAGTTGGCCTTCGGCACGCTGATCTCCTCGCCGTTCATGCGGGTGACCTTCTTCATGGCGATCGGCGTGCATTCGACGCCGTCGGCCGCGAGGGTCGCGTACATGTTGGCCATGGTCAGCGGGGAGACGTTCACCGAGCCGATCATCATGGCCGGGTTGTACGTGGCCGGCACCTGATCGATGGTCTTGAGCGTGGACGCGTCGTGGTAGCCGGCCTGCGTGTAGGCGTCGGCCACGCGGCACAGGCCGATGATCGCGCCCATCGACGCCTGCGTGGTGTTGTGCGAGCGGACGAGGCCGAGGAACGGGCTTTCGGGGTTGACCGTGTCGTTGGTGATGGCGTTCGTGACCGGCCACAGTTCGGTGGTGCCCGAATAGTTCTGCATCTTGCCGTTGTAGTTCTCGCACGCGAACTCGCTGGTCGCATAGCTGGTGGTGGTCTGCAGGTTCTCGTTGATCGAGCGGCCCGCCTCCATCCACGCGACCAGATTGAACGGCTTGATCGACGAGCCGACCGGGAAGCCCGCGCCGCCGCCGTCAGCCGCGTCGACCATGTAGTTCATCGACGTCTGCGTCTGGTCGGTGGCGTCGCCGCCCGTGTACGTTCGGTTGATGCCGAAGCCGAGCACTTCGCCCGTGCCGGGCTTGACCGAGGCCATCATGATTTCGAAGCCGCTGGGATCGGTGGGCGGGACCGTGTCGCGCGCCGCCTTCATGAGCAGCTGGTTGGCGTCCACGTCGAGCGTGGTGACGATGCTCAGGCCGCCCTCCTTGAGCAGCTGGAGGCGGGCCTCCTTGGTCTTGCCGAATTCGGAGGAGTTGAGGATGCGCTGGGTCACGTACGCGCAGAAGAACGCGTAGTCGCCGGCGTTCTGGCAGCCGGTGGTCAGCGGCTGGATGTTGAGCGTGTCCTTGATCGGCGTGTTCACGGCCTCGGTGTATTCGGCCTTGGAAATGTAGCCCTGCTCGAGCATCAGCTGGAGCACCGTGTTGCGCTGCTTCTGCGCCGTGGGCAGGTTGGCCTCGACCGACGGATCGAACTTCTCCGGGTTCTTCGTGATGGCGGCGATGGTGGCCGACTGCACGATGTTGAGGTCCTTGGCGCTCACGTTGAAGTAGCGGCGGGCCGCGGTCTCCACGCCGTAGAGTCGGTTGCGGCCGAACTGCGCGATGTTGAGGTAACCCTGCAGGATTTCGAGCTTGGAGTACTTCTGCTCCATCTGCACGGCGATGAGCATCTCGCGGATCTTGCGCGCGACGGTGCCTTCGGAGGCATGGTAGCGGGCGATCGGGTCGTTGTCGCTTTCGGCCTTGGTGATCAGCACGTTCTTGACGTACTGCTGGGTGAGCGAGGAGCCGCCCTGCTCGTCCTGCTTGAGCACGTACGTTTTGACGAACGCGCGCATCACGCCCTGCACGTCGACGCCGGCATGGTCGAAGAAGCGCTTGTCCTCGCGGGCCACCACAGCCCAGCGCATGTACTTGGACACGTTCTTGATGGGCACGACGATGCGGTTGTCCTCATAGAATTCGCCCATTTTCGTGGTGCCGTCGGAGGCGTACATGATGGATTTCTGCGGCAGGCTCGTCACGTCGAAGTCGATGCCCTCCACCTGAAGGGAGGGAACCAGCGCCTGCGTGGCCTTGTTGGCGGCGAACACGGCCGGCATGAGCAGCACGCTCGCCGCCACGCCGCCCGCCACGCACAGCGTCACGTAGGCCATGATGAGCGAGAGCACGCGTGCGACGGTAGGGGATTTCTTCTTGGGCATACAGCTCATTCTAAGGGGCCGGGTCTACCTTGCCGGTTTCCGTTCCGCCCTTGCGCGCATTTCGTCACAAAACCCGCAACAGCCTAATAACGGCTGGATATTGCCTTGGAGCGGCGCTCCGGACGCTCCCGGCGCTACCGCCGCGACCGCCGGATGAGCATGCCCGGCTGGTAGATGATGATGGAACGCCCCTTGCGCGCGATCCAGCCACGGTTGGAGAAGTCGGTGAGCGCCTTGTTCACGGTTTCGCGCGAGGAGCCGACCAGCTGGGCCATTTCCTCCTGCGTAAGATCGTGCGGCACGAGCAGGCCGTCCTCCATCGGCTCGCCGAACCGGCTGCCGAGGTTGAGCAGCGTCTTGGCGAGACGCGCGGGCACGTCCATGAACACGAGGTCGCTGATGTGCTCGTTGTTGGAGCGCATGCGCGCGGCCATGACCTGCAGCATGTTGATGGCGACGCGCGGATGCTTGTCGAGCCAGCCGAACAGGGCGTCGCGTTCGAGCCAGACGACGCGCGTGTCGTCGGTCATCGCCACGGCGGACGCGGTGCGGGGGCCGCCGGTCGGATCGAACACGGGGATTTCGCCGAGCACCTCGCCGCGCGCGTGGATGGACAGCAGCTGCACGCGGTTGTCGGTCGAGGTGCGGGTGAGCTTGACCTTGCCCGATTCGAGCACGTACAGGCGGCAGTCGGTGTCGCCTTCGCGGAAGATGAAGTCGCCTTTGTCGAGCGTGGTTTCCATGAGGTACGGCAGGAGCTCCTCGGCCTGATCGGGCGCGACCTGGGCGAACAGCGCCGTGTGCAGCAGCGTGTTACTTTCCTCTGGCACTTCGTTCGGCTTGCTTACGCTCATCGCACCTTCCTTGCTGTCATCGCTGCCTGTGTCGTCGCCGTCCGATCGCATGGTCGAGGCGGTTCCGCATGACTGACCATATTATTGTAATCGCCCCGTCGCCGTTCGCGGCGTTCCGTCTTTTTCCACGAACCGCGCGCATGGCGTGGCGCTCGCGCCGGCGGTATTCGTTGCCGACGACCGGTTTCAGACGTATGCGCCGTGGGAGGTCATGCCGATAGGCGATCGGCCACCCCGGCACCGGACAGCGGCCGCGCGCCACGGCCGATCAGATGCGCGATGAACCGTTCGATGATCGCCTCCCGTGCAAGTCCGGTCTGCGAGCGCAGCGGATCGACCCTCTTGCGCGCCGACTTCACGGCCTTGTCCGACATTTTTTCGGATGACGTGTTGAGCACGCGCGCCATCTTCCCCGCATCGATGTCGTACGCCATGGTCACGTGGTGGAGCACCGCGCCGGGGCCTCCGTTCGCCGCGGGGAACCGGCGTTGCGCCGCTCCCCCGATTTTGCCGTGGGACGACGCGATGTCGTTGAGTCCTGCGAACCGTGCATCCACGCCGATGGCGCACAGCGCGTCGATGAGCCACTGGTCGCACAGCCGGTACGACGTTTCGACGTCGATGCCGTCGACGAACGGCAGCGGCGCGTACAGCGAGTAGGTGATCGTGTTGCCGGGTTCGATGAACATGGCCCCGCCGCCCGTGCACCGGCGCACGACGGCGATGCCCTCATGCGCGGCCTCGTCCTCGTGGACTTCGTCCGGGATCGACTGGAACCGTCCGACGACGACGGCCGGTCCGGCCCATTCCCAGAATCGCACGGTCGCGGGTCTCAGCCCGGCGGCGACGTCGCGCGCCCATTGTTCGTCGACCGCCATCTGTTCGGCCGGATCGCGCGGCGCGTCATGCACGACAAGCGGCCGCAGCGCCGCCCACCGCGCATGCCACCGATCCGCCTCGCCGTCCGTATCGCCGTCCGTATCGTCATTGCGGGCCAATGCGCTGGTGCCGTCCGCATCGTTTCGGGCCGCCGCAATCCCGCTTTCCTGGTCATTGCGCGCGAGGCGAAGCCGGTCCGAGCCTTCTTCCCCGTCCGGGGCCGGACGACCGTTCATCGTCGGGCGGATGCCCATCGCCCGCGCATACGCCGTTTCGATCGCAGCCGCGTCCGTGCCGACGAGACGCGCGCCGTCATGCCTCGCAATGGCGGACATAACCGACGCTCCCACAACCAGCGTCCGTTCCACGTCGTCGATCAGCGCCTGCGCCTCGGCATCGTCGCCTTCGACGAAGAAGTCGCCGTCCAGCCGGCATGCGAGCGCCCGCCCGTCCGCCGGATCGGCCGTCACATTCACGCCGACCAGCTTGCCGCCCGGCGTCTTGCATTCGCCCCGCAATATCCTCATGCGGCAATGATAAGGCCCCGCCGTCACCGGCAGGGCCTTGCAACATATCCGTTCGCGCGAATCCGTCAGATGCGGGCGAGAATGTCCTCGCCGACCTGCGCGGTAGAGCGTTCGGTGGAGCCGAGCTCCTCAATGTCCGCTTCGACGGCCTTGTGGATCTTCTTCGCGGCGTCGTCGAAGCCGAGGTGCTCGAGCAGCATCGCGGCGGACAGGATCGCGGCGGTCGGGTTGGCGATGCCCTTGCCGGCGATGTCCGGGGCGGAGCCGTGGATCGGCTCGAACATGGACGGGTATTCGTTGGACGCGTTGATGCAGCCGGACGCCGAGTATCCGACGCCGCCGACGACCGCGCCCGCCTCGTCGGTGAGGATATCGCCGAAGAGGTTGTCGGTGAGGATCACGTCGAACTTGCTCGGGTTGGAGACGAGGAAGATGGTGGCCGCGTCGATGTGCGAGTAGTCGTGGGTGACCTCGGGGTACTCCTCGCCGACCTTGTCGACGATGCGCTGCCACATGTCGCCCGCGTTGACGAGCACGTTCTTCTTGTGCACGAGCGTGATGTGCTTGCGGCGCTTCATGGCCAGCTCGAAGGCGTAGCGCACGACGCGCTCGACGCCGTATGCGGTGTTGATGGACACCTCGGTGGCGACTTCCTGCGGGGTGCCGCGGCGGACCGCGCCGCCGGCGCCGCAGTAGAGGCCTTCGGTGCCTTCGCGCACGACCACGAAGTCGATGTCGCCCGGGTTGGCGAGCGGCGAGGTGACGCCCTTGTACAGCTTGGACGGGCGCAGGTTCACGTACTGATCAAGCGCGAAGCGGAGCTTCAGAAGCAGGCCTCGTTCGAGGATGCCGGCCTTGATGCGCGGGTCGCCGACCGCACCGAGGAGGATCGCGTCGGTCTTCTTGATGCGTTCCAGCTCCTCGTCGGGCAGGATGGCGCCGTCGCGCAGATAGCGCTCCGCGCCGAGGTCAAAGGGCTCGTAGGTGAAATCGGCCACACCTTCGGCGGCCTTTTCGAGGGCCTTCTGCGCCCACGGGGTGACTTCCTTGCCGATGCCGTCGCCGGGAATCACGGCGATTGTGTATGTCTTGCTCATAGCACGCGAGACTACACGCGCGCCCACAGGCCGGCCGCCGGCCTCTCAGCCTGTGGACACGCGATTGGTCCGACGAGACGCGCGCTCAGTGCAGGATGTTCATCACGCTCAGGCACCACGCGTTCTCGTAGGAGACCTCCTCCCACTGCTTGTAGCGCCCAGACGTGCCGCCGTGCCCGGCCTCGACCTCGACCTTGACGACCGCGTCCACGCCGGCCGCCTGCAGTCGCGCCACCCATTTGAGCGGTTCGACGTACAGCACGCGCGTGTCGTTCATCGACGTGGTCACGAACAGCTTCGGGAAGTCGCGCACGCGCGGGTCGGCCGGGTCGGCGGGCGCGTTTTCGTACGGCGTGTACGACTTCATGTACCGGTACACGTCCGCGTCGTGCAGCGGGTCGCCCCATTCGTCCCATTCGGTCACGGTCAGCGGCAGCGACGGGTCGAGGATCGACGTGAGCGCGTCCACGAACGGCACGTCCGCCTCGATGCCGGCGAAACGCGAGGGCGCCATGTTCGCCACCGCGCCCATGAGCAGGCCGCCGGCCGACCCGCCGTTGGCCACGGTGCGCCGCGGATCCGCAAGCCCGGCATCCTGCAGGGCCGCGACCGCATCCACGAAGTCCTCGAACGTGTGCTTCTTGTTGAGCCTGCGACCCTGCTCGTACCATGCGCGGCCCATTTCGCCGCCGCCGCGGATGTGCGGCACGGCGTACAGCACGCCGCGGTCGAGCATGCTCAGACGGGCGACCGAAAAACCCGGATCAGAGCCGATTTCGTACGCGCCGTAGCCGGTGACGAACAAGGCCGAATCGGATACGGGGATGTCGCGCCGCCATGCGAGCGACACGGGGATCTGCTCGCCGTCGCGCGCGGTGATCCACACGCGGCGCTCCATGTAGTCGCGCGGATCGAAGTCGCCGAGCACGGTGGCGCGCTTGAGCAGCCGGTCCTCGCCGGTGGACGGGTCGAGTTCGTGCAGTTCGCCGGGACGTGTGTAGCTGGAGAACGCGTAGCGCATGCGCGGCGCGTCGTACGACGGGTTGCCGCTGGTGCCGATCGAGTACAGCCGTCGCGTCTCGCCGGGCAGCAGGTCGTCGGCCGCGCCGTCCCACGTCGTCACCATCGCGGCCGCGCCGTGGTGTGCGTGCGGTCCGGCGAAGTCGTCGCCGGTCATCGCCGCCGCCGATTCGGCCTCGTCGACGGTCGGGTCGACGTCCCAGTCGCCGTCGAGCGCGGGCGGCGTCAGCTCGCGGAACGACCACGGCCGACCGGACAGGAAGTCCTCGGCCGCCTGCCGCTTGGTCATGACGGCGACGTGCGGCAGCCCGTCGGTGCGGTACGAGAGCGCGACGAAGTGGCGGTGGATGGCGATGCCCTCGATCGCCAGCCCGTGCGCGCCCTGCAGAATGACCGGATTGCAGGGGTTGACGTACCCGGCTCCGACCGGACGCGCGCCGGCGCCGGGCTCCACGTCATCGCCATGCTCGCAGCCGTACGGCGAGCCGACGGCGACCGGCATGCCCTCGCCGAGCCGGTACGGCGGCTGATGCGAGCGCATGTCGATCACGTCGATTTCAAAGTTCGGATTCGTCGCGTTGTGGTAGACGACCGCGAGCGGCACGTCCTCGCCGTGTTCGCCGGCTCCTTCGAAGCAGGCGAAGCTCACGTCGTACTCGATGTCGGGCTCGCGCGGGATGAACACCGAGAACTCGCCTTCGGGATCGCTCACCGGCAGCATCCACACTTCGGTCGAGGTCTTGGACCCGGTGCCGATCACGATGCTGCGCTCGTCGAAGCTCATGCCCACGCCGGCCCAGAAGCGCTCGTCGGCCTCGCGGTACACTTCGGCGTCCTCGTCGACCGGCGTGCCGACGCGGTGCCGCCGGATCGCGTACGGCCGCCACGCGTCGTCGAGCAACGTGTAGAACACCCACTTGCCGTCGGGAGTGAAGCACGCTCCGGCGATGCCGTCGAGCCGTTCGGGCAGGTCCTCGCCGGTTTCGAGGTCGCGGATGCGGAAGTCGTAGCGTTCGTCGCCGGCGGTGTCCACGCCGTAGAGCATCCATCGGCCGTCGCGGCTCAGGTCCATGCCGCCGAGCCGGAAGAAGTCGTGGCCTTCCGCCTCGCGGTTCGCGTCAAAGATGATCTGCTCGCCGGGCATCGAGCCGGGTTCGGAGGCCGGGTCGACCACCGGCGGATCCCAGTCGTCGTCGGAGCGCACGGGGATGCGGCACTGGTAGCCGTACTGCTGGCCTTCGACGGTGCGTACGAAGTACCAGTAGCCGTCCATGCGCGTCGGCACGGACATGTCGGTCTGCTGGATGCGCGACTTGAGCTCGTCGAACAGGGTGGAGCGCAGCCCGGCGAGTCCGGCCATGCGCGCCTCGCAATAGCGGTTCTGCGCGGCCACGTAGCCGCGCACGTCGTCGGATTCCTTGTCGCGCATCCACTCGTAGGGGTCGGTGAACGTGTCGCCGTGGAACGTGCGCTCGTGCGGCACGCGCTTGGCCTCGGGCGGCACGGTCGGCGCGTGCTGCGCAACCGTCGCTTCCGATGCGGCGGTTGCCGGGGTCTTCTCTTCGTCAGTCATGACCGCCCATTGTAATGCGCGCCCGTCCCGGCCTCCCGCCGTCGGCCGCGCCGTTTGTTCAGCAGTGCTCGCGCAGATACGGCAGCATCGTCTTCATGAGGTTCGACCCGGTGGTGCCCATGAACACGGGCACGTCGGTCACCGGCACCGGCTGGGTCGCGGTGACGCCGGCCACGGACGACAGCGGCGACGATTCGCGCGGGCTGAGCTGCCGGATGGCGATGGCGAGCACTCGGCCCGGATAGCGGCGGGTGATCGTCGCGTACGTGGTGGGGTCCTTCTGCCCGTCGTCGCCGATGAGGATGAACTTCATGTCCGGGAAGTCGGCCATGAGCTGTTCGGCGAATTCGAGCTTGTGCTGCGGGCCGGTGGGTACGAAGGTCTTGGGCCGCGGGTCGAGGTCGCGCAGCAGCAGCGGGCCTTCCGGGAAGCCGTGGTCCTCGACGAAGTGCCGGATGGAGCTTTCGACGTTCCACGGCGAGGTGGACAGGTAGAAGAACGGCGCGTCGGGGAACAGGTCGGCGAGCTTGGTGAACAGCACGCTCATGCCCGGCACGGACGCTTTCTTCTTCGGGTTGAGCAGCAGCAGGTTGTAGGCAGCCTTCCACAATGTGGGCGCCTGCGTGATCATGATGGTGTCGTCCACGTCGGAGATGATGCCCACGCGCGCGGTGGACGGCACGGTGAACAGGTTGGCGTGCACGGTTTTGCGCCGCGCGACCTGATAGGAGACGCGGTGCACGCCCGGTTCGAGCCGGTGCTCCGCGACCAGATCAAGATAGCCGCTCGAGTCGGAGATCGCGTATTCGCTGTCGAGATCGCGGCTGTGGTCGACGCGGTCGTAGGTTTCGGACTTGCCGACCTGCACGGTGGTCAGCGGATTGCCGTCGATGGCGATGCGCACCTGCTGGCGCGGCGCCGGCACGGTGAGCATGCCTCGGATGCCGCGCGTGAGCGCGCCGGACTGCGCGTGTTCGGGCGCGTATACGGTGCGGCAGATCAGGCGCGAGTAGTCCTCGGTGCCGTAGCCGACGTACGGTTCGACGTTCGGGTACCAGCCCCAGCGTCTCACCGCACGTGTGGAGAAGCGCACCCACAAACCGAACGTGTTGGTGATGATACGGCGCGTGGCCTGCACGGGCAGCGGCTTGTTCTCGATACGCTCATGCTTCGACGCCGCGTCGAAGGTGGTGACGACCCGTCGCGCCGGAATCGGCACGGTCGCCATCTCGTCCTCGTCCGTCGCGTCGGCGGCGGGCATGATCCGTGGATTGCGCTGTTCCCTGCTCATACCCCGAACTATACCGCCCGCCGCCGCTAAAACGGTTACCGGCCGCTACTTGGCCAGCTTCGCGTACTCGTCGGCGGTGAGCAGGTCGGGCTCGTCGTCGTCGAGCTCGATCTTGAGGATCCACCCCTCGCCGTACGGATCGTTGGTGATCACGCTCGGATCGTCCGCGGCCTCGCGGTTCACGTAACGCACCGTGCCGGACACCGGGCAGATCAGCGGCTGGACGGCCTTGGCCGACTCGAGCTCGACGATCTCGTCGCCGGCCTCGACGCGCGTGCCGGTTTCCGGCAAATCGACGAACACGAGTTCGCCCATCTGGTTGGCCGCGTATTCGGTGATGCCGACGAGCGCGGGCGAGACGGATTCGTCCACCCACACATGCTCCTCGGAATACGACAGATGCTCGGGGACTTCAAGGTTCAGCGGCTGTTCTTCGTTGTTTTCGCTCATGGTCACTACCCTACCTTACGAACGCCGGGACGCGCGCCGGACGCGGGGCACGCCCGCGTCCTACAGCTCGCGCCCGTACCATTCCTCGATCATGTACCGTGCGATCGTGGCCTTGCCGGGAGCCGCCATGCGCCCGGAAATCAGCTCGTTCGTGTATTCGTCGCGGGTCACCCAGCGCGCGATCGCGGTTTCCTCGCCGTCGACGTGCACGTCGGTGGTCAGCGCGTGCGCCTTGAACGCCATCATCAGCGACGCGGGGAACGGCCACGGCTGCGAGCCGAGGTAGCGCACCTCGCCGAGCTTCAGCCCGACCTCCTCGAGCGCCTCGCGGCGGGCCGCGTGCTCGAGGTTCTCGCCGGCCTCCACGAATCCCGCGGACACCGAGTACAGCCGCGCGTCCTTCCACGCCTTGTTGTGCTGCAGCAGCAGGCGGTCCTCGCCGTCGACGATCGCGGTGATCACGGCCGGTTCGACGCGCGGGAACAGGAGCCGCCTGCCGTCAGCCTCGTTTGTGCAGCGCTGCGCCCAGCCGCCCATCGCGGGTTCGACCGGCGCGCCGCAGGTCGGGCAGAACCGCTGGCGATTGTGCCAGATGCTCAGCGTGATCGCGCTGGTCGCCTGCCCCGCCTCGCGCGCGGAGGCATGCGGCGCGAATCCGCGCAGGTCGACCCAGTCGAAACGTCCGACGGCCTGTTCGAGCAGGCTCTGGTGCGCCGCGGAAACCGGCGCCGTGTCCGGCCGCTCGTCGAACGCGTCGTCCGCGCCGTTGCCGGCCGAATCCGGCACGTCGGGCCGCGCCGAGGCCGCCGCGGATTCGACGCGGGTGATGTCGACGGCGATGACGTGCTCGTCGCGTTCGCCGCCGTAGCCGCCGAGGAACATGGCGACGGCCTGCGGATGGGCCGCGAGTTCGGCGGTCAGGTACGCGCCCGGCAGCGTGGCGAGCCGCATGTGCACGTGCTCGTAGTCGACGATCGCGCCCTGCCCTTTGGGCACGGCGATGCGACCGGACCGCGTGAGGATGACTTTCGTGGCCGGTTCGGCCAGCAGCGAGGGGATGAGGTCCGGCTCGCCGCGGCGTTCGGTCTGATAGTCGATGTCGCCTTGCGCGAGCGGCAGGAACGGCAGCGCTTGGGTGAGCGCCAGCGGTGAAAACATGATGATTACTTCCTTCCGACGATGTCGCCGACGATCATGGTCCGTCTGCGTTGCGATGCGCGGCGCGCGCCGATGCGACCGGCGCCGCCGACGACGCGAGGCTCAGCCGACGCGCCGCATCAGGTCGACGAGCGCGGCCGCGACGGTGGCGGGATGCTCGGTCGCGCTGAAATGGCCGCAGTCGGCGATTTCGGTGTAGGTGACGTCCGTGCCGGTCATCGCGTCCGCGACGGCGCGCATGACGGACGGCGGGCTGAACGGGTCGCGGTCGCCGCCGATCACCGCGGCCGGAGCAGTGACGAGCGGCAGCTGGTCGTTGAGGTCGGGGCGTCCAGCGGCCATGCGCTGACGCCATGCGATGCCCTCGGGACGCTGGTCGCGGATCCACCGCGCGAACAGCGCCTTGCCGGTGTCGGAGCGCTTGAAGCTCGAATCCGCGTCTGTAGCGTCGGCGAAGTGCATCACCGGATCGACCGTATGGCCGCTGTCGCAAGCCTCAGCCACGCGCACGCGATTCGCTCGCTGCGCCGGCGCGTCGGCGTCGCCCTTCGTGTCGCACATCGCGAATCCGGCCACGGCGTCCGGGTGGCGCCGCTGGATGTCGAGGATCACGTAGCCGCCCATGGACAGGCCCGCCCATACGGCCTTCTCATATCCGGCCTCGCGCAGCAGCGCGACGTACGCGTCGGCCAGCAGGTCGAGCGCATGCTCGTACGCGCCGTCCGCGGCCGCTCCCCCGGCGGCGAGCGCCACGGACGAGGCCTCATCGTCGCCGGCCGGCGCGCCGGCCGCAGCGTCCAAGCCCGGAATCGGACTGTCACCCGCGCCCGGCATGTCTGGCGCCCACACGGCGAAGCGCGGCAGCCCGGCCGCGTCCGCCTGCCGGATGATCTCGGCCGCGCAGTCGTCCCACATGCGGTGGTCCACCGGGAACGCGTGGACGAGCACCAGCGGCGCGGACGCGCCGTCGCCGTCGCGGTACACGTTGTTCTTCAGTTGAAAAGTCTGCAATGTCATATCTGCTTTCCGTGTAACGGCCCGCCTTCGGCCCTGCAATTACGGACTCGCCTACGGCGAGGCTCAATCCGACCTTCGCTCACCTACCGGTTCGCTCAGGCTAGGCCTACGAACAGTCCACCGGACTGTTCGCTTAACGGCCTAGCCATGCCAATGCCCGGCGCACGATGTCGCCATGGCCGTTGACCATCTGGCCGATGAACGTTTCCATCATGTCGCCGTGCGGATCCACCCATTCCACGTCGAGCGTCTCGTCCTGCGGCTTGCAGTCGCCGGCGATCGGCACCACGTAGCACAGCGCGATCGCGTGCTGGCGCGGATCGTAGTATTCGCTGACCCCCGGGGTCGGGAAGAACTCGGCCACGCAGAACGGCTGCAGGCTCTGCGGCAGCACGGGCAGCGCGATGTCGCCGAGGTCCTTGGCGACGTTGCGGGCGATCGCCTCGCGCAGCGTCTCGTGGAAGAGCACGCGGCCGGTGATCAGCGTGCGTTCGATCGACCCGTCGTCGGAGACGCGCAGCAGCGAGCCGACCTGCGCGACACGGCCGAGATCGTCGGTGCGCACCGGCACGATCTCGACGTACGCGATCGGCATCTGCCGGCGGGCGCGATCGATGTCGGCCGGCCCGAGCCACCCCGGAGGGTTCCCACGGCCGGTCCCGTGGATGAAATCCTCGGGCGTGATGTTGTCGAATTCCCCGCGGCGACGGCCCGCGTCGAAGTCGCCCTCGTCGGGCACCTCATCATTCATGACTGGCATGGCTCCCATTATCACCCGCTTTCGTTGCGCGGCGCGCGACCGCCTCGCACAGCGAAACGCGACACTCGGATTTTTCGGCTTTGGGTGGAAGTTGTTGAGTGGTGCTGACATGCTGGTGTTTAGGCTATGTCTACAGGGGATAGGCTCAGCACAGCAAATATAAAGGAGAAAGAAACCATGGCAACCGTTGCAGTCACCACCAAGGATTTCGAACAGACGATTTCCGACAACGAGCTGGTGCTCGTCGATTTCTGGGCCACGTGGTGCGGCCCGTGCCGCGCGTTCGGCCCGGTGTTCGAGAAGGCGAGCGAGGCGAATCCGGACATCGTGTTCGCCAAGGTCGACATCGACGAGAACCAGGAGCTCGCGACCGCGGCCGGCATTCAGGCCGTGCCGACGCTCATGATCACCAAGAAGGGCCAGGTCGTCTTCAAGCAGGCCGGCGCGCTGCGCGCCTCCGACCTCGACGATCTGATCGCTCAGGCCCGTGGCCTCGATGTCAACGCCGCGCCGGCCGCCGCCGAGGAGCAGGCCGCCGAGTAACGCCAGGCGGGCCGAGACGTTCACCCGGGCAGGGCGAACGTCTCGGCGACAACCCGCAACGACACGCATGCGGTGCCGGGCCTGATCATCACCGATCAGGCCCGGCATTTCGCTGTTGTTGCCGCTCATCCGGCGAGCGGACTACACTGGACGGCAGTGTGCCAGTCCGCCGTCGTACTGCGAGTCGTACGTACGGCACCACCGGCAAGCATTATCCGATCGTCCAAGGAGCAATATGGCCAATCACCGCAGGCAGACGCCCACGCTGAAATCGTTGAGCAAACGTCAGTGGCTCAAGTTCGCGGCGATTCTCGCCGCAGTGGGCATGCTTGCCGGCGCCGGCGTCATCTCCCGCAACTTCTACGTGACGGAGCACCGGGCGGCAACCGCCTCGCAGGTCTCCTCGTATTCGGCCACCGATTCCGACGCCCTCGAGGTGTCCCGTGGCACGTCGCGCGAGGCGCTGCGCCACGCCGACAAGAACGCGTCCTACGTGACGGTGAAGGTCAACGGACAGTCCCGCACGGTGCTCGGCTATCACTTCACCGACGTCAAGTCCGTGCTCGACGCGGGAGACATCACGCTCGAGCCGGACGACAAGGTGAGCCCGTCGCTGACCAGCGAGGTCAGCGAATCCACGGTGATCACCATCGAGCGCGCCGGCACGCAGGTGGAGACGAGCCAGGAGCCGATCGCGTTCAACACGGTGAAGAAGGAGACCGACGACCTGCCGAAGGGCACCGAGAAGGTCGAGACCGAGGGCCAGAAGGGCGTGATGGAGATCACGAGCCTGGTCACCCGCTCCGGCGACACGGTCGTCTCGTCGAACGTGTTCACCTCCTACGTGAAGAAGGCCCCGGTCGACAAGGTGATCCTCGTCGGCACCGGCGTCGACACGACGGCCGAAACCGAATCGAACGCCGCCTCCGACACGGCCTCCGTGATCGGCACCACCACGCCTGTGGGCGACATGCAGCAGTGGGCGCACGACTACCTGCTCGCGAACGGCTATTCGGAATCCGACTTCACGGCCACCGTCTACATCATCAGCCACGAGTCCGGCTGGCGCGTGAACGCCACGAACGCCTCGTCGGGCGCGTACGGCCTCGCGCAGGCGCTGCCGGGCAGCAAGATGGCCTCCGCGGGCGCGGACTGGGCCACGAACTACCAGACGCAGCTCAAGTGGTTCTGGAACTACTGCGCCAGCCGCTACGGCTCGATTCAGGGCGCGTACAACTTCTGGGTCGCCAACAACTGGTACTGATCCGCGGTTCGCGTCGCGGGCGCGCATTGAGGGGGCCGTCGGTGCAAACCGGCGGCCCTTGCCGTATCCGGTCCGCATCCAGTCTGTAGCCAGCCCGCATCCAGCCGCGGCTCATGCACGTGCAGGCCTTGTCGCGGCACGTGCATTCGCCGTCGGGGAAGCCCGCGCGACCCCGCGACGAAGTGCTACCGTAGTAGTTCAATGCCCCCGTATCCGTTCGCCTCGAAGGAGGGCCCTATGACATTCAACCGGTACATCGCCTTCAGAATGGTGCTGGAGGTCGTCGGCGCGGTCTCCTGCGCCGTGCTCGTGTTCGTCAAGAACGATCTGGCCGGGTTCCTCGTCACCGGCGTGATCGCGCTGCTGTGGATCATCGGCGAGATCGTGGTGATCACGATGTTCAACCGCAGCAACCCGCGCACGGACGAACTGTCGGACCGCCACCAGTACGCGGCGGTGCGTTTCTCGTTCATGACGCTCGTCGGCGCGCTCACGATCATCGGATTCGCCGGCATGATCTCGTCGCTGGCGATGCACGCGCCGTGGCAGGTCAGCCCGATGCTGCTGCCCACGCTGGCGATGCTCGCGCTGTCGCTGTCGGACGCGCGCTACCTGTGGCTGGAGACCGACGGACTGCGCGGGGGTGATGATGAGGACTAGTCTCAAGCTGCGCCGCATGGAGCGTGGGATGAAGCAGTCCGATCTCGCCGATCTGGTCAACGTTCGCCGCGAGACGATCGGCCGGCTTGAACAGGGCCAGTACTGTCCGTCGCTCAGGCTTGCGATGGACATCGCCAAGATCTTCGACACCACCGTCGAGGACCTGTTCAGTTTCGACGACGAAACCGACTCCCCCTCCCCCGCCAAATAGGGACGACTATAGCCTATAGCGCGCCTCGCAGGCCCCCTCGGCTGAGGGGGCCGTCAGCGCAGCTGACTGGAGGAGTGCCTCACTCGATCACCGCCGATCCCGAGATAAGCCATCCAATATTTGGCCATACATGCCCCTCTTCGGCGTGTCGCGGGGCATTTTCGTCGAAATTCATCTCACGTTCACGCAGAATCGTTGGAATTCCAACGATTCGCACACAATCTACCAAAAAATCAACGTGTGCGGACATTGTCGCATCGCGTGATGCCGTTGTCACCTCGTGTGACGGCGATGTCACATACCCCCGTTCCGCCGGGAAACCGGGACTTGCACCGGTCGAAACCGTGAGTATAGTAATCGGCAGCACCAAGGAATTGGGGAAACTTAAGGACTTCGTGCTGATGCACAACAATGATTTGTGGAGGTTCATTATGAAGAAGAAGATCGTGGCCCTGCTGGCCGCCATCGCTACTGTTTTCGGTTTCGGCTTCGCTTCCAGCGTTGCCATGGCTGACGATTACGGCATCACCGGCTCCGTCTCCGGCAGCGTCGTGACCCTGTCCGCTCCGGCCGGCACCTTCGCCGCCAACGAGGAGCTGTCCATCACCGTGGACGACACCTACGTCTCCAACGTCACCTTCGCCGCCGACAAGACCTACACCGGCAACGCTCACGCTGATGGCTCTGCCACCATCGAGCTGACCCTCACCGACGCTGCTCTGGCCAACGGCTACACCGCGACCTACACCGTCAAGGGCCTGACCTCCGGCAAGACCTACACCGCTTCCGTGACCGCTCCGGCCACCGGCAAGGGTGGTGTCGCCTCCGGCGCCGATTCCAACGCGACCACCGCTGAGACCGGTGCCGCCATCGCTCCGTACGCCGTTGCCGTCGCTCTGCTGGCCGCCGCTGGCATCGCCGTCTTCGCCGTGCGCAAGACCTCCGTTCGCTGAATTCATTCAGCGTAGCTGATCTTTTCAAGACCCCGGGCTTGCTCGGGGTCTTTTTGTATGCCTCCAGTGAATCTTCCGCGATCGTCCAGCCGTTGTCCGGGCGATCATCGTCACGAATAGTATGGTGAAATCATGAAAGTACTGTTTGTCTGCACCGGCAATATCTGCCGTTCTCCGATGGGCGAGCTGCTGCTCCCCCGCTACTTCGACGACCCGTCCATCACAGCCGACAGCGCGGGCACGCGCGGGCTCGTCGACCATGAGATCGACCCGTCGAGCGCGAAGCTGCTCGCGGCCGACGGCATCGACTCGAGCGCGTTCCGTTCCAAGCGCATCACGCCGCAGCTCGCGAACGACGCCGACCTCATCCTGTGCTTCGAGCCGCACCAGCGGCAGGACATCGCCACGCTCGCGCCGCGCGCCGGCCGCCACACGTTCCTGCTGACCGACTTCGCGAACATGTGCACCTACTGTGCCCAGCAGGGCTATCTGGAGGGCTCCACGCAGCCCGAGCACATCGCGTCGGTCATCGACAACGCCTCGATGATCCGTCCGATGCTGCCCGCGCCGCTGACCATCGAGGATCCGCACCGCAAGGAATTCCCGGTCTTCCAGAAGGCCCACGACCAGATCTGCCAGGCGCTGTCCATCATCGCCAACGCCACCAAGTAGTCTTTCTGCCGCTCCCCTTGTTAGGGGAGCTGTCGCGGCAGCGACTGAGGGCACCAAAGGCCTCAAGGCCGGGTGGGCATGCACACGGTGCGTCCACTGCGCGCATGCCCTCCATACGACGAAGGCCCCTCTCCGATTCCGGAGAGGGGCCTTCTTGATGTTCCGACAAAGAACGTCGGGACTTACTTCTTCGCCGACGAACGGCGCTTCTTGCGGTGCTGCTGCGTCGCGTCGTCGTCATCGTAGTAGTAGTTGCCGTAGCTGCTCGTCTTCTTGCCTTCCTTCGCGAAGTTGAAGACGAAGCCGGTCACGGACACGCCGAGGTTGTCGAGCTGGGATGCGATGTCGCGCAGCTCGCGCTTGTCGGTCACGTCACGGCCGGAGACGAGCACGATGCCGCTGCCCATCGCGCCGAACACGGCGGCGTCGTTGGCGACGATCATCGGCGAGGTGTCGATGATCACGTAGTCGTACTGGGTGAGCGCCTGGCGGATCAGCTCCTTCATCGTCGCGGAGTTGAGCAGCGCGGACGCGTTCGGCGGCTTCGGGCCGGCCGGCATGATGTGCAGGTTCGGCTTCCAGTAGCGCTGCACGACGTCCTTGACGGACGCCTGACCGGACAGCACGTGCGCGAGGCCGGCGTTGCCTTCGAGCGAGAGCTTGTCGGCCACGGACGGGTGGCGCAGATCGGCGTCGATGAGCAGCACGCTCGCGCCGTTTTCGGCGAGCGTCGCGGCGATGTTCGCGGACGTGGTGGTCTTGCCCTCGTTCGGGCTGACGGACGAGATGACGATCAGGCGCGCGTTGGTGCCCTCGACCGGCGCGGTGAACGATAGGTTGGTGCGCACGCGGCGGTATTCCTCGGCGATGGAGCTGCTCGGCGCGGACACGATGACCGGCACGGGCTGCTTGAGCGCCTCGTCGTCCGGAATACGGCCCATGATCGGCGCGTCGATGATCTCCTGCAAGTCGTGCGCCTCCTGCACCTTGGTGGACAGCAGGTCGCGGATCAGCGCGACGAACACGGCGAGGATCGCGCCGACGACCAGACCGATCGCCATGTTGAGCGCCACCTTCGGCGAGCTCGGCGAGGTCGGTTCGGTGGCCTGCTGCACGATCGACAGCGTGACCGGCGACTTCTGGTCGGAGGCGTACAGCGAGTTCTCGACGACGCTCTTGAGCGACTTGGCGACGTTGTTGGCGATGGTGGCCGACTGCTGCGGCGACGAATCCTCCACGGTGATGTTCACGAACGCGGTGTTGGTCGGGTTGGAGACGGTCAGCTGCTGGCCGAGCTGCTCGACGGTCACGTTCAGGCCGAGATCGTCGATGACCGGCTGGAGCACCGCTTCGGTGGTGGTCAGCGTCGGGTACGACTTGATCTGGTTGGCGATGTACGAGCTCGCGTTGTTGACGGAGGAAATGTCATCGCTGTTGGCTGAGGTCTGGCTGTACGTGGCGAACAGCTGGGTCGTGGCCGAGTACTTCGGCGGCACGAGCAGCGTGTACGCGCACACGGCCGCGAACACCACGACGAACGTGATGATGGCCGAGATGAGATGCTTGCGGATGATGCGCAGCATGTCCATGAGCGTGACGCCGCCGTCACGCTGCTCAATGGCTTCTGCGGGCATCTGGCCCTGCATCGGTTCGCTTTTTTCTGCGGAAACCACGAGGCTCTCCCTCTTCAATCAATGTGCACACAAAACGAAATCAATCGTATCAAGATGCGTGTACCCCCTACACGGTCTGCCCATTTTTCGCATCGCTCGACTTGATCTGTCCATTCGTCCCGATCACCGTTTCCATATTCCTTCCAGTGCTGGCGGCAGCCTCGTGCGCGGCGCATCCGACACCGTACCCACACATTCGCTTGGTACAGTGGCTCACGGAAATCGACCGGAAGGAAAATCCGAGCATGTCCTCCAACACATCCCAGCCAATCGCGTCCGCCGCATCATCCGCACCATCCACGCCCACCGGGCCGCCCGTATCCGGGCACATCGCGGACCTGCCGTCCGGCGCGCTCACGGAACGGGTGTCGCGCATCACCGTCACCCCGTCGGATCTGCTGCTGTTCGCGGCGGTCGCAACGCTGCCGTTCGACGGCACCAAGCTCGGCGTGCCGCTGCCGTACTGGACGCCGATCGCGCCGTGGCTGTTCGCCGCGTACGCGATCGTCAACGCGCGCTATCTGCGCGACACGATGCGTCGCTTCCTGCCGTTTTTCCTGTTGCCGCTGCTGCTGGTCACGATGTCGTTCTACGGATGGCGCACGATCGGCGTGCATGCGATTCCGCTGGCCAAGTCGCTGCTGTCGTTGCTCTTGGGATTGTCGTGCCTTGCGTCGCTGGACATCGGCATCAGGCTGAAAAAAGTGCCGGTCCGCACGCTGCTGACGACGCTGTTCGCCGCATACATGCTCGCATTATTCACCGGCGTGCTGCAATACGTGGCGTTGGAAAGCCACTGGAATTGGCAGCGCGTGCGCGCGTATTTCTGGAATCTCATCTACCGCTATTACGCGTCGATTCGTCCACAATTCCTGTTTGCGGAGCCGAGTTATATCGGCATGCATTTGTTCGGCGTATTGCTGCCGGTGTATTGGCTGACACGCGACCGCAGGATCGGCGCGCTGGTGCCCGCGTTCGCGGTCGCCGCGATCGCGATGGGTTCGGGCACGCGCATCGTGCTGGATTCGATCGTCGCCGCGTTCCTATGGATCGTCGGCACGGTGAATTTCCGTTCGCGCAAGGTGACGGCCGGATTCGTCGGCGCGCTGAGCCTGATGGCGGCGGGCGGCGCGAGCGCGCTGATGTTCGATTCGCGGTTGAACGCGCTTGCCACGAGGGGATTGTTGTCCGGAGACGGTTCGATGAGCGCGCGTATTTTCCATATGCTGGCTCCGATGTGGGCGTGGAAGCATGATCTGCGGCATCTGCTGTTCGGTTGGGGCTCGGGCAATATCGCGGATGCCGTGCGCACCGGATATGCGGGCGCGCGTCGCTGGTACGACGCGCACGGCGGCATGGCGAATCAGGAAATCGACGGGTTGGCCAATCCTCCGGCCGACACGTTCACGATGAGCGCCTACGCGAGTTTCATCACCGAATTCGGATTGCTGTGCTTCGCGGCATTGCTGCTGCTGATTGTGCTGCATGTCACGCGTTGCCATGCGTGGAATAGGCTGACGATATGCTGGCTGATTTTGGTCGCGTATTTGTACGTGCAATTCGAATCGTACGCGTTTTATGCGATTCCGCTGCTGCTGTGGGGCGTGACGATATTGGGGAATGATATTTTCCATAATGATTCTTGTACATCGGCGAATATGCGGTCGAAAATAGACTAGAATATATATTGTTATTGTTCATGATATTCGTCGCCTATTCAAGGAGTTATTATGGCGTCTTTGCTGCAGGGTTTTGAAGAGGTCAAGCTGGTCAAGCCGCTTGGCAAAACCGTGATGACCATTACCGATTCGGCGGTTCGATTCAATAAGGCCACCGCCGAGGCGCTTGGCTTCCCCACGTTCGTGAAGGTGCTCATCAACGACCGCACCAAGCAGATCGCCGTCACCCCGGCCACCACCAAGGCCGACAACGCCATCAAGTTCAGCAAGGCCGAAGGCAAGCAGACGGCGTCAATCAGCATCAAGGACGCCACCGTCGTGTCCGCCATCGCTCCGTACTTCACGCTGGAGGAGGCTCCGGAGGGCGAGATCGCCTACGTGTCCGTCGCCGGCACCCCCTATCAGGGCGACAAGGTCGTCATCTTCAACGTCGCCGACGCCACCCCCGGCACCATGAAGCGCCGCGGCCGCAAGAAGGCCGCCTGATTCTCGGCCTTCTCTTCTCTGCCTCTGTATGCACAAAGAAGGGTGGTGAGCTTCCCCGCGAGGGAAGCCCACCACCCTTCTTTTGCTATTCAACGCCAATCAACCCACAGGAGCTCCCTCTGACGAGGGAGCTGTCACGGCTCCAGCCGTGACTGAGGGAGAGATGCGGCACGACAGTGCCGCAGCATTAACGACATCGTGCGCAGCGCGATTCCGCCCTCGTCTCACTGCACCGCCAAGCTACCATCCTCGTTCCACACCGGCGCATCGGTGCTGCCGCTGTCGGTACCACTGTCAGTCGAGCCGCCGTTCTCGTCGGTACCAGTGCCCCCGTTATCGGTGCTGCCGCCGTTGTCCGTTCCGTTGTCGGTGGAGCCGCCATTATCGGTGGTGCCGCCGCCGTTCGAGCCGCCGTTGTTGGAGCTGTTGGAACCGCCGTTGCTTCCGGAGCCGCTGCCGTTGCTCGACGTGCCGCCGTTGTTGGAGGACGTGCCGCCATTCGACGGCGTCTGCGTGTTCTGCTGCGTTTGCTGTCCGGCGGCGCCGCCCGTCGTCGTGCCATTGTTGGTAGTGTCGCCGGTTCCGGTGCCGGTTCCATCGGTCGTGCCGGTTCCGTCGGTGGTCGTACCGTCGCCCGTCGCGGTGCCGCCGGCCGCCGCGTCAATGGACGCGTTCACGTCGTCGCTGGCCGTCTGCAGTCCCTTCAGGGCCTTCTTCATGGCCGCGGTGTCGGGCTTGTCCTGCTTGAGCAGCGCGTTCGCCGTGTCGATCGCCTGCTGCAGCGCCTGTCGGGTCGCGTCGTCGGCGACCGCGCCTTCGCTGTCAGTCAGCAGCGTCTGCGCGTCGTCGAACGCGGACTGCAGCTGCTTCTTGGCTGCGGTGCGATCGGCTTCGGTCTTCTTGTCGTAGCTTGCGGTCACGGCCTTGACGGCGTTCGTGACGGTCTGCGCGGCCTGCTTGGCCGTGTCGGTCGCCGTGCGCGCGGCCGTGGCGCGCTGCACGAGCACGCCGACGCTCAGGTCGGCGTCGCAATGCTTGACATCGTCCATGTTCTGCGCGTCGGCGACGGCCTGCTTGAGCGTGGTCAGTGTCGAGGCGTCGGCCACTTGGCTGGCCTTGTACGATTGCGCGGTTTTCGCGTCGGCGAGCGCGGTTTCGAGCGTTTTCGCCGCGTCGCTGTAGTCGGAGTAAGCCGCCTGGCATGCGGCGAGACGATCCGTGTCCGACGTGCCTTCGCGGCGGGAATTCCAGACGATCACGCCTGCGACGAGCGCGACCACGGCGACGATGGACACCGCCGCGGTGACGACGATCTTGGGGTTGAACGGCAGTTCGCGCGTGAGCGAGTCGTCCGGCTTCACGTCGCTTTCGGTGGGGGCGACCACCGGCGCATCGTCAACTTTGGCGAAGTCCTCGCCGGCGTTGTCGAGACGGACGGCGGGCTGCATGACCTGCGTCGCCGCGTCGCCCGCGGCGGCGTTCGGCATGATGCCAAGCCCCGGAGTCAGCGGCAGTCCGGCGTCGGGGATGACCGTCGTCTCCTGCTCGGCGTTCGTCTCGTCGGTCGCCGGCATGACGCGCGTTGCGGAGTCCGCCGCGGCGGGCTGCGGAACCGCCGACGACGGTTTGTCCGCGGCATCCTTCGCGCTGTCGGCACCGCCGTGCGCACCGGCAATCGGACCGAGCGACGGAATCGGCGGCAGGTCGGGCAGCACCGGCTTGTTGCGGGCGTTTTCCAACAGCGACGACGGCAGCGTGACCGTGGGAATCTCCACGGACGGAATGTCCGACGGGAAGTCGACCGTCGACGCGTCCAGCAGCGGGGCGCCCACGTCGGGCAGCACCGTGGTCTGCGAGTCGTCCTGCGGTTCGTTCGAACCATCTGCCGACGCTTCATCCGATACTTCGGATGCGCCGGATGCGCC
This sequence comes from Bifidobacterium miconis, assembly GCF_019331735.1. GTDB lineage: Bacteria > Actinomycetota > Actinomycetes > Actinomycetales > Bifidobacteriaceae > Bifidobacterium > Bifidobacterium miconis. The sequence goes on from NZ_JAHBBH010000002.1 coordinate 181,599, forward strand.
GGCGGCCCCGTCCGACTTCTTTTCCGTCTTTTCCGTCGTCGCATTGACCGGAGGCACCACCACCGTGGGCGCCGCCGCATCGTCGACGGACGCGACCGCCGCGTCGCCGGTATCCGCCGATTGCGGTCCGGCCACCGGCTGGTCATCGTCCCCGTCGATCGACGGGAAGCTCAGATCAACGTCCTTCGCCGGATCCTCCTCGTTCTCGTCAGCCGGCGCAAGCCATTCATCATCCAACACTGCGCAACACCCATTCCCATGTCAAACCGCGGCCTCGCCGCAAACCCTACAATCCCCGCCCATCATACTAGCCACCCCCTATGGTTGCACGGGTCGGGATCGCCTCCATTCCGGCCCTTGAGCGGACGCTTCCGGCCACGGTCCACTGCAAAGCGCGCAAGGCGACGCCACATCGATGATTACGTTTGCAAATGAATACTTTTCACGTTACTGTCAACATGCATAATTGCGCCACTCTGAATTGACAACATTCGCATACACTCGTACCATAGAACACCAAGAGCACCGCAAAGACGCTGCGAGAAGCACGACCTTGCATCATCGGAACGAGCCGAAAACCAAAAGTTATAGGCTTAGGCCGCGCTTTGCTCCCACCCATCAACGCACTGCTGCCAACGTATCCAATCTCATCATCCACACTTCGTTGTCACCGTAATGATAACGATAGCATCAGTGTACCCAAATCAACCCGCAAAGGAGCACCATGACCACCGGATATCCGCCGGATTCACAGGATTCACCACAGAACGCCGCCCCTGCCAGCCCGTCAAGCCAGCGCTACGGCAGCCCGCAGCCGCACCGCCGCTCCCCCATCGCCAAGATCAGCACCAAGGCCGTGGCATGGCTGGCCGCGGCCGCCACGCTGTTCGGCGGCATGTCCGTCGCCACCATGTCGGCCAGCGCGGACACGGCAGTGACCGACAGCTACGCCAACACCCGGGGCAACGCCTCGTTCGAAGCCGCGCGCGAGAAGTACGGCCTGACCGAATCCATGGATTCCGGCGCCATCCTGCACGCATGGATGTGGTCGTTCGACACCATCAGAAAGAACATGGCCGCCATCGCCGAGGCCGGCTACACGTCCGTGCAGACCGAACCGATGAGCCATATCAAGGTCAACGAGGCCAACGGCAAGAAGTTCACCGAAAACTGGTACTACGTCTACCAGCCCATCAGCACCAGCATCGGCAACTTCGTGGTCGGCACCGAAGACGACCTCAAGGCGCTCACCGCCGAGGCGCACAAGTACGGCGTGCGCATCATCGTCGACGTGGTCGCCAACCACTTCACCTCCGACTGGAACGCCATCGACTCCAGCTGGAAGGACACCAGCCTGTTCCACAAGCGCTCCAACTGCTCGGGTGCGAACGGCGACAACATCAACTATTCCAACCGCTGGCAGGTCACCCAGTGCCACCTGCTCGGCCTGTGGGACATCAATACGCAAAACCAGACCGCCGCGAACAAGATGAAGGAATTCCTCGTACAGGCCGTCGCGGACGGCGTCGACGGCTTCCGCTTCGACGCGGCCAAGCACGTCGAGCTGCCGGACGAGCTGGGCGAGCATTCGGTCTACTGGGACACGATTCTGCAGAACGGCGCGCAGTACCAGTACGGCGAGGTGCTGCAGGGCGATTCCAGCCTGAACTACAAGGGCTACGCCGACCTGTTCGCCAAGTATTCGGCTGACGGCGGCGGCAACACCGCGTCCAGCTACGGCCAGACGGTCCGCTCGGCCATCCGCAACGGCAACCTGAGCGCCGGCACGCTGAGCAATCTCAGCACCGGCGGCGCGAAGAACGACCAGCTCGTCACCTGGGTCGAATCGCACGACAACTACGCGAACGGCGACAAGGAATCCACGTACCTCAACGACTATCAGCTCAAGATGGGCTGGGCGCTCGTCGCCTCCCGCCAGGCCGGCGCGCCGTTGTATTTCAACCGTCCGGTCGGCTCCGGCGGCTCGAACCCGCAGTTCGCGGAGCGGAGTCAGCTCGGCGACGCGGGCGACGACATGTGGAAGGACAAGTCCGTCGTGGCGGTCAACCACTTCCGCAACGCGATGGACGGCGAGGCCGAGTATCTGCGCAACTGCAACGGCCAGAACTCCTGCCTGATGGTCGAGCGGTACGTGTCCGACGGCAATCATGCGAACGACGGCGTGGTGATCGCGAACATGGGCGGCGACCAGAGCCTGGTCGGATCGGCCACCACGCTGGACGACGGCACGTACCAGGATCAGGTCAACGGCGGCACCATCACCGTCGCGAGCGGCAAGATCACGGCCGGAACCGCCAAGGGCAACGCCGTGAGCGTTTACTACGACGCGTCCGGTTCGACCGCCAAGGTCGCGTCCGTCTCCGCCACCGCGTCCACGTCGTTCAGCACCGACACCGCCACGGTCACGCTGTACGCGAAGAACGTGAAGAACGCCAAGTACGCCACGTCCGAGGGCAAGTCCGGTTCGTTCAAGGACGGCGACACCATCGAGGTCGGCGGCTCCCTGAAGGTCGGCGGGAAAGTCACCGTGACCGTCACCGCCACCAACGCGCAGACCGGCGAAACGCTCACGAACACGTACACATACACGAAGACGGAGGTCGAGGCGCAGCATCTCGCCAGCCAGTACCAGACCAAGACGAACGCCGCGAAGAAGACCATCACGGTCGACGGCAAGATGAACGACTGGGACAGCTCGATGATCATCGCGCAGGGCGCCGCGAACGACGACCCGCGCGTGTACCGCCCGAACTCGATGTACGAGGTGCCGATCGACCTGTACACGCTGTATGGCACGTACGACGACGACAACCTGTACCTGATGTGGGAGATGACCAACGTGCAGGACGTGGTCGCGCCGAACGACAACTATCCGCTGTCGCAGGGCACGCTGTTCAACACCATGAACGTCCCGTTCTTCTTCGCATTCGACACTGGCGACAGCTCCACGCGCATCGGCAAGAGCGCGCAGCTGAACACCGGCGGCACGCTGTGGGACAGTGGCATCACGTGGCAGAACAAGCTCAACAAGGTGCTCGCGATCTCCACGAACGGCGCGAACGGTCCGTGGATCTACGGCGGAGGCAGCGACGGCCTCAACGCGAACGCGCAGTACGGACCGGCGGCCAACAAGAAGACCGAGACCAAGAAGTCCGGCATCGCGTTCAAGTACGGGACCGGCATCCTGAGCTCGCAGGTCAACGGCATCGACGGCGCGTACGGCACCAACAACGGCCGCGTGCCCGGCGACATGAAGTCCGGTTCGAGCGCGAAGTGGGTCAACTTCAACGAGAAGGGCCACAATTCGTCCACGATGGACTTCCACTACGAGATGTCCGTTCCGCTGAGCGAGCTGGGCACCGACGCGGCGACGATCGCGAAGAGCGGTCTCGGCGTGCAGCTCGTCGCCACGATGGGCAAGTCCGGCATGGACGCGCTGCCGTACGATCTCGCGGTGAACGACAACGCCGATCTCGACGATTCGGCCGGTTCGCAGGAGAACAACAGCTTCGAGAAGTCCGATCCGGACAACTTCACCGTGAACTTCGCGCGCATCGGCGGTTCGGATGACTCCGGTTCCGGCGAGGGTAAGGACGATACCGTGAAGGTGACGTCCGTGGCGATCTCCGGCGACGGCGTGTCTGACGGCAAGCTGAACGTCGACTTGGCCGACGGCACGACGACCGCGCAGCTGGCCGCGACCGTAAAGCCGGACAATGCGACGAACAAGCAGGTCACGTGGAAGTCGTCCGACACGTCGGTCGCGACCGTGGACAAAAACGGTCTCGTGACGTTCGTGAAGGCCGGTTCGACGACGATCACGGCGAGCGTCGACGGCAAGTCCGCGACCGTTGCGGTGACCGTGACCGGCAAGAAGCCCGTGGCCGCGAATACGACCGTGTTCTACCCGAGCACCGGTTTCGGCAAGGACTCCACGTACCTGCACTACCGTGTGGGAGACGGCGAGTGGACGACGGTTCCGGGCGTGAAGATGACCGCGGCCTGCGACGGGTGGGTCTCGTACACCATCAAGGGTGTGAAGGAGCAGCAGGTCGAGTTCGTGGTGACCAACGGCTCCGGCAACTGGGACAATAACGGAGGCAAGAACTACCGGGCGTCCGGCGCGACCATCGTGCTCAAGGACGGGCAGCTCGGTTCTGTCGCCCCGTGCGAAGCGGTGGCTGAAAAGACGCCGATGACCGTGTACTACAAGCCGACCGCCGCATGGAAGACGGTGAAGATGTCGTACACCATCGGCACGAAGACCACCAACAACGTGACCATGAAGGCCGCCTGCGACGGCTGGTACATCGCCACCATTCCCGACGCCGGCGGCAAGAAGGTCAAAACCGCATTCACCAGCGGATCCGACTGGGACGCCAACGGCTGGACCAACGGCAAAGGCAACGGCTACTGGGGCACCGGCGACACGCTCGCCGTCACCGGCGGCCAATCCATCGCCGACGTCACACCGAATTGCGTGGTGAAGCAGTAGTGGCACGGGGATAGTCCCCGGCAACAACATCCCCCTTCCGGCACAACGTCCGGCAACACGGTGAGGCCGCTCTCGGATTCATCCTCAGAGAGCGGCCTCACCGCATACGCATCGTATCCATCAAAAGACCCCGTATGACGACATTGGAACAATGCTATGGTTCCGCGCGCGGGGTCAGTCTCATCAGCGCATGGAGCGCAATTGATCAGCAATCCACGTGTTGACAACCGCATTGCGGCTGACCGCCAAATTCTCAGCCTCTTTATCCAGTGCGTCAACCATCCACGCGGGCATCGTCAATACAACCCGTTCCCCCAGTGGCGAATGATGCTCGATTACAGGATTGTCCAGATCGAGGAAGTCGAATATGTCCTCACCGTCGTCGAACCATCCCTCAAGCTGGCCGCTGGTGATCGAATTGACATCGAATTGACATCGAATTGAGCTTTGAGCGTCATAATTATCTTCTTTCTCTTCATGACTTACATACAGATATGGCGCAAATTGCGCCTGCCGAGCCGAACGATGATTATCCGGTGCCACCATCAATCACATCCACATGTGCAGAGCAAACCACGTGTCCTTGGTGGTCGTGTCGCCGCCGTCCGAGTCATCCCCGCGTATGCGGAGCGAACCCGGCGGTGCCGGCTTCGGGCGTCTGCGGGTCCGGATCATCCCCGCGTATGCGGAGCGAACGGGTCCTGGGCTTCGCCGAGCACGTACTGGCCGGGATCATCCCCGCGTATGCGGAGCGAACGATCCTGTTGCCGTTGATTTTCAGGATGCCGCGGGATCATCCCCGCGTATGCGGAGCGAACCTTGTTGCGGGGGAGAACTGATAGTTGGATGACGGATCATCCCCGCGTATGCGGAGCGAACGACCGGCACACGCTGCCCGTCGACGACAAGCGCGGATCATCCCCGCGTATGCGGAGCGAACGACCGGCACACGCTGCCCGTCGACGACAAGCGCGGATCATCCCCGCGTATGCGGAGCGAACTTCACGGGAAGCATGTTGACGTCTTTCATTCGGGGATCACGCCTGCAACTGCAGGCCAGCCTCTATCGTCCACGACGATTGTGACATCTATAGCATGTTAGCACTAGCTAACATGCTATAGATACATAGCCACTATAAATGTTAGAACTGCTTAACATTTGATAGTATGTTAGATATTCTTAACATAAGCCCTACAGTAAAGGTTAGCCATGAAAGGCATGAGCAACATTCAGTCCGTGAGACAGCTGGCCGTTAGCTTGCGCGACGCACGCGTGATCAAAGGGATTACTCAGGCTGAACTCGCTGACATGGCAGGCATCAGCCGACCCTGGATCAACCAATTTGAGCAGGGCAAGTTGAAAAACGCAAGCATCGACAGGGTTCTCACAGTATGCCGAATACTCGGAGTCACGATCGGCGTGTCATACGATATTCCGGAAGAACCGCAGGTCCCCGCGTCCGCTCCGCCCTCCCACGCCGAGATTGATCAAAGCCCCACTGACACCGATGCGCATGACGGTCTCGAGCCACTTGTCGACACAACAGACACCGTATCGGCAAAACACGAAGACCAGAGCAGCGCATTCCCCGCATCATCGTTGGAGAAAGCGCTGTCCGGCCCCGCAATACAGGAAGCCCTGACGAAAATGTCACAGGCGACTTCCCTCGCCGATGCCGTGAATATATCGCAGAAGCTCCAGCAATGGTCCGGCACACGATCATTGTTCGGCGAATCATATCTGCAAGCGTTGAAGAATTTGGATGCAACCGCTGCAGCCGGAAGAATCAGCTCCTCCGATCGACCGCAACAACACTCCCCGACCGATAAGGAGCAGTCACATCATGAATAAGATCAAGACACTTGACGTACTGCTTGAAGGACACCGCATCGGAGTATTGCAAGAAAACTCGGCAGGAAAACATACGTTTACCTACGATATGTCAGCCCCAATCACCGCTCAACTATCACTATCCATGCCCCGTCGGACCACGCCATGGGAAGGGACGCCCATTGAGGCGTACATCGACGGGATTTTGCCCGACGACCCGGCAATCAGACAACAAATTGCACGGACTTACGGGGCGAACGCCCGCAATCCATTTTCCCTGCTAACCGCAGTCGGCCTTGACTGCGGAGGAGGCGTCCAGTTCGTTGTCCCCGGTCAATATGACGAAATTCGTTCGGAGGAACGTGTGGTTCCGATTAGCGAGGAGCAAATCGGGGCGCGGCTGCTCAGCATAGCCGGAAGCGGACAATCGACTTGGCAAAGCAGCGGCGAACACTGGTCGCTGAATGGTGCGCAAGAAAAAATTGCACTTAGGTTTACCGATGGGCAGTGGTACGAAGCCGAAGGAGCCGCCGCCACAACGCACATCATCAAACCAGGAATCCGTGATCTTAAGGAGCAGGCATTCAACGAATATCTTTGCATGAAAACGGCGGAGCGCCTCTCACTACCAGTCGCGGAGTCCGAGTACCGAATGTTCAACCATGTGCCCGCAATCGTCAGTACACGTTGGGATCGCCATATCGACAGTCGATCAGTTCCCTCAACGGTGAACAGAATCCATCAAGAGGATCTCTGTCAGGCCATGAGTGTGATGACTGCTCAAAAATACCAAGCCGATGGTGGACCCGGAGCCGTAAGTATTGTGCGCTTTCTTCGCGATAACGGTTTTCCAGAAGAGGATGTTCGACTCTTTTTTAAAGCACTGGCATTCAACTACCTTATTGCCGGATCCGACGCCCATGCAAAGAATTATGCAATTCTGGAGCCAGCAGGGCAGCTCCCTCGACTGGCTCCACTGTATGACTTGGCATCAATGTTCGCTTATGATACGTCACGCAAGGATCGCAAACTGGCCATGAGTATAGGAGGCGAATACTCATGGGAACGCATTGATCTCCGCCACTGGCACCGATTCGCCGAAGCGTGCGCCGGACCGGATGATTGGGATATGCTTGCAAACATCCTCATTGATCTCGCCGTGCGAACGCTTCCCGCATTCATCCAATCATCGTTCGAGGCGCTGAACATGCTATCGCAACTAGCGGAAGACAATCAAGACACCGAGGACAAGCTTGAACTCATTCGCAGAATTCGTGAGGGAATCTCCGAACAAAGTGCCAAAGTGCTTCAATGGTTTTCAAAAGATGCGCAGAAATAAGAATCGAAACATTCCTCGCAATAAAGCAACTATAAGTCTATCGGCATTAATTAATTAATTAACACCAATAAAAGGAACTAGACAAACCAAGATGCATGAACTATCATTTCATTTTATGGAAGTTTTATCAGCCCTACTTGGTGCAGTCGTAGGTTTTCTACTCTCAACAGCCTTATGGATCATACAAAGATATTTTGACAAAAAAGATCGATTAACAGAAGAAAAGAGATCTCTCGTATATGCCATTATACGAACAAGAATGAATAATCCAAAAATGACTGAATACCTCAATGAAATTCCGATAACATTCGGAGACAATGAAGAGATCCTCAATTTATACAGGCTTCTAATGAACACACACGCCGAAAAGAAGACAGAAGTTCTCACGGACCTTCTGAATACACTGATAAAAGCGATAAACCCTAAAACATCGTTAAGACAGTCGGATATCACCAATGGTCTCACTACAATCATCTGAGATTCCACAACGAAACGCTATCATGACTTGGTCTTATATCACCAAAGATCGTAGCTGAATATTCGGGTTTCTAAGCTGTGATGTTATTGCAGAGCAGGCACCGAAATTATTGAGGTCGAACACCGATTGGTCGATTATATTATTCGCCGCACAATGATCGCGTAATGAAAGGAGTATTCCGATGATGGCGACTGGATAAGAGCGAAACTCGCGCTCAGGCTTCGTGGTCAGAAGTTGTTCCGCAGGAACGATGGTATCAGCGCAAGGCGTGTCGGAGCTAAATGCGCGTTCTATCTAACGGCATTCTTTGTTTTTGCGTCTTGGCGGGAACAAATCTAACAAGAAGAATACCTCCTCTCACACCTGTATATCGAAAACCCAGTAGCGCACGCCGGAACCATCTCCACCGCCACATAAGGTGAAGACTTTTTGATGTGGTCTGATGCTGATTGCTTAGCAGCCAATATCAGACCACATTCTTGATATCTACCGCGGCAGAGTCCCCAATCTATTTCTCAGCGACTTGGCTTGCGTACGGATGCTTGAGAAGAAGGTAAGAGCATCGGTAATGCTCGCCGTTACAGGTCTTACCGGCCTTATCAGATTGCCGAGCACACGTAACATGTCGATTGCCTGTTGCACGCCAGCAGGAACGGTAAACATGTTAGATAACTGGTCTAAGTTATTCATCATCATGTCGATCTGCTGGTTGCGCAGCGACCCCATTGGCATAGAAGCAATTTGATCAATATATAACTGTAATGCTACATAATAATTATCCCATGTGGCAGAGATACGTCGTATGCTTGCGTCGAGCTTTTCGATATCGTCATGTGATTCGGAAGAAATTCGGTTACCCCAAGATATCATGCCTGTTGCAGGGGTGTTTTTCGGCAATGGATTGGCGTTCAACCGATTCATTATGTTATTTAACGATTGCGTAAAATCGGTAATATCGGCTTGTATGCTGTCGGATGATTCCTCAGCTTTTGCAAGCATGGAAAGATAATCCGCATCATTATTAGAACTGCTTTCATCCTTAACGGCACGTGTAACATGATCTAGAGTTTGATCTATTTTCTCATTTTGCTCAGCAACCGTCTTTTGAAGCGCTGACGCAATTTCTGATACTCGCTGTTTATAAGAACGGGTGTTGGTGGGTTCATAAGCAAGATCTTCGACGGAAATGAATTGGCGACTCTGGATGATATTTCGAACGGGATCTGTTCCATTGTCAGGAATTACATCGATGTTCTGCCATATCATAGACAGTATTTTATTTCCGCTGTTTTGTCCAGCTCTTGTATCAAATTCAAGCAGCTCTTTACGACAAGGGTCGCTTTTAAGATACATTGGCGTTACGGCAACCAAGAGAATGTTGGCTTTAGCGATATTGTCATCGAGGATCTTCTGCCAGTCTGATCCCCATTGGATTTCTGTATCCATGAATAGATGGAGTTTCTTACCGGTTTGATATTCATATGACTGAACTATACCTCTGGCAAGATCAATGATTGCGTTATCTAGATACTCATTGTCCTGATGACGGTAGCTTAAAAAAATATTGGCGTCATATTCGGATGTGGACAGCGTGTCCGTCTTTGCTGTGTATTGTATTGCAGGTTCCATGAGATTGGTGAACGGATTGCTCATTTCCTGAGTATTTTCAGCGGCAATGAATCCATCTCCATCCCATAATGCCGAAACGGGAATGGCCCACATATTATCCGCGAATTGCAGAATGCGAGTTCCACAGTACACGACATATCCTCGCTGAAAACGGTTATCTTTGGAACGCAGCTGAGCCAGCCCGGCGAAGTCTGTACGATCCACCTTGCGGTTTGACTTGACTTCAATCCCGATAAGTTCATTGTCATGAACAAGCACGAGATCAACTTCCTTGGGCTTGGACCCGCTTTCCCTCCAATAAAATGCATCCGGACGGTTGTTTGACCATTGTGTTTCCGGCACGATTTGGTTGATGACATAAGACTCAAATACTTGGCCGAACAGTGCCCGATCTTGGTCGATATCTTTTCCACTACGCATAAACGTTGCGATAGAGAACGAGGTGTCCAACGGATGCACTTTCGACCTAGCCAGCACCTGACGATTGGCCGTGTTTTTTAGATTCGGCAAAGTACGGATAAGAAATCTACTGGCGAAGATACTAACATATCGTTCCACGGTTCGCGCATCAACGTGCACTAAATCGGCAGTTCTTTTAAGATTAAGAATGCCCCTTGGTGTTGCCAAAATCTCTTGCAAGACGGACAACGCGATAGACCTGTCGAGATGTTCCCCGGGTAATATGGTATCCCCAAGTACGTTGTCAATATCGTCTCGAATGGCGAGACGTCGCGCTTCTGAGGTAATGAAAACGTTGTCTGCAACGTAAGAGGGAAATCCTCCGATCTCCATGTAACGTTTAATGTCGGATATCGATGTTTCGGAACGGTAACCCTGATTTGGGATATAACTCCACAATTTATCTACGATACTAACTGCAGCATTGCCGTAATACTCATGCCGGGTAAGCGGATTGAGCAAGAACCGTCTTGAGCGGCGAGTCAATGGATCTTGACCATCTAGCCCATTGCGCGTTATTGAAGCGGAACCAGTGAGGATAAACTGTGTTGCAGTATCCGTTGTTCCGTCCACGATTCCTTTAATAGCAAGCGGCAAGTCAGGGATGCGCTGCGCTTCGTCAATAATTGTGCCAGCAGGAAGCGAGGCAAGCCAATCATGTAAATGCGCCTTGGCGTACTGGTATGTGCTCTCGTCCGCGAGGGATTCATAGTGGAAATCTGGCAACTCGCGTTGAACGAGCATCGTCTTTCCGACTGCCCGAGCACCTTCGAGTATCAATACCTTCGATCTTGTGTTCCTGAGCGTTTGCGCCAACGGCCTTGATACGTATGTCATATGTAAGATTATAGCATGCTATGAAGAAAAACAGCATTAGTTGTGCAAAAAAAACAACATCTGATGTATTTTAGTACAATCATCTGCTGTTTTCTTCGTTTCAGCCGCCTTTCAGAAGTATGTACCCGAGGAACGGCATCGAGAGAGCTGTTGCGGACCAATAATATCCAGTCAGGTAGGTGTCATCAATCGCCGAACAGGAGCCGAAGAACATTGACGACGCACTATGTCGGAGAGAACGCGCTCCGGTTTGTTTAGGGGGGCATATGGCGGTAGTCTGTTGGTTATGGTTGATGAAGTGTTTACTCCTCATAACATTATTGTGACCGGTGGTTGTGGTTTCATCGGTTCGAATTTCGTGCATTACGTGTACAACAATCATCCTGATGTGCATGTCACGGTGTTGGATGCGTTGACGTATGCGGGCAATCTGGAGAATATCAAGGCGATTCTCGGTGACCGGGTGGAGTTCGTGCACGGCAACATTTGCGACGCGGAGCTGCT
>NZ_JAHBBH010000020.1 GCF_019331735.1 Bifidobacterium miconis
TAATTAATAACTAATACAATAGTTGTAGGAATGGAGAATAGAAATCCTCCAAATAATAGTATTAGCCATACCTTAGTATTGTTCCATAGTAGTTCATGAAGATATATCTTCGGAATTATGGCCCTGCTCAAAGGATACGGACGTAACTTGGCTAAAAATACGCCAACCAGAAATGCTGCTAAGGAAATCCCAAGGACGCAACGCGTCTTAGTGAGAAATAGCTTCAAGAATCCCGTCATACCTCCTCCTCCGCAGGGCCATAATATCCAATCAATGAATCACCATGCCGCAGCGCCCGAAGTCCCCAAGGTGCCAATCATGGACTGGATGGTGGAAGTGAGCGGCGCAGCTGCAGGGAAAATCATTCCCACCGCAGCCGATCCAAGCCAAGCTACAGCGACAATGGCGGTAGCTGCCGCACTCCCAATTCCCAATACCGCCATCAGAGAAGCAACCAGCGGAATAACAAAAGGAGTGACGAACACTGCCGCAAAAGCGACTGCCACACTTGCCATCTGCCGATTTCCCTTATTGCAAGACGTACCGCGAGCATTATTTTCATACCTAGACATCATTGTCTCCCTTGAATAGTATGGGCAAATATTATTTTTTGGGCAAATTATATACATTTCCGTGAAGTATATACGAGCATTATTCTATGCCGCTATAAGCAACAACTAACGGCGGCAATCGTACCGTTTTTACAAACTTTTTCATCATAAAATCCTTATATGATCTCACTATTGCATGGTTGCCATTTTCTTGCTACAAGACATCGGCAAGAGTCTCAGAAATTGCATTTACAATTTCCTCGTTCCAGTTGTATTGTCAGCTTCTCAAATTGAAAATGGATCCACAAGGATCAAATTACTAACTGTCATTCCGAGATGACAACACTCAAGTATTTTCGGAATCGCCTATTGCCAATTATCTTTTTCCGTCTGAGGAACGGTGGTACGCCTCTGAGCAGGTAGATGTACTGGCCGGTGGGGAGAGACTGTTTCGGAAAGTGTGTAGCCGGCTTTGATCGCCGGCTGCGTGGCTGGCGGGAAAGGGTCTGTAATGAGCATGTCGACTGAGACAATGGAAGCCATGGCAATGTGAAGACGGCCCTCAGCAAGGAAGCCACGGAGAAACCAGCGAAACCCAGTGATCCAAAGGCATCCCCGATCTAGCGCGAGCTCGCGCTAGAGATAATCCGGCAGACCAAGGAGCAGGGGCTTGACTTGACCGGCCGCGACGGTCTGCTGAGGCAATTCACCAAGACCGTGCTGGAGACCGCCCTCGACGAGCAGATGACCGAGCACCTCGGACACGAAAAGCACGAGAAAAGCGCCGATGGCAGGGCCGCGAACACGCGCAACGGGACAACCGCCAAGACCGTGACGACGGAGGCGGCCGGACCAGTCACCATCAAGGTGCCTCACGACCGGGACGGCTCGTTCGACCCCGTCATCGTCAAAAAACGGTATCGCCGGCTCAACGACGTGGACTCGGTCGCACCTATGCTAGGTGCCTGACCGCCGGAAAGATCAGCGCGCACTTCCAGGAGAGCTACGGCACCTCGGTCTCCAGAGAGACCGTCAGCCGCCTTCACCTGCTGCGCAATACGTTCCACTATGTGTCCAGAAAGGACTGGGACATACTCAAACGCGACCCGAAACCCATCTACACCGTCGTCAACGAAGCAGCCGCGGAACAGGCTCGCGACGAGATGCTCGACAAGTGGGCGTCCAAATACCCGGCTATGGGCGGCCTGCGGCTTAACACGTGGGATCGGTTCGTTCCGTTTCTCAACTACGATGTGGAAATCCATCAGACGATCTGTTCGACGAACGCGATCGAGAGTCTCAACGCGCGGTTCCGTCGAGCGGTCAGGGCGCGAGGTCACTTCTCCGACGAACGTGCCGCGTTGAGGTGCCTGTACCTGACCGTCAAGTCGCTGGCCCCGACCGGCAAGGCGGGTACGATGGACGACACGTGGAAGCCCGCGTTGAACACGTTCACCGTCACCTTCGCCGACCGCTGGTCCGCCAGCGAGAACATATAACCAAACCACTAGTTACACACTTAACGGGACCGTCCCTCACGACCTTGGCAGCGCCGCACAATGCGATAGCATTATCGTATTTGTCATCTATAGATGACATAACTTCTCACTGAGGAACGGTGGTATGCCTCTGAGCAGGTAGACGCACCGGCTGGTGGGGATGCGTCCGAGTTCGTCCGGAGTGAGGAGTTTACGAGCGTTTTTGCGGGTGCTGCGTGTCCAGCTGCCGTTGAGACCTTTGGTTTCGCTGGTTTCAATGACATCGATGGTCTGGTCTCCGAGCCGGTCGCTGATGTATTTGGTGGTGCTGGGTTCGTTGCCGCCGAGGAAGAGCTGGCTGTCGCAGTTGCCGGCGATGGTCTCCCAGTCATCCCGATAGAGGCTCTTGCCTTGGCTGACGGTCTGGAGGATGATGCTGCAGCTGATGCGTCGGCTTCGTATGGTGGCGATGAGCCTTACGAAGTTGGGGATTTTGCCGATGTTGGCGAATTCGTCGAGCATGCAATGCACGTCGCGGTCGAGCACGCCGTCAGGTTTGGCGTCGGCTTTGCGTACAAGCGTTTCGAAGAGGCATTGGTAGAAGACGCTGGCGATGAAGGAGAACGTGGCGTTGGTGTCGGGTAGTTCGAGATAGATGATGCGTTTGCCTTGGTCGAGGGTTTCGAGCCGGATGTCGTCGCCGTCGAGGATTCGGCGTACCTCGCGCACTTGGAGTGGTGCGAGGTGGACGCCGGTGGTGATGATGATGCTTTTCTTGGTTTCGCCGGCGCCTTTGAGGAACGTGTTGTATTGGGCGCATGCGAACGCGAGCCCGTCGAGCATGTTCCGGGTTTCTGCATCGTAGTCGTCGGGGTGTTCGCGCATGCGGTGGATTTCGGTTTGGGTTTCGGCGAAGAGCGCGTCGATGATGTATTCCTTGTCTTCGTCCTGTTCGCTGGCTCCCATTCGGTCGAGCGTGTCGGTGACTTGGTTGAGGGTGGGGTTGTTTTCGGTGTAGTAGGTCCATGCGATGAGGGCGCATAGAAGTGCCTTTTCGGCATCCTGCCAGAAGCTGTCTCCGGTTTTGCGGTCACCGGTGGCGTTGGTGACGAGGTTGTCGGTCAGACGCAGGATTGCGGATTGGGGTTCTTCGGGATCGATGTAGCGCATGGGATTGAACCGGTCGGACCGGTCGAGGTGAATGAGGTCGAGCGTGTTGACCCGGTATCCGCGATCGCGCATGGCGTGTTCCGTGTCGCGTTTGAGTTCGCCTTTGGGATCGGTGACGGCCCAGTTCATATCCACGGACAATAGGTTGGGTTTGACGTAGTAGCGGGTTTTGCCGGAGCCTGATGAGCCGAGCAGGAGCGCGTTGAGATTGCGCAGGGTGCGTCGCGTGTCTATGGAGAGCCGTTCGGTCGCGGTGAATCGGATGTTGCGGGATTCCACGGGGTCGATGAACGGTTTGATGTCCTTCGGGGTACCCCAGTGGGCGGAGCCGTGTTCCTCGCCGCTGCGCAGGTTCAGGCGTGCCGTGTACTTGTATGCCCAAATCAGCAGGCCGACGCCCATTGCGGCGAGCCCGCACAGCAGGTCGGTATGGTTCGTGGACAGGTGGAATGGATGGTACAGGTCGAGCCAGAACCTGTTCATCAGGTCGATCACTCTCGTACCTTCATCCAGGTCTGTGCGTATCTGGTAGCCGATCTTGTCGCCCAGCCAGAACAGCGTGAACAGTCCCATGGCCGCGGGCAGTATGGCTTGCAGTCGTTTCATTGGTTTCCCCTGTCTCCTCCCACGCTGACGCGGTGCTGCGTCATGGTTCTTCGTATGTCATCTCCGACGGATGCTTCGGCCGATTGCGGAATCCGACTGTTGATGCGGTGTTCGGCGCGGACGCGGATGTTCGTGAGCGTCTGTTCCTTGGTCCATGGCGGATCGTCAGTCGTCGGATGCATGACGGCGGCGTCCGCCGGTAAAAGCTCATCGCGCCCGAGTGTCGGCTGTCTGTTTCCCGCGTCGGCGGCGCTGGTGATGCGCGTGAGGCCTTGGCGGTTCTCGATGGTGTCGTCTCCGTCGCACATCGCGGCAAGGATGCGCCCCACTGGTGTTCCCACATCGTAGATGACCGGGTTCCCGCGTGTGGTTGGATCGTCGATGATGGTGATTGTTCGCGCCATGTTCACGGGAGCGCGTCCTTGACGCTGGTATGCAGGGCCATCTCGTCGGCCAGGATGTACGCTTCGTCGGCGTTTTCCTCTTCGTGGATGATGCCGTGGACGATGAGCCGTCGTCCCTGCAGCGCGCCCTGTTCGCGCAGATATGCCGCATGGTCTCCGGCCGCGTGCACGCGGATGATGAGCGGCGCGTCCATGGTGCCGACGTTCACGGTCATGACTGCCGTCGTTCTGCCGTCGCCGTCGGTGTGGAATCTGGCGTCATCGGTGAGGATGCCGCGCGCATAGGCCTGCGGATGTAGGGCGTCGCTCATCGGCTTGTCCTGCGTTTCCTGATGGGTTTGCCGATGTTCGGGGCTTTGCCTTGGACGGCGTTGATGGCATCGCGTCCGATGGCGCGGGCGTCGCGGCCGCCGCCGGTGAGCGCGTCGGATTCGGCGCGGGCCTTGGCCACCCGGACGTGTTTGGAGGCGAGCGTGTCGAGGGCCTGCTCCCGTGCAGCCATGACACGGATGCTCCACGGGTCCCGGTAGTCGTCGATCGGCTGGCTGATGCGGGTGCGGTCGGGCAGTTCGTTGCGTCGGGTCTTGCGGTCCACCGGGTAGGAGCGGCATGCGGGGTTCGCGGATCGGATGTAGTGGATTGCGGTGGCGAGGTCGGCGATGCGTTCCTCCGCCGTTTTGTCCATGTCAATGAGCACGCGCCCCTGCACGTGTTGTTCGTCGCATACGGTGCGCGTCCATGTTTCGTAGTCGCGCACGTCAACGATGTCCCGTTGTTCGCAGTCGTGCTGGTATCGCGTGGCGTCGAACCGGTAGGTGATGTCGTGCGGGTGCACGTCGGCCGACCATTCGGGCAACGGTTCGATGGGGATCTCGCGCAGGGTGACGAGCCGGTACGGTGGTTCGATGTCCCCGTAGGAGCCTTGGGGCTGGAGGATGCCGAAGCCTTCCATGCGCAGCTCGTAGCCGAGGCGTTTGAGTTCGTCCTGCAGTTGCCGGTAGGCGGTGTCCATGGTGGTCATGCTGGTCTCCTCGGCGGCTTATCGGTTGCGGGTCTTCGTCCGGTCCGGCGTGGATGGATGGGCTGTGGGGTCGTCGGCGCGCTGGCTGGCCCGTTGGCGTATGCCGTCGAGCACCGTGTCCTTGCCTTTCGACGTGTTCGGTTCTTCCTCTTTCGCCGGCTTGGGGTTGAAGGAGGTGATGGGCGCGGGCAGCGCGTATCCCTGATCGATCGGGGTGATGCCGTCGGCGGGGTCGAGTTCGCCGGCGGGTCTGGCGCCCATGGTTTCGGCGAGTATCGCGGCGGCGTCGCCGTGTCCGGTCCGGTCGGCGATGATGCGTTGGAGGGTGTCTTCCAATCCGGCGCTGATGTCGGTGGAATCGGCGGGCATGATGCACTGGTAGACGGGTGCTCCCCAGTTCGTCGTCGTGCCGGCGAGCGTGTATTCCATGATGCGTTCGCCGGGTTCGAGCAGCGATTCGAGCCGGAACGGTTCCCGTGTTGGCATCTGGTCGGGATTGGCGTGTTCTGCTGCGTGTTCGGCGACGAGTCGGGCGAACGTGGCCGAGCCTGAGGGCATGTCGCCGTCCAGCTGGTCGACCACCGGTTTGACGAGGCTTTGGACCTGTTGGCGCAGGGTTTCGTCATCGGTGTCGTTGGCCTGCATGATGCGTTCGGTGATGCGTGTGGCGTCGTCCGATCGCATCACGTTGTCGTGCGTGTCTCCCCAGCGTTCGATCATCCGCATTGCGTCGGGGGTCGACTGCGTCGTGGCGTCGAGACCGGGCTCGTCGTCGGTGTAGGCGTCGATGATCTGCTTGAGTTCCGTGCCGGAATACCGTTTGGTGTCGGGGATGGTGGCGTCGAGCAGGAACCCGTGGTCGGCGAGGGTGACGTTGTCGTTGATGGCGGCGTCGCGCCCGTATTTCGCCACGTCGAAGTACATGCCGTATGGCCCGTCAAGGAGTTTCGCGAGTTCGGTGCTTTGGTTGACGCAATGCCAGCCGTACATCTCGTCCAGGTCGGGCGTATTCTCCTGTGTGATGCCTTGCGGCGGGTCGTAGGTCATGTATTCGATGTCCTCGGATTGGACGAGCAGGTTCGCCAGTCCGATCGGGTCGTGCACGCCGTTCATGTCGGCCGCCAGCCGTACCGCCTCCAATGCTTCGGGCTGGTCTTGCGCGAAGATCCGGGCGGCTTGTGCGAGCGTGTTGAGGTCGTGGAGGTCTTCGTATTCGCCGGGCCGATAGTCGAGTGCGGCGAGCAAGCCCGTGTATTCGTGGTCGAAGATGCCGTATTCCTCATAGGTGACGCCTCCTTGGCGTCCGATCTCATTGGCTTGCTGCGCGTCGAGCGTCAGTCCTACCTGTTCGGTGAGGAACCGGTCGATCCGCTGCTCGTCCGTGGGCAGGCGCAGCCATCCGCCGATGAGCGTGCCCTCGTTGTATCGGCCGAGGTTGCCTACCCATACGTTGATCGTCAGGTCGTCTTCAGCCATCATCGGCTCCTTGTCTGTGTTTGCGTCTGCGTTCTTGTCTGCGCGGTGGATGGTGTTTGCGCGCGGCGTTCGGCCCTGTCCTTGATGGCGTCGAGCGTCCGGCTCTTGCCGGCCGGCAGTGATTGCTCGGCCGCCTGTTCGGGGTTTTCCGGACCGGGGGCTGCTGGCGGTTCCTCGCCGGTTCGGGTGCCGGTGGTGGCGGTGACCGGTTTGTTTTCGGCGCGTTGCCTCGCATAGGCCATGCGTTGCGCTTTGACGGCGCGGCACAGCTGCCATGCGTCGTCGATGCGCATGGTCTCGCGTTGTTCGCCTTTGCCGCGCCACAGTTCCACGGGTTCTCCGGGTTTGAAGCTGACGGTCACGTCGCGCCCGTTCAGTTTGGCGTCCCTCGCATGGTCGGTCAGGAAGCGGTCGAGCTGCCATCCGGTCAGGTCCACGCCGCGGATGCTGGTGCCTTGCGGTATCGCCACGCGCATCTTGTCGAACGTGCGCCCGTCCTTGGAGGTCATCCGGTACAGGTGCACGTAGCTGTTGGGGAAGTTCACGCGCGGCCAGATCTCCCTTGTTCTTCCACCGGCCGCGGGTTGCGTCGGCTGCGCGTCGCCGGGCCGGCCGACGGCCGTTTCGTTCCGCCTCGGCTTCGGGACCGGAGCCTGCGCGTTTCCGGGCTGTTCGGGCTGCCATAGCGTCGGCGTCTGCATGGCGTCGGGCGTGTTCCATGATCGTGTGGCCTGCGTGCGGATGCGTTGGGCGATCTCGTCGGAGGCCTGGTCGAGGTCCGGCGAGGGGAAACTGAGCGCGGCGTCGGGCCATGCCTGGTTGTGGCGTCGGATCGCGTCATCGACGACCATGCGGGCGACCTGGCCCAGCCGATTGTCCTGCGGCATGCCGGCGGCCGCGTATTGCTCGCCGCGTCGTGCGATGTCCGCCAGGGCCTGCCGGTCGTTGTCGATGAGGTTGTCCATGAGCCAACGCGCGTTGGCTGAAAGCTCGGGCATGGCGGTGCTCCTTTCCGGTCATGGTCGTCGCGCATCCGCTCACCGGGTGCGGGTGCGTTGCTTCGAGGGCGCCGTGCGGCGTTGGCCTTCGATGCGTTTGCCGGCCCGCGTGCGGATGTCGTTCAGGGTCTGCTGCTTGGTTTTGGGGCGTCGCACGCCGCCGTCCGGGGCGGGGATGTCCATGCGGTTCCAGTCCAGGCCCCGCGAGCGTGCGGTCAGGGATTCGATCGCGTCGGCGATGCGTCTGGCCTGGCCGGCCGGGTAGGTGAAGCGCACCGTGTCGTCGGCGACCCGTTGCGTGTGGTGGGGTATGTGGAGCCGGTCGAGCTGGTCGGTGATGATTGCGGCGTCACGGTCCCAGGGCACCGTGCGGAAGTCGAATCGGCCGTTCGATGGCGATTCGGCGTCGAAGGCGAGGCGCAGCGCGTCGTCGGATGGTTCGAGGAACGGGTTCGGCTCCTCCCGTTCCGGCATCGGCGTCGTCTCCGTGGGCGGCTGTGCGTGGTCGGTGTCACCGGGTTCGGGAATCGTGGCGGTCTCCTGTTGGGCGAGTTCCCGGTTGAGGCGTTCGACGATGCGTGAGACGACGTGGTTGACCTCGTCGGCGTCCTTGCCTTGGAAGTGGAGGAAGGTGCGGCCGGTGTCGCGGTCGTGCTCGATGTGGAAGGTGATGCCGGCCTTTTTCAGGTCGTGTTCGAGCTGTCGGGCGTATCGTCCGGTGACTTCCTGCACGTTGATCGGCTCGCCGGTGCGGTGCAGGGTTTTGCCGTCCACCTTGCCGGTGGTCCTGATGCGCCGTAATGTCTCGCCGGTGGCATGCACGCCGATGCCGAGCAGGTGCAGCGCCTTGTCGAGCCCGTATTTGGTCACGTCGATGATGACGCGTGTGCCTTGTTCGCTGACGCGCATCATGAGTTCCTGCGCCTGGTCCTCGGCCGCCATAGGATTCTCCCGTCATCCGTCGTGGTTCGTTGCGTTCCAGCTTCCGCCGGCTCACCGGTTCCTGCGGCGGACACGATGCCCGCCATCGCGGCGTTGCGCGCGCCGTGCGCCGTCGGAGCGTTCGTAGGTTGGCGTGGTGCGGGCGATGAGCCGGCGCAGGGCGAGGGCGTCGGAGGCCAGGCCACGGGTCTCCTGCTCCTCGATGGCGAGCTGGGCCTCCAGTCCCGTGGCGTCGGCTCCCTGATCATGGTTGTCGGCGATGAGCGCGATCAGGGCGCGCATGTGCTTCGCGTTGAGTTCGACGGAGTCGGTGAGTCGGCCGAGCGTCGCCAGCCGGCCGTCGCCTTCGTCGATGACCTGGGCGAGCACCTTGAGCTCGCGCAGGCTGTCGGCGAGCCGGTCGCAGGCGATTGCCTGACGCAGCGCGCGCCCGTTCACGCCGGTCAGGTCCCGGCCGTCGAACCGTTGACGGCAGTAGTCCTCCAGTCGCAGCGTGGGCCGCGCGAACCATGCGTACAGGCCCTCGCAGTCCGTTGAACGTGCATAGCCGCCGTTCTCGTCGGTGAGCACCTGTCTGACGTCGTCGGACAGGTAGGCGTGCCAGATCCTTCCGTCACGCACGAGCCGGTCGCACGGTATGGACAGGCGCAGGCGTCCGTGCGTGCCGGGCACCCGAACGGTCACCGCCGTATCCGTCCGACGGGCGATCATGGCCTCGTGGAAGGTGATCTCGCTGAGCGTGCGCCGGTGGATCTTGCCCATGATGGCGAGCATGTTGTATGCCACGCCCAGTCGCCGGTCTCGGATTCCGCGGGTCTGCCCGCATGGCGTGTAGGTGATGCGTCCGCCGCGCACGGTCGCGTTGACGCCGAGCGTCGCGAGTTCGCGGCGGAAGCCCGCGAAGTCATGGGCGTTCATGCAGGCCGTGTCGATGCTGGTGCGCAACCGGTCCTTGATGTTGCCGCCTCTGGCGCTCAGATGGAGTTCCCCGATCGACGGGGCCACGCGCCCGGACCGTTCCGGCATGAGGGTGTGCAGCCCGTATTCGCGGCATAGCCGGTCGCTGATCTTCCGCCATTCGCCCAGGGTTCCTTTCCTCAGACGCAGGGCCTTGCCCGTGATCCGGTCTGCCGGGCAGATGAGGATGTGGTTGTGCATGTGGGATCTGTCGGTGTGGGTGGCAATCACGTAGTCGTGCGTGCCTCCGGTGATCTCCCGGACGAACCGTTCCCCGATCAGATGCGCCAATCGGGGCGTGACCTGGTCGGTGGGATCGAACGATTGGATCACGTGCAGCGCCAACACGGCCCCCTGCCGGCGTGAGCCGCCTTTCGTGGCGTCCAACGCACATTCGAAGCCTCGGGCGATGGACTCGGCGTCCGTGATGTCATCGCCGACGGTGGTCGAGGCCCACCGGTAGCCGTCGGTCTTGGCCGGGTTCGTCACGTAGGCGATGCTGCGGGCAAGCGTGCTTTTGATCTTGCCGATCTTGACTACAGCCATTCGGGCACCCCTTTGGGGTCAACGTCGGTCTCCACCCGGATGCGCAGGCCCGCGACCAGCCGTTCCGCCTGGCGCAGCTCGTCGAACACGCGCGAGAGCATGGCCAGGTCCGTCTCCCGCGTGGTGTTCGCGTGACGGGCGATCTGGTTGACGTTGTTGCCGATCCTCGCCAGTTGGGCGCTCACGTCATGCAGGTTCGCGGGCACGGTGATGTTGACGCGGTGGGCGCATCTGATCCTGTTGCGGGCGAACGCCATCCATCCCACGGGCCTGAGCCCGGCCTGGATGCGCTGACGGTTCTCCACTTTGAGCGAGTCCGCCACCCACCGCCATTCCTCCTCGCTGAACGTGACCGCCTTGCGGATCGTCCTGGAACGGTTGCCTTTCCAACCCATCGGCGCCTCCTCATATCGGGTTCCACGGGTGTCCCGCGATCGGCCCCGAGCCTCGCGGGGCCGCGCCGGTGTACGTACACCGGCGATGCTTGCTACACACCAACCGCCCCTCCGGGGAGGGGATGGTTGCGCACCGGTCAGTTTCGCCTTGGCGCCACGCCATGCGCGGCGGACTTCAGGTCACGTTTCGCATGCCGACGCCGGTTCCGTTTCGTGTCCGCCGGCATCATTGCCGGCGTCGTTCTACGATGCGGGGCAGTGAAGAACAATCACCGTGAGGAGACCGTCATGGCGAAGCCGAGGGAACGCAACCGGGCGATGCGCGCCATCGCCGACAACGCATTGGATGCCGAGTTGGAGGCGCTTCGGCGCAAACGCGGCGAACTGTCGCGTTTGGGTATCCTGCTGGACGATATGCGCTGGGCCGCGGAACGATTCCGTGACGCCGCCCAATCGTTCTGCGACGACCATCACATGCCTCGTGCCCAGCTCGTGCGCACGCTCAGGATGGAGCCAAGGGAGACGGGCATGGCGTTCCATGCCGTCACGCCCGACTACGGGCAGGCCAATCCCGCCGATAGTCACGGCGAAATCCATGATGGCGAGGATTTGTCCCTCGAATCCGACGGCCGACCGGCATCCGCCGTCGATACGCCGGAGATTGCCCTGACGGAAGACAACGCCGCAACGGCGAATGCGGCCGATGCCGGTGATGCCGGAGAATCCGGTTCGATTGGATTGGACCCGGAGGGATTGCGATTCGGTTTCCCGCGTCCTGGCGGCTACGCTGGATGACATTGGCTACATACGGGAGGTGGCGGCGATGCCGATGCTGCTGGTGATGCTTGGCCTGTCGCTGGCGACGGGCGTGATACGCATGCTGATGCGTGGCGTGGCCTCGTGCCTTGCCCTGCTCGCGCACCCGTTGCGGCTCGTGGTGTTCCTCGCGAACTCCGTGTTCACGGCATTCGCCATGCTGTCGGGATTGCTCATGCTGGCGTTCCTGCTCATGCATTTCCTCGCCGGCTCGGACGCTCCGGCATTGGACGGCTCGTTCGCGTTGATCGTCGCCGCGTTTCTCACAGCCGTGCTTGCGAGCATGCTCATGGATTGGTGCGACGCGCGGCTCCGACGACGCTCCTCCCGCCACGGCTGAACGTCACCCGCCGCCGCTTGGCTCCGAAGGCGCGGGCGCGCATGCGCCGTCACGTTTCGCCATTCGCGCCCGGACGGGGCGGAACCCGTATTCCGGTTCCGCCCCGTCCGTCGCTTATTCGGCGTCGTCCGGCTCGCCGGATGCGTCGTCGGCTTGCGATGCCCCATCGTCGCCCGGTTCGCTGTCCTGCCCTATGCCGGTATCCCTGCCATTGTCGTCGTCATCGATTGGTACGAGAGAGCCGTTGAGGGCTTCGACTTCCGTGTCCGAGGTGCGGTAGCCGAATGTTTCCAACGCCTCGTACAACGGTGCGGCGTGTTCCGCGATGGTCGCCGCGTCACGCCACGTTTCCCAACTGACGCGCTCTTCGGCCAAGGCGTAGAGCAGTCCGAACGCGGCCCGTTGCGGGTCGCCGGCAATCATCGCGGTGACGGACTCGCGTAACGGGTCTTCGGCCTCGTCCTCCGGCTTTGCATCATCGGCGTCGCCGCCGCCCGCCGTGCCGATGCCGGTGATTTGCTCCCAGATTTCCTCGGCGTTGCTATTCCAATGGTCGAATCCCTCGGTGAGCGTATCGAGCGCGAATCTTGCGGACAGCATGGCGACGGCTTTGCCGATGCCCTTCGGCTGGGATTTCAGTTCCATGAGATGCGTCACGAACGCGATGCGCAAATCACGGCTTGCCCGCGCGAACTCTTTGGCCGGTGCTGTCTCGCGTTCCTCGCGTTCCCGTTCCTCGCGCCAACGCGCCTCACGCGCCTCGCGGGCCGCGGTCTCAGCCTCCTCGTCCACGGTTTCGTACAGGGCGATGCCGCGCGCCCATGACGCGCCTTCGGCCCGCACCCCCACGACGGGCGTGGCTCCGTCATGGGAGTCGCGCCATGCGTCGATGGCCTTGGCGATGTCGCCCGTGGTCAGCATCGTGGTGCGACGCAATCCCTTTGGCGAGTCATACCAGTTGTCCGTGTTCGGCTGTTCGTCGGCCGCATCGATGCCCATGCGTTTCAGCTCGGCTCGCGCCGTGTCGAGCCATTCGCGCCATGTTCGCTCCTGCCGGGCATGCTTGACGGCCATGTTCCAGTTCTTGCCGCCTGCCGCCTCGGCGAGCCGTTCCTGAAGGTCTGGATGCCGGTCGAAGTCGGCGATGGTCTCCCAGTCGTCGATGCTCAGCTGGGCTGTTCCGGCCTTGCTTCGCGCGTTCTCGCCGATGGCGGCTATCTTCAGGCGTCGGCGCACCAATGACGTGGAACGGCCGGTGCGTTGTGCCGCCTCGTCCACACCCACGCCCAAATCGAGAAGCCCCTGATAGCCGTCGGCCTCCTCGATGACGGTCAGGTCGGCGCGCTGGCTGTTCTCCACGAGCATGAGCTCGCGTTGCTCCCGTTCCGACAAATCGGCCACCACGGCGGGCACCCGGCTCAATCCGGCGAGTTTGGCGGCGGCGAGGCGGCGATGCCCGATGACGAGCAGGTAGCGTCCCTGCGGCGTGGGAGTGACGAGCAGGTTCTGCCGGATGCCCTGCGCGCGTATCGAATCCGCGAGTTCCGACACATCGCCCACGTCGCGGCGCGGGTTCGCGGGGTTCGGGTCGATAAGTCCCACGTCCAGCATGACGATGTTCGATTCCTCCATGTCTTCGTCGGTCGCTACGGGACGTTCGATGATTGCGATTTCCATGATTGTCTCCTTGAAAAAACGGATGATTGGGGATCGGTGGGGACTTCCGGAATCGGAAGCCCCCACCAGATGAATCCACGGCCAACGCTCAGTGGCGGCGGCGTTCCGTCCACGCGGGGCGGATGCCGTGTTCGCTGGCCGCGAGCACGAGGGATGCCAGCGAGCAGTCGTCGTCCAAGGCCAAGGCCTTGAGCGCGCGCACCGCGGCGGCGGTCGAACGGTCGGCCATCCACAGCAGGTACGCGCACGACGCCATCGGCTGTGCCTTGTATCCGTCCGGGGCGTCGGCCGTCACCGATTCCAGCAACGCCGTCGCGCGTTCCCCGCGTCGCGTGTCCGGCTGATAGGCGGCGTCCTTGAACGCCCGTGACAGTTCGCGCATGACCACGGCCGCCGACTCCATCGAATGCGGCTGGGCGTACAGCATGTGCAGTTCACCGCCGCCCATTTCGCGCAAAGATGCGAGTATCAGCGCGTCCCGCATGCTCAGGCACTCGGTCATCAGCACCGCCAGCGTGACGCGCTCCTCATGGGAGAAACCGCCCTCGTCGCGCGACAGCAGGCCGTTCCACCTGTCCATCAGGGGCGCGAACCACTTGTCGGCCGCTTCCGCCGGCCCAAGTTCACGCCGGTCCTGAAGGAACCCGTCGCGTACGCGCTTCGCCAGTCCGGTTCCCGCCGTGCGGGTGTCCACCATGTCGTTCATGTCCATCGGTCCTTTCCGTGTGGTTTCCATTTCGGACACCACCCGCCTGCCATGCGCGCAGGCGGAGAGACCGGAGGCGTGGACCGTGACGATCCGGGCCGTAGCGAAGACGGCATGCTGGTCCGCCGTCGCAGCGCAGGCACGGGAGCGGCGCGGGACACGGCGCAGGGAACGCAGACGGAGCGCATGGCATGCTGGTGGTGGCCGCAAACCCCTCGTCAGATTCCGCGCGGCCCACCGCCGCGAGCATGCGAGCGGCCAGACAACACGGTCATGCGCGCAGCGCATGGCCCGGGGCCGCGTTCCCGCGCCGATTGCGGAGAGTATGTCGAACAGCCCCGCCTGGAGCATTCTCTCCGCAAGCGGAGAGGGAAGTCCGCGATAAGTTACTGTCATCCGTAGATGTCAAACAGGAGCCCAGTCATGGACATGCGAGCCTCAAATCGTAGATAATGGGAAAGCTGTATTCTCGGACAACGAAGAAGGCGTAAGGTGCAGGTTGCGAGGAACCATCTCATTATGGGCTCACGCCGGGGTAAGTCATCAGATGGGAGACAAACGCTGGCCGTCACCCCGCGGGATCGATTGATCCTATGGCTTCGTCAGCTCAAAGGGGAACGCCTGCTTCGTTTCACGACGACTCTGATCTGCATCGTTGGCACGATGGGCGTGCTGATCCGCGATTATGTGAAAGAGCGGATGGCAATCGGCACAGGATATTCGTTTATCCGGTTCCTCAACGAGGGAGCGGGAATATGGTACTTCCTTATACTGCTAGTTTTGGGAGCCATAAACGTGACGTTAAGGTCCAGAAGCCCCGTGGCGTCGCTGGCCTTGGAATTCATTGAGCTCTCTCTGGGCGTCCTGTTCGGCGTTGGTCTGCACTCATACACGCAGGTCGCGCTTATCTTGGTGCTTTATCTGTGCATTCGGCTTCCTTTGTATGTTCAGGCCATGTGCGATCTGGCCATGATCTGCATGATCGCAATGCAATACATCTATCCCTCCTATCTGCAGCCTCAATATTTGGCGTTACTGTACTCCGTCGCTTTGGCCGGCATCGCATCCTCACTGTTGTCCATAGCGTGGGAACGGCGAACGTCGAATAGGCTGCTGTCCGAGGCACGGCGAAAGACCGCAATGCTGGCGGAGGAAAAGAATCGTACGGAACGGCGCCTTCGCATGGCCAACGAGCTGCATGACAGTGTCGGTCATGGATTGACCTCGATTATCGCGTTATCGCAGGGAGGTGAGGACTGTATAAGGAATGGCGGCTATTCCGCTTCGCAACTGGCTGATGTCTTAGCAGAGATCACATCGATTGCGAAGGACAGTCTGACCGATACGCGCCGTATACTAAAGGTCTTCAATGAGGAAGAATCGCAGCCGTCTTTGGAACAGGTCGGTCTTGAACCAGTGAATCAGGATGACATCCTGCGTTTACGGGATTGGGACGATATCAGACCCGTACTGGAACACATACGCTCAACCGGAATCATCGTCGTGTTCACCGAAACGGGAAGACGCGTCGAGGATCCCCGCCGTTCGGATTTATGCTTCGCCGTCACTCGCGAGGCACTGACCAATGCTCTTCGGCACGGTATGGGACTAACCCGTATTGCCGTTTCATGGAACCATTACCGTGATGGCGGAACGGCAATCACGATCCGCAATGATGGGCATGTCTCCGGACACGACACCGCCGGCAGGGCATCCGGTCAAAACAGGAAGCCGACTGGTGGAACCGGACTGCAGCGACTCTCCCAACGCCTGGCGAAAATGGGCGGAACCCTGTCCTATGGGCCATACGGCAATGGCTGGGCGGTCAAAGCACTAATCCCCTGAAAGAAACGGAAGAACCATGAAGGATGCAAGAGACGACACCATCAAGGTCATGTTGGTCGATGACATGCGAGGGGCACGCACCGGTTTCATGATGATGCTGAGCAACGATCCAAACATCATCGTCAGCTCACAGGCCGTGGACGGCGCCCAAGCAATCGAGTTCCTACGGCAATCACCGCAGCACCTGCCTGACGTGATTCTGATGGATGTACGCATGCCCGTCATGGACGGCATAGAGGCAACAGGCATCATCAAGGAGCAATTTCCCCAAATCCGGATACTGATTTTGACCACATACGATGAGGACGATTACGCCTTCGACGGATTGGCGCGTGGGGCATCCGGATTCCTGCTCAAGGACGCGACCCCGAAACAGCTACGTGACGCCGTACACGCCGTGCATAACGGAGATGCGGTATTGACACCGAGAATCACCGGTGAGGTGCTCAATCGCGGGGTTCGGCCCATATCGGACAACACCCGCATCAAGTTGCTGCGAAGCCTATTCGATGGACTTTCCAAGCGGGAACGTGAAGTTGCGGAACTCGTGGCGGCCGGCTTGTCCAATCAGGAAATCGCGGAGCGCCTATTCATCGAAACGACATCGGTGCGACGCACGGTAAGCCGTATATTGGCCAGAATGCACATGCGGGACCGAGTCCAAATCGCCATAGCCTGGTATCAATCGGGGCTGGACCAAATAGCAGGCGGCAAACCAGCATAAAAATCATGATATTCATCTCAAGGATTGTGGTGTTTGTCATCTTCAGATGACAAACACCACAATCCTTTTATTGGAGAAAAGAGCGAACTGGTTAACTGTTTATGTCCGCCGCTCAAGCGAACGGAACAAACCCAGCATATATCACGTCACTTTTTACCATCCCCTAAGATAGGGCAGTATTCAAAAACCGTTAGGGGGGGGGACTTCGATTATTACGGCTCGGGTCAATCGAAGAAAGGAAAACGATGTGCCAGCTGCCCGATTCGGCTTCACCCATCATCGCGTTTGAGAACGTCTCATTCAATCATGCCGGTCGCGAATTGCATGGGATCTCATTTACCGCCTATGCAGGTCGAGTCACCGTTCTGATGGGGCCACATGACGCCGGCAAAACAACTGTTCTCCGAATGCTGTTGGGGCTGGATATCCCGGATTCCGGGTGCATATCAGTCTGCGGCAAACCCTATGGCACATCCCGTATACCAAAAAACGTTGTGAATGCAATGCCCGAAGCCATTTCACTGTCCCCATATTACTCGGCCGGAACCTATCTTCGTTGGAAGGCGCTCTGGGCCGGAACGCCTGGTCCGCTTCTTGACGGGATCATTCACATGACCGAACTGCAGAATCTTCTCACCGTCAAGCTCCACAATCTCGCTCCAATAGATGTCCTCAAAATGCGATTCGCCATAGCT
Source organism: Bifidobacterium miconis (assembly GCF_019331735.1). Classification (GTDB taxonomy): domain Bacteria; phylum Actinomycetota; class Actinomycetes; order Actinomycetales; family Bifidobacteriaceae; genus Bifidobacterium; species Bifidobacterium miconis. The sequence continues at coordinate 17,348 of NZ_JAHBBH010000020.1, forward strand.
CTGCTTCCCAATCCCAAAGCCCTGATTGTAGATGAACCGCTCCAGGCACTCGATCGATCGGGCGCGAATTGGCTCTGCGAGCAGATACGGAAGCAGGCGAATCGTGGCGTTGCGGTGCTCATCGCATCCGACCCGGACGGCAAGCTGAAGCCGATTACCGATGATGTTGTGGTACTGGATAAAGGCACCGTGGTAAAAGAGGGTTCCCGCGGCCAACTCTGGAAGGAAGGCTGAAAAACGCCAGCAGATCGTCCGATTCCCCATAGATCCATGTGTTTGGTGTTTGTCATCCGAAGATGACAAACACCAAACACATTCTTGGATGTACTATCCAAATCATGTTAACTGGAATGGCATGCACCGGCATGCAATCCGGTTCCATATCCAGAACACGAGGAGAACGAAGATGAAGGATTATGTGCCTCCTGCCGTTGAGGTCATCGCATCATTCAAGGAAGCAACCAATGGCGTATGGTTCGGCAACTATGTCGATGTTGGCGGTGCCAAGGCCCCGTTCCCTTGGGGATCGAACTGACCGAAACCCTGCATATATTGATGATCCCTAGCTGTATCAGGATAGGGAAACGTGATGCCGTTTACGTATAAGAACCCAAACTGTACCGTGATTGTCCGCGGCGGGAAGCCGACGGACTGTTCGAAGCTTCCCGCCTCCATCAGCATCAATGACGAGGGAACATGTGTCCAAGTTCCTCTGCTGAGTGGCGATCGCATGTTCTGGATCGTCGCCGAAGATGAAGTGCTCCTGTCGGACAGCGCCTCCCGACTTGCAAGTATCACGAACGCCGATCTTGACCTAGAACGCATTGTCATGGATCTGCTGCCTTCGCTCCCTGACAGCCTACGAGGGGACAAATCCCCATGGAGGAACGTACATTCCATACCTGTCGCAACCATACTGCACCTCGACAAATCCAATAGGCCGCGATATACGAGAGCGGAACCTTCACCCATAAAACATGTTTCAAACGGCGCAATTCTGGCATCGCTAAGGAGCAGTTTCCTGACGATCGCGGATGAGTGGCGCAATGAGGCACCACTATCCGCCGATGTGTCCGGAGGAGTGGATTCCGCCGCCATCACATACATCTTCGCCAGCGAGGGGGTTCGTATGCCCCTGTATCATGAAACACCCGACGATCCAATGAATCAGGATTCCCAATGGGCCGAGCGAATCTCCGAGGACGTTCGGATGCCACTCATCAAAGTCGGCCGAGTCGTGGATGGAAACAGATCATTCGAACCCGCAGCCGAATACCCCAACAACGAGATACCTGAAGAACCGATCTACTGGAGCGATATCGAAGGCTATCTCAGCCGAATCTCCGAAATGGAGGCAGGCACAAGCCGTATCCATGTCACAGGTTTCGGAGGAGACGAGCTGTTCGCATCTATGCCATCCTCATCTTGGAGCTGCCTGCGGGAACACCCACTGCGACTACGAGACATCCGAAGACAATACAGCGCCGATTACCGAATCCCACCCCATCAGGCAATTCTCGATCTGACCGATAACACCGATCTGTATGAGGAATTACGGTCATCGTTCCTGGACGCGGAACAAGGTCATAACCATCGCTCCTCGCCTTGTGGATGGCACGATGTCATACTCATTCCCGAATTCCTGACCACAAAAGCCAGGGATATCCTATATAGCGCCATTGAATCACAATTCAAACACGCCGAAATTCGGCCATTGAGCCCCGACCGAAGCCGTCATCAGGCGCTCTATTCTCTGTCAATGCAGGCACGAATGCTCAATCAGGTTAATCGGACGTTCGCCTCTGACGACATAACGTTCCGCTCCCCTTACCTGGACCATGGGATCGCGGACTATGCGCTATGTGCCCCAATCAGTGCACGCACCGAAGGAAATCTACACAAAGCCGTATTGTACCGGGCACTCAAAGGCATAGTCCCCGAAACGATATTCCGGCGTCCCGTCAAAGGCGATCACTCATATTCACTGTATCTGGCCTGGCAACGCTCGAAGGACTCGCTGCTCAACTCAATCACCGGTGGAGAGCTGGACGAAGAAGGATTGATCGATATGCCAGCCATACGGCGTCGAGCTTCCATGCCGATGCCTGACATCACGTTTCTGTTCGAAATGCAACGAGTCGCGGCAGTGGAAAGGTGGCTAAGACATGCAAACCGATGACACGATGGCGAACACCAGCCTGAAGGACCAGATATCCCTGTATCCCAAAGAGGGAGGGGCAATCGTATTCGTCAACGACACCGGCGAATACCTGCAGATCAACGAAATAGGCCGAATCATCCTCGACGGTCTGATGCACGGCAAAACCGTTGAGGATTGCACGAATGAAATCGCCGAAGAATATCGGGCTGACAGACAAATCATCGTCCGGGATACGGAACGATTTCTCGCCGATATGGGGAAGCACGTGCGTTTATGAGCATCCCTCTGCAGCCGGAAGCAATCACACGAGTCAACTTTCACGACCGCCTGGTGGCGCTGATTGCCATCATTATCGGAAGACGGATGGAACGACAACGAATCGGAGAGTTTTGCCGTCGGCTTGAAACGTGGTCCGAACGGTATCCGCCAGCCGATGCCGACATGGCGAAGCGTTACCGCAACGCCGTATGTGCGGTAAGCCGCAGATGCCGCAGCCAGCAGGGTTGTCTGCTTCGGTCGCTCTCCACGGCGGCGGCATGCCGCATATCTCACCGATCCGTCACATGGTGCACCGGATTCACCGATCGTCCCTTTCGCGCACACGCCTGGGTCGAAGTCAACGGCACACCCATCGGCGAACCTGATTCCGTCAAACAGTACACCATCACCAGAACTAGTGCCATACGGAAAGAAGCGAATCATGCGACCGGAACGCCCAATTATGATATTCCTCCATTAAATTACGGGAGGAATATCGAACGAACGAGATAAGTGTCAGTGACATCATCCGTTTCTTGAAGTCCAGAAATCTCAGCGGACGATGAAACCTTGATCTTCGGCGTAGTCCTTCATGGCCTTCTGCCACTTGGCGGCGGCCGTCTTCAGATCGGTCTTGCCGGAGAAGAACGGTCCCATATCGTCCGTGTAGATGGAGCGGGCGTAGGGCTCGAAGGGCAGGAACTCCCACTTGCCGGTGACGTCCTTGGCGGCCTGGGAGAAGACCTCGTTGTACTTCTGGCCGCCGAAGAACTCGTTGTCGCTGCCGTCGGCGTTCCTGAGCGTGATCTTGGCGAGGAAGTCCTCCTGGTTGAGGGTCTTGGTGGTGGCGGGGAAGCTGCCGTTGGACACGCGGGCGTCGATGCCCTCGTCGTTGGTGGTGACGTATTCGACGAACTTCTTGGCCGCCTCGAGCTTGCCGTCCGCGACGTCCTTGGCGATGGCCAGGCCGCTGCCGCCGTATTCGCCGTTGATGGGCGTGCCGTCAACGGTGGGCAGGAGGGCGACGCGGAACTTGCCGGTGGCCTGCGGCACGCCCTGCAGGAGGTTGTTGGCCATCCACGCGCCGCTGATGAGGCTGGCGACGGAGCTGTCGCCGAGGGACTTCATCCAGTCGTCGGTCCAGGTCTTCGTGTGGACGTCGATGAGGTCCTCGTCGCGCATCTTCTGCCAGAGGTCCATGAACCGCTGGGCGCCCTTGTCGCCGGTGATGTCGATGGTCAGCTTCTCGCCGTCGAGCGTGTAGGCGTGGCCGCCCATGGCCCACATCATCGCGTTGAACAGGCCCGCGTCGCCGGAGTCGGAGGTGATGTAGGAGCCGGTGGCGCGGATCTTCTTCGCGTCCTCGTAGAACTCGTCCCACGTGGTCGGCGGTTCGTTGACGCCGGCCTGGTAGAACACGTCCTTGTTGTAGAAGTAGGCCATCGGGCCCGAGTCGGCGGGCATCGCGTACAGGCCGCCGTTGATGTTCACGGAGCTCCAAGTGCCAGGGGTGAACGTGTCCTTGAGCTTGGCGGTGTCGTAGACCTTGCTCAGGTCCATGAGCGTGCCGGAGTGCACGAACTGCGGGATGGCGAGGTACTCGATCAGGGTGACGTCGGGCAGTCCGTTGCCGGCCTGTGCCGCGTTGTTGAGCGCGGTGTAGGTCTCCTCGGTGCTGCCGACGTTGCTCACCTTCACCGTGATGTCGGGGTTGGCCTTCATGAAGGCCTCGGCGGCCCGGTCGATGCTCGTGTCCCACGACCATACCGTCAGTTCGGTCTTGCCCGAGCTTGCGGCCGTGTTGCCGCATCCCGCGAGAGGGATGAGCAGCGCTCCGATGGCGGCCGTGGCTACGGCTGCGCGAGTGGTGTTGTTCATGATGGTCTTCTTTCCGTGCCTGACCGTCTTTGGCCATATGCCGCAACTATTTTGTTTGGATGTCGAACATGATTATGCACAGAGATGGGAAACTTGTCAAAGTTGCGGGGTTTCCATATTGTCAGTCCCCTGATGGGTGTTATCCTGAAAGCCGTTCGAGGATGACGCCGGGATGTCCGTCCCGATAATGTGATTCCGCATTTCCGCAATCGTCTCACCCGAGGAGGGCTCCCATGTACGCTAAATCCAATCCCAGCGACGCAAGGGCCAACAACCGCAGACTGTTGTTCCGGCTGCTGTTCCCCGACCGGCAGCTGTCGCGCGCCGACCTATGCAAGGAGACGGGGCTCTCGCGCGCCACCGCCACGGATGTGACCGGCGAGATGATCGACGACGGCCTGCTGCGGGAGCTTGGTTCGGGAAGGCGCGACGGCCGCGGCAAGCCGGGCACCCTGCTGGCCATCGACACGGACGTGCTTCGTCTGGTGTGCATCGACCTGTCGCGTCCGTACGTGATGACCGGTGCCGTGATGGACCTGCGGGCCAGGATCGTCGAGCGGCGCGAGCGGGTGCTTGATGACGGGGATCGGGTCGATCTTGACGACGTGCTTTCACTTGCGGGGCAGATGATCCGGCTTGCCGGTTCGGGGCTCGTGGGCATCGGCGTCGCCGTACCCGGCGTGGTCTCCGGTTCGGGGAGAGTGATTTCCAGTTCCAATCTCGGCTGGGACAACGTGGAACTTCGCGACCTGCTCGAAGGCGAGTTCTCTCTGCCCGTTCGCGTGGACAACGACGCCAATGCGGCCCTGCTGGCCGACCGGTTCCTCGGCCATGGCAATCCCAACTGCCTGCTCGTGCAGACCACCCGGGGCGTCGGCGCCTCGGTGCTGCTCAACGACGAGTTCGTGGAGGGCGACGACCATGCGGCCGGCGAGATCGGCCATGTCGTGATCGACCCTGCCGGCCCGGCGTGCACCTGCGGCAAGCGCGGCTGTCTGGAGACCTATGTCTCCGCCATCGCGTTGCGCGACCGCATTCGCAGGGATCCGAATCGACGTGCGGACATTTTGGCCGCGGCCGGCGCGAGGCTCGGCGGCGCGCTGGCGATGCCGGCGAGCCTGCTGAACCTGCATGACATCGCCGTCTATGGGCCTCCCGATATCGTCGGAGAGACGCTGCTCGGCGCATGCAGCGAAACCGTCAACGCCCTGTCCCGGAACGACTATCAGAGCAAGATGCGGGTGCGCCGGTGCGAGCTCGGCGATGACGCCACCCTGCGCGGGCAGGCGGTCTCCGTGCTGCGCGAGATCGTGGGCAGGCGCGGGCTGTCCGCGGCGGCCGCCTCGTCCTGACGGACGTGCGCCCCGCCGCCGGGCGCGCGTGGCGTGGTGTATCATCGCTTCCCGGATCCAATATGTAAGGATTCCGAACATAATGGCGGGCGGACGAAACAGGAGTCCGCCCTCGGGAACGGAGATCGTCATGACGATGAATGCCAGTGGTATGCCGGAAACAGAGAACCTGCGCGTCGGCGTGGATGTCGGAGGAACGAAGATCGAGGCGGTGCTGACCGATGCGGCCGGCACGGTTCTCGCATCCGCGCGCAGGGCAGCCCGGAAAGGCGGCGACGAGGTCGTGGAGGATGTGGTCGCCATCGTGCGGCAGGTGGCCGGAATGCGGTTCGATGAGGTGAGATCCGTGGGCATCGGCATCCCCGGACTGGTGCACCGCGACACCGGGCGTGTGGAGAATGTGGTCAATCTCGGAATTGAGAACCTGGAGCTGGGAGGCCGTGCATCCGGCATGCTGGGGCTTCCCGTGTGGGTGGACAACGATGTGAACGCCGCGGCGCTGGGGGCCTATGGGACGCTGCCCGACCGGCTCAGGCACGGCAGGATGGCGTTCGTCAACCTGGGGACGGGGCTGGCGGCCGGCTTCGTTCGCGCCGGTCTCGTCGAACGCGGCGACACTGGCGCCCTCGGGGAGATCGGCCACCTGCCGGTGGACCCCAACCGCATGGCGTGCAAATGCGGTCAGCGCGGATGTCTGGAGGCCGCATGCTCGGGAGGGGGTCTGCGGCGCATGTGGCCCGTTGCGGATCCTCCGCTGCCCGACATCCTCGCGAAGGCCGACGGCGGCGATGACGAAGCGGAACGGGTTCTCGGCATCGCGCTGCATGCCCTCGCCGACGTCGTGCAGATCGTCGCCCAGGCCGCGGATCCTTCGGTCATCGTCATCGGAGGCGGTGTTTCCCGCGCCGGGTTCCCGTTGCTTGATGCGCTGCGCGGGGAACTGTGCAACAGGGAGGCCTCCAGCGGATTCATCGCGGGTCTGCGGCTGACGGAACGCCTGCGGCTCGCCGATGCGTCGATTCCGATTGGCGCGCTCGGAGCGTCCCTCATCGCCTGCTGACCAGACCCCGGTGCCGACGGACCATCGGCGCGCCGAAACCAGATTCCTTAAACTCCGACAGACGGGGTGCACCACATCCATTATTTTGTTCGACTGACTTGCAAAAAAGGTTAAGGCGTCATATCCTTGGCTTTCAAGGAGGTTGAAACCAACTACAGGAATTACGCAAGGCTTGCTAACAAAATATCCGGTCTTGCTGCGGCGCGATGCCCAGAAGTGGTGTGGCGTCATGTTCCTCGGTATCGCTACGGACGTCGGCAACGGCGTCCGTAGCGGCATCGCCCGCGCATGGCAGCGCGGGCGGATACGGACCCGGGACCGTCGTGCGCAGCGGCACGTCGCGCCATTCCTCCGAACGACGGCGTCGGGCAGGCATTCCAGGAAAAGGAAACCATCATGAGAACGAAGAGGATTTCAGCGGCCATCGCCTTGGCGGCCGCGTCGGCGCTCACCCTGTCGGGATGCTCGATGGGAGCCCCGTCCGGCGGCTCGCAGCAGGATGCGTCCGCAGGTGGCAAGCTGACGGTGTGGATCATGCAGGGCGACCAGAGCGAGGACACCATCAAGGCGATCAACGAGCGGTTCACCAAGGAGACGGGCGTCAAGGTCGATGTGCAGACCCAGGTGTGGGCCGATATCAATACGAAGGTGACGACCGCGCTGTTCACGGACACGCCGCCGGACGTGATCGATCTGGGCAACACGCAGGTCGCAGGGTTCGCCGTGAGCGGCGGCCTTTTGGATCTGACGGACAAGGCCGACGACATGAGGCAGGGGCACACCTGGCTGTCCGGCCTTGAGGAGCCCGCCACCATCGACGGCAGACTGTATGGCATCCCCGCGCTGGGAGCCGCCGGCGCCGTGATCTACAACAAGAAGATGTGGTCCGCGGCCGGAATCGACAATCCTCCGAGCACGTACGAGGAGCTTGAGACCGATCTCCAGAAGCTCCGGGACGCGAACACCGACAAGGACTTCTCCCCGTTCTATATGCCGGGGCGTGACTGGAAGTCGGCGGCACGGTGGATCTGGGATGCCGGCGGCGACTTCGCCGAACAGCAGTCGGACGGAACCTGGAAGAGCACCCTGTCGAGCGACAAGTCACTCAAGGGCATCGACCAATGGCTGGAATTCCAGCACAAGTGGTCCTCCGAGGCATCCCGCTCGCTGGACACCGGCAACCCCGACTTCAGCCAGCTGCTGGCCGAAGGCAAGACCGGTGCGATCCTGAACAACAGCGCCGGCATCCGCACCATCCAGCAGTACAACCCCGACCTCACGACCGACGATCTGGGATCGTTCCCCATGCCCGGCGCCAGCGGCAAGCTCCAGCCGGCGATGATGGCCGGTTCGGTGTGGGGCGTTGCGCAGAAGAGCAAGCGTCAGGAGCTGGCGCTCAAGTGGATCAAGATCGCCGCGAGCCCCGAGATCCAGAAGGACTACGTGTTCGCCAAGGACGGATGGATGCCCAACTACGTCGAAGGCCTCGACGAGGTCATGAAGTCCGCGGACTTCCCGTCCTACCTGACCGGCTTCTTCGAATCGGCGAAGGACACCAAGGCCACACCGGCGTCCCCGCAATGGCTGACCATCGAGAACGACAGCTCCCTGAACTGCTTCGGCGACATCGCCACCGGCGCGACCACGGCCAAGGCCGCGGCCAAGTCGTTCGACGAGCATGCGGACTCCCTGTACGCGAAGAAGTAGGGGAAGCGTGATGAGCAATGCGCAATCGACGGCTGCCGCCGTCCCCGTGGTGAAGCGGCGTCGCAATCTGACGCCCCTGTGGCTGCTGACGCCCGCCGGCGTGATCATCGTCGCGCTGGTCGTGGTGCCGTTGGTCTTCCTGGTCTTCACGTCGTTCACGGACTTCAACCAGAAGACCCTGTTCACGGGCTCGTTCAACATCGTCGGGTTCGACCAGTACGAGAACGTGCTGGCCGACCCGGAGTTCTACAAGTCGCTGGCCCGCACGTTCGGGTTCGCGGCCGCCCTCGTGGCCGGCAGCGTGCTGATCGGCATGGGCGTGGCCCAGCTGATGACCAAGCTGGGGCCGGTGATGCGCTGGCTGGTCACGTTCGTGCTGATCTTCGCATGGGCCATGCCGAACGTCGCCTCGTCGGTGGTGTGGAAGTGGCTGTTCCAGCCGGGGTACGGCGTGGTCAACTGGCTGCTGACCCAGACCCGGCTGTTCGGCGACGTGACGAACCTGTCGTGGACCGACAACACGTGGCTCGCGTTCCTGGAGATCTGGCTGCTGGTCGTCTGGCAGGCCGTCCCGTACATCGCGATCAACCTGTACGCGGCGACCACGCAGGTGGACAAGTCCTGCCTTGAGGCGGCCCAATTGGACGGCTGTTCGAAGCTGCGCTGCTACTGGCAGATCACCGTGCCGCTGATCAAGCCGAGCCTGATGGTCATCACGATGCTGTCGGTGATCTGGGACTTCAACGTGTTCAACCAGATCTGGCTCGTCTCCCAGGGAGGACCCCGCGAGACGACCGCGACGATCGGCATCTTCACCTACAAGAAGGCGTTCGTGTCGTTCGACATCGGCACCGGCGCCGCCGCGAGCGTGCTGGTCACGCTCATCCTGCTCGCCCTGACGAGCGTGTACATCCGCTACCTGCTCAAATCCGGGGAGGACCTGTGACCATGAATAGGGCAACCGCAAACCACGGCATCGCGCCGCGCGCCAAGCGCAGCGCATCGGCCGAGCTGCGCCGCATCGGCACGATCGTATTGGCCGTCGCGTTCTGCATCGTGTGGATCTTCCCGGTCTACTGGATGTTCGTCACGTCGATCAAGCCGCGCAACCAGATCATGACCGCCACTCCCGTGTTCTGGCCCGCGAAGCTGTCGATCGACAACTTCATGGTGGCCGTCACCCAGACCTCGTTTCTGACGAACCTGAAGAACAGCGTGATCGTGACCGCCGTGTCGATCGTCCTGTCGATCGTCCTCGCGTTCTTCGCGTGCGCGGCCCTGACCCTCTACCGGTTCCGCGGCCGCAAGGCGATCATGGTGTTCGTGCTGGCCATCCAGATGACCTCGGGCGGCATCATCCCGCAGTTCATCATCTTCAACCAGTTCGGCCTGCTCAACAAGTACAGCGGCCTGATCCTCGCGTACATCGCCATGGTCCTGCCGTTCGCGATCTGGAACATGCGCGGCTTCTTCCTGAACATCCCGAAGGACATCTTCGAGTCCGCGGCCGTCGAGGGAGCCAACGACTGGCAGATCCTGTGGAAGATCACCTTCCCCCTGGCCGCGCCCGGCATCGTGTCCACGTCCGTGTTCGCGTTCATCAACGCCTGGAACGACTACATGACCGCCTACACGTTCATGAAGGACCAGTCCAAGTACACGCTGCCCGTATGGCTCTCCTCGTTCTCCACGCCCACCATGGGCACCGACTTCGGCGGACAGATGGCCGCATCCGTCATCTTCTCCCTGCCCGTCGTGATCTTCTTCATGATCATTCAACGCAACATCATGAAGGGCGTCACCACTGGAGCCGTCAAATAACACAAACGGAGCGATGAACAATGCGTGCGGCGCCGGGACCATTTCCGCGAGTGGTTCCGGCGCCGCGCGTCATCTCGGAACCCAAAACGCAATATACCGCAATCAAAGGTGAACCACTGAGAAAGGACTTCCATGAGCGATCAAGCAACCCTGAAGGGATGGACCATCATTCCCAAGCCGCAGACCGTACAACACAAGGCGGGCGTCTCACTGCTGCCGATGTGCGGCCGAGTCAACGAGCCACGTGCGTTCGGAGACGAACGGCAGGTACTCGCAACACAACTTGCCGACGACATTCGTGCGGTTACGGGATTGGAATGGGACATCGCCACGGGTGACCGTTGGCCTGGATTCATCACATTGACGACGCCGGACGATCTCCATGCGCGTCCGTCCGGCGCGTACACGCTCGACATCGCCAAGGACGGCGTGACCGTCACGGGCGCGGACTTCGAGGGCGTGCGCAACGGCGTGCAGACCCTGCGCCAGCTCATCCGCCAATGCGGCGCCGCCCTGCCCTGCCTGCACATCGAGGACCAGCCCGCCTTCGAAACGCGCGGCTACTATCTCGACGTCACCCGCGGGCGCGTCCCCACCCTCGACTGGCTCAAGACCTGGGCCGACAAACTCTGCCTCTACAAGTACAACCAGCTCCAGCTCTACGTCGAACACACCTTCCGCTTCGACGGGATGAGCGAGACCTGGCGCGGCGCCAGCCCTCTCGCCCCGCGCGACATCCTCGAATTCGACGACTACTGCGCCGAACGCGGGCTGGAGCTCGTGCCGTCCGTCTCCACGTTCGGCCACCTCTACATGGCCCTGCGCACGCAAAGCCTGCGCGACCTCGGCGAATTCCCCGAGAGCGCCGACGAGCCGTTCGGGTTCATCGACCGCATGCGCCACCACACGTTGAACATCAGCGACGACCGCGCCTTCACCCTGTCCACGAAGCTCATCGACGACTACCTGCAATTGTTCCGCTCGGACAAATTCAACATCTGCGCCGACGAGACCTTCGACCTCGGCAAAGGCCGCTCCAAAACCCTCGCTGAGAAGGTCGGGGTCGCCGCCATGTACGCCGACTACGTCACCCGCCTGTGCCGCCACCTCGAAACCCAAGGCAAGCAGCCGATGATGTGGGGCGACATCGCCCTCGAACACCCCGAAATCCTGAATAGACTTCCCGAAACCGTCACCCTGCTCAACTGGCAGTACGACCCGCAAGTCACCGACGAGAAGATCCGCACCGTCGCCCGATCCGGCGCCACGCAGATCGTATGCCCCGCCGTATGGTGCTGGAACGCGCTCCTGCCGCGCATCGACGACGCCTGGAACAACATCACCCGCATGGCCCGCTACGGCACGCAATACGGCGCGCAGGGCATGCTCGTCACCGACTGGGGCGACCTCGGCCACGTCAACGACCCGCGCATGGCCATCCCCGGAATGATCATCGGCGCGCAGGAGGCATGGAACCCCGGACGCATCCCCGACGAGGCCGACATGCTCCGCCGCATCTCCCGACTCGAATACCGCGACGCCAGCGGCGAACTGCTTGATATCCTCACCCATGCCAGTCATGCGGCCAGCTTCGAATGGAACCATCTGATCACATGGCTGGAACTTGATGACGGACGGGGCGGCGTCAACACCGGGGTCCTGCAAACCATCCCAGGACTGCTGCCGGAAGACGAACGACCGGACGACGTGGTCCGCGCCCTTCAGGACGGAAGCCGGGCACCGTCACTTGCGGAATCCCGACGGATGCTGTTCCGCTATCTGAAACATCACGTCACGCTCGGCGAAACCGCAGATCACCTTCTACAGACCAGTGCCCGTCGAATCTCCGCAATCGCCGCGACCTCAGGACCTTGGACCAACGGGGATGCCGCTGCATTTCGCGTAGCCATCGAGGGGCAGCGACTTCTGAACCGAGTTGGCCTCCGACTCGCGTCCGAGACCGGGGTCATTGGCACTGTGCAATCGGGTGAGGCGATTCAGCATGACGAAGCGGCGAACATTGCCGAAGCATTGGAGATCTGGATGGAGGCGTATGCGGCGCAATGGCGTACTCTCAGCCGAGACTCCGAACTCCGTCGGCTGCAAGATACGGTGTGGGAGTTAACGGACTATCTGCGCTTCCAATCCGTCTGATGCTGCGATTGTGAGACTTCGACCAGTCAGATACCGAAATGCCGTGAGGGACCAGATTCAGATCCCTCACGGCATTTCCTATACGAAGGTGAGTCACGTATCGCGATGGTGCATCACTTTGGTCTAGAATTCACGCCGCTGGATACCGCTCATAAATGATTCGGCAAGCTCGTCAACCACTTGACTCTGATGTGAGGCGACGGTGAGCTGGTAGTACCGGATGGCAACCTTCTCACTGACGTGTCCCAATTGATTCATGACTTCCCGCAACGTTCCACCCTGAATCATGAGTAATGTTGCATGGCTGGCTCGTAATGCTTGGAATGTCAGATCAGGGCGTCCTGCTTTCAACCGGGCTTTGGCGAACTGGCCGTCCAGCGTTGTCTGGGACATGATTCTTGCACGTTTGGGCACGAACACCGGCGAATCCGGTCGGGTCAGATCGCAGTAATCAGAAAGGTGCTGTCGAATAAGAGAAATCAGCGTATCCGGGATGTGTACGTTCCTGATGCTGGATTCCGTTTTCGTCTTACCGAATTGGAGATCCCCTCTGTCAGCGTCACCGCGATTCACGGAATGCCGGACGTGAAGTATCTGCCTGTTCAGATCGATGTCTTGCACCTGCAGCCCACATAGTTCGCCACATCGCAGACCACCCACTAAAGTCGAGAGGAATACGGACAGTCTGGTGTAATCGGGCATGGCATTCGCCAGCAGGATCAATTCGGAAGGAGTCACCGGCGGCACGTTGATGCGGGCGGGCTGTGGCGCTGGCGGAATATGGAATATGAAGGGATTGAAGGACAGCAATGGCTCCGAACCATCCAATCCGCCACGTGTGGCTGACTCAAGTACCGCCTTCAGCCGCATGCATGAGCGTCGGAATGCCCACCGGCCTTCCGGGTGAGGCGCATCATACCAAGCCTTGATGATGGACGGAGTGATCTCGTTAAGCGGCAGGTCTCCAAGACTTGGCAGAAAATGGCCAATGTCCAGATAAAGATTGCGACGCGTGCCACCGGCGATGCCATTGCCGTCGGGCAGCCGGTATTCCTCGGCCCATCGCATCACATAGTCGCGGAACAACATATTGCGTTGTGTCTGGCTCTTTTCCACGACGGCTTTTCGTCGGCTTCGTTCTGTTGGATGAACCCATTCGGCGATGCCGTTACGATGGAGGCTGACAAGGTACTTTTCGGCTTCCAGCCATCTACGGGCTTCGAGCTCCTGATCCGGCTTGAACTGGCGTTGGACGCGTTTGCCGGGTTCTAATGGATTCGGATATCGAACCTGCCATGCGATTAGCATGCCGGTTCTGTCATAACGGGCCAGCACGGTTCCCCACTTGCTTCGCGGCGGCTTCTGCGGATGGTTTCCATGGGAATGCCTGATTTTCGGCATATTGATCTCCCTCGATCGCGAAAAGGCGCACCCTGCGTGCGCCTTGTGGGGAGATTGAAACCAAGGAACAGTGTAAGTGAATATGCTGAAAGAGCCGTTGTTTGTTTTTGTCATCTTGAGATGACAAAAACAAACATAATCAGTATTAGGTTGGCTATAGAAGCAGCTAGTTGTAGCTTTCCCCTTCTCCGATTGACGTATTGCGAGTCATCTCTAGATGTCAATAACTCCTTCTCTGATTGTTTCTATCTCGCTGGGGTAGAAGACTGGATCTTGCAAGACGAAGCCATAAGACTTCGGCATCTAGCAGAAAGGAAAGTAATTATCATCTAGTTTTTTTACGCATGTCTTTACACATTCCAAATTTCCAACAAAGGAGTAATCATGATTGTTCGAAAGAAATTTACGGCAATTGTCCTTGCGGCAATTCTGGGTATCGCTGGCATCGCATTGCCTTCTACCGCTTTTGCCGGCGGTCCGAATTATGGACGCACATGGGAAAGCAGCATTGGCGGCATCAAGGTGAATGGCTACGTACAGATTCAGGCTTCCTATAATGATGGCGGGCGTCACGCGCGTCGCGGATATCAGCGTTTCACCCGACAGGCCGGCCCCAGCTTGGATACCGGACGACTGTATACATCAGCCGCTTCCTATTCAGGAGACACTCAGGTTCGAAGCAGGACGGACTCCGTCTGGGATTCCGTATTGTGGGGCGATAAGTACGTCACGCACTATTACTGGGGTGTTGAATACTTCTGACGCATTTCTTATTGCACCCATCTAGAAATACCGTGATTGGAAAGATACGGAATGCTAAAAATTACCCGTCATCTAAAGTTTTTTTCTACATCCATTTGCGCAATATCGTTGCTGTTGGGGATGTTGTCTTCGTTTCTTGCCTGGGCTGTGTACTGGAGCGTTCTTGATTGGCGTGGATCGCAATGGGGCATGTTCGACGCGAAGACGCAACTGGTGCTGACCGCGTCGGCGGATGCCGGGCACGACGACGGAAAGAATCTTGAGGCGACGCGTGATCTGGCCGAGTATCTTTCCGGTCACGGTATTTCCCTGTTGGAGGGTTCCGTGGGGGACGGTTGGCCGGCGATCGTGTTCCAGTCGTCGGGGGCCTCCATCGGATGGGCCGATGCGCTTCCGCAAGAATGCCGGAACATGAACAGTCGCGTGGCCTGTGTGATCGAGTCGTCGTTCTCGGCCGGGCAATGGCGTGAGCATGGGGATGCACCGCTATTGCCCGCCGGGTTTTCCGTCGGCGGTGTCGTCAGGGTTCCGGGGGCGAACGTCGGCGGCAACCTGCAGTATGTGCTCCCGTTGGGGGCGGTTCCCTTGTTTCCCGGCAGCGTGTATGTGAACACGAGCGACCCGCAGCGGCTCCGGGAGATCTCGGACCTGTTCGCGCGCTGCGGCATGGACGTGACCCAACCGCAGGCGCAGTCGTTGTGGTCGTCCCTTGCCGGTGATTCCTTCGTGGGCATCACCTTGCTGTTTCTGGTACTGGCGTTGGTCTGCGCCTGCGTGTGCGTCATGACGATGGAGACGGCGAGGAAGGCCGACCTGCATGTCAGACGGCTGTTCGGCGCCACTGGCAGGCAGGTGTGGGCGGGCCGGGTGCGTGAGGCCGTTGTCCCGATCGTGGCCGGCGTGCTGGCAGGAACGGTGTTGAGCGCCGTGCTCATCACCGTGGTGTCGGGCAGGACCGGCATCGGCCCGGCGGCCGCGTTCGCCGCAGCTTTTATCAGCGGCACGGTCCTGACGGCGCTTGTGACGGCGTTGGCTGAATGGCTCGGCATACGATCGAATGACGAGGTGGAACGATGATCCATGAACTGATGACCGGCGTCCGCATGGGATTGAGGCGATGGGGATCGATTCTCGGCATCACGCTGCTCGTCGTCTTCGCGGGAAGCGTGTTCACGATGACGCTCAGCGATGTGCTGACCGAATCCAGCGTGATCAGCGGCGAGGCTCGTCTGCGGGCCGTCGACGCGGTCACGTTCTCCCCGCAATACCTCCTGCAGTCCCCGAGCAAGACGGACCCCAAGGTGACGGATAGTTTGCGGGACATGCTGGAGCAGGGCAGGGCGTACACCGCGATCGTCAACAACGTCGAGATCGACGATCCCGATTTCGCCAACGGCATACCGGCCATCGTCCTGATGGGCAACGTCGATGACGTGTTCCCCCGTCTGGGCCTGTGCTCCCACGCGCCCTGCGCGTCCATCGGCTACCGGGTGGACCGGGCGCAGGCGCCCGACAGTGTGCATATCGCCGGCACCGACGTCAGGGTAACCGGCACGCTGCCGGCCTCGGCGGCCATATTCGACCCGAACACCGCCGGCATCAACCTGGACCGGACCATCGTCATCCGACTCAACCCGAGTTCGCTGAACCGGCTCAACGACATCGAACTCGAAGAGGCGGTGACCAAAACGGTCATGTTCAACCCATCCCGAACCCAGCTCGACGGTTTCATCACGGGAAGCCGCGACGCCGGCCTGATACTCGTGCCGCACCGGCTGAACACGGAGCAGCCCCAACGCGACAGGGATCTCATCGTGCGCGCGCTGATGTACCTGCTCGGACTGTCCGCCTTCCTCGCGCTCACCGTCATCGTGATCATCCAATCATTGTCCGTGACCCTCGCACGGGAGCGGCCGGCGATGCTCGTCCGCCGGCTCTACGGCGCCACCGCCGCGGACGAGGCGATCCGCGTCGCCGGACTCATCCTCATCATGCTGCTGCCCGCCGCCGTGGTGCTGGCATGCTTCCAGCTGATAGGGGAACCGGTGGCCACCGCATCCCGGACGATGATCGCCGTCATCCTCGCCATGGCGGCCCTGGTCTGGACGATCGCCGCACGACGCGCAACCACACACATCCAATGAAAGAAGCACCGACCATGCCACAGACGACCATAGACGCCAGAAACCTGACCAAACGATACACGGACGGGCAGGCGCAGCTCCTCGCCGTGCACGACATATCCCTGCACGCCTCGGCCGGGGAGTCGATCGCCATCATGGGACCGTCCGGATGCGGCAAATCCACCCTGCTGCGCATGATCGGACTGTCCATGAAACCCACCTCCGGCTCCCTGCTCCTGCAAGGACGCCCGGCGCCGGAAAACGACAAGGACCGGTCCGCATGGCGCAACCGCATGTTCGGCTTCATCCCGCAGGACTACGCGATCCTCGAAGACGAACCGGCATGGGCCAACGTCGCCATCCCCATGGAATACGCGAAACCCAGGATCGGACGCGCCGAACGCCGGCAACGCGCCACGGCCGCACTGGAACAGGTCGGCCTCGCCAGCAAGGCGCGACGCATGCCCGGGCAACTGTCCGGCGGCGAAAGGCAACGCATCGCCATCGCCAGGGCGACCGTGATGCACCCCGCCATCATCATCGCCGACGAACCCACCGCGGCACTCGACACGCACACCGCCGACACCATCATGACCATGCTCCTCGCGCAATGCAAACAAGGCGCCACACTCGTCCTCGCCACCCACGACCCACGAGTCGCAGCCCAATGCGACACCACCCTCACCATGCGAGACGGCGCGTTCATCTGAAGGTTTTCGCAAGGTACAACTGGATCTGCAAGAAAAGGAATTGCCGACAATTACCATGTGGAGAGCGTTTCAATAGTGTCGAGCCCGTCTTGACGGTGTGATTCATCGAGGTTGTCCCAGTACGGGGAATCCTCGATGAGCTTGTCGTGCAGGAGTCTGATGCGTTTGCGGTCGGTGCCGCTGTGCAAGCGTGCGAGCTCCGCATCGGGATCCGGGATGAGGGATGCGAGCATGGCTGCATCATAGAGGTGACGGTCACCGTAGCCGGCGTGGTCGGCGCTGTAGGCCGCGCTCTTGAGTATCAGCGCGCCGAGCAGGTCCGGGATGCGAACCACGACTTCGGCGCCGTCCTTGTCATCGATGAGTTGGACCTGCATGCTGCGTTCCACTGCCTGCGCGCCGCCCGGCATGGATAGCACCGGTGTGCCGGCGATGGTCGCGTCAGCCCCAAGGAACTTGGGAAGGTGATCGGCGACCAGCAGGTCCACGACGTCGCCGTTCGGCGCGATCATGCGGGTCGTGTATCCGGTCAGCGTGCCCGGCTGCGTCTCGAACCCGCGAGAGGTGAGAATGCCGCGCAGTCTGGCGATGCCGCGTCGATCCGCCATGAGGTCGGCGAGCAGGTCGGCGTCGGTGGTGGGTCGTGCTGTCAATCCGCCCATGATGGCGTGCAGCTGGACCATGAGCCCGCCCGTAAGCAGCCATGATTCCGGGATGTTCGCCGCGGCTACCGCGTACACGGTATTCCACGGATGGCCCGTGTTGGGGATGCGGATTGTCGGAATCATGCCTGGTGCTCCTTGCGATGATATTCGTCGATCAGCTGTTGAAGGGTTTCCATGCCGGCGCGGCGTTCTCTCGGGTCGTTGGATTCAGCCAGGTCGGCCGCGCATACGCCGAGAGGCATCGGCCCCTCGCCGGCGGGAAGATCGTCGGCGACGTGGAGCCGTACCCGGACCGGAGTCGCGCCTTGCTTCAACCGGCATTGCCGAATGGCGTCGTTCAGAGCATCGGCGGTGACGTAGCCTTCCACCACGTCTGTGGCGGTCAATTGGAACGAGGCGGCCAATGCTCCGGTGGCGGCGGAGGGACGGATGAGGGTTTCGACCTTGTCGAGGTTGGAGTCCCTGCACCAGTATTCGACCGTCGTCGCACGCCTGCGCGCGAGACGGGTCAGATTCTCCGCATCCATCTGCCTCAGGTATCCCCTGAGCCGGTATCGCTGCTGTCGGCCCAGCCATGGCGCGTCGAGCCCGCTGAGCATGTATAGCGCCCCGAACGCCATGTCTGGTGAATAAGGACGCCCATCCGCACCCTGCCACTGTGCTTGGCGACGTACGGAATCCTCCGTAATCAGCGAGCCGCCTCCCACGGAAAGAGATTCAAGCCGGCCAGCAGCGCGAAGCGCGCTGACCCGTCGCTCGCTCACTCCGAGTCTACGGGCGGCTTCCCGCCGTGTGAGCAGCGTCCGATTCGTTCTGATAGCCATATTCCTATTGTATACAGAACTATTCCAGATTGGGAATAGTTCTGTATACACAGGGCAACAGGGCGTCTCAATCCGTATTCGTCTGCATGTGGTCATTGCGCTGCTTTGATGAAGTCTTCGGCGAGTTGGTTGACGATCTGGTTGCGGTGTCGGGCGACGATGCGCTGGTAGTGCTTGATGGCGACCTTCTCGCTGACGTGACCGAGTTCGTCCATGACTTCCCGCAGGGTGCCGCCCTTGAGCATGAGCAGTGTCGCGTGACTCGCCCTCAGGGATTGGAAGGTCAGGTCGGGGCGGCCGGCTTTCTCCCTGGCTTTGCGGAACTGGGCCTCCAAAGTGGTCTGGCTCATCACCGAGGCTCGTCTGGGGCGGAAGACCATGGCTTCCGGGTCCGTCCATTCGCAGTGCCTGAGCAGGTGGTCGTGAATCAGGGGCACGAGCCCGTCGGGGATGGGCACGGTGCGCCGGCTGGAGTCGGTCTTGGTCCTGGCGATGCGTGTCGAACCGCGATCCGCATAGCCCCTGTTGACGGAATGTCGCACGGTCAGGCGTTTGGCCTTCAGGTCGATGTCCTTGATCTGCAGGCCGCACAGCTCGCCGCAACGGAGGCCTCCGACGAGCGTGGCGAGTATCACCGCCAGTCTCGTGTAGTCGGGCATGTTCTCCGCGATCAGCTTGAGTTCCAGCGGCGTGACCGGTGGAACGTCCTCCCTGGCGGATCGTGGCGCGGGTGGTATGGGCAGGATGAACGGGTTGTCGCGGATCAGCGGCGGGGAGCCGTCCATACTCATCTTCGTGGCGCTGGCGAACGCCGCCTTCAGGCGCATGCATGAGCGGCGGAACGCCCATTGCCCCTCAGGGTGCGGCGCGTCGTACCAGCGTTTGATGTCCTTCGGCGTGATCTCGGTCAGGAGCTTGCCCTTGAAGCCCGGCATGAAGTGCGCGATGTCGAGATACAGGTTCCGGCGCGTGCCGCCGGCTATCCTCTCGCCGTTCGGCAGCCGGTATCCTTCCGCCCACCGGGTCACGTAATCCTCGAACGAGATCAGGTTCGCGCGCTTCCTGCGGCGGCGTTCTGACGGATGGACCCATTCCTGGATGTTCTTGCGATCCAGTTCCACCAGATGCCGTTCCTCTTCGAGCCACTGGTGCGCCTCGTGCTCCATGTCCGGCTTGAACTGACGCTGGACCTTCTTGCCCGGTCGTTTCGGGTCCGGGTACCGCACCTGCCAGGCGACGAGATTGCCTGCGGTATCGTAGCGCGGCGTCACGGTGCCGAACCTGCTCCGCCGTCCCGGCGACGGCCCCATACTGTCCTTCTTCGTCCTTGCGGACATGATGATGCTCCTTGTGCTGAATCCAAGATCGATGGCATGGCATAACGGCCTCGGAAAAATGCCACCAAAAATGCCACCAAGTGGCCGAATACGCTCTCAGTGAGCCATTGCACCTAAAAATGCACCTCTAGTGCCTTAGGCCTTGCAATCATTGAGGTTTAGGCTGATTCGATCACTCGTCACAGGTCGTTTCGACCATCAGCCGCATGAAGATGACGATAAGGAGCAACACTGCTTGCGTGTCTATTGGAAGAAAGCGGGAACCGTTGCTATGATTGATTTTGTAAGTAATGAAGGTAAATTTATTTGCCCCCGGAGTGGTGGAGATGGACCTGTACGACGCTGGGCCGTATCCCCCTCTCTGGGGGTACTAAACAAGAAGCGCCGAAACCTCAGGTTTTGGCGCTTCTTCGTTTCTCGGGCACAGGCATCTGGCCCGCGTTTTGGTACCCGTTTGGTACCTGTATTTGATTCAAACGCAATGAGGGTTGTGGCAGGAATTGGGGCTATAAGAACTTGGTGGGTTAAGAAACGTGGGGGCTACGGGAGTCTAAGCTGAAACCATGAGTGAGAACAATGCATCGCCGCAGACGCCGTACGGCAATGGAACCGACAGCTCCGACAATAATGGCTCTTCGAACGGCTATGCGCAGACGCCGGCGCTATCCCAGTCACCTCAGTCGTTCGGGCAGCAGCCGGCATATGGAGCGCAATCGTTCGGGCAGCAGCCGGGAATGTCGTCGCATGAACGGCAGCCCTATGGTCCGCGGCAATACAGTCAGTCGCAGAATACGCAATCGCAATACGGACGTCAGTCGTTCGGGCAGCCGGCATATGGTCAGGCGTATAGCCAGACACCGCAATACGGGCAACAATACGGGCAGTCATACGGCCAGTCGCCGCAATATGAGCAGTCGCCGTATACTCAACCGGCGCAAGGCTGGTATCCGGCGTATGACGAACCGTCGTACGAGCGCTGGAACATTCTGAGCATCGTCGGGTTCGTGCTGGCGTTTCCGTTCCCGCCAGTCGGTCTCGTACTGTCGATCATCGCGCTCGTGCAGATCAACAGGAGCCGCGAAAAAGGCCGCGGGCTGGCCATCGCCGGTACCGTGGTCGGCGCGATCAACACCATGCTGCTGACGATCGTCATCGTGATCGCGGTGATCGCGTTCGGTCAGGTCATGGATTACGCCGTCACCAACTACGACCGCGACGGCTACGGCTATGCCGATGACAACGGTGGCTACGGCGACGTGACGACCGACTGTGCGGCCGAGCTGGACGGTCGGTGCTACGCGTGGGACGATCTGGACGATTACATGGAAGACTACCTGCGCAAGTACGGCAAACGTCCTGACCTTGAGAATGGGAACGTTGGCGATCATCGTGCGTCGTTCGGTGCGAGCGGCGGGGATGCGATCGAACTGATTGACGTGCCTGCTGCGGCGTGGACGTGCTGATCGTGCCGGATGCGGGCGCGACGATGAACGGACGAATGGGGATGGGGAGAATTGACTGATGATTCCGGCCGGGCTTGTACGGCTGTAAGTGCTCAAACCGTTGGAAAATAGCGCGACACGCCGTAATTTGCGCGGAGGCTGAGATCATGTAATATATCTACTCGTTGCCTCACGCAAGCGAGAACAACACGGCCCCGTAGCTCAGTTGGTTAGAGCGCCGCCCTGTCACGGCGGAGGTCACCGGTTCAAGTCCGGCCGGGGTCGCTGGAATGGTGAATCTGCCCGGTTTTCCGGGCTTTTTCAACTGTTCTCTGGCTCTGTAGCTCAGTTGGTAGAGCGAACGACTGAAAATCGTTAGGTCAGCGGATCGATGCCGCTCGGAGCCACCACGGATAACCCCGCAGGCCAAGGATTCCAAGGCCTGCGGGGTTTCTTGCATTCTGGTGTAACCCATCATAAACACCGCAACCCATCATTAACCCATCACAGTCTGCATTTACTCTGCACATTTAATAGCAAAGGGGCAAGGCGGGGAGTACTGCCGCTTCGGTGCGCCGTGGTGACACGCCGAAGCGCCGTAAACTCGCCGCGTGCATGGCCATCCGCGGATCAATGGCACAATGGTGGATTGACAATGTCGCCTCAACCGCCTGAACCGAAGCAAAGGAGCGCTTCCCATGACCACCGTCGCCATCGTCGGCTGCACGCATGCCGGCACGTTCGCCGCCACGTCCATCCTCCAGCATCATCCCGACTGGACCGTGCACGTCTTCGAGCGCAACGATTCGCTGTCGTTCCTCTCGTGCGGCATCGCGCTGTGGGTCGGCGACCACGTCTCCGATCCCAAGCGCATGTTCTACTCGTCGCCCGCCGCGCTCGCCGAAGCCGGCGCGACCATGCACATGCGCCACGATGTGCTGGGCGTCGACGTCACCGGCAAGACGCTCACCGCCAAAGATCTCGAAACCGGCGAAACCACGGACTACACGTTCGACAAACTGGTCGTCACCACCGGTTCCGCACCCGTGATCCCGCCGATCGACGGTCTCGACTCGGCGCTCGAAAACGGCACGGTCATGCTGTGCAAGAACTGGGGACATGCGCTCGCGATCAAGGAGCGCGCCAAGAGCGCGAAAAGCGCGGTCGTGATCGGCGCCGGCTACATCGGCGCGGAACTGGCCGAACAGTTCAGCGACATCGGCGTCACGACCACGCTGGTCGACGCCCTGCCGCGCGTGCTCGCGAACAACTTCGACGCCGCGATCAGCGATCAGGTCGAGCAGGCGTTCGCCGATCACGGCGTGACGCTTGCGCTCGGGCAGAAGGTCGTCGCGTTCCGCCCGGCCGTCGGTTCGGACAGCGTGGACGGTTCCGGCGTGACCGTCGTCACCGAGCGGGGCGAGTACACGGCCGACGTGGCGATCCTCGGCGCGGGATTCCGCCCGAACACCGCGCTGTTCGCCGACCAGCTCGCCACGATCGGCAACGGCGCGATCATCGTGGACGACTACATGCGCGCCTCGCTGTCGGACGGCACGGTGCTCAACGACGTGTTCGCGGCCGGCGACAGCGCGACCGTGCACTACAATCCGACCGGCAAGGACGACTACATTCCGCTCGCCACGAACGCCGTGCGCCAGGGCCTGCTCGTCGGCGAGAACATCGTCGCGCCGACCAAGCGCTACCTTGGCACACAGGCGACCAGCGCAGTGCAGCTGTACGATCTGGCCATGTCCGCGACCGGACTCACGCTGGGCGGCGCGGAACGCCGCGGCCTGACCGCGCGCTCCACCACGCTCGTGCAGGACTACCGCCCGGACTTCATGCTCACCACCACGCCGGTGACGGCCACGCTCGTGTGGGATCCGAACACGCGGCGCATCCTCGGCGCGCAGTTCCTGTCCAAGCACGACATCTCGCAGGCCGCGAACGTCGTGTCCGTGGCGATTCAGGCCGGGTTCACGATCGACGATCTGGCCGGCGCGGACCTGTTCTTCCAGCCGAACTTCAGCCAGCCGGTCAACTTCGTCGGCGCGGTCGCGATTCAGGCGGTGGCCGAAAGCTGACACGACGGAAGAGCCTGACGCGGTAATGCAGTGACGTGCCGCGTCGCGAAACGCCCGTTGCCGCGCGGGCGGGGTCGCGGACTCACTCGAACGGGTAGCGCAGGCCCCAGCGGGCGCGCAGCGCGTCCATGAGCTCCATGATGCGCAGCGTGTCCGCGTGGGGCATCTCCGCGCATTCGCCGCGGCCGTCCAGAATCGCGTTCGCGGCCGCGGCGACCTCGTACTCGTAGCCGGTCAGTTGCGCCGGCACGTCGATGTGCTCGGCGAGCGCATGGTCCGCGCCATACACGTCAATCGCCTCGACGTTGTTGATATTGCGGCACACGATGTAGCCGTCCGTGCCCCAGATCACGCCGTCGCGGTCCGACGCGCACAGCATCGACGAGACGGCCGTGGCCATGACGCCGGGCGTGTTGGACGTGACGGACGCAGCCTCGCCGTTCGCACCGTCGCCGCCGTTCGCGCCGCCGGCATAGTACAGCGTCGTCGCATTCTGCGCGTCCACGCCGGTTTCATACGGCATCATCGACGTGTCGATGCGGGTAATCGGCGTCTCGCCGTGGCCGCCCATCACCATGTCGATGAAGTTGAGCGGATACACGCCGACGTCGAGCAGCGCGCCGCCGGCCAGTGCCGGATCGGTCATGCGCGCCTTGCCGCTCACCGGATAACACAGGTTCGCGTTGATCGCGCGCACTTCGCCGATGCGGCCGGACGCGACGATCCCGTCGATCATCGCGCGCGACGGCATGTAGCGCGTCCAGATCGCCTCCGTGCACAGCAGGCCGGTGCGATCGGCCGCGGCGAGCAGGTCGCGCGCCTGCGCGGCGTTCGCCGTGAACGATTTCTCGACCAGAATGTTCTTGCCGGCCTCAAGGCACGCGATGCCCTGCTCGGCGTGCAGACTGTGGGGTGTGGCGATGTACACCAGATCCACGTTCGGATCGGCCAGCAGCTCCTCGTACGAGCCGTACGAGACGGGGAACCCGTGTTGCGCGGCGAACGCGGCCGCGCGGTCGGCATCTCGCGCGGCGACCGCATACGGGGCGATCAGATCGGCGTATCGTTCGTCCGCCGCCATGTTCGTGAGCGTTTCGGCCATGTGGATGGCGATCCGGCCCGCGCCGAGAATCGCCACGTTCACCTTCAGACCCTGTTCCCGCGCTTCGGCGCGCCTTCCGTTGAGCCTGCCCATCATGTTCCTCCTTGATCGTTTCTTGATCGTTCCCCGACGGTCGTCGACGGATCGTCGACGGATCGCCGACGGGCCGTCGCATATCGGTGCGACAACCCTCTCATTCTAAATTCCGCGGCGGAGCTTGCTGCGGGATGGGCACCGCACCGGCGTGGGGCGTCTCCGCCATGCCGATAATGGTGTCACATGGTCGCAGGAAAGCCGGTTCGGCAGGAAAAGTACGCGCGCGGCACCCGCAGCTACACCATGTCGCGCATCCGGTCCAAGAACACGAAGATCGAGGTGCTCGTGCGCAGCTACCTGTTCCGCCGCGGACTGCGCTTCCGCAAGAACGACAGGCGCTATCCGGGGCATCCGGACGTGGTGCTGCCGAAATACCATGCAGTCGTATTCGTCAATGGCTGCTTCTGGCACATGCACGACGGCTGTGCGAAACATTCCATGCCGAAGTCGAACGTCGAGTTCTGGAGCGCGAAGCTGGCGCGCAACCACGACCGCGACATCCGGCAGCATGCCGAACTGCGTGCGGCAGGATGGCGGGTGATCGTCGTGTGGGAGTGCGAACTGGCCAAGGCGACGCGCGAGGCGCGGCTTGAGCGGCTGTACCGCGAGATCGTCGGAGGGACGGAGGACGCGCGTGCCGATGCCGGTGCGGACGAAGTTGACACAGTCGATGACGGCGCGGAGGCGACCAGTGCGGGGGATGTTGCTGGGAACGATGCCGACGACGATGCTGAGTCAAGCCGCAACGATGGAACGGCGGGGGAGCGGACGGACTGCCGGCGGTAGAATCGGGATCGGACAAGGACACTGCGAACGGTTGCGTCGAGGGTGGTGCCGGTGACGGTCACCGACGGTACTGACGTGCGCCGCGTTCGCGACGGCCAGAACGATGGCGAGAGGAAGATGATGAGCATGACTGATATGACGACGGCCGCGCGCATGACGGCGAGAATGTCGCTGCGCGCCCGCGAAGCCCAGCCGTTCCGCGCGATGGTGTTCGGCGAAAAGGCCGACAACATGATCGCGAACGGCATCGACGTGGTCAAGCTGAGTCTGGGCGAGCCTGATTTCGGCGCGCCGCCGGCCGTGCGCGAGGCAATGCGCGAACAGTACGACGGCCGTCCGCTGCCGTACACCGCCGCGTTCGGCCTGCCCGAGCTGCGCCGCGCGATCGCCGACTTCTACCGTACCAAGCACGGCGTCGACGTCGACCCGAAGCGCATCGTGATCACGTCGGGCGGCTCGGCCGCGCTGCTGCTGGCGACCGCGCTCACCGTCGACCCGGGCGACGAGGTGATCATCGCCGATCCGTCGTATCCGTGCAACCGCGAACTGGTGCGCTCGTTCGGCGGCGCCGTCGTGGACGTGCCGACCAGCGCGGCGACCCGCTTCCACCTGACTCCCGAACTGGTCGACGGCGCGTGGAGCGAGCGCACCAAGGCCGTGATGATCACGTCGCCGTCGAACCCGACCGGCACGACGATCGAGTTCGACACGCTCAAGGCCGTGTGCGATCTGGCGCGCGAACGCGGCGCGTGGCGCATCGTCGACGAAACGTACCTCGATCTGGCCGACCGCGAGGCGGACGGCAGCGAAGTGCGCTCGGTGCTGCTTGCCGACCCGGACGCGATCGTATGCAACAGTTTCTCCAAGTTCTTCGGCATGACCGGCTGGAGGCTCGGCTGGGCGGTGATTCCCGAATACACGATCGAGGCGGTGGACGATCTGGCCACCAACTTCTATCTGTGTGCGCACACGCCCACCCAGCACGCGGCCGTCGCGTGCTTCACGCCCGAAAGCCTTGCCGTGTGCGAGGAGCGGCGGCAGGAACTGCTCGCGCGCCGGCGCATCGTGGTCGACGGGCTGCGCGCGATCGGTCTGCCGCTCGAAGTGGAGCCGAACGGCGCGTTCTACGCGTACTTCAACGTCTCCTCGACCGGATTGGACGCGTGGACGTTCTGCGAACGTGCGCTGAACGAAGCGCACGTGGCATTGACGCCGGGACGCGACTTTGGGCCGGCCACGGCCGACACGCACGTGCGCCTGTCGTACGCCGCGTCGCGCGAGGCGCTCGCCGAGGGCCTGCGCCGGCTGGGCGAGTTCGTCAAGACGCTGTGACGATGGGAGTGCGTGGCGGAAAAGGCTCCGCCCAGCGAGCCTTTTCCGCCACGCATCGTTGTGTTCGGCCAAGCCGCGTGATCGGACCATGGTTCCGGCTCGTGACGAGGCACGCAAAAGGCCGTAACCGAATCCTGCACGGATGCAGTCTCGGTTACGGCCTTATACGTATGTCGTCCGCCGGCCATCAATCGACTGGCAGACGCGCAAGCCGATGCGGCGGATCAGATCACTTGGCCGCGGCCTTGGCCTTCTTGTCGGCATCGAACGCGTGCTCGCTGGACGCGTCCGCGTTCTTGGCGGAACCCTTCTCGCCGTTGTCGGAATCCCAGTGGATCTCGTGGCGGTCATCGTGGTTGCGCCACCAGCTGGAGAGGATGGAGCCGGAGATGTTGTGCCACACGGAGAAGAACGTGGACGGCACGGCCGCGATCGGGTTGGACGCGAAGGAGGTCAGTGCCAGGGTCGCGCCCAGAGCGGAGTCCTGCATGCCCACCTCGAAGGTGATGGCCTTCTGCTGCGCGTAGCGGAAGCCCTTCGGATACACCTTGTACATGAGCTTGGAGAAGCCGAAGCCCAGCGCGTAGCCGCACAGGTTGTGCAGGATGACGACCGGGATGGCCATGAGCGAGGAGGCCACGAACAGCTTCGGGCCGTTGGCGGCGACGACCACGCCGATGATGAGCAGGATGGCGACCTGGGAGACGATCGGCAGCGCGACCGTCACCTTTTCTATCTTCTTGCCGAAGATCATGTGGCAGATCACGCCGAGCGCGATCGGGAAGAGCACGACCTTGACGGCGTTGAGGAACAGCGAGGCGACCGGCACGGCCACGTACTGCGAGGCGAGCCACTGCATGAGCAGCGGGATCATGAACGGCGCGCACAGGGTCGACAGAATGCCGATGGACACGTCGAGCGCCACGTCGCCGCGCGACAGGTAGCTCATCACGTTCGAGGAGGTGCCGGACGGGCAGCAGCCGACGAGGATCACGCCGACGGCCAGCGGGCCGTCGAGATGGAAGATCCAGCACAGCAGCACGGCGATGAGCGGCATGATGACGAAGTGCGCGACCGTGCCGACGACCACCATGAGCGGCTGGGTGAGAATGCGCTTGAAGTCGTCAAGCGTCAGCGTCAGGCCCATGCCGAACAGCACGATGCCCAGCAGGTAGCCGGTGTACGCCTTGCCCCAGATCGAGGTCTGCGGCACGAAATAGTTGAAGATGGCCCACACGATCACGATCAGCGTGAACCACTTGGTCAGCCAATCGGCGAATTTCTTCACGTTTTCCACGGGAATGCTTCTCTCTTGCTTGTGTTGTCTGCTTGTCTGATCCGGAGCGGTTGCTGCCCGGGCCGGATGCTTGGATTCCGCTTTGCGGATTACCCGACATGCTAGGAAGCGTCGTCCGGATACGAGCAATGCTGTCTCACGTTGTGACCGTTAACGCCGTTGACGACGATTGGAAACGCTGCCGTTGATCGCCGCGTCGATTGCGTGCCGATTCCGCTATCGGATACGGCTCGTGGCGTAGGGGAGGGCGGGGTTATAAACTGAAGAGCGGATATGTATGCCATTATTCGGAAGGAATGTTATGTCCGCTGAAGCAAACGTCGGAGTCGTCGGTCTTGCCGCCATGGGCGCCAGCCTGTCGCGCAACCTCGCCCGTCACGGCAACAAGGTCGCCGTGTTCAACCGCCACTATTCGCGCACCGAGAAGCTCATCGCCGAGCACGGTGACGAGGGCCAGTTCTTCCCGGCCAAGACGCTCAAGGAGTTCGTCGACTCGCTGAGCAAGCCGCGCACCGCGATCATCATGGTCAAGGCCGGCGCGCCGACCGACGAGATGATCAACGATCTCGCCGATCTCATGGAGCCGGGCGACATCATCGTCGACGCCGGCAACTCCTACTTCAAGGACACGATCAAGCGCGAGAAGGCGATCCGCGCCCGCGGCCTGCACTTCGTCGGCTGCGGCGTCTCCGGCGGCGAGGAGGGCGCGCTGCTCGGTCCGTCCATGATGCCCGGCGGCACCGAGGAGTCGTGGAAGACCCTCAAGCCGATCCTCGAGTCCATTTCCGCGAAGGCGGAGGGCGAGCCGTGCGTGACGCACATCGGTTCGGACGGCGCCGGCCACTTCGTCAAGATGGTGCACAACGGCATCGAGTACTCCGACATGCAGCTGATCGCCGAAAGCTACGATCTGATGCGCCGCGGCCTCGGCATGGAGCCGGGCGAGATCGGCGACGTGTTCGAGGAGTGGAACAAGACCGAGCTGGACTCCTACCTGATCGAGATCACCTCCGAGGTGCTGCACGAGGTCGACAAGAAGACCGGCAAACCGCTCGTCGACGTGATCGTGGACCACGCGGGCATGAAGGGCACCGGCACGTGGACCGTGCAGACGGCGCTCGAGCTGGCCGTGCCGGTCACCGGCATCGGCGAGGCCGTGTTCGCCCGTGGCCTGTCCTCGCAGGGCGAGCTGCGCGAGGAGGCCCAGCGCCAGAACTTCGAGGGGCCGAACGGTTCGGTCGAGATGCCGCTCGAGGAGCGTCAGGCGTTCATCAACGACATCCGCGAGGCGCTGTACGCGTCCAAGATCGTCGCCTACGCGCAGGGCTTCAACGAGATCACCGCCGCCGCGAAGGAATACAACTGGAACATCGATCTGGCGGCCGTGGCCCGCATCTGGCGCGGCGGCTGCATCATCCGCGCGAAGTTCCTCAACCGCATCTCCGACGCGTTTGAGTCCGGCGAGGCCGACGTCTCCCTGCTGTTCGCCCCGTACTTCAAGGACGCGATCGAGACGGCCGAGCGCTCGTGGCGCCGCGTCGTGGCCCGCGCGGTCACCTTCGGCATCCCGGTGCCGGTGTTCTCCTCCTCGCTGTCCTACTTCGACGGCCTGCGCTCCAAGCGCCTGCCCGCCGCCCTCATCCAGGGCCAGCGCGACTTCTTCGGCGCCCACACCTACCAGCGCGTCGACGAGCCGGGCACGTTCCATACGTTGTGGGCCGAACCTAGTCGTAAGGAAATCACTCTGTGATTTCCTTACGGGAGGACAGCCCAGTGGGCTGTCCTCAAGGTTCGGCCTGAGCGAGCCGATAGGCGAGCGAAGGCAGCGTTGAGTCCAAGCGGAGCGAGGTCCTTGATTGCAGGGCCGGAGGCGAGCCGGGTCGTCCTGAAATCACTTTGTGATTTCAGGACGAGGGGACGGTCCGATGGATTGTTTTTCCCGGAGAATCGGAAGGGAGCCCAACCCAGATGGGGAAGGATCCCAGATGGGTCCCGGACAAACCCCAGATGAGTCCCCCATCGTGGACATAAACGACGATCGTGGGCATAGACGGTACGCGAACAGGCGAAAATGGGCCCTGTATTGTCTTGGGACATGGTTGACATATGTCTTGGGGCATGGTTGACAGGGTCTCTTGGGGCATGGTTTACATGTGTGTTGGGGCATGGTTGACGGTTGGTGTGCGTGTACGGCGTTGGTAGTCGCGGGTGATGTCGAAGGTTTGTTCGGCGAGGATTTCACCGGTGGTCGGGTCGATGACGGTGGCGATGCCGTGGCTG
>NZ_JAHBBH010000021.1 GCF_019331735.1 Bifidobacterium miconis
CTTGCCGGCGGCAGTCTTCGCTGTCATGGTTTCCATTGTCTCAGTCGGCATGCTCATCACAGGCCCCTTTCCCGCCGGCCTCACGACCGGCGATCAAAGCCAGTTACACACATTCCGAGACAGTCCCCCACATTCAGGATTCCTCCGCCCATCCTGATTGACGTGCCGCACCTCTAGAGTGGAGGGCATGTCACTTGGTATGAACATCCTGCTGATTTTCGTCTTCCTGCTGCTCGGCTCCGTGTTCTCCGGCACCGAACTCGCGCTCGTCTCGCTGCGCGGCTCGCAGGTCGACCAGATGGAACAGGAGGATGCCCGCGGCGCCCGCGTGGCAAAGATCGCCCGCGACCCGAACACGTTCCTGTCCACCGTGCAGATCGGCGTGACGCTCTGCGGCTTCCTGTCCGCATCGTTCGGCGAATCGTCGATCTCCCCGTACATCGTGCCCGTCGTCGAGAGCTGGGGCGTGCCCGCACACATCGCCGCGCCGCTGACCACCATCAGCCTCACGCTCATCATCTCGTACTGCTCGATCGTGATTTCGGAAATGGTCCCGAAGCGCATCGCCATGCAGCGCACCGAGCAGATCGCGCGCGCCGTCGTTCCGGCGATCGACATCTTCGCGACGATCTGCCGTCCGATCATCTGGCTCATCGGCAAGAACACGAACGGCATCGTCCGTCTGCTCGGCTTTGATCCGAACGAAACGGAAAGCGAGGTCTCCGACGACGAGCTGCGCGTGCTGGTCAACACGAACACGTCGCTGAGCAAGGACGAGCGCACGATTCTCGACGATGTGTTCGACGCGTCTGAGACGATCGTGGCCGAGGTCATGCGCCCGCGTGCGGACGTCGTGTTCCTCGACGGATCGCAGTCGATCGCCGACGCGGCCGCGTACGTTCGCGAAATGCCGTACTCGCGCTATCCGGTCACCGGCAAGGACTTCGACGACGTGATCGGTTTCGTGCACGTGCGCGATCTGCTCGACGTGCGCGATCCGAACGCGAAGACGGTCGCCGACGTGACGCGCGAGGGAATCTCGCTGCCGGGCACGTCGAAGCTGCTGCCGAGCCTGTCGCTGCTGCGCAAACGCGGCATTCATCTGGCCGTGGTGATCGACGAGTACGGCGGCACCGACGGCATCGTCACGCTCGAGGACATGACCGAGGAGCTCGTCGGCGACATCCGCGACGAATACGATCTGCCGGACGAGGCCGGCTCGTCGCGCAACGGCAAGACCGTGTTCAACGAGGGCCGCGCGACCGTGGACGGCGGCATGACGATCGAGGACTTCGACGACCTGACCGGCATCGAACTGGAGGACGGCCCGTACGAGACGGTGGCCGGATACTTCCTCGCGCACACCGGCAAGATGGGCGAGGTCGGCGACGTGCTGCACTCCGACGACGGCTACGACATGGTGATCACCAAGGTCGACGGCCGCCGCATCGAAACCATCGAGGTGCGCAAGGCCGGCGCGCCGGATCATGCGCCGGTCCACACGCCGGATGCCAAGGCGTAGCACATCCCGCTCCATGCAAGGACATCAATGACGACGGACAACACATCGACCACCGCATACCTGTTCTGCCATTTCACCGGAACCGAGGAGACGCCCACCGACGAGCAGTTGTACTTTGCCGTCAGCCGGGACGGCCTGCACTGGCATGACCTGCGTCGATCCGGCGACCCGGTCGGTGTCACCAGCACGCTCACGGCTGCGCCAACGCCTGAGCGCGTTGCTCGTATCGGCCCAAGGAGTCGCGACGGAACTCCTTGGGCGACATGCCGTAGTTGCGTTTGAACGCCACATACATGGTCTGAGGCCGGGCGAAGCCGCAGATCTCGCTGATCCGGCTGATCGTTTCGGGAGAGTTGAGCAGCAGCTGCTGGGCCAGATTCAGCCGCATCTCCACCAGATAGTTGTGCGGGGTCTGGCCGGTGTAGTCGCTGAACGAGCGGATGAAATGGAATTCGCTCATCTTTGCGATTTCGGCGAGCTCGCGGATCGTCATCGGTTTTTCGAGATTGTTGTTGATGTAGTGGATGGCGCGTTGGATGCCGGTGACGACGCTCCGCTTGGGAATGGGGCCGCTGGCGGCGATGATGAAATCCGTCAGTATACCGGTGATCCAACGGTGCAGCGTGGTTTCGGAAACCGGCGCTTCCGCCTTGCACATCTGGTAGATCCGGTGGATCGTGCGCACCGACGACGCCGAGTCGGGAATCGAGAACACCGGGGTCAGCGCCGAGACGACGGTCTGGTAGTAGGCGGAGGCCAACGGCCCGTCGAACAGCAGGAAGCATGAACGGGTTTCCGCTCCGGCCGTGTAGAAAAACTCGTCGTTGTCGATGAACAGAAACTGGTTGTCCGTCGCCGTGAACCGCTTCCCGCGTTGCCGCAGCTGCAGGGTTCCGCGTTCGACATAGACGACCAGATACCGGTCGTAGTTCTCGGTCCTACGGACATAGCCCGGCAGATAGTGGGAGACTCCCACGCGCAGCGGATGCAGCAGTGTCCGCTGCGCGTTCACACTGGGGCGACAGACGAAGTATTCGCAGTCGTCGAACACCATATTGGGCCATGGCACCCTCATCGGTCCTGCTTCCCTTCACGCAACGATACGTATCGACAACGCATCACACCATAGCATCTTTTTATCACAAGCAGCAATTTTTTATCGGTCTGAATCGATGCGCAACCCACGCGACATTACGCTGAAAACTACATAAATCAAAACGTTACGCCTCCCGATAAAGGATGCGCGACGACACCAATATCAGGATGAAGCACAGCCAATGATAGGCAGTAAATGCATGCATCAAAGCAAGAACTGCATTCATCCGAACCATGCAACGAAGCACCAATACAGGAGGAATCCGATGTCACGCAGAAGCACAACGACAAGAATCATCGCCGCAACGTCAGCAGTCGTCATGATGGGCGGACTCGCCGCATGCGGCAATGGCGACAGCAGCACCACCAGCGACGGCAAGCCGGTCGTCACCATCCTCGTGGTCAAGCCCACCAACCAAGTCGCCATGTCGGAAATGACGTGGGCCAAAGAGCTCGAGGCCGACTGCGACTGCTCCATCGAATGGAAGGAGGTGGCCGACGCCCAGTGGAGCCAGCAGAAGAACGCGGCGCTGGCCGCAGGCGAGATCGCTGATCTGAACATTCGCGCGTTCAAGCCCGACGACGTCGCGCGCAACACCAGCGCGTTCGAGGTACTGGGCGACGATCTCGACAAGCTGCCCAACGTCAGGGAATTCTTCAAGGAGCAGCCCACCGCGCGCAAATACGTTGAGGTCGACGGCAAGATCACCGTCCTGCCCTCCAGCCGCACCAGGGGATTCCTCGCCTCCGGCCAGCATTTCCTGATCAACAAGACCTGGCTCGACAAGCTCGGGCTCAAGGTTCCCACCACGTGGGACGAGCTGCGCACCGTCATGGAGGCGTTCAAGACGCAGGACCCGAACGGCAACGGCGAGGCCGACGAGATCGCCTTCAATCCACGGCCGCTGTCCACATCCAAGATCGGCGACTGGTGGAGCCCGTTCCTGATGATGAACGCGACCGGCATCGCCACGCACTTCAACTCCGGCCCGTCCTCGCAAGGCATTTACGTCAAGAACGGCAAGGTCGGCAACTGGATGCAGACCAACCAGTTCCGTCAGGTCATCGAGTTCTACCACGAGATGACCAGCAACGGTTGGGCGCCGTCCGACTGGGTCACCGTGCAGTACGACAAGTACAACTCGCGCAACCGGTCCGACGACAAAACCGCCAAGGTCGGCATGGCGTTCGGCTGGGACGAGTCCGCGTTCGGAGTCTACGACTCCAAGCTCGCCGACCAATACGTGTCCGTTCCGGTCCCGTCCGCCGACGGCGTCTCCGACAGCGAGACCGTGTGGGACGGCTCGCGCGACGCCAACCGCTACGAGGACTTCCACATGGCGATGAGCTCGAACGCCAAGAACAAAGAGGCCTGCCTGAAGGTCATCGACCTGCTCTACTCGGAGAAGTACTCCATCCAGCAACTGTACGGCTCCCTCACCGACGGATACGTCGAGAAGACCGGCGACCACTCCTACAAGGTGACCGAGAAGTTCCACAAGGCACAGGACGAGCTGAAGGTCCCGGCGCTCGAGGACCGTCTCGCCGGCTGGATACCCGACGACGTCACCGTCGAGGGCGACCGCGGCATGGACCACGTCTCGCAGGCCGACGCGCCGTACGAGCAGCAGTACGCGAACTACGACCACGAGAAGGACATCATGCCGATCTACGTGCGCGTCAGCGAGGAGGACCAGAACACCATCGTGAACAACAACACCGCACTGTTCGACTACGCGATCCCGGTCGTCTCCAAGTGGCTCGCCCAGGGTGGCGCCGAGGACGATTCCCAGTGGAACGCGTTCCAGGACAACCTGAAGAAATACAGCATCGAGGACAACACCGCGATCTGGCAAAAGGCGTACGACAAGTACGTCAAATAGCCAGTGACCATCAGGCCTCGGACGGCCAGGAAACACCGATTCAGATATGAAGACAGACCAGACACCAAGGGATGCATCATGTCGGAGACGACGCAGTTGACAGATACCCGACCATTCACCATATACGACGGACGACGCACGGCACCGATCGTCATGGACGCGCCTGACGCCGACGCCGACATCGAAGCGGCGCGCGGCTACCGTCAGGTGAGGCGCGCCGCCGGCGACCTGCGTCAGGACATCGCCATGGCGGACGGCGCCATCGACTGGAGACTCGTCGAATCGCTGTTCGTCGACGGACCGGACGAACGGGACGGTCGACTGCTCGCCGCCGACGAGACGAAAGTCCCGGCGCTGCTGACGCTGGCGGTCACGGACGCTGACACGAACGCCGACACGGACGCCGGCAGCGCGTCCGTCGACGATGTCGACGGCGACGCGACGCAAGCCGACGACGAGACGACGGACAACTGCATCATCGTCGGCATCGCGGGACGCAGCCCCATCATCGACGCGTTGGAGCGCGCGGGCCGACTGCCGCAGCTCGCCCGGATCTCCGGCAGGGCCGAGGGCTATGTGCTCGCCGACGTCGATCTGGACGGCGTCGACGGGCTCGCCGGTCTGGCCGGACGCGCGCTGGTTATCGCCGGCAGCGACGCCCGCGGCACGATCTACGGCATCTACGACGTGTCCCGTCGCGTCGGCGTCTCGCCGTGGTACTGGTATGCGGACGTGCCGGTCGAGGTGCGTGAGCGGATCGAACTGTCCGGTCTGCGAGCGCATCCGGTGGTGGAGACCGGACCGGACGTGCGGTACCGCGGCATCTTCGTGAACGACGAGGAGCATACGCGCGATTGGGCGCGGCGCAAGTATCCGACCGAGCATGGCACTCCGGACGTGAATTTCTACCGGCATATCTTCGAGCTGCTGCTGCGTCTGCGGATGAACGTGCTGTGGCCGGCCATGCACGATTGCTCGCAGGCGTTCAATCTGTACGAGGATGGGGACGGCGTTCCCGTGAACGCGCGGGAGGCGGCCGAATACGGGGTGATCATGTCCTCGTCGCACTGCGAGATCATGCTGCGCAACAACGTGGGCGAGTGGAGACGCTGGTTCGACGCGCACCTCGATGCCTACGACTGGACGGGCGACGACTGGGGGCAGGCCTTCGACTACACCCGGCACAAGGATGCGATCCTTGACTATTGGCGGGAACGGCTGGAGAAGAACCGCGGATTCGAGTCGATCCTTCCGTTGGGCATTCGCGGCATCCACGACGGTGCGTTCCTGTGCGCCGACCTGGCCTCCACATACGGCACCAAGCTGGACATGATGCGCGACGTGATCCGCGAACAGCGGCGCATCATCGCCGATATGTACGGCAGCGAGGACGCGGTGCCGCAAGTGCTGATCCCGTACAAGGAAGTCGGCGAACTCTACAATGCCGGCCTGCGCGACGACGTTCCCGACGACGTGATGCTCATGTGGGCGGAGGACAACTTCGGCAATCTGCGGCAGGTTCCCGATCGGCAAGAACGTTCGCGTTCCGGCGGAAGCGGCATCTACTACCACATCTCGTACTGGGGATATCCGAAGAGCTGGCTGTGGCTTGATTCGATGCAGTACGCGCTGATGGTCGAACAGCTGCATCGCGCGTGGAACACGGGTGCGGGCCGGTACTGGATCCTCAACGTGGGCGACATCAAGCCCGGCGAAGTGGCGACGGAACTGTTCGCCGACGTGGCGTGGAATGTCCACGGCACCACGGACCGCGACATCTCCCGATTCTGCTACGAGCATGCCCGCCGCGACTTCGGTCTGCCCGAACTGGCGGCCCGGCAGGCCGGGCAGGTGCTGGAATCATGGTCGGCATTGTGCGGCATCAAACGACCCGAATTCTTCTGCCTCGCCGGCTCCTACTCGGGCCATGCGCCGCAATGCAAGGCGAGCTGGGAGTTCCCGTTCTCGGCCACGGCCGAAGCGGACGAGGGGCTGCGGCTGCTGGAACGCCTCACGGCGATCCGTCAGTCGATGTCCCGCATCAGGGGCGCGATCCGGCCGCAATACCGATCCACGTTCTTCCAGCAGGTCGGCGTGCACGTCGAATCGTACTGGCACGTGGCCTGCGAATACGTCTACTATCGCAAGGCCTGTCTGGCGGCCCGGCAGCATCGTCTCGGCAGCTATCGCGCGTACCGCGCACTGTCGCTGAAGGCGGCACGGAACATCGCGCTCGTGCAGCGCCGGTACTGGGACCTTTCCGACGGCAAGTGGGACCATGCGCTGGACTGCGATCATTCCGACGTATGGAACGACTGGAGCAACGGCATCGACGAAGGCATCCTCGTCCTCGACGAGGCCATGTTCCCGCCGGAGCCAGAACCCCTGACCGGAATCGGAGCATCCTGCGAAGGCGCCCGGGACGACGGCTCCGGATTGCTGCGCTTCGATTCGATGCTGGACGCCGCGCATTACATCGACGTGTTTTCGCGCAGCGGAGACGTCGAATCATGGCATGTGGAGACCGACGTTCCGTGGATCCGCTTCGACATGGCCGGATGGCACGTCGACTACGACGAATGCCATGTCAGCCATGGAAGTGGCGGTGGCGACAGCCGCGGCACCGCCATGGCGTCGGCTTCCGGGGCCACTTCGAGCGAGCAGCGCGTCGTCGTCACCGTCGACTGGCACGGGCTTGGGGCAGGTGATCACCGGGGGCATGTCACGGTATTCGCGGGCACGGGACGCGGCGGGGAGGCCGCAGCCGCCGTCTTCGACGTGACCGCCACCGTCCGAGACGTCGACTTCGACGGTCCCTCGTTCATGGAGGCGGAAGGCAAACTGGTCATCAAAGCCGACCATTGCAGCGCCATGATCGCGGGTGGCGATGGCACCCGATGGCAGCTGGTGAGGGGCATCGGACCGCGCGGCAACGGCATGAAGGCCGTACCGGATACGGCCGATCCGGTGCCATGCGGAGCCGCCGGCACCGCAGACGTCACCGGCATCGCCGACATCACCGACGTCACGGGCACGGCACGGCTCGTCTATCATGCGTTCTTCGAGCACACCGGCACGATGCACGGATCGCTGTACCGCATGATGACGCTCAATGAGGGGATTGACGATCACGGGCCATGCCAGTGCCGTCTGGCGTTGTCCGTGGATGGCGGGGAACCTGTGGTGTTGGCAGGCGAGCGTCAATGGAACGGGCCGGGCTGGGAGACCGGCATCATGCGGCAGACCGATCGCATCGACTTCGCCATCGACATCGAACGACCGGGCTGGCATGATCTGGTCGTCAGCCGAATCGACCCGTCGATGTGCTTCACCCACATCATCATCGAAACCGTTCCCGGAGCGCTCGCGGACTCGCTGATCGGACCGGTGGAAAGCCCGAACAGCATCGTCACCCGCAAACAGGTCTACCGCATTCCCGCAATCCCGGAATTCGGGGACGAAGCCGGGCAGCGGCCATGACGGGCGACGACGGTGTGGGTCATGCCACTGCCCGGCCGCGTGTGGCGAGACGCGCAGGACCGTAGAATGGGTATACGCGGCTCCCACAAGGAGCCATCAACCGAAAGGAGCAAGTCATGACGCTTGCATTCGTTGTTCCCGGACTCGACGAGGCCACGTCCGAAAAGGCCATCGCCATCCTGCAGAACCGCCTCAGCCAGGAGCAGGAGGCGGCGCTGGTGCTCAAGCACGCGCACTGGAACGTGACCGGCCCGAACTTCATCGCCGTACACGAGATGCTCGACCCGGAGGTCGAGTCCGTGCTGGCCCAGGCCGATG
This sequence comes from Bifidobacterium miconis, assembly GCF_019331735.1. Classification (GTDB taxonomy): domain Bacteria; phylum Actinomycetota; class Actinomycetes; order Actinomycetales; family Bifidobacteriaceae; genus Bifidobacterium; species Bifidobacterium miconis. The sequence goes on from NZ_JAHBBH010000021.1 coordinate 8,299, forward strand.
AGACGGCCGAGCGCATCGCCACGCTGGGCGGCACGCCCGACGGACGCGCGGACGCGATCGTGCGCAATCGCACGTGGAAGCCGTTCGACGTGGAGGGCCGCGCCGGCACCACCGCGTATCTTGAGGCGCTCATCGAGTACTACGACGCGTTCATCGCCGAGGATCGCCGCGCCGTGGCCGAACTCGACGAGCTCGACTTCGTCAGCTCCAACGTCATCCAGGACCACGTGCAGCAGCTGGAAAAGTTCCAGTGGTTCATGCGCTCTCATCTCGCGTGAGCAAATAGCACGCGGGTAATCCACTGGCAGTCCCGCAATAACGGCCGCAATTGAGTCCCGATCCTAATGGTCGGACGTGGTTGCGGCCGTTTTGCGTCTCAGACGGCCGTAACTGGCTCTTCGTATTCTTGCATGCAGGGACAGTGTTATTTGCGGCACTTGAGTGACATTGAGGAGAGTGGATCGGCGATACAGGGGGCATTGTCACGCAAATCAGCCTTATCGCGTGACATTGTGGTTGGTAGGTCGACCGGACTGGGGTCGATGTCACGTTACGCTCCCGCCGTACAGTGGGCAGCACGCAGACTCGGTTACGGCCGTTGCATTACCGGATGGCGGTTCAGCTCGCGTTTGAGCTGCCGCCAGTTCGGTTGATATGCGTCCATCCGCCGCTGGAATTCGGGCCCGTGGCCGTGCGTGTTCCACAGGTGGGTCATCTCGTGCACGAGCACGGATTCCAAGAACTTGGGGTCCAGAAGCCCCAGCTGGAGGTTCAGGCGGATGCGCCCGGTTTTGGGCGTGCACGAGCCCCAACGCGAGGTCATGATCCGCAACGTGATATGCGACGGGGCGCGGCCGATGATCGGCGTCCACTTCGCGAGCAGTTCCGGCAGCGCCGCGCGGATCGTCGCTTCGGCCTCACGCCTGCGCTCGTCGGTCCAAGTCAGCCGCGGATCGGCTCGCATGCCCCCTTTCTCGTCACGAACCTTCGCCAGCCGAGTCTGCGTCCGCACGATCCAGTCGCGACGTTCCCGCACGAAATCGACGATCCGGCGCTCGCCCATGCGCAGGGGAGCCGAAATCTCAATCGAACCGTCGGCCGGCCGCACGCGCAGATACATGTTCTTGATCGGCTTGCGCGCGACCGTCACCGGCAGTCCGTCAACGGTGATGGTCGTGACGCGAGCAGTCCGGGGCGCGTGGGGTGACTGGGTCGCGTGAGAGGCGGCTGATCGGCGAAATGGCATACGATCATTCTCTCGTGCCTGCAGACAGTCCGCCGCCGACCGTTCCTCGGCCGTCCGGCCAACCGTCACCGCATAAACGACACGCCGAACAATCGCTGCAATTCCAACGAAAACAGAGCTTCCAAACATGTCCTTTTGACAAACCGCGAATTGCTGGTAATCTAGTCGATTGTGCGCTTTTGAAAAGCACACGGATCGGGCCCGTAGCTCAGGTGGTTAGAGCGCATCCCTGATAAGGATGAGGTCGGAGGTTCAAGTCCTCCCGGGCCCACAGGAAAAATGAAGCGGCCTTCGAGCCGCTCTTTTTTTCTATCCGCAAGAATTGCACCATTTGGGGCATTGGCGCAGCTGGTAGCGCATCTGCTTTGCAAGCAGAGGGTCGCCGGTTCGAACCCGGCATGCTCCACAGGCAAGGGTTTCCGGTACTTCCCGGAAGCCCTTTTTTGTTGCCGTTTTGCTGGTGTTTCGGGTTTCGGTTCGCATATCGGCACCGTTTCCTACTATGTCAGTCGAGTCCGCGACGGCTGTGCGCGGGATCGCATCCGCCCCCTTACACAGCCGAACGGCCGAACCGAATAACTGAACCAAATAACACAACAACCAAAACCCTTACCGAGTTGGTCTGCCGAGATTCTTGGTCAACGAGGCAACGGCTCTGGGCCATTGGCGCCCATGACATCCGGTCGGAACGTGCACGCGCACGCCACCGATGTCCGCGGTCGAAACGCACCGCGTGACGTTGCTGCAAGAACCCAACCCCCTCGGAAGGCGCGTGCGGGCGGTCGCACACGCCGGACCTACCGTGAGGAGAGCGCATTGTCGGCTTCTGTGTCGCCGTATCGTCGTCTGTTCGCCCTGTCGGGCACCAAATCGTTCTGCATTTCCGCGGCGGTGGCCCGCCTGCCGATGTCCATGCTCGATCTGGGCATTATTCTGGCGTTGAATCACGCGTATGGCGCGTGGACGCTCGCCGGCATCATGAATACGGTGTACGTGCTGTCCATGTCGTGCGTCACGCCGTTGTACGCGAAGGCGTTCGACCGTTTCGGTCAGGCTCGCGTGGGCAGGCCGACGCTGGCGCTGCAAGTTGTATTCATGCTTGCTTTCGCTCTTGCCGTGTGGTTGCGCGCGCCCGTTGCGCTGATGTTTGCCTTGGCCGTGCTGATGGGGGTGACCCAGTTTTCGTTCGGCGCGCTGGTGCGTGCCCGGTGGGCGTATACGCTACGCGACGTGCGCGACGGCGAGTCGCTGTTGAATACGGCGTATGCCACTGAGGCCGCGATCGATGAGGTCGTGTTCATTCTCGGCCCGATGCTGACCGCTTGGCTTGCCACGTCGGTGCATCCGGTGGCTCAGCTGTTTGTGCCGATAGCCGCTGCGGCGATCGGCGGCGCCGTGTTTTTCTCGTTGCGTTCCACGCAGCCGCGTCCGGTTGTGGAGATGGTCGATACTACGGCCACGTCCGATGTTCCGCCTGTCGATGGTGCGGACGGTATCGTTACGAGCGATGCCGATGGCGTCGACTGTCCGGATGGCCGGCACATAAAGCGTAGCGCGCTGCTGTACCGCGGCATGCTGCCGTTGATCGCGGTGTTCGTTGTGTTCAATATGAGCTTTACGGCCGTGGATGTGTCGATCACCGCGGCCGTGAAGTCGATGGGTGCGGAGCGTTTTCTTGGCTTGCAGTTGGCGATGTATGCGGTCGGTTCGTGCATTGGCGCGCTGATCTTCGGCTCGCGGCGGCTCAGGGGCTCGCACTGGGCGCATATGGTGCTGTTCATGAGTCTGCTGACGGTCGGATTCGTGCTGTTCCGCGTGACGATGGACAATCTGGTCGTGCTGGCGATCGTCGAAGTGCTGACCGGTCTGAACGTTTCTCCGTTGTTCACCACCGGCAGCTTGATCGTCCGCGGTTTGGTCCCGTCCGAATCGTTGACGGAGGGGCTGAGTTGGCTGACCACGGCCGGCACGGCGGGAGGCGCGATCGGCTCGTCGGTGGCCGGCATGGTGCTGGATGTGTTCGGCGCGCACGGCGGCATGACGTTGCCCGCATTGTTTACCGCCGCCGCCATTCCGCTGACGCTGTACGGTTGGCTGAGCTCACGCCGACACGTAATGCCGCGCTAACCGGCGGCGCGGCGTACATGCGACAGCGCGCGATTCCCGCAACGGGCATGCCGGTGCCGTACACGCCAACAATACGAAGAACCTTGTTCGCGTGACGACATCTCACACAACGGCCACAGGATTCGCACGGAACGCTCAGGAAGCTCATACGTACCGCCATGATACGGGTGGTTATATGTAGTCAACGGCCGAAAGGCCGGACAGCATAACTCAACAAACCTTCTTCCTCTCTTCTCCTTTCTTCTCCCGAAAGCCCGGCCCAACCGCCGGGCTTTTTGGGTTGCGGCGGATCTCGCCGCGGAGCCCGGCGCAAGGCCCCGCCGCAGGGCCACACGCCGCGTCGTCCGGGCGGCGGCCCACAATGGACGAGCCGCGGCGCAACTTCGCATGCAGAACCCCGAATACGTCGCCTGTCGCCGTCACGCGGGCAGACCCGAACTGTCGAGCCGCCGGACCGCCCTGCAGTCATGACGGCCAGGTTCCTGCGCGCCTGCTCCGAAACGTCGCAGACCCCGGCAGGGCCCGACCGCGCGCCCGCAACGGCCACAACACGGAAAAGCATGGAAACCCCCAGCCGGCAAACCAGTCGACAGACAACCAGAAGGATCAGAAGGAATCAGCCCGCATGACATCGCATCTCGCCGAAGCAGGACGCACCATCATTCCGCGCAAGAACGACCGGTACGGACTGCTCAATCCGGCGCTGGTCGTGCTCACGTTCGTCGCAGGGCTGGTGGACGCGCTGAGCTATCTGGCGCTCGGGCACGTGTTCGTGGCGAACGTGACCGGCAACATCGTGTTCCTCGGGTTCGCGTTCGCGCACGCGCAGGGCTTCGTGTGGTGGACGTCGGCGCTCACGCTGGCCGCGTTCATGGTCGGCGCGCTGATCGGCGGACGCATCATCCGTCGGTTCGGCGCGAACCGGGCCAAGCATCTGCTCGTGTCGACATGCGTGCAGCTGGCGTTCGTGGTCGCCGCGTTGGTCGGCATCTGGCTGCTCAACCGGTTCTCGCCGGAGCCGACGATCGGCGGCATCGGCAGCGGCACGGCGGCGAGCGCAACGTCGTCGTCGGCGCTCGCGTCAGCGTCCGCAACGTCGGCCGCGAGCGCGCAGGCAGCGCAGCCGAGCCTGAATTTCCCGACGGGAAGTCATATCGACCTGCACATCATCACGCTGATCGTGCTGCTCGCACCGGCCATGGGCATCCAAAATTCGACCGCGCGCAAGCTGTCCGTGCCGGACCTGCCGACGACCGTGCTGACGATGACGCTGACCGGCATCGTGGCGGACACGTCGGCGCACGGCCACGAGCAGTCGAAACTGGGCCGCCGGGCCGTGGTGATGTGCGCGCTGGCGCTCGGCGCGCTGACCGGCGCGATGCTGCAGACGCGCGGCTACGAGGACGTGATTCTGATGGTGATGATCGCGTGCCTGCTGCTGGTGATCGCGATGATGCTGCCGCACATTCACTCCGACGCCCGCTGGGTCGCCGGCGAGCGCTGACCGCGGTCGCATTGCCGCATACGACCGCCGCATACGACCGCCGCACACGACCGTCGCATAACGATCGCCGCGCCGCGTACGATCGCGGCGAATCTTGCGTTCAAGTGCACTGCAAGCGGTAGGGTGGAGCCGTTGCCTCGCCGCGGTCACGGCATAACGATCGCACGACGGCAACATACGAACCGTTCGGCAAAGGAGCGAATATGAAGACTCAGGAAATCGGACAGTCGGGCATGGTCGCGTCGCGTCTGGCGCTCGGCGTGATGCGCATCGACGCGCTGGACGAGACGGCGGCGGCGCGCACGGTCGCGGCGGCGGCGGAATCGGGCATCGACTATTTTGACACGGCCGACATCTACGGCTTCCACGCGCACGCGCTGCACGCCAGCTCGCGCGTCTTCGGTCAGGCGTGGAAGGACGCGGGGCTGGAGCGCGACAAGATTTTCATTCAGACCAAGTTCGGCATTGATTTCGGCTACGACGAACAGGGCCGCGGCGGCGCGCACGGCTACGATTTCTCCGCAAAGCACCTGCTGGACGCGCTCGACGCGGAGCTGACCGCACTGCAGACCGACTATGTGGACGCCGTGCTGCTGCACCGCATCGACACGCTGTTCGAGCTGGACGAGGTCGCCGAGGCGTTCGACAGGCTGGAGTCGAGCGGCAAGGTGCGTCATTTCGGCGTGAGCAACATGGGTCCGTGGCAGATCGAGCTGCTGCAGAGCGGGTTGAGGCAGAAGCTGGAGATCAACCAGCTGCAGTTCGGCCTGATGCACACGCAGATGCTCGACGCGGAGATCAATTTCAACACGGCCGGTGATGTGGCGGCGGATCGTACGGGCGGTATTCTGCCGTATTCGCGGCTCAAGCACATGACGATTCAGGCGTGGTGCCCGTTCCAGTCGGGCACGGAGTTCGGCCCGTTCGTCGGCAATGCGCATTTCCCGGAGCTGAATGCGGAGCTGGAGCGTCTCGCCGCGAAGTACGGGTCGACGCCGAACGGCATTGCGGTGGCGTGGATGCTGCGCCATCCGGCCGGCATCCAGCCGCTGCTCGGTTCAATGAATCCCGACCGCATCCGCGACATGGCCGCCGGCGCGGACGTCGAGCTGGATCGCCGCGACTGGTGGTCGTTGTATCAGGCCGCTGGCAACCAGCTCGTGTGACGTATGCGACGCGACGCTGCGGAGACGGTCTCACGCGGCGTCGCGTTTGGTGAGTTGGTCGCGGATTTCAGTCAGCAGCGCGATGATCTGTTCGTCGGAGGATGATGCAGACGATGCCGCCTGTTCGGACGATGCGGATGGCGACGGCGCATCCGACGATTCGGCGGACTGCGCGGATGCGGAATCGGCGGTCGCGCCCGACGCAGTATCACCGGCCGCAGTATCGCCCGACCTCTCCTCGCCCGATGCAGTATCGCCCGACGCAGCCGCCGTCTTGTCGCCGCCGAGCACCGGCGCCGCGACGGCCTGCGCAGCCTGCGCGGCCTGCGCGGCGAGGGCCGCGGCCTTGTCGGCGGCTTCCTTGAGCTTGGTTTTGGCGATCAGCGTTTCGGACATGTCGCGGAATTTGTTGATTGGTACGAGGATGCAGAAGTAGACCGCCACGGCGATGACGAGGAAGTTGAGCAGCGCGCCGAACACCGCACCGAAGGAGATGGTCGCCCCGTTGAACGTGAACGCGAGCAGGCCGCCCATGTCGGGTTTGCCGAAGATCATGGCGATGAGCGGGTTGATGAGATGGTCGACGATCGAATTGACGACCGCGGTCACAGCCGCGCCCATGACGACGCCGACGGCCATGTCGATCATGTTGCCGCGCGAAATGAATTTCTTGAACCCGTCGATCATCGCCGTCTCCCGTCGTCACCGTTGCGATCGTGGCCGTGACGATCGTCAGCGTCGATCGTCGCGACTGCCGTCACGAACGGTTCCAGCGTATCGCAGCGACGCGCCGACGTAACGTCACGCGATGGGGGAGTCGCCGCCCAGATCGGACGCGTCGACGGCGAACGCCGTCTTCCAACGCGCGATGCAGCGTTCGATGCGCTTGTAGCCGATGAGTTCGGGGCCGAGCCCGGCCGCGCGGAAGATTTTGACCGGAGATTCGCCGCGACCGTAGCGTTCCATGCAGTCATGCTGGAAGTCGGCCGCGTATTCGATCCGGTTCGCCGTCGCGGACTGCACGGCGGGCAGACTGTTCAGGTATGCCACCTGCTCGTCCGTAAACACCACTTTTTTACTCGCCATAATTCCTACCAGTCGTACCGTTTGTCGTTCTGTGTGCCACTATGTGCAAAACCGCCTCGACCGCTCTTTCTCATCCTTACAGCATACGGGACGTCCCCCCCCCCATCAAATTCACCTGGCAGATCGTCGACGTGCACCCGCACAAAACAACATAATTCAGCCCAAAAACTAACATTCGGTAATTAGCGCGCCGGGCGTGTCGCAGATCACATTGACGACAACGTCTCACATTATGGTCTCACATATCGATATGGCGCACACGCCGCCGGCCACTCGGCGGAATCGCCGGAACACCGCCGCAGCCCGGCCGAGACGCCGGCGCAACCCCGGCCGCAAGTCAACCGCATCGCGGGAAAACCCTTGTCGCAGACGCCTTCCGCACATACAATGAAGCCGTCTTATTGATAATCCGAACCAAGGGAGATTCATGTTTTCCAACGAGTACATCCAGCGCGTCTACGAGCAGGTCGAGCAGCGCGACGGTGACCAGCCCGAGTTCCTGCAGGCCGTGCGCGAGGTGTTCGAGACGCTCGAACCCGTGATCGCCAAGCACCCCGAGTATGAGAAGGCGGGCGTGCTGGAGCGCATCGTCGAGCCGGAGCGCGTGGTCAAGTTCCGCGTCGCGTGGACCGACGACGAAGGCAAGGTGCAGGTCAACCGCGGCTACCGCGTGCAGTTCAACTCCGCGATCGGCCCGTACAAGGGCGGCCTGCGCTTCCACCCGACCGTGAACGAGGGCGTCATCAAGTTCCTCGGCTTCGAGCAGATCCTCAAGAACTCGCTGACCACGCTGCCGATGGGCGGCGGCAAGGGCGGCTCCGACTTCAACCCGAAGGGCAAGTCCGACGCCGAGGTCATGCGCTTCTGCCAGGCGTTCATGACCGAGCTGTGCCGTCACATCGGCCAGTTCACCGACGTTCCGGCCGGCGACATCAACGTGGGAGGCCGCGAGATCGGCTACCTGTTCGGCCAGTACAAGCGCATCCGCGACGAGTACTCCGGCGTGCTCACCGGCAAGGGCCTCGAGTTCGGCGGCTCGCTCGCCCGCACCGAGGCGACCGGCTACGGCGTCTGCTACTACACGCAGGAGGCCCTGCGCGTGCTCAAGAACGATTCGTTCGAGGGCAAGACCGTCGTGATCTCCGGCTCCGGTAACGTGGCGATCTACGCCGCGCAGAAGGCTGAGCAGCTGGGTGCCAAGGTCGTTACCGTGTCCGATTCCAACGGCTACGTCTACGATCCGGAAGGCATCAAGGTCGACGTCGTCAAGCAGATCAAGGAAGTCGAGCGCGGCCGTATCAAGGAGTACGCGGAGCGCGTGCCGTCCGCCGAGTACCACGAGGGTTGCTCTGGCGTGTGGACCGTGCCGTGTGACATCGCACTGCCGTGCGCCACGCAGAACGAGATCAACGAGGAGTCCGCGAAGGCTCTGGTCGCCAACGGCTGCAAGGTCGTCGTCGAGGGCGCGAACATGCCGTCCACCCCGGAGGCCATCGCCGTGTACCAGCAGAACGGCCTGCTCTACGGCCCGGCCAAGGCCGCGAACGCGGGCGGCGTGGCCGTCTCCGGCCTCGAGATGAGCCAGAACAGCTACCGCCTGTCCTGGACCTTCGAGGAGGTCGACGCCAAGCTCAAGAACATCATGGAGACCATCGTGGCCGAGTCGCTCAAGGCCGCGAAGGAGTATGGCCACGAGGGTGATCTGATGCTCGGCGCGAACGCCGCCGGCTTCGTCAAGGTCGCCAACGCGATGGTCGCGCAGGGCATCCTGTAAGTCATTCCCCGCATACGGCAACGGCCGTAACTGAGTTCGAGCCACACGGATCGAACTCAGTTACGGCCGTTGTTGTATCTCCTCGCCGTCAGATCAGCTCCAGCGTCACGTCGAGCGCGAGCGGACGGTCGGCGTGCAGCTGGAACTCGTCGTGCACCGGCGCACCCCACGTGTCGTCGCCGCCGACGCCCATCTGCCCGGCCAGCAGGCGCAGGAACGTGTGCCGCACCGGCGGCAGTTCGTTCTGATGCGTGGCCTCTTCGAGCATCAGCGTGCTGTAGGGGAGCAGGCTCGCGGCGAAGACGGTGCCGTCGGCTGCGATGACGCGTATGCCGTGGCCGGTTTGGTCGGTGACGTCGGCCCAGCGCACGCCCTCGTGGTTGCCGGTTTCCTGCGGCACCAGATACGGCGCGCAGTCCTGTGCGGCCGTGCGCTCGAAAATGCCCAGCTTGCCGCCGTGCAGTCGGTCCGCGTACGTTTCCTCCGGGCCGAGGCCGTAGAACCGCAGATGGTCGTAGACCGCCGGCAGCGTCCATTCGAGGCCGAAGGCGGGCAGCGTGGGGGCGTTTGCATCGGTCGAGCCCGGATACGAGACGGTCAGGTGCACGCGCAGCGACGCGTCGACGTCGTAGCGGACGGTGACCGGCGTGTGCGCGGGATCGGCCAGTTCGTAGTCGTAGACCGCGGTCAGGCCGTCGCCGTCGGCCGTGCGGCTGACCGACGTGCCGGTCACGCGCGCGTATCGTCCGGCCGCGAACCACTGCGCACGGTCGAAACCGGAGCCGTTGCCGCGATCGTTGTCGGTGAGCGGGCGGAACGTCGTCAGGTTCGGCCGGCGGATCACCATCTCACGGTCGCCGCGGCGGAACGAGACGATCCCGCCCTGCGACTTGGACAGCAGGACTTCGTCGTCGCCGCGGCGCAGTCCGGCATTGAACCCGTCCTCGGCGGCGGTGACGCGCGCGCCGGCAACGTCCGCAACGTCCGCGCTGTCCACACCGTCGTCGGCGACACCGTGCGCGGCCGCACCGTCACCGTCGTCGAACGACACCGCGGCCACATGCTGGCCGAAGGTGAGCTCGTATCCGGCCGGAGCCCAGTCCGTCGCCTCGGCGAGCCGCTGGTCGACCTCGTACGTGACTTCGGTGCGGCCGCCGTCGATCGGCAGCAGATCGGTGACGCGCGGGAACGCGATCGGCTCGTGCGCGGTCTCGCCGGCGGGCACCTCGAACCGGTAGTCGGCGTGCCAGCGTTCGACGCCGTCCACGAGCACGCGTGCGGTGAAGACGTAATCGGCGGTGGAAACGAACAGGTTGTCGTTGGTGATCGTCACGCCGGTTTCGTCGGGCACGAGCTTCACGTTGGCGTACAGCTGCTTGACTTCCTGCGCCTTGGGGGAGGGGGTGCGGTCGGCGAACACGATGCCGTCGCCGGAGAACTCGTAGTCGTTCGGGCGATCGTCGAAGTCGCCGCCGTATGCGAGCCGCTCGGTGCCGTCGCCGAGCCGCTGGAACAGGGCCTGGTCGACGTAGTCCCAGATGAATCCGCCCTGATACTTCGGGTAGCGTTCGAGCGCGGTGTACAGGTGGAGCCCGCCGGTGGAGTTGCCCATCGAATGCGAGTATTCGCAGGAGATGTACGGTTTGCGCGCGTCGGCGCCGAGGAAGCGGGATTCGATCGCGTCGGGGAACGCGTACATGCGGCTTTCGATGTCGGTGGCGGCCGCGTAGTCGGGATCGTTGGCCACGCCCTCGTAGTGGACCGGACGGTACGGATCGTTGGCGTGCAGGAAGTCGCGCATCGTGTAGAACACGTCGCCGCCGAACGATTCGTTGCCGAGCGACCAGATCACGACGGACGGATGGTTGTAGTCGCGGCGCAGCATGCTGGCGGTGCGGTCGAGGCATGCGCCCCTCCATTCGTCGCGGCTGCCGGGCACTGCGGTTGCGGAGGTGATGGGATGCTCCGGCGTGCTCCAGGTGCCGTGCGTTTCGAGGTTCGTCTCGTCGAGCACGTAGATGCCGTATTCGTCGCACAGTTCGTACCAGCGGGTCTGGTTGGGGTAGTGCGAGGTGCGCACGGCGTTGATGTTGAGCCGCTTGAATTCGCGGATGTCCTGCAGCATGACCGCTTCGGACACCGCGCGGCCGTCGCGCGCGTCGAATTCGTGCCGGTTGACGCCCTTGAAGACGATGCGCTTGCCGTTGATGCGCATGATGCCGTCTTCGATGGCGAAGTGGCGGAAACCGACGCGCTGCGGCACGACCTCGACCACGTCGCCGTTCGCGTCGCGCACGACGACGGTCAGCGCGTACAGGTTCGGCTGTTCGGCGCTCCACGGCGCGACTGTGCCGACGCTCGCATGCCAGATGACAGTGTTGGCGGTGTTGTCGTCAGTGATGACGGAGTCCGCAGCGTCACCGGACGATGCGTCAGCGGCCGTTACGGTAGTCGGCACGGTGGCCGGCGCGGACCAGACGATCGCACCGGACGCGTCGCGCAGGATCGCCTCGGCCGATATGTCCGCGCCGTCATCACTGATGCCGGCTACGTACGCGAGATGCGCCGTGACGGCGAGGTCGCCGTCGCCGGTCGCGGCGTCGTAGTCAGCGTCGACGCGCAGGTCGCCGACGTGCACGGCCGGGTGCGCGGCGAGTTCGACGCTGCGGAAGATGCCGTGCATGCGCCAGAAATCCTGATCCTCTAGCCAGCTGGCGGACGAGAATTCAAGGCAGGCGACGGAGAGCGTGTTGGGGCCGGCCGTCAGCGCGGCGGTGACGTCGAACTCGCTGGGCGTGAAGGAGTCCTCGGAGTAGCCGACGAACGTGCCGTTGAGCCAGACGGCGATGGCGGTGGACGCGCCGTGGAAGGTCAGCGTGACGGTCCGTCCCGCGGCCGCCGCGGCGGCGACCTTGGGCGAGGGCGTGAACGTGCGGCGGTACAGGGCGACGTGGTTGTGCTCGGGCACCTCGGACGCGCTCAGGGTCTCGTGCCCGGACCACGGATACTGCTGGTTGACGTACTGGTGGCGCAGGAACCCGGTGGTTTCCAGCGTCGACGGCACGTCGATCGGCGCGAAGCCCGCGGAATCGGCACCGGCGGCGTCCGGCCGGGCGAACGCGGCACGTTCGAGCGCGTCCGCGCCGAAGTCGGCGAGGTCGACGACCTTGACGGACCAGCGTCCGTCAAGCGGCTGGATCAGGTCGGAGGATTCGCCGGGCTGCGGCTCGTGGTCGAAGTACCGGTGGCTGGAGTGGGCCGGCAGCCGGTTGACGGCGAATACGGTGGGATCGGCGATCCATGCGGAGGAGAATCGCGCTGCAGTGGGAATGGTGATGGTGTTCATGGCCTGTCTTTCTGTTGACCGCATCACTGCTTCGTGGATGCGAGGTTCAGTCAACATTTACTAAATTACACAACCGCTTCGGCGTGTGCAAATCGCACTTCCTTATCGTTCCAAAGAAAAGGGTTTTTCAGCCGATCAGAACCGAACACAATCAATGCAATGTTTAGTAAATATCGTTATTTTTGTCCGTGAAACGAATAGTATTCATCAGTAAAAGCTGTCTTGCCGTCAGGCATCCACCAAAGAAGCACCATCCCGGCGGTCACGCCGGCAAAGGAAAGAAGGCACGCAGTGTCCACCACCGCTGCATCCGCCGAAAAGACCCCCGTCCGCCGCATCGCGGCGTTTGCGTTCGGCAACTTCGGCCAGTCCCTGTTCTACAACGCGCTGAGCACCTACTTCGTGGTCTACGCGACCACGTCGCTGTTCGGCGGCGTCGACAAGGCCCTCGCGGCCAAGCTCATCGGCGTCATCACCTCGCTGGTCATGGTCATCCGCATCGCCGAGATCTTCATCGACCCGCTGCTCGGCAACCTCGTCGACAACACCAACACAAGGATCGGCCGGTTCCGTCCGTGGCAGTTCATCGGCGGCACCGTCTCCGCCGTCCTGCTGCTCATCGTCTTCACCGGCATGTTCGGACTGGTCAACGTCAACACCACCGCGTTCATCGTCGCGTTCGTGGCCGTCTTCATCGTGCTCGACGTGTTCTACTCGCTGCGCGACATCTCCTACTGGGGCATGGTCCCGGCCATCTCCTCCGACTCGCACGAGCGCTCCATCTACACGTCCATGGGCTCGCTCACCGGATCGATCGGCTACAACGGCCTGACCATCGTCGTCATCCCGATCACCACCATGTTCAGCACGCAGCACGTCCAGACGCAGGGCGGCTGGACCGCGTTCGGCATCATCGTCGCGCTCATCGGCATCCTCACCTGCTGGACCGTCGGCCTCGGCGTCAAGGAGACCGACAGCGCGCTGCGCAAGGACGCCGACTCGAACGGCAACCCGCTGCAGGCGTTCAAGGCGCTCGGCCAGAACGACCAGCTGCTGTGGGCCGCGCTGTCCTACCTGTTCTACGCCTTCGCCAACGTGGCCACCGGCGGCGTGATGGTGTACCTGTTCAACTACGTCATCAACCGCCCCGACCTGTTCGCCATCACCGGCGTGATCCCGGTCGTCGCCGGCATCATCCTCGCGCCGCTCTTCCCGGTCGTCACGCGCTACGTGCCGCGCAAGTACATGTTCCTCACCGGCATGGTGATGATGGCCTGCGCCTACACGCTGTTCATCACCATGACAACCAACATCGTCGCCGTCATCGCCGCGCTCATCCTGTTCTACACGCCGCAGACGCTCATCCAGATGACCATCATCCTGTGCCTCGAGGATTCCGTCGAATACGGCCAGCTCAAGACCGGCAAGCGCAACGAGGCCGTGACGCTGTCCGTGCGTCCGATGCTCGACAAGATCGCCGGCGCGCTATCCAACGGCTTCGTCGGCTTCGTGGCCGTGTCGGCCGGCATGATCGGCTCGGCCACCGCCGCCGACATGACGCCGGCGAACATCGCCACGTTCAAGGGCTTCGCGTTCTGGATGCCGCTCGCGTTCATCGTGCTCGGCTTCCTGACGTTCGCGTTCGCCGTGAAGATCGACGAGCGGGCGCACGCGCGCATCGTCGAGCGCATCGAAAACACCATGGACGCGCACGACGGCGCGCCGACCTACGGCCGCAAGATCGCCAAGGCCGTGCTGCTCGGCACCGACACCGCGGTCTCGCTCACCAAGTAGCGGCACCGTTGCGACGCCGGACGCCCATTGCCATCGCCATTGCCGCGTTTTGCCAAGGCATACCGCGGCAATGGGATACAATGCCTCAGTAACGACATTACTGACGACGACGTTCAGGGACACGAGGCATGGCAACCATCAAGGAAATAGCGCAGCAGTCCGGCTTCTCCGCCACGACGGTCTCCCGGCTGCTCAACGGCGACCCGACCTTTACGGTCAAGAAGGAAACCCGGGAGAAGATCCTGCAGGTCAGCGAACGGCTCGGCTACACGGTTCCGTCCCGCATCTTCGGCAACGCCAGCCAGCTGGCTGTGCTCGACGCGCTCGCCGGCGAGGAGGAGCTGCAGAACGCGTACTACCGCGAGCTGCGCAACACGCTGCTGGCGACGTCGCAACAGCAGAACCTCAGCCTCACGTTCTACACGGACATCCCGCACCTGATCGAGAACGCGGACGAATACGGCGGGTTCATCGCGATCGGCCCCGGCATGCACCGGTACGCCGATCTCAAGGCCCTGCACGAGGTGCTGCCGAACGGCGTCTTCATCGACACCAACCCCGCGCCCAACCTGTTCGACTCGGTCCAGCCCGACCTCGCGCAGACCGTGCTCGACGCGCTGGATGCCGCGATGGCCGCCGGCATGCGCCGCATCGGATTCATCGGCAGCGTGGGCCGCACGATGGGCGTGCACGAGTATCCCGAGGACCTGCGGTTCATGGCGTACAAGAACTGGACCGAACGGCTGGGACTGGAGTCCGGTCCGACGTACGTGGACGGCCCGGTGAGCGTCGAGAACGGGCTGGCGCTGGGTCGCCGCGTCGTCGCCGACCTCGGCCGCGACGGTCTGCCGGACTGCTTCATCACCGCCACCGACGTGATCGCCGTGGGCGTGCTGCAGGCATTCGTCGAAGCCGGCATCGTAGTGCCGCGCGACGTGAGCATCATCAGCATCAACGATCAGACCATCGCGCGCTACACGTCGCCGCCGCTGACCACGTTCGCCATCGACCAGCGCGCGCTGGTCGGCAACGCGATCGCCATGCTGCTCGAGTCGATCGACGCCGCCGTCATCGCCGACGCGCACCGGCACATGCTGGTCTCCACCAAACTCGTCACGCGCGGCAGCTTCATTCCGGCCTCGCCGTCCGCACGGAACGCTCCGGCAGCTCCGGCAGCGTAGACGCGCGACACCGGGCTATTCGCATCGCGCTTCACAGATATGGCAGGGCCCCGTTCCAACACGGAACGGGGCCCTGCCGTATCTGACGCAAGCGGCGGAAACCGGTCAGTCGTCGCCGAGCGTAACGTGCACGCCGCCGACGAGCGCGGTGACCACGTTGTACAGCAGCGTGAGGATCGTCGCGAGGATCGTGAACACGATCACCTGCACGATGCCGAAGATCGTCACGGCGCTGAGCACGGTGGACCAGTTGAAGATGCTCGTCAGGTCGAAGGAGCCGGCGTCGAGGCCCGTGGAGGAGACGATCGCCGTGATCTTCTTGAACACGCCGATGAAGTCGAGCAGGAAGTAGCAGCCCATCACGGCGACGATCTGGATGATCGCGCCCGCGATCGACAGCAGGAACGACACCTTGGCCATCGACCATGCGCTGATGTGCGTGACGGACAGGTTCATGCGACGCGCGCGCGGCGTGCCGCGACGGGCCGGCTTCGACGCGGGCGGCACGGATGCCGGCGCGGCGGAGACCGATTCGGACGATCCGGAAGCGCCGGCGAGACCGGACAGGCCGGCGGCGCCGAACGACGCGCCCTCCGCATTGCCGGCCTCGCCTACCGCGGACCGGGCCACACGGCCGGCATGGCCGTGACCGCTGCGATGTCCGGCCTCGCCCGGCTCCTCGCCGGCGTGCTCGGGCGCGAAGGAGACAGGCTGGGCCATGCCGTCCTCGTTGGGTTCTTCAACATTCTCGCTCATCGTTGCTCCTTGTCCGAGCTCTTGCTTTCTGTGAGACTACCAGTCTTCGCAGACGGCAGGCGTCATGTCTTCCAATGGAGATCTTCCTTTGCCGGCAAAGCAGCGGAGGGGCAATCAGCGGCAAATGGTTCGATCTTCCGACTACCCCTCAGTCTCGCTGCGCGAGCCGGCTCCCCCGACAAGGGGAGCCGAGACCAAGGTCACTGCTCAGCGGACGTTTCCGCGGGCGTGTCACCGGAGTCCTGACCGTCGTCGGCGTCGTCCTTCTCCTCGTTGCGCGCGATGGAGATGATCTCGTCGCCCTTGTCCGGCTTGGCGAGCGTGACGCCCTGCGTGGTACGGCCGGTGCGCTTGACCTCGGCCACGTCGGAGCGGATCACCTTGCCGGACTTCATGATGGCCATGATCTGGTCGTCCTCCGCCACGATCGCCGCGCCGACGAGCGAACCGCGCTCCTCGGTCAGCTGCACGGCCTTGACGCCGTAACCGTTGCGGCCCTGCAGACGGTACTCGGAGATCGCCGTGCGCTTGGCGAAGCCCTCGTTCGTGACCACGAGCAGGTCCTGATCGGAATCGTCCGGCACGACGTCCATCGCGAGCAGACTGTCGCCGTCGCGGAACTTCATGCCCTGCACGCCGGCGGTCTGGCGGCCCATCGGTCGCAGCTGCTCGTCGTCGGCCGCGAACTTGAGGCTCATGCCGAGACGCGACACCAGAATGATGTCGTCCTCCGCGTTACACAGCGCGGCGCCGATCAGCTCGTCCGCGGTCTCGCCGTTCTCGTCCGTGATCAGACGCACGGCGATCAGGCCGCCCTGTCGCGGCGAATCGTACTCGGCGAGTTCGGTCTTCTTGACCTTGCCGGAACGCGTCGCGAGCACCAAGTACTTGGCGACCTCGTAGTTCGGGATCGACAGCACGGTCTGGATCGTCTCATCGGGGCCGAACTGCAGCAGGTTCGCCACATGCTGGCCCTTGGAGTCGCGCGAGCCCTCGGGCAGCTCGTACGCCTTGATGCGGTACACGCGGCCCCTGTTCGTGAAGAACAGCAGCCAGTTGTGCGTGGACGTGAGGAAGAAGTGGTCCACCACGTCGTCCTCGCGCAGCTTGGCGCCCTTGATGCCCTTGCCGCCGCGGTGCTGGGCGCGGTATTCGTCGGCCTTGGTGCGCTTGATGAAGCCGGAGTGCGTGACCGTGACGACCACGTTCTCCTCGGCGATCAGGTCCTCGACGTTCATCTCGCCGGAGTACGGCAGGATCTTGGTGCGGCGCTCGTCGCCGTACTTGGCGACGATTTCGTCGAGTTCGTCGCCGACGATCTTGCGCTGGCGCTCCGGCTTGGCGAGGATGTCGTTGTAGTCGGCGATCTTGCGCTGCAGTTCCTCGTGCTCGTCGATGATCTTCTGGCGCTCCATGTTGGCGAGGCGCACGAGCTGCATCGACAGGATCGCGTCGGCCTGCACCTGGTCGATGTCGAGGAACTCCATGAGCTTCGGCCGGGCGTCGTCGCGGCCCTGGCTGGAGCGAATCAGCCTGATGACCTCGTCGATCGCGTCCATGGCCTTGAGCAGGCCCTGCAGGATGTGGTCGCGTTCCTCGGCCTCGCGCTTGAGGTAGCGGGTGCGGCGCTCGATGACCTGCAGCTGGTGGTTCACCCAGTGACGGATGAACGCGTCGAGGCTGAGCGTGCGCGGCACGCCGTCGACCAGCGCGAGCATGTTCGCGCCGAACGTCTGCTGCAGCTGCGAGTGCTTGTACAGGTTGTTGAGCACGACCTTCGGCACGGCGTCGCGCTTGAGCACGAGCACGAGGCGCTGGCCGGTGCGGCCGGACGTCTCGTCGCGCATGTCGGCGATGCCCTGGATCTTGCCGTCGCGCACGCCTTCGCGGATGGACGCGGCCAAGCGGTCCGGGTTGACCTGATACGGCAGCTCGGTGACCACGAGGCACATGCGGCCCTTGATCTCTTCGGTGTTGACGACCGCGCGCATGGTGATCAGGCCGCGGCCGGTGCGGTACGCCTGCTCGATGCCCTTGTGGCCGAGGATCGTTGCGCCGGTCGGGAAGTCAGGTCCCTTGATGATGCCGATGAGCGCGTCGAGCAGCTCCTCGCGGGAGGCTTCGGGATGGTCGAGCGTCCAGTGGACGGCGTTTGCCAGCTCGCGCATGTTGTGTGGCGGAATGTTGGTCGCCATGCCGACGGCGATGCCGGACGAGCCGTTCGCGAGCAGGTTCGGGAAGCGCGCGGGCAGCACGGTCGGCTCCTGCGTGCGGCCGTCGTAGTTCGGCACGAAGTCGACGGTGTCCTTGTCGATGTCGCGCACCATCTCCATCGCGAGCGGCATCATGCGGCACTCGGTGTAACGCATGGCGGCGGGCGGATCGTCGCCGGCCGAGCCGAAGTTGCCCTGACCGTCGACGAGCGTGTAGCGCATCGACCACGGCTGGGCCATGCGCACGAGCGTGTCGTAGATCGCCGCGTCGCCGTGCGGATGGTAGTTGCCCATGACGTCGGCGACCGGGCGGGCGCACTTGGAGTAGCCGCGGTCCGGGCGGTAGCCGCCGTCGTACATCGCGTACACGATGCGGCGGTGGACCGGCTTCATGCCGTCGCGCACGTCCGGCAGGGCGCGTTCGACGATGACGGAGATCGCGTAGTCGAGGTACGACTGGCGCATCTCCTTCTGGATGTCGGTGTGGGCCACGCGATGCTCGTCGAGGACCAGATTCTCGCCGGCCTGCGGGCTCGTGGGCTCGAGCGAGCGCTCGGCGCGCTCGTCGTTCTGCTCCGGCAGGTCGTTGCCGCCGGTGCTGTGTTCGTCTGCCACTTATTGGTTCCTTTATCTCAAACCTTGGCCCCCTCGGCTGAGGGGGCTGTCAGCGAAGCTGACTGGGGGAGCGTCTGCGGCGTAGCCGCCAACAATATCGCATCAGCCGAAGGCTGATTCGATGCTCACGCATCAATGAAGCGAACGTCCTTCGCGTTCCTCTGGATGAACAGGCGACGCGGCTCCACGTCGTCGCCCATGAGCATGGAGAACGTCTCGTCCGCAGCCGCCGCGTCCTCGATGTGGATCTGCTTCAAGATGCGCCGCTCCGGGTCCATGGTCGTCTCCCACAGCTCCTGGTACGTCATCTCGCCCAGACCCTTGTAGCGCTGGATGCCTTCGCCCTTGGGCAGTTGGCGTCCGGCCGCGCGGCCCTCGGCGAGCTTCTCGTCGCGCTCGCGGTCGGTGTACACGTAATCGTGGTCGCCGCGCGTCCACTTGAGTCGGTACAGCGGCGGCATGGCCACATACACGTAGCCGGCGGTGATCATCGGTCGCATGTAGCGGAAGAACAGCGTGAGGTTCAGCGTGGCGATGTGCGCGCCGTCGACATCGGCATCGGCCATGATGATGACCTTGTGGTAGCGCACCTTGCTCACGTCGAAGTCCTCGCCGTAGCCGCCGCCGACGGCCGTGATGAGCGACTCGATCGTGTCGGACTTCATCATGCGGTCGATGCTCGCGCGCTCGGTGTTGAGGATCTTGCCTCGCAGCGGCAGGATCGCCTGCGTCTCCGGGTTGCGGCCCTGGATCGCGGAGCCGCCTGCCGAATCGCCCTCGACGATGAACAGCTCGCACTCTTCGGGGTTGTTGGACTGGCAGTCCTTGAGCTTGTCGGGCATGCCGGCCGATTCGAAGATCGACTTGCGGCGGGTGTTCTCGCGCGCCTTCTTGGCGGCGATGCGCGCGCGGGACGCCTCGATGGCCTTCTGGATGATGTTCTTGGCCTCGCTCGGGTGCGCGTCGAACCAGTCGCCGAGCTTGTCGGTCATCACGCGCTGCACGAAGGTCTTCGCCTCGGAGTTGCCGAGCTTGGTCTTGGTCTGGCCTTCGAACTGCGGGGTGGTGAGCTTGACGGAGATCACGGCCGTCAGACCCTCGCGCACGTCGTCGCCGGAGAGGTTGTCGTCCTTGTCCTTGAGGATGTTCTTCTCGCGCGCGTAGCGGTTCACGAGGCTCGTGAGCGCGGCGCGGAAGCCCTCCTCGTGGGTGCCGCCCTCGGTGGTGGAGATCGTGTTCGCGAACGTGTGCACGGCCTCGGAGTACGCGGTCGTCCACTGCATCGCGATCTCGGCGGAGATGCCGATCTTCAGGTCCTCGGCCTCGAAGTCGATCACGTCCTCCTCGACCGGCGTCGCCTTGCGGGACTTCACGAGGTAGTCGACGTAGTCCTTGATGCCGTTCGCGTACTGGTACGTGACGGTCTGGTGCTTCGGCTCGCCGTCGTCCTCGCCCGCGACCTCGTCGCCGGCCATGTCGGGCTCGCGCAGGTCGGTCAGGCTGATCTTGAGGCCCTTGTTGAGGAACGCCATCTGCTGGAAGCGGGCGCGCAGCGTCTCGAAGTCGTAGACGGTCGTCTCGAAGATCTTGCCGTCCGGCCAGAACGTGACGGACGTGCCGGTCGACTCGCCTTCGGACATCGGCTCGCCCTGCTTGAGCCGGGCGGTCGGATGCTGGTTGATGTACGTCTGCGTCCAGTGGAAGCCCTGACGGCGCACCTCGATGTCGACGCGCGTGGAGAGCGCGTTGACGACGGAGATGCCGACGCCGTGCAGACCGCCGGAGACCGCGTATCCGCCGCCGCCGAACTTGCCGCCGGCGTGCAGCTTGGTCATGACCGTCTCGACGCCGGAGACGCCTTCGCCGGGCACCTCGTCGACCGGGATGCCGCGGCCGTCGTCGACGACGCGGATGCCGTTGTCCGGCAGGATCGTGACCTCGATGTGCGTCGCGTAGCCGGCGAGCGCCTCGTCGACGGAGTTGTCGACGATCTCGTAGACGAGATGGTGCAGGCCTCGCGGGCCGGTGGAGCCGATGTACATGCCCGGGCGGATGCGCACGGCCTCGAGGCCCTCGAGGACCTTCAGATCGCTCGCGTCGTAGTGGTCGGGGGACATGCTGTCGTCGAGCTGCGCGTCGACGAGCTCGTCGTTGTTGATCTGCTCGGCCGCTGCGTCGAGTTCGGCTTGCTTGTCGGTGATGGGTTTGGTGATGTTCTGATCAGTGGAACCGTCGAGCGAATCTGCTTCGTCTGCCACAGGATTCCTTTCTGCACATTGCCGCGTCCGAGCGGCTACTCGCAAGGGTGATATGCCCTAAAACGCGAATAACGGCCCCTTCCAGCCATTTACCTATACTGCGCGTAAGTCTAGTCGCGTACGCCGACACCGCCCTTAGCGGCGAAATTAGCGGTTCTGCACGGTTGTGTCGCGGTCGAACGCGGTTCCGCGCGGTTCAGCTGCGCCGACGATACCCGCGGTATCCGCCGCGCTGCGGCATGGGCCCGCTCACGCGGATTTCGCGGATGTCGAGTCCGGCGAGCCGCTCGCGGATCGTGGCGGTGAGCTGGGGGATCATGTAGGTGAGCGTGGTCGCCCAGTTGGGCGATTCGGTGCGGATGACGAGCACGCCGTCGCGCAGGCCGGACACGGTCGAATGCTGGGCGATGGCGGGGCCGACGACCTGGTCCCAGTGGTCGCGCAGCTGGGCCATTTTGAGCTGCGGCGTCCAGTTGCCGGCGCCGGCGATGGCGACGAGCACGCTGTCGAGGCTGCTCGGGTCGCGCCCGGGCTTGCCGAAGTTCTCCCACGCCTTCTCGCTGTTTTCCTCGCGCGCCTTGCGGTCGCGCATGATGTAGCCGCCGCGCTCGGCGAGACGCTCGAACACCTGCGCCGGCAGCTTGCGCTCGTCCAGTTTGAGCGTCTTCGCGATCGGCGGCGTCATGCCGAGGCCGGCTTTCCGTCGACGGCATCGTCCGTATCGGCAGAGTCGGCAACGTCGTGCGCATCGGCCGCGCGCCGCGCGTCGGCATCGGCCCCATCCGCGTCCCACGCGACGTCCGCTCCCAGCAGCGCGGACAGGTCGGGGTGCAGGTACTCATCCTGCGCCCGCTTGAGCGCGCCCACGTCGATCACGTTCGCGTCCGCGCGACCGGCAAGGTCGGGGATGTCGCTGGCCGCGGCAACGGTGATGAGCACCTGATCCTGCCGCGAGGCGAAGTCGAGGATCTGGCCGCGGCGCGACTCGTCGAGCTGCGCGAACACGTCGTCGAGGATGACGATCGGCCGCGTGCCGCGCTCGCGCGCGACGACGTCGAACAGCGCCATCTTGAGCGCGAGCGCCATCGTCCACATTTCGCCGTTCGACGCGAACTCGCGCGCCGGCATGCCGGCCAGCAGCAGCGACAGGTCGTCGCGGTGCGGGCCGATCAGGTTCTGCCCGCGCGCGACTTCGCCGGGGTAGATGCGCTGGAAGTGCTCGCTGATGCGAGGCAGGGGATCGTCGGCCAGAAAGATCTCGTCGAACGACGGCTCGTACGCAAGTTCCGCACGCTGGTCGTCGCCGGCGAGGCTGCGGTAGATCGCGGCGAACGGTTCGGCGATCATGTCGACGATGCGCCGGCGGTCGCGCGTGAGCGCGACGCCGAGCTCGATGAACTGTCCGGTCCAGATTTCCAGTCCGCTCAGTGCCGCGTCGGCGGCGGCCGGCACGACGTCGCGCGCGCCGAGCTGCTTGAGCAGGGCGGCGCGCTGCCTGGCGACTTTCGCGATGGTTTGCAGCCGGTCCGCGTAGCCGGGGACGAGCAGCGCGCCGGCCTGGTTGAGGAAAGTACGCCGGGAGGCCGGGTCGCCGGCGACGAGCCGCTGGTCTTCGGGGGTGAAGGAGACGCTGGGGATGCGGCCGACGACGTCGCGCATGTACAGCGAGTTGCCGCCGTTGACGCGGGCCCGGTTCGCGCCGCGCGCCGCGACGGTGAGCTCGTAGGTGGTGACGGTCCGTTCGTCGTCCGCATTTGCCGGCATCGCGGCCGTCTCGTTCGCGCCCGCCTCTCCGTGAATCGCGTCGGACACGCCGTTTTGCCGCTCAGACGCCCCGCAGGCGCCCGTTCCGCTCGCTTTGACATCGGACGTCGCGTCCGGTGTTGAGAGGGCCGCGGCGGGGCCGCTGACGACGTTGGCGCGGATGACGGCGGAGGACTGTCCGCGTTCGACGAGCGGCAGCGACGACGAGGTGCGGTGGCTGGATCCGGTGGAGAGGACCTCGACGGCTTCGACGATGTTCGTCTTGCCCATGCCGTTCGCGCCCTGCAGGATGTTCACGCCGGGGGTGAAGTCGACCACGCAGTGCTCCCATGAGCGGTAGCGGTCGAGCGCCAGACGCGAGACGTGCACCGGGGTTCCTCCGATAAGTGGTTGTTGGTCGGGCTGATGCCATGCCGGCCGGAAACGTGGTTCCCGATCGGCGCATGGTCTACATGGTCTTGGGTGCCGGCGGGGCCGGGTCGACGACCGACCTGCGGCGAGATGGGCGGAGTCGAAGTCCGTGGACCCCGACTCCATGCGGTAAGCGCTTTCCGTTTGGTCTTCCCGCAATTTGGAAAGCGCTTACAGAGGCTTGGTTGCTAGGATTTCAGCGTCAAGCGGTGATGCGCATCGGCACGAGCAGATAGCGGTAGTCCATCGACTCGTCGGAATCCGCCTCCTGCTGTCCATTGAACTCGACCGGCTTGACGGCGGTGGTCATCTTCATGCGCACGTACGGTTCGGTGATCGCGGACAGGCCTTCGATCAGATACGACGGGTTGAACGCGACGGTGATGTCGTCGCCGTCCATGTCGATATCGAGGATTTCCTGCGCCTGCGCCTCGTCGACCGCGCCGGCGGACAGCGTGATTTCCTGTCCGGAGAACGCCATGCGGATCGGGGCGTTGCGTTCGGCGACCAGCGCGACTCGCTTGATCGCGCCGATGAGCTTCTGCCGGTCGACCACCGCCTGAATCGGATAGTCGTCGGCGAACAGGCGGTCGACCGCCGGGAACTCGCCGTCGATCAGCTGCGACGTCGAGACGCGTCCGGCGTTCTCGAATCCCAGCAACGACGCGGAATCCTCGTCGAAATCGACGATCACGTTCTGATGTTCGTCGAGCGAACGCGCGATGTCACGCAGCAGCGAGCCGCGCACCAGCGTCGTCGTGTTCACGTCGAGATTCTGCGGGGTCCACGAGAACGTCGCGCGGGCCAGACGGAAACGGTCGGTCGACGTCATGATGACCTTGTCCCCGTTGAACTGGACGCGAACGCCGGTGAGCACCGGGCGATTCTCCTCGCGGGAGACCGCGACGCACGCCTGGGAGACCGCCTGCACGAACGTCGGCGCGTCGACCTGGCCGAGTTTTGCCGGAACGACGGGCAAATCCGGGTATTCCGCATCGGGCATGAGCTGCATGGTGAACGTCGACTTGCCCGACGTGATCGTCATGGTCGACTCGTTCGTCGACAGATACGTTTTTTCGGCGGGCAGCGACTTGGTGATGTCGGCGAGCAGCTTGCCGAGCACCAGCGCGGTGCCGGGTTCGTCGATGCCGGCTTCGATGTGATGACGCGCCGAGATTTCGTAATTGAACGCGGAAAGCTGCAAGGTGCCGTCGATCGCCTCGAGTTTGATGCCGGCGAGGATCGGATTGGCCGGTCGCGCGTCGATGACGCGCGTGGTCCAAGCCACCGCGTCGGCGAGAGCCGCGGAATCGATTTCGACTTTCATGGGTTCCTACTTTCACTTCGGTGTACTGCGGCCCATTGTATCCGGGCTCGGCCCGAAACGTCGCGTGACGGAAGCGAGCCGTGATTGCGGTGACGACGAGCTACGCAAGTGAGTAAAGTAGTCGTAGTAATAAGCGCTGTGGAAACTGTGGATAAGTGGAGTTTTCCCAATGTGGAGAACGGCTGGCGGCATACGCTCCACTGTGGATAACTTCTGGAAAATCTGTGGACAAGTGGGCGACTTATCCACAGGTGTGACGACGATTCCGAGTTGTCCACATTCGAAGGCGAATAATCCACGAGTTATCCACATCTGGTGACGGTGTTATCCACGGGTTATCCGCAGGATTTACCCACATTTGTGGAAAAGGATGTGGATAACTTTTCTCGTATTCGGCGCTCAATCCGGGCGTGTCGCGACGTTTCCCGAGCTGTTTCACGGCCCCTCATCCACCAGAATCGCGCTCAGCGACCAAAATCGACGCTTTTTCCGAACGCTCCGAAAAACGCCCAAAATCGTTCGCTCAGCGCCATCCTCCCGGACAGCGCTTTCCCGACGGTTCGTCTCGCCGTCTTTCGTTTCCGCATCGAGGTCACTTTGGTGACCGGCATGGCCGGGGCCGGGTGTGCCGGATCGGCCCGGAGCGGTCGGGCGGCCTGGAACGGTCGGGCGGCGCGGGCGGATTCGACCGCAAGCGCAAGGGTTTGTGCCGGATCGGCCCGGAACGGTCACTTTGGTGACCGCCATCAGGCACCTCGTGTCGCTGGTACTTTGCCGAGTGTGATGCGGCGGTCTCTGACTGACTACCCCTCAGTCATTTCGTGATGGCTCCCCGGAGATGGGAGCCGTTGCTGCTTTGCCGCCCATCGCACCATCCACCACAATCGTTCCTGACGAACGTTTTTGCTCATTTCCCGCGCCGCTCCCCAAAATCCTCAAAATCGTTCGTCACGCGCGATTCTGTCGCGCGATTCCGTCGTATCCGGTTTGATGGGCCGAGATAGCTCGCGGCGCGTGAATGCGACCATATGACCATCGACATGGGATCATCCGGCACCGGCAGGTCACGCGATGGTTATCAACGTTCAGATTCCATCCCGTGATTGCACGGTTGTTCACGCGACGGCAAATCTACGGCATATTCCATCGTGTGACCTCGCAAACCGCCATATTGGCGGTCACGGGATGGAAAAGCAGCGTGGGATGCCGTCTCGTGACAAAGTCCCCGATCACGGGATGGAAAAGCTTCGTGATTTTCCGTTGTGTGACCTCGCAAATCCTCATATTGGCGGTCACGGGATGGATGGTAGCGCTCAAATTCCGTTCCGTGACCCAAGTCCTAATCACGGGATGGAAGAACGGCGTGATATTCCGTCGCGTGACTTCGGCCGGGGAGGATACGTGACTTCGGTGGGGAGGATATAAGTGTTTCGCGCGTTTCATCCGTGCTGTGGTGGGGATTTCCCACCGCTCTCCAAACGAGACGATCGCGCGTGGAGACGAAAAACGGCGGTTTTTCCGGGACGCCGGAAAAACCGCCGAAAACGTTCGCTGAAAACGATTCTGCTGGATGGAGGACATCGTGCAAGAAGAACGGCCGTCCGGTCTCCCGGCGCGGCCGCCCGCACATTTCCGCCCCGGGGGAGCGAAACTGATCAGTCGTTGTTGGAGTTCTGCTTGAGACGCAGGGTCAGCTCCATCACGTAGTTATAAATTTCTTGCTTTTGCTGCATCTTCTCGTTGATCTGGCGCACTGCGTGCATCACCGTGGTGTGATCGCGTCCGTGGAACACCTCGCCGATGTCCACCAAGCTCATGCCGGTATTTTCGCGGCACAGGTACATGGCAATCTGGCGGGCGATGGACACGTTCTTCGTACGGCCCTTGCCAACGATGTCGTCAAAGGACAGATGGAAGTACTTGGCCACTTGGCTGATGATGTCGGTGGGCTTGATCTCGACGTCCGCCGTGAAGAAATCCTGCAGCGTCTGCTCGGCCAGAGCCGGCGTAACAGGCTGATTGCTCAGTGATGCGACGGCCGTGACGCGGGTGAGCGCGCCCTCCAGCTCGCGGATGTTCTCGGTGAACCGCTCGGCGATCAGGTCGAGCACGTCGTTGGGGATGTTGGTATGGTTCATCGATGCCATCATGCGAAGGATTGCAATGCGCGTTTCCAGATCCGGCGGCTTCACGTCGACCGGCAGGCCGGATTCGAAGCGGGAAATGAGTCGCGCCTCGAAGCCCTTGAGATTCTTCGGCGCCACATCGGACGCGATGACGATACGCTTGTTCGCCTGATACAGCGCATTAAACGTATGGAAAAATTGCTCGAGCGTCGCTTCCTTGCCGCCAAGGAACTGGATGTCGTCGATGAGCAGCACGTCGACCTCGCGGTAGCGGCGGTTGAACTCGGCGATCTGGCCCTGGCTCTTGTTCGTGTCGGACAGCGCCTCGATGAACTCGTTGGTGAATTCCTCGGACGTGACGTACCGGACCTTGAGCGTCGGGTCCTTGACCAGCGCGTAGTTGCCGATCGCGTTCAGCAGGTGGGTCTTGCCCAGACCGGACCCGCCGTAGATACACAGCGGATTGAAGTCGCGCCCCGATCCCTCGGCCACGGCCAGCGCCACGGTTCGCGCGAAGCGGTTGGAATCGCCGGGAACGAACGTGTCGAACGTCGCGTTCTTGTTCAGATGCGTCTGCGGATCGCGCGCGACCTGCGTGCGGCTCGCCGTGAACGTGCCCTCCGGAATCGCCGACGTCATGGACTGCGGCGGCATCGGCTGCGCGGTCATCGCGCCGGCCGGCGCGGGACGTACCGACGGCGTGGCGACGGTCGGCATCTGCCGGCCGATCCGCTGCGCGGATTCGTCCGCGCGGTAGGCGTCCTGGCTCAGGTCGGCGACGGTCGGCGCGGACCGGGCGTCGAACTCCTTCGCGAACGCGCCCTGCTTGGCCTGCTGCGCCGGCGACGGTTCCGGTTCGGCGATCTGCTCCTGACGCGGCTCGACCTTGAACGCGGGGAACATCGACGTTCCCGACGCGATGCTCAGCGCGTGCAGCAGCGGCTGGTTCAGCTCCTTCTGCAGCGCCTGCTGCGTGGCGAGGTTCTCCACGCTCAGCACGATCGTCGTGCCGAACACGGCCTCGGGCACCACGCCTTCGAGCCAGCCCTTGTCGCGGGCGGTAAGCTTTGAATTATGCTTGAGCAGAGCCAGCGCATCGGCCCAGATGCGAGCCGCCTGCGCAGCGGGGTCCTGCGGCGTGTGCGCCATGCGGGCCTCCTCCACTCGAACGAATAATTACGACAACAGACCATTTTTACTCCGAAAGCTGGAAGTTATCCACAGGCTTGCGTGTTGCAAATACTGGAATGTGAATAACATCCGTGTAATTTGTGGATAACTTCACGCCGCATCCGCCTGATTTTCCAACGTTTCCGCGTGTCGCGCCGCGCCCAGCACCGCGTTCGGAATGTGAAAACCCGCTCGGCGTTTTGACTTGTGGGCAGGGGTAAGAGTACTTTGGTATAGCTTGACTCATGAGGAGCCGTGCTTTGGCGCGGCTAAAAACACCGGGAGCTACAACTATGAAGAGGACATTCCAGCCGAACAACCGCCGTCGTCACATGAAGCACGGTTTCCGCGTGCGCATGCGCACCCGCTCTGGCCGCGCGCTCATCAACCGTCGCCGCGCCAAGGGCCGCGCTTCCCTGTCCGCCTGATCGACGGCAACGGCAGTAACCGACGTGGAGCGGCTCAAGAGCCATCGTGATTTCGTCACCGTGCTCAAGCGCCGCCGTAAAGTCAGCGACAAGGATATCGTCGTGCACTATCTGGTGCGCGACGATTCCTCAGTTTTGGGCGATACGGCGACGTCGGCGCGGCGCGTCGGCCTTGCCGTATCCAAAGCGGTGGGTCATGCCGTGACCCGCAACGCGGTGAAGCGACGGTTCCGCGTACTCGCGCGGCGGTACGAATCCAGCCTGCCCGAGCAGTGCGACGTCGTCATGCGCGCCAAGCCGAGCGCCGCGACGGCCGACTTCCAGTCGCTGGAAGCCCAAGTATCGTCGCTGTTTGCCGCAGTGTCGCGCAAAACCGCGAACGCAGCCGCGAAGCGTGACGGTCGATGACCGTCGCCGGCGGCATGATTCGCGCGATTCGCTGGTACCAGCGCGCCATTTCCGCGCATCGTCCCGCCTGCTGCAAGTACTATCCCAGCTGTTCGCGATACGCGATCGAAGCTCTGGAACGATACGGCGCGTTGCGCGGGGGACTGTTGGCCGCGCTGCGATTGCTGCGCTGCCGGCCGTGGAGCCGCGGCGGCATCGATGACGTTCCGCAGCGATATTCCGTGTTTTACCGATTTTCGTGGTCGAAGGCCCATGAGGAGCCCCGACTGACACCACTGGCCTGGCAAGACGGTTCCGGACCGCGGTCCGGCGACGGCCATGCGCAACATAAGGAGACGGCCTCAAGCGATGATCAATTACGATAAATTCCTGCTGGACAGCGGCTTCTGGGGCTGGCTGTACAAGCTGCTGACCCCGGTCGAGTGGCTGATGACCCAGATCATGGCCATCTTCCACAAGTTCCTGACCTTGCTCGGCATGTCGCCCGTCGGCTTCTCGTGGGTGCTGTCGATCATCTTCCTCGTGCTCGTCGTGCATGCGTGCGTGTTCCCGCTGTACTACAAGACGATGAAGTCGATGCGCAAGATGCAGGAAATCCAGCCCAAGATGCAGCGCATCCAGAACAAGTACAAGGGCAAGAACGACCAGGCCAGCAAAGAGGCCATGCAGCGCGAGATGATGAAGCTGTATCAGGACAACGACGCGAACCCCGCCGGTTCGTGCCTCCCGATGCTCATCCAGTCGCCGGTGTTCATGTGCATGTTCTACGTGCTGTCGGCCATCCCGTACATCGCCCGCGAAAAGCGCGCGCCGCTCGGCGCGTTCGACGTGGCCACCGCGCAGCAGTTCTCGCAGACCACCGTGTTCGGCGTGAACGTGACCGACGTGTTCTCCACCGCGGCCACGCACGGCAAGATCGTCATCGGCGTCTTCGTTCTGCTCATGTGCGGCTGCCTGTGGTTCACCACGTACTTCAGCCAGAAGCGCAACATGAACCCGGAGGCGATGGTCGGCCAGGCCGCCACCATGCAGAAGGGCATGCTGTGGGTCTTCCCGATCATGTACATCTTCTCCGGCGTGACCATGCCGTTCGCCGTGCTCGTCTACTGGCTCACCAACAACATCTGCAACCTCGCCCGCACCATGTGGCAGGCGTACGCCTTCCCGACGCCGGGTTCCCCGGCCGCCAAGGACAAGGAAATCCGCGACCACAAGCGCGAGAACGAGCGCCGCGCCAAGGCCGGCGAGCCGAGCCTCGAGGAGGAGAAGCTCATCAAGGCCAAGGAGGCCGCCGAGCTTCGGGAGAAGCAGGGCTACCAGCGCGAGCAGCCGCAGCGCAAGAACCGCGGCAAGAAGAAGTGACGATGCCGCGCTGACGTGACGTACGCGACGCACGCGGTGTGCGTGATGCGCGCGATGCACGCGGTGTGCGTGATGCGCGCGATGCACGCGACATGACGGTCTCGCGGGAAACGGACATGATAACGGACATGATTCGTTTCCCGCGAGACCTTTGGTTTAGACTGGTTTGCAGACTTTGACAATCGACCCTTCGCTGGACAAGGAGTAGTGGACATGGCGGAAGACGAAAGGACGATCGATCAGCTCAACGAGGAAGCTGACATCGCTGCCGATTATTTGGAGGGCCTGCTCGACATCGCCGACTACGACGGCGACATCGAGATGGGCGTGCGCAACAATCGTCCGATGGTGCAGATCGTCGCCGACGACGACACCGACATCAAGCATCTCATCGGCCGCAACGGGGAAGTGGTCGACGCGCTGCAGCAGCTGACTCGGCTGGCCGTCCAGCAGAAGACCGGCGAACGTTCGCATCTCATCGTGGACGTCGACGGGTTCCTCAAGCACAAGCGCCAGCGTCTGCGCGACATCGCGCTCGACGCGATCGACGAGGCGAAGGAGACCGGCGAGCCGGTGAACCTCAAGCCGATGAACTCGTTCGAGCGCAAGGTCGTGCACGACGTCGTGCGCGAGGAGGGCCTCAAGTCGCGTTCGCACGGCGAGGAGCCGCGTCGTTACGTGACGGTGTACCTGCGCGCGAACGCGGAGGACGCCGCCGACGAGACGGAGGAGTGATCCGTGCCGGATCATGTTTCACATGAAACCGTTCGCGGCGGCGACGTTGCGGACGGTATGCAGGATGATGCCGCCGCGCGCGCGACTGCGCACGATGGCATGACGGACGGCGGCATGGCCATGTCCGGCGAGTCGGCCGGTTCGACCGTTGCGTCCGCCCCGGTGACGGACGAGCTCGACGGCTCGCCGCTGCTCGCCGACGTGCTCGGCGACGCGTTGCCCAAGCTTGAGATCTTCCACGACAAGCTCATGCGCGAAGGCGAACCGCGCGGCCTGATCGGCCCGCGCGACGTGGCCATCGTGTGGGAGCGTCATATTCTCAACTCCGCGGCCGTGGTGCCGTTCATTCGCGAGACGACGCGGAACGAGCGGTACAAGACCGTCGCGGACATCGGATCCGGCGGCGGCTTCCCGGGTCTCGTCGCGGCCGCATGCCTGCCGGACCATCGGTTCACGCTGATCGAGCCGATGGAGCGCCGCGTCGAATGGCTCGACGAATGCGTGCGTGAGATGGGGCTGAAGAACGTGGAGGTCGTGCGCGCCCGGTCCGAGGAGATTATCGCCCGGATCCGCAAGCGCGACGGACTGTATCCGTTCGCCGTGGCGACGTGCCGCGCGGTCGCGCCCATGACCAAGCTGTCCGGCTGGACGCTGCCGCTGCTCAAGTCGCACGGCCGTCTGGTCGCGCTCAAGGGGCGTTCCGCGCAGGCCGAAATCGACAAGGCCGCCAAGGAGATCGCCAAGCGCGGGGGAGTGCGTCCGCGGGTGGTCGAGGCCGAGGTCGGTCCCGGACTCGAGCCCACGCATGTGGTGCTGGTGGACAAGCGCTGACTGAGTTATCCACATTATCCACAGTGAGAAAAAGTTATCCACAATGAGATGCAGTTTGCGTGGCGTTCATGTGCAAACGCCGGAGTTCCGGCAATGAGACGGGATTGCACGCACGATCGAGCGGCGCGTTGCACACAGGTTATCCACAGTTATCCACAATACTGTGCACAACTATGTGGATAGTTGTGGATGACTGGCGGGCGATGCGCGCGACGGACGTCCGCACGGCGTCCGAACGGTACCGAAAAACGGCCCAAACAGCCGGTTTGGCCCCGTTTTCATGTCCATGCGAACGATGAAACTGGAACGTACTGTCTTGTGAAGGAGGAGCAGTGTCCACCACCAACGGCGAACCTGAATTCGAAACGGTAGAGCAGACCATCGGCCGCATCTTCGGCAATGGGGCCTCCGATGCCTCGGTGGGCATGCAGATCGCGCAGGAAAAGCAGCGGTACGCCGCCATCGAAGCGCAACGCTTCCCCAAGCCCAAGGAGACCCGCATCATCGCGGTCGCCAATCAGAAGGGCGGCGTGGGCAAAACGACCACGGCCGTCAACATCGCCGCCGCGTTGGCCAAGGGCGGCGCGAACGTGCTCGTCATCGATATGGACCCTCAGGGCAACGCGTCGACCGCGCTCGGCATCGAGCACAACTCCGGCATGGATTCGGTCTACGACGTGCTCGAAGGCCGCCGCACCATCGCCGACGTCAAGCAGGTCTGCCCGGACTTTCCGACGCTCGACGTCGTGCCCGCGTCCATCGACCTGTCCGGCGCGGAGCTGGAAATCGCGGATTCGCCGAATCGCAACAACCTCATGCGCGACGCGCTGGCCAAGTATCTGGCCGAAACCGACAAGCACTACGACTACGTGTTCGTCGACTGTCCGCCGAGCCTCGGCCTGCTCGTCATCAACGCGATGTGCGCGGTCAACGAGATGCTCATCCCGATTCAGGCCGAATACTATGCGCTCGAGGGCCTCGGCCAGCTCATCAACACCATCGGCCTCGTGCAGAAGCACTTCAATCCGACGCTGCTCGTCTCCACCATGCTGGTCACCATGTACGACCGCCGCACGTTGCTCAGCCGCGAGGTGTACTCGGAGGTCAAGAACCACTATCCGTCCATCGTGCTCGACACCACGATTCCCCGTACCGTGAAGATCTCCGAGGCGCCGAGCTTCGGACAGACCGTGATCGCCTACGACAAGGCGAGCATGGGCGCCACGGCGTATCGTGAGGCGGCGCTCGAGATGGCGCGCCGTTCGGACCAGGCGTTGGAAGCGATTGCAATCAAGCGAGGAGAACACTGATTATGGCTACGAAGTCGCGTTTGGGCAAGGGACTTGGCGCGCTGTTCCCGGACCTTCCCGGCGAAGCCCAGCATGAGCTCGACGAACTGTCGGTGATGACGCCCGCGCAGCGGGAGAAGACTGTCGCCGAAGCGCTGTCCGGCAAGTCGGGCGCCCATAAGGCGCCTGCCGTCGCGCAGGACGGCAGCGGCGCGCACGCCGGCAAGTCCGTCTCCCCGCAAGTTCCGGCCGATCCCGACGAGCAGGCGTCGTCCGCCGCGCCGATCAGTCGCACGTCCATTCCGCAGGTCATCAGCACCGCGTCCACGCAGGCGCAGCCGGTGACCGCGCCCGCGGTCGACCGTTCCAAGCCGTCTCCGGCACAGTCCGCGGGCGGTGCCGCGCATGACGGCAAGGGCGGCAAGTCCAAGTCCAAGCGCGCGACCATGCCGAGCATCGGCGATGCCGGCGCCCATCCGAGCGATCTGTTCTTCGGCGACACGACCGCGGCGGTGCCGGTTGCCGGCAAGTCCGTGGCTGCCGAGTCGTCCGCCGCTGCACACGATCGCAAGCAGTCGGCCAAATCGTCGTCCCGCACGGCCAAGTCCGCTGATGTTTCACGTGAAACCAAGAACGACGCGGACGAGCCGGAACTCAAGCCGGTGTTCGGCGGCTATCTTGCCGAACTGAACACCACCGACATCGGGCCGAACCTGCACCAGCCGCGTACCGTCTTCGACGAGGAGGAGCTCAACGAGCTCGCCGCGTCCATCAAGGAAGTCGGCGTGCTGCAGCCGATCGTCGTGCGCAAGCGTCCCGCCGCGCAGATCGAGCAGGCCCGCCGCGACGTCGCCGAACGTGTCGCCAACGGCGACGTCGAGGCGGCCGACGAGCGTCTCGACAGCCCGTACGAGCTCATCATGGGTGAGCGTCGTTGGCGCGCGACCCAGCTCGCCGGCCTGACCACGATCCCGGCGATCGTCAAGACCACGGCCGACGACGACATGCTGCGCGACGCGCTGCTCGAAAACCTGCACAGGGTCGCGCTCAACCCGCTCGAAGAGGCGGCCGCGTACCAGCAGATGATCGAGGAATTCGGGCTCACGCAGGCCCAGCTGTCGAAGTCCGTGTCCAAGTCGCGCCCGCAGATCGCCAACACGCTGCGCCTGCTCAACCTGCCCGCCAGCGTGCAGAAGCGCGTCGCCGCAGGCGTGCTCTCGGCCGGCCACGCGCGTGCGCTGCTGGGCCTGACCGACGAATCGGAGATGGACAAGCTGGCCGACCGCATCATCGCGGAGGGACTGTCCGTGCGCTCCACCGAGGAGATCGTCGCGATGAAGATCGCCTCCGGCGAGCAGCCGCGCAAGGCCCGCGCCAACAAGAACAACCCGTGGGCCAACTCGCCGATCCAGCAGCACCTCGAGAACCGCTTCGACACCAAGGTGTCCATCAAGGGCTCCAAGCAGCACGGACGCATCGAAATCGTGTTCTCCTCGCCCGAGGACATGGACCGCATCCTCGGCCTCCTCGCCCCCCAAGGCGACGCCGCGGCCGATCCGAACGCCGGCTGGCGCTGATCGCAGAGCAATCCAATGCGTGCGCCCCGCTTGCGGTTTCTCCTTTCACGGAGCAGGCAAGCGGGGCGCACTCGTATCCGGCGGTTATTATCCGGTGGTTATTCGGCTGGACTATTCGCCCAGCGCGTTGAGGTAGGACTGGGCGTCGAGGGCGGCGCGGCAGCCCATGGCAGCCCCATGCTGGCGGGCTGCGTTGCGAATGTCAGTCGTTGCTGAGCAGGCCGACCATGTACACGGGCAGATAGAGTATGCGGTTTTCGACGGCAATGTTGCACGGGCCAAATACGTATCCGGTGGAGAGGTGGTATTCGCTGTGAGCCAGCACCGCATCCATCGCATGATGTCGTTTGTATGATTTGCCGGACTTGACTTCAATGGGCAGCACCGCATCATCGCGATCCTGAACAAGAAAATCAAGCTCGCCGAGCTTTTTGCTGTTGTAGTAATACAAAGCGAAGCCATGCGCGGCCAATTCCTGCGCGACGGCGTTCTCATAGATGGACCCATAGTTGACGTCGGGATTCCCGTTCAGCACGTCAAGCGCGGTCTTTCTCAGGAACGAACCGGTGAGCAGACCGACATCGTTATAGAAGAGCTTGAACAGATTGCGTTCCTTGCTCATCTCTAACGGCGTGCACGGCTCATCCACGTTGTAGGCCGCTATAGCCACATCGGCGCCCACCAGCCAGTCAAAATCGGATGCCACCGCCTGGAAACGCAAGCCTTTTTCGACTTTGGAGAACGTGAACCGCTTGTTGGGGTTGTTCAGTTCGCTGGGCACCAGATCGTAGATGGACCGGATGTGAAGTCGATCCTCTTTCCGGGCATACTGTCCGATATCGCGACGATATTCTCTTTTGATGTTTTCCTGTATCGTCCGCACGTTCCTGACGCTGCCATCAGACACGAATGAACTGACCGCCGCCGGCATGCCTCCAATAACCAGATACTTGGCATACAGCTCCATCAATCGGCCATGGATGAAATCATCAATCTCCCTGCGATCGTGCAGACATTCGCGCAGCATGTCGAATATGTCGCTTCCCACTCCCTGCGACCAGCAGAACTCTTCAAAATCCAGAGGATGCATGTCCAATTCGCTCATGTACCCCACAGGTATGGATCGAATGTCCTCCAATTCGACGCCAAGCAGCGAACCGGACATGATGTAGTCGAATCGTCCATCGTCCACAAGGAACTTGATTGCCGTGACGATTTCCTTGCACTGTTGGACTTCGTCGAAGAACACCAGGGTCTTGCCGGGCACCATAGGGCTGTTCGTGGCCAATTCGAGCCGCATAAGCAGGTCCCTGGCGTCGCGCGGAGTGCTGAACAGCGTCGCCATTTCAGGGTTTTCGATGAAATTCAGCTCGACGACGTGTTCGTAATGCGTTTTTGCGAAATGACGGACGATGTACGTTTTACCGATTTGCCGTGCACCGGTAATCAGCAGAGCCGTACGATTGGGAGACGTCCTCCACGCCTCAAGATCAGCTTCGATCTTTCTTGTCAGCAAGATGGCCCCTTCGGATGTGAATTGCATTTTCAAACCATTTTATCTTTCTGAAATTGCATTTTCAAACCAGAAAAAGGGTATTTTATTGCATTTTCCAACCGATTAAGACGCAATATGTTGCATTTTCCAACCGATTGGGGCGCATGTGGCATAGCTGTTGCTTGTTGCGGGGGCTGTCCGCACCCGAGGGAGATCGTGAAGCCGATACATACAAATGTGCTCGCCGACTGCATGATGCCGGTTGAACGGCATATGAGCCGGCGAGCACGCTTGTTGGAGATGCTCGTCTGGAGCGTCAGGCGTTACTCGCCCAGCGCGTTGAGGTAGGACTGGGCGTCGAGGGCGGCGCGGCAGCCCATGCCGGCGGCGGAAATGGCCTGACGGTAGGTGCGGTCCACCACGTCGCCCGCGGCGAAGACGCCCGGGACGGACGTGCGCGTGGACGCGCCGTCGACCGTGATGTAGCCGTCCTCGTCCAGCGCGATCGCGCCGCCGAGGAAACCGGTGGACGGCGTGTGGCCGATCGCCACGAACACGCCGTTCGCGGGCACCTCGCTCGTCTCGCCGGACACCACGTTGCGCACGGTCAGTGACGTCGCCCCCGAATCGTCGCCGTTCACGCGGTCGACCACGGAGTTCGTGAGCAGCGTGATCTTCTCGTTGTCGCGAGCGCGGTCGACCATGATCTTCGATGCGCGGAACTCGTCGCGGCGGTGGATCAGCGTGACCGACGAACCGAAGCGGGTGAGGAACAGCGCCTCCTCGAACGCGGAATCGCCGCCGCCGACCACGACGATCGGCTTGCCGCGGAAGAAGAAGCCGTCGCAGGTCGCGCAGTACGAGACGCCGCGGCC
>NZ_JAHBBH010000022.1 GCF_019331735.1 Bifidobacterium miconis
GTATCCATGCACCAGTCAACAAGCGACGACATGTAAACCATGCCCCAACACACCCGTCAACCATGCCCCAAGACATACCGTCAACCATGCCCCGACACATGCGTCAACTATCCGCTAAGACTAGACATCTCCAAAAATCGAAATATTTGGTGTCTTTGTCCCCACATTTCCAGAAGTGGGGACAAAGACACCACGTGGAGGCGGATATTCGGCGGTTATTGGTGTCTCCGTCCCCACATTCCGCTTGTCCGGTCCCGTCCATTCCGGCCTAGCCGGGGTCAGAAGCTGAGCACCTCGACCTTGCCGGTGGTGAGCTGGTAGCGGGCGCCCACGATCATGAGCCGATCGTGCGCGAGCGCGTCCTGAATCACTTCGGAGCGCGTGACCAGTTCCTCGATCGTATGCGCGACGTGCACGCGCTCGAAGTCCTCGTGCGCGTCCAGTTCGGCCTGCCGCGCCTGCCATACGGACATGCCGACCGTGCGCAGCATGATCGACTCGGCCTCGGCGATGCGCTCGTCCAGACTGTCGATGCCGTCCGCGGCCTCGAGCGAGCCGGCCGCGTCGTCGGTCGTCGCCGCGATCATGTCGTCGAGTTCGCGCGCGGCCGTGTCGATCGCGCCGCAACCCTCGTGTCCGAGCACGACGAGCAGACTGACGTGCAGCTTGCTCACGGCGTACTCGAGCGTCGCGAGCACCGCGTCGTCGATGATCTGTCCGGCGGTGCGCACGGTGAACAGGTCGCCCAGTCCGGCATCGAAGATGATTTCCGGCGGTACGCGCGAATCCGAGCACGACAGTACGGCCGCGTCCGGATTCTGCCGGTCGATCAGCGACTCGCGCGTGGTCTTGTCCTGCCACGGATGCTCCGGCTTGCCCTCGGCAAAACGACGATTGCCGGCCAGCATGCGACTCCACGTTGCGTTCGCCGTCGACTCTTCAGCCATATGTGTACCTCCAAAGGTTGATTCGGCTCCCATATTACCGTGCGGGAGGGCGCGCGGTTTCGCCGTGAGGGCAGGTACGGATTGATGCGGGCGTGCACGGGCAGACGCGGTCCCGCGTGCGGCCGCGGCGCGAGGCGACTGGCCGCGGCGCAGGGCGGCTGATATTGCGGGGCAAGGTGACTTGCCGCGACGCTGTGATTATCCTCATAGCGTTCGCGGCATGTTCGCCCTGCGCGGCGAACGCGATTCGGGATAGGATGAAATCGGTTTGTCGTCACCGATTTCAGAAAGGAACAATGATGACTCTTCTGCAGCACGAGCTCACCGATTTCAAGGTTCAGGCGTTCCAGAACAACGAATTCCACGAGGTGACCAAGGCCGACGTGCTCGGCCACTGGTCCGTGTTCTTCTTCTACCCGGCCGACTTCACGTTTGTGTGCCCGACCGAGCTTGAGGATCTCGCCGCCAAGTACGAGGACTTCAAGAAGATCGGCTGCGAGATCTACTCCGTCTCGACCGACACGCACTTCGTGCACAAGGCGTGGCACGACGCGAACGAGAAGATCGCGAAGATCCAGTACCCGATGCTCGCCGATCCGACCGCACTGCTCGCGCGCGACCTCGACACCTACAACGAGGCGGACGGCATGGCCGAGCGCGGCGACTTCATCGTGAACCCTGAAGGCAAGGTCGTGGCGTACGAGGTCATCTCCTCCAACGTCGGCCGCAACGCCGACGAGCTGCTGCGCCGCGTGCAGGCCTCGCAGTTCGTGTATGAGCACGGCGATCAGGTCTGCCCCGCCAAGTGGCAGCCGGGCGAGGACACCATCGAGCCGAGCCTCGATCTGGTCGGCCTGCTCTGATCGTTATGTATCTCGGCTCCCTCGGCTGAGGGAGCTGTCGCGGCCGATAGGCCGTGACTGAGGGAGCGTACGCGGTATTGCCTTCGTAACTACGGAACGCGATGGGTGTGACGCTCCCCCAGTCAGCTATCGCTGACAGCCCCCTCAGCCGAGGGGGCCAAGTTATATGTGAAGGAGTTTTTTGGATGACTGACAATCAGGATCTCTACGACGTGGTGGTGATCGGCGGCGGCCCGGCGGGACTCACCGCGGGCCTGTACCTCGCGCGCGCCCGCTACCGCGTGCTCGTGCTTGAGAAGGACGATTTCGGCGGGCAGATCACCATCACCAACGAAGTCGTGAACTACCCGGGCGTCGGCCGCACGACCGGCCGCGCGCTCACCCAGACCATGCGCCAGCAGGCGCGCGATTTCGGCGCGGAGTTCCTCTCTGCGGAAGCCACCGGACTCGACGTCGACGGCGACGTCAAAACCGTGCACACCACGCGCGGCGACCTGCGCACCTTTGGCATCGTGCTCGCCACCGGCGCCTCCCCGCGCAAGCTCGGCTTCGAGGGCGAGGCCGAATACGCGGGCCGCGGCGTGGCCTACTGCGCCACCTGCGACGGCGAGTTCTTCACCGGCCGTGAAGTGCTGGTGATCGGCGGCGGATTCGCCGCGGCCGAGGAATCCGTGTTCCTCACCAAATACGCTTCCAAAGTCACCGTGCTCGTGCGCGAGCCGGACTTCACCTGCGACGCGTCCGTCGCGGCCGAGACGAAGAACAATCCGAAGATCGAAGTGCGGTACAACACGGTGCTCGACGGCGTGACCGCCGGTCAGGGCGGCCTGCGCGAGGCGACGATCCGCAACGTCTCCACCGGCGAGACGGAGACGTGGAAGCCGGCAGACGACGGCACGTTCGGCGTGTTCGTGTTCGCCGGATACGTGCCCGCGACCGAGCTCGTGCGCGGCGTCGTCGAACTCGACGATCACGGCTACGTGGTCACGCACGGCTATCTCGAAACGTCGGTGCCGGGCGTGTACGCGGCCGGCGACCTGCGCGTCAAGAACCTGCGTCAGGTCGTCACCGCGACCGCCGACGGTGCGATCGCGGCCGTCGAACTTGAACGGTATGCCAAGTCGATGAGCGAGAAGACCGGACTCGTGCCGCCGCGTCCGACCTCGAGCGCGTACGAGCAGGCCGAAACTGATGCGGCCGCGGACGCGGGCGCCGCAGCAAACGCCGGCACGACGCCCGCCCCCGCGCCGGTCAAGCGCAGCACGGATGCGGCCGCGGCCGCCGCGCAGACCGCCAAGCAGCCCGGCGAACTGTTCTCCGCCGCGATCAAGCAGCAGCTCGGCGTCGTCTTCGGCCGCATGACCCGGCCGGTCACGCTTGCGCTGGAACTGGACGACACCCCGCTGTCCGCGGAATTGCAGGGATTCATCGGCGAAATGGTCGCGCT
This sequence comes from Bifidobacterium miconis, assembly GCF_019331735.1. Classification (GTDB taxonomy): domain Bacteria; phylum Actinomycetota; class Actinomycetes; order Actinomycetales; family Bifidobacteriaceae; genus Bifidobacterium; species Bifidobacterium miconis. The sequence goes on from NZ_JAHBBH010000022.1 coordinate 3,258, forward strand.
GTCCGGCGGCAAGCTGAACTCGGTCGCGATCGACGCGGCCGGACTGGTCACGGCCGTCGACGGCGAAAGCGCGCCGACGTCGCTGGTCGTCGGCGAACCGGCGGAGATCGTGCTGCCGGACGGCGCCGGCGACTCAGGCGACGGTAGCGCCGCCGTACTGCCGACGTACGGCACGCTCGACGACTCCGGTCGTGCCGAGTTCGATCCTGCCGGTCTGCTGCCGGGCGCGCGTCCCGCCGTGCGCCTGTGCGTCCTTGGCGATGATGATCGCCTGACGTTCACCGGTCTCGCGTTCCACGGCGTGCCGAGCGGCCACGAGTTCAATTCGTTCGTGCTGGGACTGTACAACGCGGCCGGCCCGGGCCAGCCGTTGGATGACGATCTGCGCGAGCGTGCGGAGGCGGCAAGCCCGACCGACATCATGATCCTGGTGTCGCTCACCTGCACGATGTGCCCGGAGACGGTGCTCGCCTCGCAGCGCATCGCGTCGCTCAACCCCGGCGTGCGGGCGGAGGCGTACGACATCTCGCACTTCCCCGAGCTCAGGGACCAGTACGGCGCGATGAGTGTGCCGTGCATCGTCATCAACCGCGGCGGCGCGGGCGGCGAGCAGAAGGTCGAGTTCGGCAAGAAGAGCGTGCCGCAGATGCTCAGCCTGATTGGGGCGTAGGCGGGCTGGTCGGCCCGATTGGTCGGCTACTTACGGGCATGGCCGGTTCTCAGGATTGTTCATCAGAAATCCCGGGAACCGGCCATGTTCTGTTTTCGGACGCAAGGCGCGCCATTCCGTCGATCGCGTTTGTGCGGTTGTCGCATAATGTGCGGTTTCTGGTTCCCGGGATTTCATCGGGATTTCATCGCCCAATCCCGGGAACCGGCGCGCTCAGTGCTGCCGCCCCGCCCGCTTGACCAAGGTCGCGCTCGCCAGCGCCACCACATACAGCACCGTGATCACGGGGATCAGCGCCGCGTACCGATGCGCCTGATCGGGCGCATGCGTGACCACGAACGACGCCAGCTGATTGCCGCTCAACCCCGCGAACGCCCAGGCGCTGAGCGTCAGGCCGTGCGTGGTCGACACGGTTTTCGTGCCGAAATGCTGGTCGAGCAGCACCGGCAGTGTGGAGAAGCCGCCGCCGTAGCCCGCGTTGACGAGGAACAGCATGGCCAGCACCGCCCACAGCAGGGCGTTGTCGATGCTGTTGAGTGCCACCTGCAGCAGACACACCGCGATCGACATGACGAAGATGATCTGATACACGCTTTCGCGGCGCTTGAGATGGTCGGAGATCGTGGAGAAGCCGATGCGGCCGGCCGCATTGAATACGGCGTCCACGGCGAGCACGAGACCGATGACGCCCGCGATCGCGGCGGCCAGCTCGCTCTGGCCAAGGCCCGCGTACTGCGGGAACGACTGCAGCACGTCGTGCAGGATGTCCTTCTCCTGGCTGATGAGCGCCAGGCCGCAGGTGATGTTGAGATAGAACGCGATCCAGATGCCCCAGAACACGGGCTTGGTCAGGATCGTGCGGCGGCTGACGTGCGAGGTCGCCGGATCGTAGACCCAGCCGGCCGGACGGCGGATGAGCAGGAATCCGACGAACATCATCACCGCATAGATCGCGGCGAGCACGTAGAACATGTTGACCAGTCCGATCGTGCCGATCAGCCATTCCATGACCGGGCTGGCGATGGCTTTGGCCAGGCCGAACCCGGCGACCGCGATGCCGGTGGCGAGACCCTTGTTGTCCGCGAACCAGAGCATGAGGTTCTTGACCGGCGTCAGATAGCCGACGCCCAGACCGACGCCCATGATCGCGCCGTAGCAGATGAACACGCCCGGCAGGAAGTGCAGCGCGATGCTCACGCCGGTGCCGGCGAAGCCGACCACGAAGCAGATCATCGACACGAGCGCGGACCGCTTGATGTTCTTCTCCACCATGGGGCCTGCGAACGCGGCGGACATGCCGAGGAAGAAAATAGCGAGCGAGAACGCCCATTCCACCGAGGACGGGCTGGCGTGGAGTTGGTCGGAGATCAGCTGCTTGAACACGCTCCAGCAGTAGACGGTGCCGATCGGGATGTGAATCAGCAGTGCTGGGAGAATGGCGCTGGTCCAACGGTTCGTGGCGAGACGTGCCATGCGGCTGGGTCCTTTCGTGGCTGGCGATAATGGTGTCATATCAGCCGGTGCCGCAAGAGACTCCCGTCGCGCGCACGTCGCAGGACGCGTTCGTCGAGTGGGGGTTCGTCGTGCCCTGTCGCGCGATCATCCCGCGCGGGCCGCTCTCCCCTGTTCGAATATCCTTGGTGTGCGTTTCATCGGCGTTGCTGTCTCCTGTCGACGCCGACAATCAGCACTATACCGCCATTCCTGATATGCGACGCGCGTCCGCGCTCGGTGTATTGCGTGAGATTGTTCACATTGCCGGAGCGAACGTTGGAACGGTGATTGGGACGGTGATGCGTCACCCATGCATGCGAATGTATGCGGCGTGCTCGCGCAGATACTGACGCAGATAGGGAATCGCAAAGTCGACTTTGCCGTATCCGGCGTCGCGAATGACCTGCGCATCGATCAGTCGTGTGCGGTAGATGTTCGCGTACGCGAGATCCTTGCCCATCCGTTCGGCCACGGCGGACGTTGATGATGGTCCATCGTCTTGCGCCATCGCGAGCAGATATGTCTTGTCGATCGGCGAAAGCCCGTCGAGTTCGGGTCCGTGCATGGCGTCGCCGAGCCGGGTGAGTGCGTTCGCTATGCCTTCGCGGGCGTCGTTGGCGGTGACGATCATGCCTGATTCGCCGCGTTGACGTCGATAGGCGATGCGCCAGACGTGATATCCGACCAGTTGAATCATGAATGGATACCCATTGGTGGCGTTTGCCGCCATGCGTAGTGGTTCGCCGTCAAGTTCGATGCCCGAGTCCGCGAACGTATCGGCAAGTGCGTCCGAGACCTCCTGCAGTGGAATGTCACCCAGTTGTTCTGCCTGTGCGCGACGTAGAAATGTCAGAACTTCGTCATTGAGCCATTTGGAAGCGATGGTCGGCAGTCCGGCGAAGACGAACGCGATATTGCGTTCGTCTCGGATAAGATGTTGCACTGCGGTGGCGATGGCGACCATATCGTTGCGTTGCGCGGCTTGCGCTTCGTCGATGGTGACCAGCAGTCCGGCATGTTTGCGCTCCAGTACGTCGAGTCGTTGCCCGAACGTTTCTCTCAGCGTGAGCGGCATATGCTGCGATGATACATTGGCTTCGCCCAGACTGAGCCCGCCCAGTCCCGCAAGCGATACGGATGGTTTGAGCGAGAGACTGACCGCTGGCTTGTCCAATGGAGCAAGACGGTCAAGCAGACGCTGGCTGAGTCCGTCGGATGCGGTTTCGTCGATGACTTCCCATTTGCGTGCCTTGGCGATGCGTCCGAACTCGGTCAGTATGACGGTTTTGCCGACCCCGCGCGCTCCAGTGACGCGCATGAGACGGCCGGGGGCGCCGGGACCGTTATCAAGTCCCTCCTCAAAGTCCTCAATGATGTTGTCGCGTCCGATCAGAAGTGGCGGCATGCGTCCGGCGGTCGGCTTGAATGGGTTGGCAATGCGTGCTGACATATGGGTCGCCTCTCATGCTCGTGGTGCCGGATACTATACAAGTTATAAAAGAATATAAAACATTATAAAAGAATATAAAAGAATTGCCGTTGCGCGACTGTTCAGCGATCGCCCGCACGGAATGATGATCCATGGCTCGGGTTGGGTCAGTGCCGCGCCGTCCAGTCGTCGCGCAGCAGCTGGGCCATCGCGTCGGCGAACTTGGCGTGATTCTCGCCGTCCATGTGCAGCTTGTCGAGGTCGCTCGGCTCGGCGATCCGTGCGGCGTCGAGAAACAGGCAGTCCTGCCGTTCGGCCACGCGCCGGTACTCCCCCGCCAGCTGATGCGACAGTTCGACCGCGTGCTCGTCGAATCCGATGAACGGGCTGGATGCGATGCCCGGCTTGATGTGGATCGGCGAGACGACGACGATGCGCGGCGTCGGCGCCCCGCGATTGTCGGTGATCTTGACCTCGTGCACGAGCATGTCGAGCCCGGCTGCGATCACGCGTGCGTCGGCGTGGAACATGGCTTTCATGTCGTTGGTGCCGAGGCTGATGATGACGTAGTCGAGCGGACGGTGTGTGATGAGCGCGCCCGGCAGCGCCTCCAGCCCGTTGCGATGCGGTTCGACCGGATTGTCGAACACGGTGGTGCGTCCGCCGAGTCCTTCCTCGATGATGTACCAGTCGTCGCCGAGCAGTCGCTGCAACCGGCCCGGCCAGCGCACGTCGCGCGGATGACGCCCGCCTGCCGGATTCGATCCGTTCGTATTGGAATCGCCGAAGCACAGTACGTTGATCATGGCTGATATGTCTCCTTACGCTCGTCTTTTTGAGCTTATGTTTTTACCGCTTATCGTGTGCCGGCATGTCATGTTTTGCTGCCGGTGGGATAGGCGATATGTCCGGATGGCGTGCCGGTGCGTCGATTGTTTGTTCACCGCATGCCGTGTGATACGCGTGACGTGCGTGACGCGCGTGACGCGGCGGCACGTTCTGTATCGGAACGTTCCTGTCGATTGTATCGTGATATGGAAGATCATGCTCCATAAATGGCTTGATATGCGCTGAAATGTAGCCGATTTGTAAATCCGGAACGAACCGGGTATGGTGGACATACGCAAAGCAGGGAAAGGACACTGATGTCTCGACGCAATCATCGGCAGAACGAGCTGCCGCCGTTGTCATGGAAAGCCAAGCTCGGCTATTCCACGTTCTCGCTGTCATACGTCATGCAGACCATGATCGGCACATGGCAGCTGTTCTACTTCACCACATTCCTCGGCATCCCCGTCGCCGCCACCACGGCGCTCATCGCCGCAGGCAAGATCATCGCCTCGGTGATCGGCCCGGTGTGGGGGTATCTGTCCGACCGCATGTACGCCACCAAGCTCGGCCGTCGCATCGGCCGCCGCCGGTCCATCATGCTGATCGCCGTGCCGCTCAACGCGCTGTTCTACGCCATCATGTGGATTCCGGGGCTGCCGGTCGCCGCATACTTCACCTCCAGTCTGCTGTACTGGGTCTTCCTCGCCGGCCTGACTACGATCCAGTACGGTCTGCCGTCCGAAATGACCGAGGACTCCAGTCAACGCGCGCAGCTCGTCGGCATCAACCAGATCGCCGGCGCGATCGGCAGCACGTTCCTGTCGTTGTTCAACGTGTACCTGTTCATCCTCTGGGGCAAGGACACGTGGACCTCGTACTTCAAGATGGCCATGATCTACGGTGCTATCGGTGTGGGCGTGCTCGTCGTCGGCTTCTTCACCATCAAGGAGCGGCCATACGACGAGTCGACCGACGTGTCCGAAGCCGATGGCGGGACGACTGGTAACAAACTGCCGATCTGGCAGCGCATCGTCTCGATGATCTGGAATTTCGTGTCCGTGATGCGGGTGCGGGAATTCCGCAACTATCTCGGCCTGTATCTGTCCGAACAGTGTTTTCGCGCCATCCGCGGCACCATCAACACGTATTTCGTGATCTTCGTGCTGCTGCTCGATCCGCAGACCGTCTCGCTCGCCACCGGCGTGAACACCATGTTCGGCATCGCGTGCCTCACGTTCTTCATGTGGCTTACCGCGAAAGTCGGCGGCCCGCGCGCCTACCGGATCGGCGGCTTCGAGGTGATCGGCGTGTTCCTGTCGCTGTTCGTGCTGGCCATGTTCTCGTCCCAACTGTCGTCCGGCGCCAAGGCCGTCGCGTTCGTCGTGCTCGGCCTGTTCATGAACTTCGGCATCACCGGCGTGGTGAACGCGACGCAGTACACGTACACGTTCATCCCCGACGTGGATGAAATCATCACGTCCAAGCGGCGTGAAGGACAGTACGCGTCCGTCAACGCAACCATTGACGACATCTTCGCCGCGGTCGAGACGGTGCTCATCGGCTGGGTCTTGCAGGCGACCGGTTTCATCGAGGGCGCGCAGGCACAGCCGTCCGGCACGGTGACGGCCATCGCGGTCATGTACTGTCTTGCTCCGATCATGCTGTGTCTGCTCGGCATATTCTTCACCTACCGGCTCAAGCTCAACAAGGAGAACCACGGGCTGCTGCTGGCCGAGATCGCGCGGTTGCGCGAGGGCGGTTCGATGGCCGACGTCACGCCCGAGACGCGCGAACTGGTCGAAAGCCTCACGGGCATGCCGTACGAGCGCTGCTGGGGTCACAACAACGTGATCAACGTGGGCAATCGCGGATAGACTCCGCCTTCTCCTCATTGCGATACCGTGCAACGGTAGGCAATGCGGCAACCGCAGGCGAGACGGCAGTATCAACAAATGGCCGGTCCCTTCCCGAACGGAAGGGACCGGCCATTGCGTATCATGCGGCGACGTCAGCAATGCCGGCGACGTCAGCGATGTCACCGCGAGGCGACGAGCACGCGCGGGGATTCGTCCGGACCGTGGAACGCTCGCGTGAGCGCGCCGGGCTGTGTTTCGATGACCACGCGGTCGAGCACCATCGAGGCGTCGACGCGCGTGATCTCGAACGTGTTCCATCCGGCATGCACGCTGATCTCGAACGGCAGCGACTCATAGCCGCGGATGATGTTGCGCTCCCACACCTTGGTCAGCGAGTGACGGTTGCGGGATTCGGACCACACGTTGTTGCCCGCGATTTCCACCGGTGCGCCGCCATTCATGCTGACGGCGATCCGGCAGCCTCGAGCGGTGCCGTCGTCCTCGAATCCTTCGTTGAACGTAGGCAGCCGGTCGATGCGGCCCGCGTAAGCACCCGCCTGATCGAAGTACAGGTGGTACACGAGTTTCGCGCCGGCTCCGGGCAGGCTGATGCCGCGGTCGGGGAACGCCTTCATCGTGTCGCCGTGCTGTCCTTCGTGCTCGATGCGTTTCCAGCTGGACCCGTCCAGTCCGTCAATCACCTTCGAGGCGTGTTCGGCCTCGAATGCGAGATAGCCGTCGGCCTCGGCGTAACCGTAGTCGTCGGTGTCGTTCGTGGCCGGTGCGGGCCTGACGTCGTGCTTGGTCGCCGTAACGGCGAACGTTGCCACACGCTTGGATTCGCCCGCTACCGTCGTACCGCTGTCGCTGTACACCGCGATTTCGCCGGTCGACTTGCCGACTTCAACCGCCTGCCAGTCGACGGTGACGGTTATGCGCTGTTCGTCGGCAGTCGCGCCGGAATCGGCCGACAATCGTACCCACGATGGCGCGGTCGCATGCCATGTCACGGGTTCTGCCATGTCCTCGCGCGAGAAGACGTCGAAGAATCGCGTGTCGTCGGTGACGGCGCTGTCGAAGCGCAGCAGGCCGGAGCCGGTGCCGTCCTGTCCTTCCGCGGCCGCATCCACGCCTCGGCCGGCGGTCGGGATCGCCGGATACTGGTCGTCCTCAATCAGATCGTGATCGTCGCCCAAATGCGTGTCGTACTTGATGACGCCGGCCCACTTGCCGCCATTGAGCGCGTCGAGATAGTCGTTGCGATGCACGATCGCGTCCCGCGATTGCCGGGACAGTGCGATGTAGCGTCGGGTCGCGTTGACGCGTCCCTGCTTCGCCGCAAGCTGCGCTTTCCAGAAGTTCACGTATTCGCCGGCAGTGTCGGACGACGACAGCACGGCGTAGTACAGCTGCTCGAAGAACGCGGTGCGACGGGCCTCGCCGAGCGAGTCGGAGATGTCGCGCAGCTTGTCGCTGAGCGCGTTGCATCGGTCGAGCCAACGTTGCGCCTCGTCGCCGAATGCGGCCGGGTTGAACGTGAACTCGTTGAGATCGATGCCTGCGTTCGCGCCTTCCGGATTCAGGCTGGCGAGATTGAACCCGGGCTGGCGGATCGCGATGATCTGCTGGAATTCGTCGAACGCGTCGGCGAGCTGTCGTGCGGTGTCGTCGTCCACGCCCCAGTCGCGCTTGGCCAGCGGCGTGATGAACTGAGAACCGATCGTGCGGTCGGTGTAGCGGACGGGATCCCAGCCGAGTTTGATGAAGAATTCGGTGGAGATATCGGACAGCTTGATGTCGCCGATGTTGATGACCCATTGCGTGCGCATGCCGGTGTCCCACGCGCGGTGCATCTGCTCGCTCATCAGCGGCAGCTGCGAGCTGTTGAGCCAGGTGTTGTTGGTGGGGCGGCCCACATACGAGTTGTGGTAGTACACGCCCGAGCCGCCTTCGCGCGCCTGCTCGCCGCGGGTGGGCGTCTGACGCAGGAAACCGTAGTCGTCCTCGGCCCACATGAGCGTGATGTCGCGGTATTCCGGACGTTCCATGATCCTGTTGAGACCGTGGTTGTACACGTCGTTCATTTCCTTGTACGGGATGAGCACCTGCGGGATGCGCGAAGCCTCCTCCTTGCCGTACACCTCTTCGATGAGCGCTCGCTGGGTGGCGATGACGTCCTCCATGAACGCCACTTCCTTTTCGTCGCGTGTGGCGCCCGGATAGCGGTCGAGTTCGGCCACGTTGAACGCGCCGTCGTGGATGCCGCGAATGCCTACGGTCAGCGAGCACTCGCACCCCTTGTTGGTTTCGAGTCGTTCGCGCCAGTATTGGATCAGCGCCTCGCGGTTGAGCGTGAAATCGTAGGAGGCGCGCACGGAAGCGCCGCGCATGTGGAACTTCTCATGGTTCCGCTCGTACCACTGGTCCCATTCGCCCTCGTTGTTGCGCAGCAGGATTTCGCAGTGGCTGGAGCCCATGATGACGCCGTATAGTTCGGCCTCCCTGGCGTTGATCGGCACGCCGTCGGGGCCGAGTTCCCGATTGAACGCGACCGATTCGGGGTGCATGGCCGGCCACAGCAGGTTGCCGCGCAGGCGCAGCAGCAGTTCGAAGACGTGACGGTAGTAGTTGACGTCCGGCGCGATCTGCGGGTTCGGGAACTTCTTGCGATTCCAGTGGATGATCGACCAGTCCTCGTCGTTGATGAAGAAGCCGCGGTACGGTACGGCCGGGCCGAGCTCGACGCAGGCGTGCGTGTAGTCGACGTCGATGATCGGGCGCACGTCGATCGGTACGTCGCCCCACCAGAACCACGGGGATACGCCGATGCGCTCGGACAGCGCGTAGATGCCGTAGATGGTGCCGCGCGCGTCGCTGCCGGCGATCACGAGCGCATGGTCGACGCCGGGGATCGGATGGTCGACTTCCTTGAGTGCGAACGCTTCGGTGCGTGCGGTGATCTGTTTGGCTTCGTTGAACAGGCCGTTGGCGATGATCGTGTCGACGATCGCGCTGCGTCCGATGGCGCCGACGATGATGGCGCGTTCGATCGGCCGGGTACCGGCATCGGTCGCCGCGAGCTGATCCGGCGCGTCGAGGCTGATGAGTGCGGGCGTGGCGTCGGCGTCGGCCGCGTCGAGCCGGGCGGCCTGCGTCTGCTGGTCGTCGGCGAACAGGCTCTGCACGACGTGCCAGTCGATCGCGCCGGTGGTCATGGCGATGTCCTGCCGCAGATCCTGCGCGGCGCGCGTGATCTGCCGCCACGTGCGTTCGGCGTGGGCGTCGCACGCGGAGGCGTGATATGCGCCGTCGACGATGACCGGTGCGGCCGGCGCGATCGAGGTCGCCAAGGGCGTGCGGAGATATTCATAGATCTTCATTGATGCTTCCTTGTATTGGTGTTGTGGATACTTCTTTGTGACAAATCCACTACGAAACGCGGAACGTTCCGGGTGAATTTTGAAAACCATAATACAATGATTTATTATGTTTTGCGTACCGGCGTGTACGGGAATTGTCGTAAAATTCCCGTATTGTTCCGGGTCTGATATCACCCATACTGGTTCCATGGCTTCATGGAGGAAGGCACAGGCCGACGATGGCAGACGAAATTGGCGAAGGCGCATTCAAGGGCAAGCTCATGTTCTCGTTCGGGGACAGCATTTGCCATGGCCACTACTATCCCAAGTTCACGTTCCCCAAGCGCGTGGCCGAGCTGGAAGGCATGGACTATGTATGCCATGCGGTCAACGGCTCGACCATTATCGATTTCACCGAACCGGACTCCCCGTACCACGACACCACGCACCACATCCTGCGCCAAGTCAAGAACGCCGCGGCCGATCACGTCGATCCGGACGTGATCATCTTCGACGGCGGCGTCAACGACGCGGTCCACAACGACATCGACATCGTCGAGTTCGGCCGCATGTTCCGCATGACTGCGGAGCTCATCCGCAAGCGCTGGCCGAATGCGCTGACGGTCTACGTGACCGTGCACCGCCTGTGGAAGCGCGACTGGGACGTGCAGGTCGCGGTGTACGGCGAGGCCGTGCGCATCTGCGGCGAATTGGGCATCCCCGTGGCCAACATGTTCGAGGATTCGCCGATGGACACGCGCGATCCAGAAGTCGGCAAGACGCTGAGCTTCGACGAGGTGGATGCCGACGGCGAGCCGATCGTCGCCGGCAACGGCACGCATCCGTGCCCGGCGGCCGTCGAACGGTATTACGTGCCGCTCGTGCGCGAGACGCTGCACAATCCCACCGCGCATATTCCCGCGGTTCGCTGACTCCGTGCCGTCCGGTTGCGGCCGTCCGGAACGATTCGAGCATGTGCCTTGCGGCGAGTAGTATGCGAAAGAGGCTGTGATGTACAGGAAAGGTGCGTATGCGATGGTGACGATCAAGGATGTGGCGGCCAAGGCGGGAGTCTCGAAGACCACTGCGTCCGACGCCCTGCGCGGTGGCGGCGAAGTAAGCGCCAAGACCATGCAGCGTGTGCGGGCCATCGCCGAACAGATGGGCTACAAGCCCAACGTGTCCGCGCGTTCGTTGCGCTCGGGCCGCAGCAATACCATCACGTTTCTCACCTCGGGCATTCAGGGAAGCTACTTCGCGGAGGTCGCCACGTACTTCGCCGAGGAGATCAACCGGCGCGGCATGTACATGCTTATCGAGCTGACGAAATTCGTGCGCGACGACGCGAAGGAGAAGATCCCGTTCCCCATGTCGGACGGCATCATCGCCACCAACGCGCTGCACGTCGATCAGCTGCTGCGCGAGCATCCGACCGTCGTACTGGAGAATTACGACGACGATTGCCCGTACGACACAGTGAACGCGTCCAGTGCGGCCGGGTCTCGCGCTGCGATCCGCCATCTGGCAGAGCGCGGCTGCACGCGCATCGCCGTGGTCGGCGACAACCGGGGCCCGGGCATTTATCCCGGCGCGCGCGACCTGCGCTATGAATCGGCGCGGGACGAGTGCCGCAAGCTCGGATTGCAGTTCGACGACGCCTCGTTCGTCCGCTCGCAGTGGTCGCGGCAGGGCGGCATCGCAACCGGCCATGCGCTGGTCGACGCCGGCATGCCGTTCGACGGATTGTTCTGCCTGAGCGACGGCATTGCGCTTGGCGTGATCCGCGGGCTGGCCGAGTGCGGCGTGCGTGTGCCGGACGATGTTGCTGTGGTCGGCTTCGACGGCGTGCTGGAAGGACGGTTCTACAATCCGTCGCTGACGTCGGTGCGCACCGATTTCGTGACGATGGCGCGCGTTGCGATGGATCTGCTCATGCGGCGCATCGAGCATCCCGACGACAAGGCCGCCCGCCAGTGCATGACCGTCGGCTACGAGATCAGCGAGGGCGAGTCCACGGCCCGGTAATCCATCGATTCTTAGGCGGTCAGTGGTTCTGCGAGGCCCGCGATACGACGATATCGCGGGCCTCGCCGTATTCGGGCGGCGTTCATGCGTCTACATCTTATCGATGAGACACGCCGATGGTGCCGGTTCGTTTCCGGAAGGTTCCGGATTGTGTTATATTAAGTCTTGCAACAATTCAAACCGTCTCAAGCGAACTATTTATTCGGAACGTTACGGGCAGTGATGCCGGTATCGTTCGGTCACCGGAACAACGCGACGCCTGCCTCGTCATACAGGCGAAGCTAGGCCGGTTTCCATTGGACGGAAGGCAACGGAGAAAAGAAAGAGGTCAGTGATGACTAGCACCTCAATCGCGAGCAGCGGCACCGTTGAAACGGGTCGCCTGTCCGCATGGACCAAGATCGCATATGCGTTCTTCGGACTGTCATTCACCATGTCCACCATGGTCAACACATGGCAGATGTTCTACTACACGTCCTTCATGGCCATCGGCGTCGGCGTCGTGACCACCATGCTCGCATTCGGCAAGTGGGCCGGTGCGGCCATCTCCCCGGTCTGGGGCTGGCTGTCCGACCGCATGTACGCCACGTCCATCGGTCGCAAGCTCGGCCGCCGCCGCGCCATGCTGCTCATCCTCGCCCCGCTGAATCTCGTGTTCTATGTGCTGCTGTGGCTGCCGAACATGCCGGTGTGGGCCTACATCCTGTTCAACGTCGGCTACTTCGCCATTTGGCCGGGCGTCACCACCATCGACTACGCCCTGCCGTCCGAAATGACCGACAACTCCAAGGACCGCGCCCAGCTTGTCGTCGGAGGCCAGATCGGCGGCGCCGTCGGTTCCTTCGGCCTGTCCATGCTCAACGTCTACCTGTTCACGCTCTGGGGCAACAAGACCTGGGACGCCTACTTCAAGATCGCCATGCTGTACGCGGTCGTCGGCACCATCCTGCTGGTCCTCGCCGCATTCGCCATCAAGGAACGCCCGTACGACCCGTCCACCGACGTGGCCGCAGCCGATAAGGACGCCAAGGGCAAGACGAGCGCTCTCAAGCAGATCGTCTCCGTCTTCTGGAACTTCGTCTCTGTCATCCGCATCCGCACGTTCCGCAACTACCTGTACATCTTCCTCACCCAGATCATCTTCCGCAACGTGCGTGGCACCCTGAACTCCTACTTCATCATCTTCGTGCTCATGCTCACCGCTCAGGACGTGTCGCTGTCCACCGGCATCAGCTTCCTGTTCGGCATCGCGTTCGTCACCTTCTGGGGCTGGGCCACCAGCAAGGTCGGCGGCCTGAAGACCTATCGTGCCGGCGGCTACATCACCTTCCTGATTTTCGGCGCGATCCTCGTCATGGGCCTGCTCAAGCACAACTTCACCCCCACCCAGCTGGCCATCGGCTTCACCGTGCTCATCACCGCGTTCGGCCTCGGCAACTCCGGCATCGTGAACGCGCAGCAGTACATCCAGGCATTTGTGCCCGACGTCGACGAGATCGTCACCGGCAAGCGCCGCGAAGGCCAGTACGCCGGCATCACCGAAACGCTGTCCACCGTCGTGCAGGCCCTCGTCGTGGCCGGCACCGGCTGGGTGCTCGTGCTCTTCGGCTTCCAGTCCGGCTCCGACACGCAGCCCGACAGCGCCGTGAACGCCCTGCTGTACATGTACTGCCTCACCCCGATGGTCCTCACCCTGCTCGGCAACTTCCTCACCTATCGCATGCACCTCAACGACGAGAACCACAAGGTGCTCGTCGCCGAAGCCAAGCGCCTGCGCGAAGGCGGCTCCATGGCGGACGTCACTCCGGAGACCCGCAAGGTCGTCGAGGATCTCGCCGGCATGAAGTACGAGGAGTGCTGGGGCCACAACAACATCATCAACATCTCCAACCGGGGCTGAACCGCTGCTCCGGACTTCGGTCCGATGATGTGATTTGATTTTCCGCCAGGTGCACCTCCTGTTTCTCGCTTGACGGATGTTTGCAGCCGGCGGCTTCTGATCCGATTGCCGGGTCGGAGGCCGCCGGTTTTTCATATCCGCTTCGCCGGCTTCCTCACCGCGACGCATGTTTCTTATCTTTTCCTTCATGTACCTCTGTGCAAAGGAGCATCTCCCGTGCAATTCACCACCTATGAACCACCCGTCAGCAAGCCTCAGCCGGCGTTGGCCGAGGCCTCGAACGGACGCCAGATCATCGACTTCGACGCCGACTGGCGGTTCTTCCGCGGTTCTCCGGCCGGCGCGGAACGCCCCGACTTCGACGACTCCGCATGGCGCGAAGTCACCGTGCCCCACGACTTCGGCGTGGAAGGTCGTTTCTCGCGCAACGCCCGCGCCACCGTCGGTTATCTCAAGGTCGGCGAAGGCTGGTATCGCAAGACGTTCACCATCCCCGCCGCGCTCGCCGGCAAACGGTTCGTCCTCGACTTCGACGGCGTGATGGACCGCTCTGAAATCTGGCTCAACGGCAGTAAGGTCGGAGAACACCACTACGGCTACACCGCATTCCAGCTCGACGTGACCGATCATCTGCGCTTCGGCGACGAGACCAACGTCGTCACCGTGCGCGCCGTCAACGAGGAACCGAGCTCGCGCTGGTACGCGGGCGCCGGCCTGTACCGCGACATCACGCTCATCGTCACTGATCCGATCCACGTTGCGCAGTACGGCACGCAGATCACCACGCCGACGCTGGCCGACGACGTCGCGCACGGCGTCGCCAACGTCAGCGTCAAGACCACCGTCGCCAACGAAACCGACGCCACGGCGAACGTCGCCGTGCGCACGGTCATCGTCGACGCGGACGGCAACGTCGTCGCCGAGAACGCCGCGCAGGCCGCCGTCGAGCCGACCGATATGACCGGCCGTCTCGTTGAGTCCGACGGCGATGACGACGCCGCATACGCACCCCGGCCGACCGTCGAACAGACGCTCGGCATCGTCGACCCGAAACTGTGGAGTACGTCCGATCCGTACCAGTATCTGGCGAAGACGACCGTGCTCGCCGCCGACGGCGAAACCGTGCTCGACGCGTACGAAACACGCTTCGGACTGCGCTGGATCACGCTCGACCCGCAGCACGGCCTGTTCCTCAACGGCGTGAACATGCGCGCGCTCGGCATGTGCATGCACCACGACCAAGGCGCGCTCGGTGCGGCCGCATACCCTCGCGCCGTCACACGACAGCTCGAAATCATGAAGGAGGGCGGCGTCAACGCAATCCGCACCAGCCACAACCCGGCATGCAAGACGCAGATCGCCGAATGCAGCCGGCTCGGCCTGCTCGTGCTCGAAGAACTCACCGACATGTGGACCGCGCCGAAGAACCGCAACGACTACTCCAACTACTTCGCCGTCGACTACCCTGAAGACCTCAAGGCCATGATCCTGCGCGATCGCAACGAGCCGAGCGTGTTCATGTGGGGCATGGGCAACGAAATCGCTTGGCAGGAATCCGAATTGTCGATCGCCGAAGACCTCACGCGCCGCTGCCATCTGCTCGACCCGACGCGACCGAACTCCGTCAACGACGCGTCGTATCTGTCCAAGGGCATCGACGGCATCGGCAATGAGATCCATCACCGCATGGATACGCGCGGCTACTCGTACATCGGCAAGGACAAGATGCTCGAAGTGCACGAGAAGAACCCGGACGACGTGATCGTCAACTCGGAAAGCGCCAACATCTGCTCCAATCGCGGCTACTATGTCTACCCCACCGAAGTGAGCGCATGCCCGGCCGTGCTGCCCGCCATCGACACCAGCAAATACGAGTTCGAACCCGGCCGCAAGCCGTGGGACGATACGACTTACGAACTGAGCTGCTACAACATCCGCGGCAAGCGTGGCAACTACATCGACGTCGCGTTCGAGCGGCTCATCCACATTCCGTTCAACGTGGGCGAGTTCGGCTGGACCGGCTTCGACTACATCGGAGAACCCGCGCCATACATCTCCAACTCGTACTGGACCAAGCCCGACATGGCCGAATCCGACGGCACGGTGCTGGCTCCGCTGCGCTCCTACTACGGCATGGTCGACACAGCCGGCATCCCGAAGGATCAGTGGTACATCTACAAATCACTGTGGACCGACCCGGACGACGCACCGATGGTGCATCTGCTGCCGCACTGGAACTGGAGCGTCGGCGAAGCGGTGAGCGTGTGGGCATACACGAACGCCGCATCGGCCGAGCTGTTCCTCAATGGCCGTTCGCTCGGCGTGCGCGAATTCGACAGCTTCGACACGGACTTCCATCTGGACGCGTCCCATGCGGACAAACCGTTCCAGTACCGCTACGCGAAGGTGAATCCGACCCGCCGTAAGCTCAGCCTCGACTGGGAGGTGCCGTTCGAACCGGGCACGATCGAGGTCGTGGCGCGTGATGCCACCGGCCGCATCGTGGCGCGCGACAGCAAGACCACCCCGGGGTCGCCGGCCGCGCTGCGATTGTCCGCCGACCGTCACGTGATCGCCGGTGACGGCAAGGATCTGAGCTACGTCACCGCTGCCGTAACCGACGATATCGGCGTGACCGTGCCGCGTGCCGACGACGAGGTGACGTTCAGCGTGGAGCACGGCCGCCTGCTCGGCACCGACAATGGCAGCCAGACGAACACCGAGCCGCTGCAATCCGCCACGCACCGCGCGTACAGCGGCCTGGTGGTGGCGATCGTCGCCTCCGACGGTTCCGGACTGCCGATCCGTGTGACCGCGCGCGGCAAGGGACTGAAGAAGGCGTCGTGCGTGATCGCAGTGGCCGGAACCGTGGCGGCCGGTGACGTGGTCGATGTCGAGCCGGTTGCCGTGCGTACGGTAGTGGGCGTCGCGCCGACGCTGCCTGCCACCGCAGCCGTGCGGTTCGGCGACGGATCGTGCCGTGACGTTCCGGTGACGTGGGATGCGATCGACGATGACGCATACGGCAAGCCCGACACGTTCCGCGTGCGCGGCGTGATTGACTGCGGCGATGATGTTTCCCGTGAAACATTCGCCGACGTGGTTGTGGTGACGGTGGATGCCGTAGTGCCGGTCGCGTTGACCGTGGCCGGCGATGACGGTATTGCCGATCGTCCGGTGGAACTGCCGGATGAGGTGGCCGCGATCACCAGTGACGGCGGATTCGTGCGGTTGCCGGTGACGTGGGAGGGGTGGCCCGATGGCGTTGGTGCTGCGGGCAGTGACGTTGTCGCGGTATCCGGAACCGTTGCGGTGCCCGGCGGCGCGTCCGGTCCGTCGCAATCACTGACCGCGCATGCGTCCGTTCGCATCCTCGCGGACGGCGAGCGGCCGGTCAACGAACCTGCGCTCACCGCACTGCGCATCAACGGCAAGTCCGTCGCGGATTTCAACCCCGAACGCACCGAATACACGCTCACCCAGCGCTACGACCAGCCCAAGCCGATCATCGAGGCCGAAGCCGAAGGCAACAACCTCGTCTACATACTGCCGCCGTCCAACTGGCCGAACGGGGCATATCGTGTGCACGTCACCGGCGAGGACGGCAAGCGTGGGCGCGTGTATACGATCGGTCTTGATATCGCCCCCGCTCCGGTCGCCAACGTGAGCATCAATGCAACCGTTGCCGACCCGGTCGAAGACACGATCGTGCCGCTCGTCGTCACCGCGACCGACACCAACGGCCTGCCGATCGATCTCGACGATGCGCACGTTGTCGTCGACAGTTCCGATCATGCCGTGCTCGCAGTAGGCGATCCCGCCGCCGATCGTGCGGCGTCGTCTGCCGGCGGTGATGATCATGCGCTCGCCGCGGTACTTGCCGGCACCGCCAACGTCACTGCGACCGTCACCTACGGCGATGCGACCGTCACCAGCGCTCCCCTGCCGATCACCGTGACGCACGGTGCGCAAGTCAAGCAGCCGGTCGTCGCGCGCGACGTCTCGCTGCGTACCGTCACGGGCGAGATGCCCGCGCTGCCGACTACGACGACCGTCTCGTTCGATCGCGGATTCGACGCCGAGATCCCGGTCGATTGGCAGCCGATCCCGAGCGATGCGCTGGCCGAACCCGGTCTCGTGACCGTTACCGGAACCGTCGGCGATACCGGACTGACCGCACGCGCCACGATCGTCGTCGTTGCGGTGTCCGCGGTGTCCAACGTATCCGTCGCAACCATCACGCACATCGTGCCCGATCTGGCCGAAACCTTCCCGACCGTCGCCGTCTACTGGAGTGACGGACTCAAGGAGGAGCTGCCAGTCGTGTGGGATGCGATCGACGAGACGGCCGTCGCCGTGCAGGGCGAGTTCACGGTCGAAGGCACAGTCGACGGATTGACCGGTCGTCGTGCCGTCGCGCATGTTCGCGTGACCGACGACCATGTGCAGAACCGCGACCTGTTCTCGTTCCGCAACGACGTGTACCCGCAGGTGTCCGCCTCGTACACGAACCCCGATCCGAAGGCGCAGGAAGACGTGGCCGACCTCATGGACGGCACCGTCTCGTACACCGCGCGTCCCGGCTACAACCTGAAGAATCGCTGGTCGACGGCCGGCGATCCGTCCCGCACGGCATGGCTGGAATACCGCTTCGGCTACGGCGAGGAAACGCCGTTCATGCTCGACTCGTTCACGGTGTACTACTGCCTGGACGGTGACGGCGTGGTGTTGCCGGAGCACGTGGAGGTCGAGTATCTCGATGCGGACGGCTCCGCGGGTGCGAGTGTGGATGGCGCGGCTTCGTGGAAGCCGGTGCGTGGCCTGTCCGTGACCCATCATCCGGTCGAGCAGAAGAACGACGCGGCGTGGGCGTACGCGACCGTCGGCGACAAGCCGGGCAGCGAGATGGTCTCGCATGGCGACGAGACGACGTATGCGTTCGAAATGGTGCGCACTTCGCGCATCCGTATCACCTTCCATACGGATGACGGCGAGGTCGTGGCGATCACCGAGGTACGGGGCGACGCGCAGATTCCGGCGGCGCATGGTGACGCCGAGCTGGCCGGAATTCTCGTCGGAGGCGAGCCGGTCTCGTTCGATCCGGATGTGACGACGTATGCGTCGGGTGCATCCGGTGTGCCCGGTGACGGTTCGCAAGTGACCGTCGAACCCGTGCCGGTGGCCGGCTCCAATGCCGCGATCACCGTGGTGCCGCCGGCCGTGGGATCGGATGAGACGCGCATCATCGTCACGTCCGAGGACCACGTCACCACGCGTACCTACACGGTGACCACGGCGGCTGGTCGCTGATTGTTCAGTTGGTGCGGTCTTTTCTGGTCTCTCGGTAGAAAAGGTCGTCGCAATCGACACTCAGTGCGCGCAATCACGACGTGGACGCGCACTGAGTGACGATTGCGGATGATCGATGCGACGGATGCGGTGGGCAGGATGCATCGGTCCACCAAAGACAGCTTCGTCGCCGCAATCGCCGAACGGGATCATGCGGACTTCATCATCACGAACCATGTGAAGGATTTCAGCCTCTCTTCCGGTCGAAGCCGTGACGCCGATCGAATATCTCAACCGCATGCAATTCACATGACGGCAACGTCGACATGAACGTAATCGTCGACTCGGTCACCGAAGATGCCCATTGACCCGAATACGCCGATTTCGGCAGTCCTGTTCCGTCAGCCCCAATCCGGATACCTGCCCCACGCCTTATAGGCAGAACGACATGTAGAGCGGGAGGAATCGGCGGTGTCCTTCTCGCGCGGCAGGGCGCGGATGCAGCACGTATTCGGTGCCGAGACGGCCGGCGAACTTGACAGCGAATTTGTCGAGCGAGACGGTCGAATACCGTTTGCCGGACTTGACTTCGATGGAACTGATGCGCGGTTTCATGGCTGCGTCCGGGTATGGGCGCACGATGAGGAAATCGATCTCCATGCGCTCCTCCCGGATGTTGGATGCTTTGGAGTAGAAATAAAGATCATGCCCCGATGCTGCAAGCTGCTGCGCTACGG
This sequence comes from Bifidobacterium miconis, assembly GCF_019331735.1. Classification (GTDB taxonomy): domain Bacteria; phylum Actinomycetota; class Actinomycetes; order Actinomycetales; family Bifidobacteriaceae; genus Bifidobacterium; species Bifidobacterium miconis. The sequence goes on from NZ_JAHBBH010000022.1 coordinate 22,848, forward strand.
CGTTTTCGGCCAGCATGCCCTCATTGACCCCGTCGGCCCCAAGCAGCACCTGGCGGTACACGTCGGGCATGGACGAGCCACCCGCCGAAAACGCCAAGGTGGACAACAGCCCGGTATCGGCCATATAGCACTTCACCGTGGATTCGTCGGCGCTGAGCGCCAGTCCCAGAGACGGATCCTCCGCCAGAACGCACAGGTTGACCGTCGCCGCCTCACGCAGCCACGCGAACGCGGTCATGAAATCACGTGATCGCGAACCATGCTCCACCTGCGTGTACACCAAACGCTTCTCATGCTTCGACAGCTGTCCGGGAATGGCGTCGAACACGGCGCGGATCCGTTTGGCGGCCAAGCCGCCGTATTTTTCTATATCCTCCCGATACAGCTTGAGCACCATACGCTTCGCGCGATCCGCGGCAGCCATGTCACGTGACGGCGCGTACGCGGCCACGGCCTGCGGCATGCCGCCGACCAGCATGTATTCGCGCCACAGCCTGCTCGCCTTGCGGTGGAGCGCATCCGGCATCGACGCATCCGAATCGAAAGCATGCCGAATCATCGTAGCCAGCGCGGTCTCCCCCATCGCCCACAGAAACTCCTCGAAATCCATGGGCCCCATGGTCATGGATTCCTCCTCCGAAGGAATAAGGATGTCCTTGACGTTGGCATTGATCGAAATGAGCGAACCGGTTTCGAGGTAGTCGAAGCGACCGTCGGCCACGAGATGCTTGATGAACTCGCGCGCGGGCGGGAACAGCTGCACCTCGTCGAAGATCACCAACGATTTGCGACGAGTCAGATTGACGCCGAACGCCGCGCTTAGGTACAGGAAAAAGCCGTCCAGATCGTTGCGCATGTCGAGAAACGTTTGCTTGAATTCGTCGGTGACCCGAGTGAAATCCACGAGCACGTACGAGTCGTACTCATTGCGTGCGAATTCGACGGCAATGGTGGACTTTCCCACGCGTCGTGCTCCCTCGATGAGCATGGCGGTATGCCCGTTGCTGTCGCGCTTCCAATCGAGCAGTCGGTCGTATGCCTTCCTGCGGAACATGTCAACTCCTTGTATTGCACGTTTCTAAGGTTTAAGCATACCATTGGATTGCACGTTTTTGAGGTTTCAAGTAGGTTGGAAATTACACCTTTATGAGGATTGATGACCTGCTTCAATCGCATGTTTCTCAGGTTTCGACGATCAATGCCGATTCGGAGGCGTTCGATGCGATCGGCCACGGCGAATGAAAGTCCGCCGTGGCCACCGACTTCCACGGCATGGCCAACACCGCCGTTTCGCTGCTCATGCGCCGCATCGAGCATCCGGACGAGGAATACTTCCCGCAGACCGTGTCCGTCGGGTACAAGCTCGTCGAACGAGAGTCCACCGCTCGGCGGTGAACGGCGCCCCCCTGTCGCGCCCCGCTGAATCCGCATGTCCGCTTCGTTTTTTTCTATAATGGAACGACGCGAGAACGGGCTCGCGCATGAGATTGAAGGGGCGCTGTCATGGTGCGGGGAACAGGAAATGCGAATGGCGGCGGCCCCGGTCTTGGCTCGGGTCCGGGAACGGACTTGCATGCGGCGCGCGGCGGTGGCCGTCGTATCGCGATGATCGTGATTGCGGCCGTTGTCGCAACGATATTGGTGATCGCGGTCGGCATCGGCGTCGGCGTGCATCTTGCGCGGTCGGTCGGCGGTGATCGCGGTGGCGCGTCGTCCGCGAACGGGACGAACGGGTCGGGCGGTGCCGGCGGAGCAACCGGATCGTCCGGCAGCGGCACTGCGAACGGCTCCGGCACGACCGGCGGCTCGTCCGGCGGCAGCGGCGCGGCGACGTCGCAGTTGCCGTTCTCCATCAGCAACATCGACGTGCCGACGACCATCATCGACCCCGAACACGGCGCCGCGAACGCGACGCTCGCGTCCGAATGGCAATTCGGCGGCGATTATCGGCTCATCGGATCGTTTCCGGTCGACGCGAGTGCGGTGTTCGGTTCGGCCACGGACGTTCCCGACGACGTCAGCTCGTACGCGGCCGCATTCATCGGCCGGACGCAGGGCGGCGCCAATGCCGTAACCGCGCTGGACGCTCCGCAAACCGGGCAACGCGTCTTCTACGAGCCGCAGGACGGCACCGCCACCGCCGATCGCGCCGTGTGGCGCTCGTCCACCGTCAACGGCAGCGCGCAGGTGCGCTACGACAACTGGCGCGTGCAAACATGGAGCAAGGCCAGCGGCAAGACGATCACGCTCGCCACGGCGCAGGACCTCAACGGGCGCGAGGACACGCGCGCGTTGGGCGAGGAAGTCGTGCCCACGTTCAACGGCACGCACGCGTATTTCGCAACCACCGTGCCCGATCCGGACGATGACGATTTCGACGATTGGGATCCGCGCGTGATCGCGATGCGGCTCGACGGCAGCGGAAAGCCGCAGATCATCGGCTACGGATCGTATCCTGCCGCGGTCGATGGCGGCGTGCTGTACGCGTCGACGGATCCGGACGACGACGATCGCTACCGCGACGTCGTCTCGTACACGGACGCAGGTGGCACGACGAAGTCGATCGTGCGTTTCTCCGTCGGCGGCGAGTGCGTCGTCTCGTCGGGCATCACCAAGCTGCGTCAGCATGCCGATTGTGACGATGACGATGACGATGATGGCGACCGTAACCGCAACGGCGGTCGCGGCGACGCGGACGACTGGAGCATCGCCGGACTGTGGGCGCATGGCGGCTATCGCGCGATGGCCGTGACGAACACGGACGATGCGGAAGACGGGAACCCCGACACGTACATCGGCGTGTGGGGCGACGATTTCCGCACGCCGATCGCATGGCTGCATGCGGACGGCGTGGCGAACGTGGTCGGTTCGATGAACGCGCGCTGGTTCGTATGGGGTGCGGGATCGCAGGACCGGCATGCGGGCATGTACGCGTTCAATCTGACGGATGGGTCGGTGAAGAAGCTCGGCGAGGCGGTCGGATACTCGCGGCCGGCCATCGCGCGCGAGAACGATACGGTGATGGTTCCGGTGGTCAAGGACGGCTCCTCCCCTGTGTCGTATCGGGTGGGGATGTTGGAGTAGATGGTGGTTTCATCCCCACATTCGATGCTGATGGGTGGGATGTGGGGATGGTTGTACCATGAGCGGGCTCGAAATGGGTTGTAAGTGACGGGATTTCCCCACTTGTCTGCGTATCCCCACATGTAAGGGGACTCGCCTGCGGCGAGGCTGTTGTTTTGCGGACGGCGGCGGTGGCCGCCGTCTGGGGAGTTCGAGCGCGGCTGGGCCGCGCCGAACTCGGGAAAAGGAAAGGCCCCCGCTGGATGAGCGGGGGCCTTGCTGTGCCGGAGGTTGTTCGCGTGCGCTTCGCTATAACGCGAACAACCTCCTACGTTTGCGTGTTGGGAAGCCCACTGGGCTTCCCAACCGTGAATTGCAGCGCCAGCTGCAATTCACGACGCAAACGTCAGCCCGTGTTCTGGAGGCCGGCGGCGACGCCCGAAACGGTGCAGAGGATGAGGTAGATGAAGCCGGCCTGCTGGCTCTGGCTGAGTTCTTCCTTATCCACCTTCTTGCGCAGCGAACGCAGCGCAAGCACCTGCGTGACGGACAGCGCGTCCACGTACGGGGAACGCACGCGAATCGCCTGACCGAGCACGTGACGATGCTGCAGCGGCCACTGGTCGCCGACGATGCGTAGCACCCACTTCGTGGTCAGCTCCATCTCGTCGAGAACCTTCTTCGACAGCTCCTCGTCGTCGCCAAGCGCGAGATACATCTTCGCGATGCGCTCGTCGGTCTTGGCCAGCGACATCTCGATGTTGTCGATGAACGTCGAGAACAGCGGCCACTCTTCGTACGCCTGACGCAGCGTCTCCAGATCGCCGAACTGCTCGCACGCCGTGCCCAGGCCGTACCAGGCGGCCAGGTTGATGCGCGCCTGCGCCCACGAGAACACCCACGGGATCGTGCGCAGATCGTCGAGCGACTTCGCGCCAAGGCCACGCTTGGCCGGACGCGAGCCGATCGGCAGCAGGCCGACCTCGGTCAGCGGCGTGACGGTCGAGAACCACGGTGCGAAGTCCGGCGTGTTCAGCAGGTCGAGGAAGCGGTTGTGCGCGGCCTCGTCCAGCTTCGCCGTCATGTCCGCGTACTTCGCGGTCATCTCGGTGTTCGTCTTCTCGACGCTCGGCGCGGACTGCAGCAGCGTCGCGGCCGCAACGGACTCGATGTGGCGCACGGCCAGCACCGGGTTGCCGTAACGGGCGAAGATGACCTCGCCCTGCTCGGTCAGCTTGAAGCGGCAGTTCACGGAACCCTTCGGCTGGGCCAGCACCGCACGGTTCGCCGGGCCGCCGCCACGACCGACGGCGCCGCCGCGGCCATGGAACAGGGTCAGATCGATGTTGTGCTTCTCAGCCCAAGCGACGATGCGCTGCTCGGCGGAATGCAGGGCCAGCGTCGCGGTGGTCGGGCCGGCGTCCTTCGACGAATCGGAGTAGCCGAGCATGACCTCCATCTTGCCGCCGGTGGCCTTCAGACGAGCCTGCACCTCGGGGATCTTGACGATCTCCTCGAGCACGTCCACCGAGTTCTCGAGATCCTCGAGCTGCTCGAACAGCGGGATCACGTCGATGGTCGGCACGTCCTCCGGATGCGCGAACGCGAGACGGTTCAGCTCGTACACGTCGCGCACGTTCTGCGCGCTCTTGGTGAACGAGATGATGTAACGGCGGGCGGCCTTGATGCCGTTGCGCTTCTGGATCGAACCGAGCGCGCGGAACGTGTCGAGCACCTCGTGCGTCATCGGCTGCAGCGGGCCGCGCTCGCCGTGCAGACCGTGCTCGCGGATGTCCTCCAGCGCGCGCGAATGCACGACCGAATGCTGACGGAACTCCATCTCGACCATGTGGAAGCCGAACGTCTCGGCCTGCCAGATCAGATCCTGCAGCGGGCCATAGGCGGAACGCTTCGCGCCGGCATCGGCCAGCGAACGCTGCACGACCTTCAGGTCGGCGATGAAATCATCGCAGGTGTGGTACATCAGATCGGCGTCGCGGGCCACGGTGTAGTGCAGGCGGTCGGCCATGACCAGCATGACCGCGCGGTGCAGTTCCTTCGTGGAGATGAGCGCGGCCTTGTCGGTCAGACGCTCGCTCATTTCCTTCTGGTGGTTCCACAGGTTCTTCAGCTCGGCGCTCGGCGGCGTGGTCTCCGATTCCATCGTCAGGTTGCGGCCGACGGTGCGGGTCGCCTCCTCAAGGGCGGTGATCACGTGATCGGAGAACTTGCGGGCCACCTGACGGCTCACCTTGGCGGTGACGTTCGGGTTGCCGTCGCGGTCGGAGCCGATCCAGCTGCCCGGATGGAAGAACGCGGGGCACACCGGCTCGACGAGGCCGGCCTTGTCGCCCAGCACCCAGTCGTCGAAACGACGGTAGACGGCCGGAATCGTGTGGAACAGCGTGTTGTCGAAGATGTCGAGGATCGTGTCCGCCTCTTCGACCGGGGTCGGCTTCTTCAGCGCGATCGGCGACGTGCGGAACAGTGCATCGATCTCGTTGTAGAGACGGCGGCAGTTTTCCTTGCGGTCGGAGCCGCCCAGCGTGCGGTGCGCCTCCAGCAGTTCCGCGATGCGGCGGATCTTGCCTTCGACGGCCTTGCGGCGGGCTTCGGTCGGATGCGCGGTGAACACGGGATGGAACTCGAGCTTGTCGAGCAGTTCCTTCGCCTTCGCCGGACCCATCTCGTTGATGAGCTGGTGGTAGGCGCACGTCATCTCGTTGACCGGGTCGACGGCCTGATCGCCGGAAACCTCGTTCTCGCGCTGGTGCAGCACGGAGACGCGGTAGTTCTCCTCGCTCAGGTTCGCCAGATGGAAGTACGTGGCGAACGCGCGGGCGAGCAGCTGCGCGTCGTGCAGGTGCATGTTGTCGATGGTTTCGACGGCCTTCGCCAGTCCGTCGTGCTCCGGATCCGGGTCGGACAGAACGCCTTCAAAATGCTCGGCGCTGGCCTCCACCGCGTAATGACGCACGGTGTCGAACGTGGCAAGCAGTTCGGGATCGAATTCGCCCAGGACGTCGCGCAGAATGCGCAGACACAAGTCCATATCGTATTTGAGCGATTCGGGAAGATCACGCTCTTCGGGGCCTTTGGTCCCCAAACCGGACGTCACGATCGTGGCGTCGGCGGGCGTGATCTGCTGATCATTAGTTGTCATCAGACCTCCTTTGCTGAACTCCCGGTTGCTCGGTCTGCCGGTCATCCGCGGCTCCTCCGCGGTTGTTTTGGCCGGTCGTTGCAAGCCCAAAGCCGTTGGTTCAACGGTTGTGGGGCTATTGTATGACCGGGTTATCGACACTTTGGTTACAGGGTTCGGGTTTTGGGAAACGAACAGTGGCTCATGTTCGGTTCGCATTCGGCTTTTTCCTCCCGAATCTTCGTCGCAAGCCGTCAGTCGCTGCAAATATGAGACGCGACCATTCATAATGTGGACTCAAATATGGTCGTTAACGAACTCGCCCACGCCGGGCGGTAAACCTGAAAACGTGAGTCAAGGGCATCAATACGAACGAGAAAACGGCGAAACCAGCGCCGCGGCAGTACAGCATTTCCATACGCACTCCATCCCGCTCGACATGGAAGACATCGAGCGCGACTGGGACAAACCCATCACCGAAGCGGGCATCGCCGCCAAAGCCAGCGTCATCGTGCGTGTCGGCCTGCTCGACCTGTCCGCCGGCACCGGCTCGTTCCGCGTGCGCGAAATGATGCACCGCATCGCCTACCCGCTCGGCGTGCACGTGCGCGCCGACGTCAACCTCACCGACATCGAAGCCGCCTGCACCGACGGCAAGGACCGCATCACCGAAGTCATCGACCTGCCCACCACCGGCGTCAACACCGAACGCATCTGGCTGCTCGAACACTTCGCCGACTGGTTCAGCGTCAACCTCGGCGAAGACTCCATGTACCACACGCGATCCGAAGTCTCCTCCGGGCTCATGCAGCACCTCGACAGCAAGGACGCCTCACAGGTTTCCGCGCAACTCGCCAAGAAGCTGCGCGAAGAGGAAAAGCTGGGGAAAAGCACGGCTTCCGCGGCCGCCGGTCCTTCTGCATCTTCCGGCACCAGCAAGCCCGGACAGGACGCCGTGCTTGACGCGCTCGAAATCGCCAGCCAGCATGCGGATCCGGGCGATCCGCGGGCGCATCAGCTGCACGTTCACGAAACGGACTGGTCGCAGTCGGCCATGACCCAGTCGCTGGCGGCAAGGGCGGCGGTGGCCCAGGCTGAAGAGCATGCCGCCGGTGAAGCCGCCGAGGACTACCGAATCTCCGGGGATGCGCGGCCCGTCGTCGAAGACGTCGATCATGCCGACGACGTCCACGACATTGCAGACATCACGTCCGCCGGCAGCGGGCGCGGAACGGGTGACTCGGCACCGGACGACGGTCGTGCCGTTGCGACAGAGTCTTACGGCCCGTCGGCGAAACCGACCGTCAACGATGCCGCCGCAACCGACGAACGACCGGTCACGGACCGTGTCGTCAAGGATCATGTCAAGCATCATAAGGCGCCGGACAGCGGATTCCTGCCGTCCGAGGCCGACGCGCGCAAGCACGCGCACAAGCCGCCGAAAGGCGAATACGCGGCCCACTTCGACCACGTCGGCAAAACGCGTGCGTCGCGCGGCGCCGGCATCACCGTGCGGCAGGCCCACCAGCGGCTCGACATGATCGAACGCCGCAAGCCGCTCTACTCCCCCGCCTTCGCCGGCCTCGCCTCCGCGATCGCCTGCGCGTCCTTCGTGTTCCTGCTCGGCGGCGGTCCGTACGACATGGTCGGCGCGTTCGTCGGCGCCGGACTCGGCCACTGGCTGCGCCGCCTCCTGTTCAAGCATCATCTCAACCAGTTCTTCGTCACGTTCGTGTGCGTGGCCGTCGCGGCGCTCGCATGCACCGGCACGTTGCGCCTGATCGGCCTGTTCGACCCGGTCGCGCTGCAGCACGACACGGCATACATCGGTGCGATGCTGTTCGTTATCCCGGGCTTCCCGCTCATCACGGGCGGACTCGACATGGCGAAGATCGACTTCCCGTCCGGCGTGCAGCGCGTGACCTACGTGCTGTGCATCATCCTCATGGCCACGCTCGCCGGGTGGATGGTCGCCACGATCGTGCACCTCAATCCGCAGGGATTCGAGCCGCTCGGGCTTAACCCGTGGGTCAACATGCTGCTGCGTGCGCTGTTCGCGTTCCTTGGCGTGTGGGGCTTCTCCGTGATGTTCAACTCGCCGCAGCGCATGTGCCTGACGGCCGCCGTGATCGGCATGATCACCGACACGCTGCGCCTCGAAATCGTGGACATGGGCGTGCCTGCCGAGGCGGGCGCATTCATCGGCGCGTTCCTGGCCGGCATTCTGGCCACCGTGTGGCGCTCGTCGGTGCGCAAGGGCTGGCTGCCGCCGCACCTCGGCTACCCACGCATCTGCCTGACGGTGCCGTCGATCGTCATCATGGTGCCGGGCATGTATATGTACCGCGCGATGTGGTACCTCGGCAGCTTCCAGACGTTGAACGCGCTTGACTGGGCGTTCCGCGCGTTCATGGTCATCATCTGCCTGCCGATCGGCCTGGCGATGGCTCGCGTCATCACCGACAAGTCGTGGCGGTACGACATCTGAGCCGGGTTGCGAATCAACACGCCCGGGGCCGACGCAGTGCGCTGGCCCCGGGCATCGTGTTTTTTGGCCCTTGTGATTGTGGTTTGGCCGCGAGGCTACTGCAGTTTGACGATGCAGTTTGACGATCGAGAGGCTGATTGGCTGTTTGATCATCTGCCCGTTCTTGGTGGCTTTGGCTTTCTGCAATCTGAGAGGCAATTTTGGATTGTTGTATTGTTCTATCTGCAATCTGAGAGGCAGCGTTCATCGAGCATCGGCGTGGTTCACCGGAGCAATCGTCTGCATTCCAACGGGAATTCTGTTTGTTTGGAAACCATCTGCCTCTCAGATTGCAGATAGTGCCATTTGACGAGGCACTGCGAGCGGATCTGGGCGCACTCGACTATGCATCCGATGAGCTTGCTGGATCACGGCTTCGCCTCGGGACGGGTCGAGGCTTGGGCCCATATCGGCCGCTTGCGGAGCCGACGTCCGTCGCAAACCTGTCTCATGCTCATTCGCGGCATCACGGGCACCGGAATGCGGAGCGCCTGCTGCATCTTGTCGGCTATACGCTGTGCCAATGCTTCTTCGTTCTCTTCGTTTCGCAGATCCACGAGCGTGACTTTGACGTACGTCCAGCCGGCGGCTTCGATGTCTTCTCGCCGTTTGTCGTCCCTGAGCACCTGCTGGCTGCTGAACCGATGATGGTTGCCGTCATATTCGATCGCGATACGCAGTTCCGGATACGCCATATCAAGGAATACTGATCGCGAACTGTTGGGGATATGCAGTTCGTAATTGACGTCGGGAACGGGCAGACCGTATTTCATCAAGACGATGCGCACCCGGGTCTCCATGGATGAGTCGGTGTTCTCCTTCATTGCCCGGAGCGCCAGACGGCAGGCGCGAACGCCATCAAATTTTCCGGCTTGTTCGATGTAGCGTTGGAAATCAACGAGTTCCGCCCGTTTGAGCCGCCTGTCTCGGCGCATCATGGAGTCGCCCAGTACGATGAGTTCTTCCAATGACAGCACTGAAGCGAAATGAGCCCATGTGCAGACCGGGGTCGTGCATTCGAATTTTCTTGCGATGATTCGTGTTTCTATGGGGCCGGTCCATGCCAGATATTGCACGTTCGACAGGTGGCTGCGCCGCTTGAGGCTCGGCACGATGACCGTGATTATGGGCCGCCGTCTGATGTGTGGCGGCATTCGCGGGATTTCAATGCCAAGCAGTTCCAGAGCCGCGGTTCGGGCATATACAAGGTGTTGCTTGGTTCGATGCTCCAGCTCTTCGCAGATGAGTAGTCGGTTTCGTTTGGTTGCCGTGAGGGAGGACAGGGAAAAGGATTCGTTAGATTCGTCGTTATTGGTCATATCGCGACCGTATGGGATACGTCGTGGTTCCGCCATTGTTCTCAGTGAAGTTGTGGATATGTTGATAAATGTGGATAACTTGATTGTGACGGATATCCCTTACTGCCGACTGCGATGAGCGGGCAATCCAATGCGCGATTGCCGTGTTCATCGGCAAAGGTCCGGGCGTGTTGCCGGGGTCCTATGCCGACGTGCCACCAGTCCGTCGATCCCTCGGACATCGGTCCGCGCCGGCGGCCAGCCGATCACATTCGCGAGGCAATGCGTACGCGACCGGCTGGCCGCGGCGAACTTGCGAACCCGTCTACCGCTCGTCCACCACCTCGGCGGTGATGAGCCCGTCCTCGTCCATCGTGCCAATCGGATCGAGATAATGGTCGAACTCGTACAGCACCTCGTCGCTCGGCGCGGCGGTGGCAAGCGACACCACCACGATCGCCGCCAGCGACAGCACGAACGCGGGCAGCAGCTCGTAGATCGCGAACACGCCGCCCAACGGCTTGACGAACTCATGCCAGATGAGCACGGCCGCCGTGCCCACCAGCATGCCCGCGATCGCGCCCGGCCGGTTGGTGCGACGCCAGTACAGCGAGCACAGCATGAGCGGTCCGAACGAAGCACCAAGGCCGGCCCACGCGTAGGACACCACTTGGAAAATCGAGGAATTCTGGTCGTAGGCCACGATCACGCCGAACACGAACATGAGCACGAGCGTGGCGCGAGCCACCATCATCACCTGCCGGTCGGTCGCGCGGCGATGCACCACGCCGCGGAACAGGTTTTCCGCCATCGCGGACGCGCCGATGATCATGTATGACGACGACGAGCTCATCGAAGCGGCGAAAATGCCCGACACCACCACGCCGCACATGAAGCTCGGCAGCAGCGTCTGTGCGATCACGATGAACACGTTCTCCGCCGCCGCCTGAGTCGCGAATGCGGTCGGCATCATCGCGCGGCCCACCAGACCGATGCACACGCCGCACGCCAGCGACAGCACGCACCATGAGGTCGCGATGATGCGCGATTTGCGGATCTCCTCCACGCTGCGGATCGAGAGGAACCGCACGAGCACCTGCGGCATGCCGAAATAGCCGAGGCCCCACGCCATCATCGACACGATGGTGATGATGCCGTAGTCGCGCGGCGCGCCGAACACGGCCTGCCCGTCGCGGATGATCTGCTCGCCAAGGTCGTTCAGTGTCGGCACCGCGACCTCCGTGCCCGACAGGAATCCCGGAATGGCACGCAGGAACGAGACCGTATTGCCGATGCCGCCCACCGAGACGATCGAACCGACGAACACCACGGCCAGCGCGAAGAACATGAGCATGCCCTGGATGAAGTCGGTCACCACCACCGACAGGTATCCTCCGACGATGGTGTACACGAACACGACCATCGCGCCGAGGATCATCATGAGGTGGTAGTCGAACCCGAACAGGGTGGCGAACAGTTTGCCGACCGTCACGAAGCAGCTACCCACGTACACGCAGAAGAACACGAGGATGATGAACGCGGCGATGGTCGACAGGATGTTCTCACGGTCGTGGAAGCGCTTGGAGAAAAAGTCGGGAATGGTGATCGCATCGCCGGCGACCACAGAGTAGCGGCGCAGACGGCGGGCGACGAGCTTCCAATTCAGATACGTGCCGACGGCGAGGCCAAGCGCCGTCCACATCGGGTCGGCCGCGCCCGTGAAATACGCGAGGCCGGGCAGGCCCATGAGCAGCCAGCCGGACATGTCGGACGCCTCGGCGGACAGGGCGGTGAGCCATGGGCCGACGCCGCGGCCGCCGGCAAAATACTCTTGGGACGAGGAGTTGGAGCGTTTGGAGAACACGAATCCGACCGAGAGCATTGCGGCGAAGTAGATGCCCATCGCGAGCAAAATCCAAAAATCGTTAAGGCCCATGTTCTTCCTGTCTCTTCATGGTGTTCGTCGGTGTATCGGACGATCCCTCGTTCGGTGTTGAAATGTGAAGGAAAAACGACGAACTAATAGTTTGTCGCCAATGTACCGGCAAAATCACAAAGCGGACCGTTGCGTCTCGCACTGTGGGCCATTCATGGGGGGCTGCGAGTCATTCGGTCGGCCGGGGGTTCGGATGCTTTTGACGTTGCCGACGATTGGCATCGTCTGCCGTCTCGAAATGTCCTGTTGCCTGTTGCAGATGCTATCGGCAAGCTATCGGCACGCTATCTGCAATTTGAGAGGCAGTTTTCCCTAGTCGCACGGCTCTACTTGCAATCTGAGAGGCAGCTCTCTTCCGTGAGCGAAGCATCTTGCGGTGGATTTAATGGTGATTGAGCGGTTTTGGGTGACCCCTACCATGGTCGACTGCCTCTCGGATTGCAAGTAGAGGTATGTAATTCATGAAAACTGCCTCTCAGATCGCAGATAGACAGCAGATGGGCGCAGTGATCACGTCGGAAAGCATTCGTGTGAATATCGAGCATACGACAAAGGCCGGAAGCAATCGCCCCCGGCCCTCACACCCATTCCGTTTGTGAATGGAATCAGTACTTCATGCCCATGGCCTCGCGTACCTGCTCGAGGGTTTCCTCGGCGATGGCGTTCGCGCGGGCGTTGCCGTCATGCAGCACGTCGCGCACGTAATCCATGTCCTTCGCCAGTTCGGCGCGGCGCTCGCGATGCGGCGCGAGGAAGCTGTTCACGGATTCGATCACATACGCCTTGAGCGCGCCGGCGCCGGCCTCGCCGATCTCCTCGGCGATCTCCTTCGGATCGCGGCCGGTCACGAGTCCCGCGGTGGTCAGCAGCGCGGACACCTGCGGGCGCGCGATCGGGTCGAACGTGATGCGGCGCTCGGAATCGGTCGGGCTCTTCTTGATGAGCTTCGCGGTTTCCTCCGCGGTCGCGCCGAGCATGATCGAGTTGCCGTACGACTTGCTCATCTTGCGTCCGTCGAGGCCCGGAATTTCCGGCGCGTCCGACAGGATCGCGGCTGGTTCCGGGAACACCGGGTGCTTCTTCGCGTAACGCTCGTTGAAGCGGCGCGCGATGGTGCGCGTGATTTCGACGTGCGGCAGGTTGTCCTTGCCGATCGGCACGACGTTCGCCTTGCAGAACAGGATGTCGCACGCCTGATGCACCGGGTAGGTGAGCAGCAGGCCGGTCAGCGCGTGGCCCGACGCCTCCATTTCGGACTTGACGGTCGGGTTGCGGTGCAGCTCGGCCTCGGTGACGAGCGACAGGAACGGCAGCAGCAGCTGGTTTTCGGCCGGCACGGCGGAGTGCGTGAAGATCATGGTCTTCTTCGGGTCGATGCCCGCGGCCATGTAGTCGAGCACGAGGTTGAGCACGTTGTCCTGGATGTGCTCGGTGGTGTCGCGGTCGGTGATGACCTGATAGTCCGCGATGATGATGTTGGTGTTCACGCCGCGCTCCTGCATGGCGACGCGCTCGCGGATGGAACCGAAGTAGTGTCCGAGATGCAGACGGCCGGTCGGACGGTCGCCGGTGAGCATGGTGAACTTGCCCGGGTTGGCCTCGAGCTTGGCGAGCGTCTCGTCGGAGCGCTTCTTCGCCGCGAGGAAGCTCGCGCTCATTTCGTTGCCGGCCGCGGTCAGCTGCTGTTCTTGGGATTCGTCCGTCATTCGTTCCCGCCTTTGCGCGTGTTGAAACACCTGAAAAATATCGCTTTTATCGTAAAAGTCCGAGACGACAAGCATGGCGCGGCAAACAAGTGGTACTCTCTTATGTGATGAATCAACACGTACAGTAATTATTCAGGGGGTCACATGGGCCGCGGACGTCAGAAAGCCAAGCAGCAGAAAATTGCCCGGAAGCTCAAGTATTTGACCACTGACACTGATTACGACGAGCTCGCGAAGGAGCTGAGCTCGCAGGAGCCGGGTACCGGTTCGCCTGATCCGTTCGCCGATATCGAAGCCCAGTATGCGCATGACCACAATGCGGAGGCCGTTGCGGACGATCAGTCCGTCGTGTCTTCGGCCGCACCGGCCGCGAGCGACGACGATCTCGATGAATACGCCAAGTGGGCCGCGGAGGCCGCCGCGAAGGCGACCAGCGGCGAGTTCCCGGTGACGGCCGCCAAGCCCGCCGCCCCGAAGCCGCACAAGCCGATTCCGATGCCGGTGCCGAGCGCGCTCAAGCCCAAGAAGGCCTGATTTTTTCTCGTTGAGTGGTGGGAAACGCTCGCTGACAGACTCGTCAGCGAGCGTTTCCCACCACTCGTTTATGTTGTACCGCGGATGAGTTGACTGCCGCCGATTCGCCGATTGTCGGCCGGCGGAGGATGTCGCCGACGATTACAGCGGCAGCAGGTCGCTCAGATCGTCGCGTTCGCCGATCGCGGTGATGTGCCCGGCGCTCTTCTCCTGATCCCATGTGGTGATGCCTGCCGCGAGCCGCAGCCAGACGTCCGGTTCGAGTTCGATGACGTCGGGCGGGGTGAGATTATGCGGGTCGGACGCCGGTCCGTCGAGGATTTTGATCGCGCCCCACGGTGCGACGCGCACTTCCACGCCCGGTCCGGGCGCGCGGCGCTCCAGCAGGAACAGCGTGTACCGCACCGCCATCGCCCACACGGGCCGTGGCAGTGCCGGGCTGATCGACAGGGCCGTTGCCTCATCCGTGCAGGCGCTGTTTTGTCCCATTGCGCTGGCGCCGCCGGCGCTGCCGGCATCGTTGCGGTCGGTCGCGTCCGTTATATCCGCGCCTAGGCCTGCGCCTATATCCGTGCCGGCGCCGCCCGTTCTGCCCGCGTTCCCGCGACCAATCCCGACCTCCGCGACCTGCGCCCGCGCCGCCTCAATCCACTGCGCCCAAGCCCGGCGCCCCTTCTCGATATCCTGTTCGCGAATCACAGCCATGCCCACCATTCTGCCATGATTCGCGTTGCGTTCGATCCATGAACGATCGATGGAAGTCGGGAGGTATCCGGCGACCAACACGCGGTCCCGTCCAAGAGTATTGTGTGTGTGCATTCCAAAGCCAAGAGAAAAGAAGCCCGCAATGCTTGAGATTTCTCATGTTTCCAAATCGTTCGGGGACATGCAGGCGGTGCGTGACGTGAGTCTGCGGCTCAGGCCGGGGCGCGTGACGGCCGTGGTCGGTCCGAACGGCGCGGGCAAGTCGACGTTGCTGCGCATGGCGTGCGGCCTGCTCGTGCCCGATTCCGGATCGGTGACGCTCGACGGCAGGCCGATCGCGAGCTACGGCAGCGGCCTGTACCGCAGGCTATCGGCGGTGTTGGAGGACAGTTCGCTCGCGTACATGAGCCTGAAGGGCTGGGACAATCTCGACTATCAGGGCGCGCTGTACGGGTTCGGCCGTCGCGAGACGCGCGAACGCTGCGCCGAACTGCTGGACATGCTCGACTTGCGCCGGCATATGGACAAGCACGTGGACGACTGGTCGCGCGGCACGCAGCAGAAGCTTGCGCTGGTCACCGCGCTGCTCCCCCGCCCGCAGGTGCTGCTGCTCGACGAGTCCACGCTCGGCCTCGACGTGGTCGCCAAACGCGATTTCCTCGACGCCGTGCACGCCTCGCTGGCCGACGGCGTGGCCGTGATGATGACCTCGCATCAGTCGGAGGTCATCGAGCACGTCGCCGACGACGTGGTGCTGATCGAGCATGGCCAGACCCTGTTTTCGGACACGTTCGACGCGTTCATGAAGCATTACGCCGTGCCCGGCGACGATGCGGAATCCCTCGAACAGGTGCTGCTCGGCATCTTCGATCAGGAGTCGGCGTCCGATTCGGACCAGACCGCGAACCAGACCTCGGACCAGACCGTGGAAGGACACGACCATGACTGACAACATCCCGCCGTTCGCCCGACGCAACCGCGCCAATCCGCTCCGCGCGTTCGCCGTGCTGTACGCGGCGGAAGTCCGCCGATATCTGAGCGAAACGCGCGTCTATATTTCCAGCTATCTGTCGTCGATGGCGGTCACGGCGATCGTCGTCGCGATGTTCGTCTTCGCGACCGACTTCGGCTCCGACCCGTCGTACTGGGTCGGTTTCCTGTTCTGGAACGCGGCGTCGACGCTGGTGGTCGAGTCGAGCGTCTCCATTTCGTCCGACAAGCAGAGCGGCACGTTCACGCAGCTCATGCTTCGCCCGGCGTCGATGCTTCTGCAGATCACGGTCAAAACGTTTACGTGGTCGGTGGTGAACATTGCGATCGACATCGTGTTTCTGGTCGCGCTGTTCGTGCTGATCGGCGCGCCGGTCGGCTTTTCGTGGACCGTGGTGCCGATCGCGCTCGTCACGTTCGCCGGCCTGTACGGCCTGACGATGGTGATGGCGGCCTTGACGGTGCGGTATACGAAAACCGCGTCGTGGTGCGATCTGATCGGCTACGCGATGATGTTTCTCGGCGGTGTGGTCATGCCGGTCGATCAGCTGCCGCGTCCGCTGGCGATGCTGGGTCGACTGTTGCCGATCACGCAGGGCATTGCGATGTCGCGCGACGCGATCGCCGGCCGCGCGCTGTCGGCGGCCGACTGGCTGGTGCTGTGCGGACAGTCGGCGGCGTTCGTCGCGCTCGGCTACGCGCTGTTCCAGCTGATCATGCGGTCGGGTCGTCGCCACGGCATCAACATGCGTTACTGATCGTCGCCGACCGTCATGTGTGATGCGGCGGTGTGGTTCCGTCTGCCATGACGCGTCGGCCGGTGTCTCGGACGTCGACCGTAGCCGTGCGATTCGACGACGGTGCCGCGGCGTTGTGACCGTGTCGTGATCGCACCGCGACCGCGTCGTGGCCGGCTTGCACCGCGACTGTCGCTTGTCGTCGTGCGTCGTCGGCGCGGGCGTATCCGACGACGTGGCGTCAGATATGTCGAACCGGTTCTATATCGCGCCCGCCGCAACGGTTTGCACGATTCAATGAGCCGGTCGTGCGTAACGTTTGCAAGCGCTTGCCGTCGCTTTCCGTTACGTTGCAACGGTTCGGTGGCGCGACACTACGTTGTATGTCCCGGATCGTGTTGTATGATGGCGACGTTGATGCAAACGATTGCAGGACGTAAGGCAGCGTTCACCTTGCCGTTCATGCGCTGTTACTGTAACGGGGCATAATGGCCGAGGGACAACAAACCGGAAGGAAAGTTCAGGACATGACTGAAATCACCGCACCCAAGTCGCCGGTCACGACCGAAGAGTTCACTGACCGCATCCGCGAACAGCTGAAGTACGCGCAGGGAGTCACCCCCGAGCAGGCCACTCCGGCCGACGTGTACGTCGCTTCGTCACTCGTCGTCCGCCACTATCTGCAGGACGCATGGTTCAAGACCCAGCAGGACATGGTCAACGGCAACACCAAGGCCGTCGGCTACCTGTCCGCCGAATTCCTCATGGGCAAGCAGCTGCGCAACGCGCTGCTCAACGCCGGCATGATCGACCAGTTCGATGCCGCCGTCGAAGGCCTCGGCTTCAAGCCGCAGGACGTCATCGACGCCGAGTACGAGCCGGCCCTCGGCAACGGCGGCCTCGGCCGTCTCGCCGCCTGCTTCATCGACTCGCTCGCCTCGCTCGGCGTGCCCGCCTTCGGCTACGGCATCCAGTACCGCTACGGCATCTTCAAGCAGGAGTTCGACAAGGACGGCAAGCAGATCGAGAAGCCCGAATACTGGCTCGCCAACGAAGAGCCGTGGGGCCACACCGACTACAACCGTTCCCAGCGCGTGAACTTCGGCGGCAAGGTCGTCACCCGCGCCGACGGCTCCAAGGAATGGCAGCCGGAGTGGTCCGTGCGCGCCGTCCCGGTCGACTACATGGTTCCGGGCTACGCCTCCGGCCGCGTCAACACGCTGCGTCTGTGGACCGCCAAGAGCTACGACGAGTTCGACCTCGCCACCTTCAACAAGTCCGACTACCTCAACGCCGTCAAGCCGAAGGTCAAGGCCGAGGACATCTCCAAGATCCTCTACCCGGAGGACTCCACCCCGCAGGGCAAGGCGCTGCGCCTCGAGCAGCAGTACTTCTTCGTCTCCGCGTCCATCCACGACGCCATCCGCGTGTTCTACCCGGGCCAGGACAAGCCTGATCTGACCACCTTCCCGGACAAGATCACCTTCCAGCTCAACGACACCCACCCGGTCATCGGTATCCCGGAGCTCATGCGCGTCCTCATCGACGAGTACGGCTACGACTGGAACACCGCGTGGGACATCACCACCCGTACGTTCAACTACACCTGCCACACGCTCCTGCCGGAAGCGCTGGAAGTCTGGCCGGCCAAGCTGATCGGCGAGCTGCTGCCGCGCCACCTTGAGATCATCAAGGCGATCAACACCAACTTCCTCGCCGAGCTTGCCACCAAGACCCGCGACAAGGCGAAGATCGACCGCATGCGCATCGTCACCGAGGGCGAGAACCCGCAGGTCCGCATGGCGTACCTCGCCACCGCCGGCGGCTCCCACGTCAACGGCGTCGCCGAGCTGCACTCCGAGCTGCTCAAGGACGTCACCCTGCGCGACTTCTCCGACATCTACCCGGACAAGTTCACCAACGTGACCAACGGCGTCACCCCGCGTCGCTTCATCCGCCTCGCCAACCCGCGCCTGTCCGCCCTCATCACCGAGGGCCTCGGCACCGACCGCTGGCTGAGCGATCTCGAGCTGCTCAAGGGCCTCGAGCCGCTGGCCAAGGACGACGAGTTCGTCAAGAAGTTCGCCGCCGTCAAGCAGGCCAACAAGGAGGACTTCGCCGCCTACGCGAAGCGCGAGTACGGCTTCGAGCTCGACCCGAACACCATGTTCAACACCATGGTCAAGCGTCTGCACGAGTACAAGCGCCAGTCCCTCAAGATCCTCGCGCTCATCGCCAAGTACGCCGACATCAAGTCCGGCAAGGTCAACGTCGACGACGTGCTCCCGCGCACCGTCATCTTCGGCGCCAAGGCCGCCCCGGGCTACTACCTGGCCAAGATGACCATCCAGCTCATCAACAACGTCGCCCGCGTCGTCAACAACGACCCGGACGTCAAGGGCAAGCTCAACGTGTACTTCCCGTGGAACTACAACGTGCGCCTCGCTCAGCACCTCATCCCGGCCACCGACCTCGACGAGCAGATCTCGCAGGCCGGCAAGGAGGCGTCCGGCACCGGCAACATGAAGTTCGCCCTCAACGGCGCGATGACCGTCGGCACCCTCGACGGCGCGAACGTCGAGATCCGCGAGCGCGTCGGCGCCGAGAACTTCTTCCTCTTCGGCATGACCGTCGACGAGGTGGACAAGCTGTACGAGGAAGGCTACTCGCCGGCCAAGTACTACGAGGCCGACCCGCGCCTGAAGGCCGCCATCGATATGGTCTCCGACGGCACCTTCTCCAACGGCGACCGCAACACCTACGCGCCGCTCGTGGCCGACTGGCTCACCAAGGACTGGTTCATGACCCTCGCGGACTTCACCGCGTACACCGAGATCCAGTCCGACATCGAAGCCCTGTACCGCCAGCCGCTCGAGTGGAACCGCAAGGCCCTGCTCAATGTGGCGAACTCCGGCTACTTCAGCTCCGATCGTTCGATCACCGATTACCTGACTCGTATTTGGCACACCGGCCCGCTGGCCTGATAGCTGCCTGATAGCTGAGATGTGAATGCCCTGCCTGGCGAATTGCCGGGCAGGGCATTTTGCTTATGGCAGAGCACGCAGAAAGCCCCGTTCCGCGCGATCGTGAAGATCGGCGGAAACGGGGCTTTCTGAGCGAAGTGTTGATGTAGCCGAAAATCAGGCTTCGGCGGCCTCGGCCGGCTTGTCGGCCTCGGCTTCCGGTTCGGCGTCGGCGGCCTTCTCGGCAGCCGGCTCGGTGCCCTTGTTCAGGCCCAGATCGACCGGCGACGAGCTGTTCTCCCACGGCTCCTCCCACGGATCGTAATCCGGGTTCTGCTGCTTGTAGATGTACAGGCCCACCAGACCGGCGAGCAACGCGCCGAACAGCAACGCGAAGAACTTCCAACCGTTAGAAGACTTGTTCTCCATGACGGCTCCTTTCCCAATCGTGCGGCCGGCTTGCCCATCCAAGCCAACTCTGTTCTCCATCATAGGCCGGATTTTGTGACGATTGGGTGGATTTACACGCGGCCTCCATGCCATCGCAATCATTCGCCGGAATCATTCAGCGCGGCAATCCGCCGCAACCGTCTTTTCCGGACATTGCGAACGACACCGTGAATACCAGCGCGAACGACATTCGCCATCGCGTCCGCGGCCGTCCGCTACAGTGGGAGCATGGCTAACCATCATTTCCATCTGTTCCCCGGCGTCCCTCCCCTGCGCGACATCTTCGACAAGCGGCACCTCCGCTATCAGTGGCGCGACAACGGTCCCGTCTTCACATCGGCCATCCTGCTGATCTGCGTCGCCGTGTGGGTCGTGGAACTGCTGCTGTCGTTCGTCTGGCCCACCGGCCTGTCGCTGCTGCTCGGCGCGGGCACGTTCCGCCCGGTGTTCGCCGTGACCCGTCCGTGGACGTTCCTCACGGCGATGTTCCTGCACCAGCCCACGTCGATCCTGCACATCCTGTTCAACATGCTCGCGCTGTGGTCGGTCGGTCCCGTGCTCGAAAAGCTCATGGGCCATTGGCCGTTCCTCGCGCTGTACGCGGTCTCCGGCATCGGCGGAGGGCTCGGCATGATGCTGTGGTCGCTGGTCGTGCCCGGCGAATGGCTGACGGGCGCGTACGGTGCGTCCGGCGCGCTGTTCGGCCTGTTCGCGGCGATGCTGATCGTGTACCGGCGCATCGGCGCGGACATCAGCTCGATGATCGTGTGGATGGTGATCAACTTCATGCTGCCGGTCGTGGTGAGCAACATCGCGTGGCAGGCGCACGTCGGCGGCTTCCTGATCGGCGGCCTGTTCACGTGGCTGCTGGTGTCCGGCCCGCGCGCGCTGCGTGGCAAGAGCCTGAAGTACCGCACGGCCGTGTACGGCGGGACGCTGCTGGTCGCGATGATCGTCGCGGTTGCGCTGGTCAATGTCGCGAATCCGGCGAGCCTGCTGGGATTGCTGATGCAGTGATGGGGATTGCTGACGCTGCGGCGATGCGTTGACGTGCGCGCGGCGTGATGCCGATGCGGGCCGGTGCTGGACGACGATGTTCGGCGCCGGCCCGTGTGATATGCGCGGAATATGCCGTGATTGTCGATGCGGCGGACGCCGACGCCTGGTGCGGCGATGATGCTGTGAACATGGGTTGATGGGGAGAAAACACTGGATATATGGTCGCGTGCGAGGATGGATGACCATATCTTGTGGTTGGGAGACAAGAATTACACACATGTAGTTCTCCACATTCTGTGGATAACGATGTGGATAACTTGGGTATAAGTGCGGATAAGTGGTGGATAACTAGGGGATAACCGCCTGCCGCATATGGGGATAACTTGTAAAACCGTTGAAATTCCAACGATTGTGGATTGTGGATAATGTGCATAACAAGTTATCCACAG